>CAZPVX010000017.1:0-80832 GCA_964590135.1 uncultured Anaerolineae bacterium | reverse complement strand
CGGATTACACCGAACTCACAGTAAAGATCAACCCCGAGGCAAAGTGGAACGATGGGCAGCCTTTCACGGCTAATGACATCGTCTACACCTACGAGATGCGGGCGAAGGATCCAGCCGCGCTGGGCAACCCGGACCCTGATGGCGTGATCGATTCGCTCAAAGCCGTGGATGATCTGACAGCAGTCTACAAGTTCAAGACACCGCAGCCGCGCTATCACCTGCAATTCTGGTGCACCATCTGCACCGGCGCCGTGTTCATTCCCAAGCACATCTGGGAGAAGGAAGACCCCAAGACCTTCAAGAACAACCCGCCGGTGACGACTGGCCCGTACATGCTGGACAAGACCTATCCTGATCAGAAGGTGTTCGTGTGGAAGAAGAACCCGAACTACTGGAACAAGGCCAAGTTTGATCCAGCGCCCAAGTACGTGATTTATCGCACCGGGCCGTCATCAAGCGACCAGGTCGTGGCCGATATGATGGCGAACAACACCGACGTGCTGGGAATCCCATACGACATCTTCCAATCGAAGTCGGCCGATCTGAAGCAGTTCAACGGTGTGGCGTATGTCGATCCCTGCCCGCGTGGCGCGTTCTTCAATAATGCCAAGGCGCCATTCGACAAGCCCGAGGTGCGCCGCGCGCTGTCGATGCTGATGAACCGCGAGAAGTGGGGCAAGAACATCTGGGTGCCGCCATCGCAGCCGGCGAAGGGTCTGTGGGCCAACTACCGGAACATGGATCAGTTCATCAATCCGGCATCTGCTGAGAAGTGGAAGACCTTCACCTATGACCCAGCCGGCGCAGTCGCGCTGCTGGAGAGCGTCGGCTTCAAGAAGGACGGCAACACGATGATGGCGCCAGATGGCAAGCCATTCAGCTTCGTGGTTGGCACGCCGGTTGGGCCGACTGGTTACGAGTATCTGATGGCGCAGGACTGGATCGAAGATCTCAAGGCGCAGGGTATCGAGGCGTCGCTGCAGAACTTCGAGGGACCTGTGTGGTGGAGTCGCGTGGATGCCGGCGACTGGGACGCAGGGGTATGGTGGATGTGCGGTGCAACCGTCGACCCGATGGAGCTGTATGACGGCTATACCTGCAACCGCGTGGTGCCCATCGGCGAGCGCCCCATCAACGGCAATAGCCTCCGCGCTTGCGACAAGGAGTTCGACTCGATTGTCGAGAAGCTGAAGCAGTTGACGCCGGATGCGCCAGAAGCCAAAGACCTCTATATGCAGGCCTTTGACAGATGGATGGAGATGGCCTTTGGCGTCCCGTTGATCGAGACCTACTACCCAGTGCAATTCAACACCACTTACTGGGATGGCATGCCGACGAAGGACAACCTGTATACGGTGCCCTTCAACTGGTGGGGCCAGATCATGTGGGTGCTGTTCAACGTCAAGTCGAAGTAATCGTGAGCGCAAAGCTGCAAGGGGTGAGTTTCTGCTCACCCCTTGCGATGAATTGTCATAGGTGATCTTGTCGTAGGGGCAAAGCATCAGGGATTCCAGCGGCGCTCAATATGCGCTCATCTTCCCAATGCCTACCCTTACCCCTGTCGACCACTACTGACCGCTTCCACGAACATGCTGAAACAACACCCCCTCCTGCGTTATTACCTCGGGAAGATCGCAGCCTATGTGCTAACCATCTGGGGCGCATTCACGATCACCTTCTTCTTGTTTCGGCTGCTGCCGGTCAACCCCATCGAGTCGTGGGTGAAGGCGCTTGAGCGCCAATATGCCAAGACCATCGCTACCGGCCCCGAGATGGTCAACTTCTACAAGGAGCAATTCGGCCTGAATGGCACCTTGCTTGAGCAGTATGTGCGCTACCTCTACAACGTCATCATCAAGCAGGACCTCGGCCCGTCCTTCATCAACTTTCCCACGCCGGTGCAGGACCTCATCATGCAGCGGCTGGGCTGGACGCTCCTCCTGATGGGCACCTCCATCGCCATCTCGTGGGTGTTGGGGTTGTTGCTGGGTTTGATGGCCGGCTGGTTCCGTGAGAAGCGCTGGAGCGGCGCATTGACCAACATCTCCATCGCGCTCTCGCAGATTCCGGCCTATCTGATCGCGCTCTTCCTGGTGCTGTTCTTCGGCTACCAGCTGGCGCTCTTCCCCACGCGCGGCGCATACGACGCACAATTCACCGTCGGCTTGAATCTGCCCTTCATCATGAGCATGCTGTGGCATTCCGTGTTGCCCATCAGCGCCATCGTGCTGGTCACACTGGCCGGGTGGATCTTATCGACGCGCTCGCTCATCATCACCCTGCTAGGCGAGGATTATCTGCATTACGCCGAAGCAAAAGGCTTGCGAACGCAAAACATCATGCGGCGCTACGGCCTTCGCAATGCCATGCTGCCGCAAGCCACCGCGCTGGCGCTCACGCTTGGCGCAGCGCTGAGCGGGCAACTGCTGGTGGAAATCCTGTTCGTCTATCCCGGCCTCGGTGAACTGCTCAGCCGCGCGATTCAATACTTCGACTTCAACGCCATCATGGGCATCATCCTGCTCTCGATCTTCAGCGTGATGACGGCGAGCCTGATCATCGACCTGCTCATCCCTATCATCGATCCGCGCATTCGCACAGCCATTCAATCGTCCTAGCACGACAAAAGGAGCGCCCATGCGTTTTTTAACCAACACGTGGAAGAGCAGCGGCAAGTTCCGCTTTGGCGTGATCGTGCTGGCGATCCTCATTTTCATCGCCTTCATCGCGCCGTTGATCTATCGGCCCATCATCGGTGACGTCAGCCCGGCGCGCCCCGGCGTGTTCCCGCGCTGGCTGCCGGCATCAGCCGCGAACCCGCTTGGCACCGATGGACATGGCCGCGACATCCTGACGGATTTTCTCGCCGGCCTGCAAACCACCCTGTTCATCGGCTTTCTGGCCGGCCTCCTCGCGACTTCCGTCGGCGTGATCGTTGGCTTCATCTCCGGCTACAAGGGTGGCAAGCTCGACACCGCGCTGATCACTTTCACCAACATCCTGCTCGTCATTCCTGCCTATCCCATCCTCGTCGGTCTGACGTTGGTGGTGCCCAGCAAGAGCATGCTCACGGTCGCGCTCATCGTTGCGCTGTTCAGTTGGCCCTTCGCCGCGCGCACCATCCGCGCGCAGGTTATGTCGATGAAGGAGCAGCCCTACGTCGAGCTGGCAAAGGTGACCGGGCAGGGTGACTTGAAAATCATCTTCACGGAAATTCTGCCGAACCTGCTGCCGTATGTGCTGATCAGCTTCGCATTTGCAACCGTCGGCGCAATGGTGGCCGAAGTCGGCATCGCATTGATCGGACTGGGCGCGTCGGACGCCATCAGCCTGGGCATGATGATCAACTACGCCAGCGGATGGGGCGCATTCACGCGCGGCTTGTATTTGCTGTTGCTGCTGCCGCCGGCGATCCTCGTCTTGATCTTCCTCGCCCTCACCATGATCAACCGCGGCATGGAAGAGTATCTCAACCCGCGTCTGCAAAATGTCACCGGCCAGTGAAGACACACGATGAATGACAAAAACGCTCCCCCCGCCGCCCCTGCCACACATGGCGATCTGCTGCGCGTCACCGATGCGCGCATCTGGTACAAGACCATCGCCGGCGAAGCGAAGGTCGTCGATGGCGTCGATGTCACGATCCAGCGCAACGAAGTGTTTGGGCTGGCCGGCGAATCCGGCTGCGGCAAATCGACGCTGGTGGAAGGTGTGTTGCGGCTGATCAAAGCGCCAGGCTACATTCGCAGCGGCCAAGCGCTGTTCTACCCAAAAGATGCGCCGCGCATGAACGGCGCCGGCAGTGAAGGCGGCCTCGACCTGTTCAACATCCCCTTCGACAAGTTGCGCCCCTTGCGCTGGCGCAACATCGCCTACATCCCGCAGGGCGCGATGAACTCACTCAACCCCGTGATGCGCATCGAGGACCAGATCATCGATGCCATCATGGAGCATATGCAGATGCCGAAGAGCGCAGCGCAGGCAAAGATGCAAGAGCGGCTGGCGATGGTCGGCTTGCCGCCATCTGTCGCGCGCATGTTTCCGCACCAACTCAGCGGAGGCATGAAGCAGCGCGTCACCATCGCCGCGTCGGTCACGCTGGGCCCCGATCTGCTGGTGGCAGATGAGCCGACCACTGCGCTGGATGTGAACGTGCAGCGCGCCATCTTGCAGGAACTGAAAGACATCCGCGTGAAGCTCGGTCTGACAGTGGTGTATGTCAGCCACGACATGGCTGTTCATGCAGAATTGGCCGACCGCATGGGCATCATGTACGCCGGCGCGATGATGGAAATCGGCACAACGACGCAAATCTTCAAGAACCCATTGCATCCCTACACGCAAGGCCTGATTCGCACGATTCCCGACATCAACAAGCCGCGCGTGCGGGTGGAAGGCATCCCGGGCCTCGCGCCCAGCCCGCTGAACTGGCCGGTAGGCTGCCGCTTTCATCCGCGCTGCCCGTTTGCAAAGGAGATCTGCAAGGCGGTCGAGCCGAAGCTGTCCACCGTCAGACCGGACCAAGTGGGCAACGGTCAGGGCGCAGCGGGCCGGTTGGTGGCGTGTCACATCTACAGCACCAACGAGTGGTCGAAGGAAGATCTGGCAAAGGGCGAATTGCAGCGAAGCGAGTTGAAGCCATGACGCAAAGCAACACGATTTCCATCAGCGCATCGGCGCCCAGTTCGACGCCCGTCCTGGAGGCACGCAGCCTGGTCAAGGAGTTCGCCACCGGTGGCGGCCTGGGCCGGCGCGGACGCATCGCGGCCATCGACGATGTGTCACTCGCCCTGCACAACAGTCCGCCCGAGATCATCTCGCTCGTCGGCGAGAGCGGCAGCGGCAAGACCACGCTGTCGCGTATCCTGCTCGGCCTGGCCCCGCCAACCGCCGGCGAGGTGCTGTTCAAGGGCAAATCCCTGGCAACGCTCAACCGTGACGAATGGAATGAATATCGCCGGCAGGTGCAACCGGTGTTCCAGGACCCCTACGGCATCTACAACCCGTTTTATCGCATAGAACGCGTGCTGGAGCTGGCGATCCAGAACTTCAAGCTGGCGAAGTCGCGCAAGGAAGAGACTGATCTGATGCACGAGGCGTTGCGCGCAGTGGATCTGCGTCCCAACGACATCATTGGACGCTATCCGCATCAACTCAGCGGCGGCGAGCGCCAGCGCGTAATGCTGGCGCGGCTGTATCTGCTGAAGCCGCGCGTCATCATCGCCGACGAACCAGTGTCGATGATCGATGCGGCCGTGCGCACGCTCTTCCTGAACATCCTGATCGACTTTCGCGACAAATACGGCATCTCCTGCCTGTTCATCACGCACAACTTGTCGACGGCCTACTACCTCGGCGGCAAGCTGATGGTGCTGTGTTTTGGGCGCGTGGTGGAGTCGGGTGATCTTGACACCATCATCCGCTCGCCATCCCATCCCTATACACAGCAACTCCTGGCATCGGTGCCATCCATCGACCCAGAGCAACGCTGGACGGAGAAGATGGATCTGCACACGGTGGAGCGGCCGCTGACGCACGAGGCGAACAAGTGCGTGTTCGTAGAACGCTGTCCGTTTGCCTTCGCGCCATGCTCGAAGCGCCGGCCCGGAGATTACGTCGTAAATGCCAATCAGCGCGCAGCTTGCTTCCTGCATGACCCACAGGAGATGCCGAGATAAACATGCGTGAATAGTTTTGCATCTGCAGAATCAAATAGCGTCCCCAGGCGTGCAATCAGTGTGATGTGTAGCTGCGTCTGGGGACGCAGCTTGCACAGTGGCGTGCAAACCGCGCAGAGACAACAGTGATGCATCACAACATCAACAAGGAGAACCAAACATGCGAACGGTAAAGCTCGGATTGATCGGCGCCGGCGGCATCGCGCAAACGCATTGCCGCGCCATGGCCGACAACCCCGGGGTGGAGTTTGTCGCAGTCGCCGATGTGGACAAGGATCGCGCGACGAATACCTCCAAGCGCTGGAATATCCCGCGCGTCTACCAGGATTACCACGAATTGCTGGCGCAGGAAGATATCGAAGGCGTGGTGGTCGCAACGTTCAACCAAGCGCATCGCGCGCCATCGGTCGATGCGCTGAAGCTGAACAAGCACGTGCTGGTGGAGAAGCCAATGGCAGCGACGCTCGTCGATGCAGCCGCCATGACTGCCGCCGCGCATCGTTCGAAGGCCCTTCTGATGGTGGCGCTGAAGTCACGCTACAGTCCAACCATGCAGGCTGCCCAGGCCATCGTAGATGCTGGCACGCTCGGCGACGTATATTACAGTGAAACCGTCGCTGCGCGGCGCTGCGGCATTCCGGGCGGTTCATTCATCGGCAAGGCCACCGCCGGCATCGGCACCGTTGCAGATATCGGCGTCTACAGCCTCGACGCAGCGCTGTGCATGCTGAAGCACCCCAAGCCAGTGGCAGTGTCGGGCATCGCCAACAACCTGCTCGGCAAAACGCACAAGCCAGTGGTTGGCTCATGGAAATGGGACCCCGACAAGCTGGAAGTCGAGGACTTCGGCGTGGCATGGGTGCGCTTCGAGAACGGCGCAGCAATGGTGTTCAAGACGGCGTGGATCATGCATATGGATGACATCGGCGGCACGTTCTTCCTCGGCACGCGCGCCGGCCTGCGCCTGCATCCCCTCACTGTTTATCGGCACGAGTTCGGTTTGATGACGAATACCGTGGCACAAGAGGTGCCGGCGGTTGAGGACATCGAACTTTTCCGCCGCGAGCAGTTGGCGTTCGCCGACGCCATTCGTGAGGGCAAGCCATCCCCCATCCCTGCCGATCAGATGCTGCTGACGAACATGATCATCCAGGGGTTGATCGACTCGGCAGCTTCAGGCAAGGAAGTCGCGCTGACGATGCCGGATCTCGATGCCATCAATGTTTGACGCAGACACAATGAATTTCAAGGAGTGACATGTTAAAGATTGCAATGCTCAGCATGGCGCACGTCCATGCCAACGGCTACGGCGACCACGTCGCCAAACATCCCGAAGCCAAAATCACCCGCATCTGGGACGATGATCCCGCGCGCGGCAAAGCCGCATCCGAGCGATTCGGCGTGGCGTGGTCAGACGACCTCGAAAAGGTATTGAGCGACCCCGATGTGGAAGCCGTCGTCGTCAACGCGCCGACCGCGCAGCATCCTCAAGTGCTAAAGGCAGCCGTGCAGCACGGCAAGCACGTCTTCACCGAGAAAGCCCTGACCGTTGCCACCACCGATGCCGACGAAGTCGTGAAACTCGTGAATCAAAGCGGAATCAAGTTCATGATTTCGCTGCCCAGTCGCACGCGGCCAGAGGTGCTGTTCATGCGGCAGGTGATCGACAAGGGCTGGCTGGGCAAGGTCACGCTGATGCGAGCGCGCGTGGCGCACAACGCCGCGCTCGATCATTGGTTTCACGACGGCAGTGCGTGGTTTGCGGATGCGGCGCTGGCCGGCGGCGGCGCGCTGTTCGATCTCGGCTGTCACACTACCGACGTGATGCGCTGGCTGATGGGCAAGCCAAAATCGGTCATCGCAAAGGTGCAGAACTTCAGCGGCGCATATCCGATCGACGACAACACCGTCGCGGTGATCGAGTTCGAAAGCGGCGCGCTCGGCATTCTTGACACGGCATGGGTGCATCGCGCCGGCCCCAACCCCTACGAGTTTTACGGCACAGCCGGCTACCTCGGCCTGAACACCGCGCCCGACGCCGGCATCAACCTGAGCAGCACGCAGTTGCAGCCACAGGAAATCCAGGGTTACATCAAACCGACGAATCTGCCGAAGGCGCTGCCCATGCCGATGGATCAGTGGATCAGCGCCATCCTGCACGGCACATCAATGAGCATCACAGTGGAGGACGGCCGCAACCTGACCGAGATGCTCGAAGGCATCTACACATCGGCCCGTAGCGGCTGCGCGCACACTTTTCACGCCTGACGACAACCTCCATGTCGTCTGCGCAAGGCGCGCCACGCAAAACAAACACGCCCTTTGAAGGGCGTGTTTGTTTTGCATGGCGAACGAATCAACATCAGCGCAACGCGTTCATTTCGATGATCGTGTCGATTAGATCGTCCACCGGCGTCTCACGCTCCTCCGCCGGCCCCAGCGGATCTTCCACATCACCCAACCTGTCCTGCATCACGCGCAAGGTGTTCAGCACGCCAAAGGAGAGCGCTGATAAATCGTAGCCGCCCTCAAGGATGGTCACCAACCTGCCATCGCATAGCGCGTTGCTCAGATCGCACAGCACCTTCATCATGCGCACAAAGCCGGACAGCGTCACATTCATATGCGCCAGCGGGTCAACCCAGTGCGCGTCATAGCCGGCGCTCACCAAAATCAGGTTTGGGCGGAAGCGCTGCGCCGCCGGCACGAGAATCTCATCAAACACGCGGGCATAGGCGAAGTCGCCAGCGCCGGACGGCAGCGGCACATTCAGCGTGCTGCCACGCGCCTCATGCCGGCCGCGCTCGTCGGCTCGGCCAGTGCCGGGGTACATCGGCCACGCAAACTCATGCACGCTGAAATACATCACGCGCGGATCGTCATAGAAGATCGCCTGCGTGCCATTGCCATGATGCACGTCGAAATCGACGATCAGCGCGCGCTCCGGCCTGGCGTTGCGTTGGTTGCGCGCGGCCGCCGGCGACCAGCCCATGTCGGCATCGATCAAATCATTCAGCGCGTGCCGCGCCGCAAAGGCTACATTGTTGAACAGGCAGAAGCCCTCGCCATGATCGGCAAAGGCATGATGCCCTGGCGGCCGCACCAGCGCAAACGCGCGATCGACCTCGCCGCGCATCACCGCATCCACGGCGGCCATGCTCGCGCCCACCGCCATCGAGGCCGCATCAAAGGTGCGCGGAGTAGCGTAGGTGTCAGGATTAAGCGCGCCGCCGCCACGTTCGCACACTGCGTAGAGTCTGGAGAGATAGGCCGGCGTGTGGATATGGGCAAGCGCTTCAAAGGTGGCTGGCGCAAAGGGAATTGCCGGCGTGTCAGCCAGCGCATCGCGCCTTCGCAACAGCGCCATGATTGCCTTCAGACGTTCGGCATTTTCGGGGTGGCCGGGCGAATCATGCTCAAGGAAGATCGGGTCGTAGCAATAACCAACGGTGGCCATGATTTACAGCGCCGGCCTCTTCGCGCGGGGGTCGCGCAGGAAAGTCAGCACGAGAAAGCTGCCCAGCACCAGGATGACCGCGTTGGCAAGGAACGGGCCGGAACGATCCCAGTCATACAAGATGCCCATCAGCAACGGGCCGAACACCTGCCCCATCGATTGCGCCAGCGTGTAGAGGCCAAAGCCGATGCCGCGCTGCTTGCCGCCGATCATGTCTGCCACCAGCGCCTGCTCTGCCGGCACCGCAGCCGCATAGCACATCGCCTCCACAGTGGCAAAGGTTGCCAGCGCGATGATCGCCAGCGTGTTGTGCGGAAACATCATCGACAAGAATGGAATTGTCAGTGAGAACAGGCCGCTCATCAACAGGCCGGTGATCATGGGCGGTTTGCGCCCCACGCGGTCGGCCACCATGCCGAGCTTTGATGGCAAGTAAGCCCAGATCAATGCCGCCGGAATATAGGCCATGCCGATAAAGATCAGGTTTTGCGTGAGGTGGTCTTGAATGTAGGTCAGGATGAACGGCGCAAGGCCATACGAGGATGCAGTGGTCAGCATCACAATCGACATCAACACATACAGTTGCGGGTTGATGCGCTGTGGCTGCTCCTCCTCCCTGGCTTCGCTAATGGCAAGGTGGCGCGTATCGGGAATGCGCCGAATCGCCTGAACAAACGCGATGACCGCGCCAACGGTGTAGAACATGAAGATGATCGTCCACACCGACTCGTTGATGCGCAGTTCGCCACTTGGGTTGAAGCCAAAGAAGATCAGCACCGGAATTGCGAGCAGGCCGCCGTAGAGGCCGCCGCGATATTGCGCCTCTTCGGTGTAGCCAAAGCTGGATCCGCGACCGGTCTGCCTTGCCAGATCGGCAGTGATGGCATACGACGACAGCAGCATGGTGCCGATGGCGAAGCCCTGGATGCTGCGCGCGATGAACAGCATGGTCACTGCCCATGTCGCATTCAGTTGGATGGGCATGCCGAAGAGGCTGGTGTCGAACTCGCGCGCCAGCATGAACAACATCATGGCGATTGCCATGATGCCGGTTCCAAGCACAAGGAAGGGCTTGCGGCCAAAGCGGTCGATGCCCTTGCCAATGATCGGGCGGGCGATGGCCGTCATGAAGGCGGGGATGGCGAAGAGCAGCCCCTTCTCCAATCCCGAGGCATTGAAATTGCTGGAGTAGATCGGCAGCGCAACGACGAGAACCGAGGTCGCCAGAGAGGCAAAACGAATGACGGATTGCAGTTGTGTCAGTTGCCGGCGTGAATCGACGAATCGGCCTGGCACATCGAGCGGCTCATCAACGGAAATTTCTCCCGCGGCCGATTGAACGGTATGCTGCATGGATATGGAATTTTAACCGCATCAAACGAACAATCACGCAGTGATTGTGAAGACTTGACTAACAGTGTGGCATGCACACACCCCAATCGCATGGCAATTGCACAATTCATGCCGATAAATCATTCATCGCAACTCTATAATTGAATGGTGTTCATCAGGCGCCTCTTGTTACGATGGATGGCTGCGCTGCTGCTGTTGAGCGCATGCGCCGGCCAGCCGGCCAAAATGGTCAAGCCCATCGTCGCCATCGTCACGCCGCCGCAAGGTGCGCAGTATGACCCGGGTCAGCCGGTGAACCTGACCATCGCCGCAGCCGCCAGCGCCGGTGTCAACCGCGTCGAAGTCAGCGTGAACGGCGCGGTCGTCGCCACGCAGGTGAACCCCGAAGCATCACAGACTTTTTCCACGCGCATCACCTATCTGCCGCCAGCGCAGGGGCGCAGCGTATTACAGGTGGTCGCCATTGACAGCGCCGGCAACAGCAGCGATCCATTTGCCATCACGGTGATGATTGGGCAGGAGCCGACGCCGACGCCAGAGGCAGCGCCATCTGTGGCAGAAGCGCCAGTTGTGCCAGCGCAGGTGACCGGCGAGAATGGCTGCGTGCTGGCTGCGGCGTTTTTGCAGGATGTGACTGTGCCGGATGGCACCGCCATTCGTGCCGGCAGTAAATTCACCAAGACCTGGCGCATGAAGAACACCAGCGGTTGTGATTGGGGCGAGGGCTATACAGTTGCATTCGTAGGCGACACACCGATGAGTGACGCCGGCAGCGCGCCGGTGCGCCCCACGCCAAGCAACGCCAACGTCGAAATCAGCGTAGAGTTGACTGCGCCGATGCAAACCGGCGTCTATACCAGCACATGGCGGCTGAAGGACCCCGCCGGCCAGCCCTTCGGCAACCATATCTTCGCCGTCATTCGCGTTCCCTAGCGCACAGTCCAGATCTCCGAGTACAGAGCGGCAAATATTAAAGCGCCTCTCACCCTGCCCTCTCTCACTGCCCCACCCAACCGCGCCCTCATCAAACCCTCATCCCCAATCCTATAATCGCGCATATGACACAGGTTGCACAGGCCTCGCCTGCGACGGCTCAAGTGACGCCGGAGAAATTCACCGAAATTGCACAGCGCATCGAGAAGCAAGTCTCCAACGTCATCATCGGCCAGCATGACATCATTCGCCACACGTTGATCGCCATCATCAGCGGCAGCCACGTGCTATTGGAAGGCGTGCCGGGTCTCGGCAAAACCAGCCTGGTGCGCGCGTTTGCCGATACGCTCGATCTGCGTTTTGCGCGCATCCAGTTCACACCCGACCTGATGCCGGCAGACATCGTCGGCACCGCCATCCTCGAAGAGCAGGAGAGCGGCAAGCGCGCCTTTCGCTTTCAAGCCGGCCCCATCTTCGCCAACCTGGTGCTGGCCGACGAGATCAATCGCGCCACACCAAAGACCCAAAGCGCGTTGCTTGAGGCGATGCAGGAGCGCACAGTCAGCGTGCTGGGGCGGACCTACGCCACAAGCAAGCCGTTCTTCGTGCTGGCCACCCAGAACCCGATTGAGATGGAAGGCACGTATCCGTTGCCAGAAGCGCAACTCGATCGCTTCATGTTCAAGTTGAATGTCGCCTTCCCCAAGACTGAGGAGCTGGCCGAGATCGTTGAGGCGACAACCGGTCAGAAAGCGTCGCGCGCGAGCAAGGTGACAGACGGCAATTCGCTGGTGGCGCTGGGGCAGTTTGCGCGGCAGGTGCCGGCGGCGACGCACGTCATCAAATTTGCCGCCGCGCTGATCAGCGCCACTCACCCCGATGGCGAAGGTGCAACCGACGCCGTGAAGAAATACGTGCGCTATGGCGCAAGCCCGCGCGGCGCACAATCGCTGCTGCTCGGCGGACGCGCGCTGGCACTCTTGAACGGACGTTTCAATGTGGCCATTGACGACCTGAAGGCCCTGGCGCCGGCGGCGTTGCGCCATCGCATCCTTCTCAACTTCGAAGGGCAGGCCGAAGGCGTGAAGATCGACGATATCATTGCCGAGGCAGCAAACCGGATCAAGGTGGCAGGGTGACCATGACGGATTCGATGGTGAAGAAGCCGCCCTGCAACGTTTGCGCGACCTCATGATTGGCACAACACAACTCTCGCTCTATGACCTCACCTTTGAGCAACTCGGCGCACAACTGGCCGAGATGGGCGAGCCGGCATTCCGCGCCAAGCAAATCTGGCAGTGGATGTATCAGCGTCTGGCCGGCAGCATCGACGAGATGACTGACCTGCCCAAAGCTCTACGGACCAAACTCAGCGAACGGTTCGCGCTCGGGCGCATCACGGTGGTGACTGAAGCGCGATCCAGCGATGGCTGGACGCGCAAATGGCTGCTGCGCTTCCCCGACGGCAGCGAAATAGAAACGGTGCTGATGGAGTATGACGGCGTGCGGCGCACTGCGTGCATCTCCTCGCAGGCCGGCTGCGCCATGAACTGTTCATTTTGCGCCACTGGACAGATGGGGTTTCTGCGCAACTTGCGCGCCGGCGAGATCATCGAGCAGGTGATGTGGGTCGCAAGGCATTTACGATTTCCGGTTTCGGATTCTCGATTGCCGGAGGTTCGCACGCCCAATCCGAAATCTCAAAATGCCCATCCAAAATCCGAGAGTGATCGCCTCTCCAACCTCGTCCTGATGGGCATGGGTGAGCCGTTTGCAAACTATCAGAACGTGATGGAAGCGGTGCATCGCGTGATGATGCCAGAGGCAGGTGGCGGCTTCGGACTCGGAGCGCGCAAGATCACCATCTCCACCGTCGGCCTCGTGCCGGGCATCCGCAAATTCACTGCGGAGGATTCGCAAGTGAATCTCGCCGTGTCATTGCACGCGGCCACCGATGACTTGCGCAATCAGCTCGTGCCGATCAACCAGCGCTATGCACTGCATGACCTGACGAAGGCTGTGCGCGACTACCTGAAACAGACCAACCGGCGCATCAGCTATGAATGGGCGCTGATCGACAACGTAAATGACACGCCTGAGCAGGCCGAAGCGCTGGTCGAAGTGGTGCATCAAACCAATCCAACACGCGCAAATCTGGTGCATGTGAACATGATCCCGCTCAACCCCACCGGCGGATATCGCGGGCGTGCATCGGCGCACGAGCGCCGGCAGCAGTTCCGCGAAATTCTCGATCGCGCCGGCATCCCCAACACCATGCGCGTGCGGCGCGGCATCGACATTGCCGCCGGCTGCGGACAGCTGAAGGCGGAGACAACCGCCTGAGAACAAAGATGCGGAAAACGAAAAAACGGACGGGTTTGCTCCGTCCGTTGATTCGCGAATGTCGCGCGACAAAAAGCCTACTTGCCGCTTGTCTTCGCCAGCGTGCGCAGCGCCTTCGTGGACACCATCACGGTCTGCATGCGGCCATCGATCACCATGCGGCGGCGTTGCAGATTCGGCTTCCACGCGCGGTTGGTCAGCTTGAACGAAAACGAGCGGGAATGACCGAAGGTCTTCTTTTTGCCCGTGAAGTGGCACTTTGCCATGTTGCTTGCTGCTCCCTTTGCTCTTGATATTTGAATCAAAACTGTCTAAGATCGTGGGCGCGATTCTACCATGCAAACACAGGTCATCGAGCAAGCCAGAGCGCAGACCGCCGGCGATATTTTCATTGCACCGCGCGTGATCTTCACGCTCGCCTACAACGCTGCACTCAGCACCTATGGCGTGGTGGGGCTGGCTTCGCGCTACACCGGCGCAGACTGCACGCACCACGAGCCGCGTCGCGGCCTTGAAATACAGATCAAGGACGGCGCAGATGGCCTGAAGCATGTCACGGTCTCTGCGCACATCATCGCCGAATATGGCGTGCGCATTCAAGCCGTGACCGGCAGCCTGCAACACCAGGTTCAGTATTCCATCGAGCGCAGCACCGGATATGTCGTCGATGGGGTGTGCGTGCATGTGTCCAGCCTGCGCATGACGAATGAAGACTGATGAAGATTGATCGCAACCGCCCCATGCACGCTTACAAGAAGCCGCCGGCGACGAATATCGAATCTCACACAAAACCAACTTACGAGGATGAAGCCGAATGACGGGTGACACTGGCGCAAAGACCACGACGAGCAACAACCCAAACGCCATTGCCCATGATGCGCCGAGTGCTGGACCCACCCGCCGGGCAAGATTGACCATGGATGGCAGACGACTGAAGGAACTGGTGAGGGCCGGCTATCTCTGGCTGCGCCAACAGGAGGAGGTCGTCAACGGCTACAACGTATATCCTGTGCCAGATGGCGACACCGGCACCAACATGATGCACACCATGCGCTCGGCGTGGGAAGCCATTGAGGATATGAACGAGCCGAGCATCGGCGCGGTTGCGCGCGCAGTGTCCAACGGCGCGCTGCGCGGCTCGCGCGGCAATTCTGGGATCATCCTCTCGCAGCTTTGGCGCGGCGTCGCGCGTTCGCTCGATCACAAGGAGATTTGCGATGCCACTGACCTGGTGGCCGCGCTGAAGGAAGGCGCAAAGACAGCCTACGCCGGCGTCGGCACGCCGGTGGAAGGCACAATCCTGACGGTGGCGCGCGAGACCGCCGACGCGGTTGAGATCGCCGCGCATCACACGCATGACATGCGCAAGCTGCTGGAGGTGGCGAAGAATGCGTCGTATGACTCGGTGCAGCGCACGCCGAATTTGCTGAAGATATTGAAGGACGCCGGCGTCATCGACTCCGGTGGTTACGGCCTCTACATCATCCTTGAAGGCATGTGGCGGCTGGTCAACGGCCTGCCCATCGAAGAGGCGATCCGCGCCGGCGCAACCAGCGGCCTCAACCTGAACGCCGACCTGACGCAGGAGGGCGGCTGGGGCTACGACGTGCAATATCTGATCTATGCGCGCAAAGGCAGCACGTTGGATGTGGCGCAGATTCGCGGCGCCATTGAGGCGATGGGCGAATGCCCCCTGGTGATGGGCGACGAGGCGGTGGTGAAGGTGCATGTGCATGTGCCGGATCCTGGCGTGGCGATCAGCTATGGGGCGGCGCTCGGCTCACTGCGCGACGTGGTGGTGGAGGACATGCAGGCGCAGAGCGAAGGCTTTGTGCCGCACAACGAGACGCCGGCGCAGCAAGAGGAAAACCTGCCTGAGGTGGAGGTGGCGATCATCGCAGTTGCCTCTGGCGAGGGTATGGTGCGCGCGTTCAAAGACGTCGGCGCGCGCGTCGTGATCGAGGGTGGTCAGACGATGAATCCCAGCGTCGACGACTTCCTCGGCGCCATCCAGCGCGCCCATGCGCGGTACGTCATCCTGCTGCCCAACAACGGCAATATCGTGATGACAGCGAAGCAGGCAGCCGAACTGAGCGAGATTCCAGCCAAAGTCGTGCCAACCAAGACTCTGCCGCAGGGCATCTCGGCAGCCATCTCGTTCAACCTGCAAGGTAGCGCCGAAGACAATGTGCACACGATGCTCGAAGCCATGCGGCGCGTGACCACTGGCGAGATCACCACCGCCACGCGCAACGTCACACTCAATGGCGTAAGCGTGCGCGACGGCCAGACCATCGGTTTGATCAATGACCAGCTCGCAGTGGCCGGCGAGGACGTCGAATCGACGCTTCTTGCGCTGCTGGAGAAGGCGGATGCAACGAGCCATGAATTGATCACGCTGTATTTTGGCAATGGCATGCGTGAGGCCGACGCCAGCGCGGTTGCCGAACACGTGCGCGCCGCCTTCACCGCCCAGCAAGTAGACGTGATCCCCGGCAACCAGCCGCACTATTTCTTCGTCGTCGGCATCGAGTAAGCAGCGCGCTTCAACATGACCTCACAAAAAACACCGATACGCATCGTTACGGATAGCGCCGCGCGCCTGCCGCAGGATTGGGCCAAAGACAATGGCGTGATCGTCCTGCCACACACGATCACACTGGAAGGGCGCGATTTTCGAGAGGATGTGGACCTGGATGAGGCCGGCCTGGCCGAAAAGCTGGCACGCTTCCCCGCGCCTTTCACCGTCGTCGGCCCGCGCATTGATGACTTCTCGCGCGTCTACAAGGAATTGGCCGATGCAAAGAGCGACGTGATCTCGCTGCACATCTCATCTGGCCTGAGCGAAACAGTGGAAAATGCCATGCGCGCGCGCGAGGACTATCGCGGGCGCTGCAACATCCAGGTGATCGATTCGCAGAGCATGGCGCTGGGGCTGAATGAGTTGGTGCGGGCAGCGGTGGATTTGGTGAATCACAATCACAGTCTTGAATCCATCGTCAAGCAATTGCGCGGGCTGATGCAGAACATCTACGGCATTTTCATCTCTGACGACATGCGGTTTCTGGAGCACAGCAGACGCCTGCGGCCGGCGCAAGCCATCCTGGGCAACATGCTCGAGATCATCCCTTGCCTGTCGCTCGAAGAGGGCAATCTGGTCGCAGTCGAGAAAGTGCGCTCGCCAGAGCGCGCCATCGAAAAGCTGACTGAATTCGCCGGCGAGTTTGATGCGCGCGCAGAGATTGCGGTGCTGCAGATGTTGCCGCAGCACACCGCGCGCACCAACGCGCTGCTCGAATCGCTCAAGCTCGCCTTTCCCAGGAAGACGAACATCGAGGTCTTCTCATGCGGCATCAACGTCGGCAGCATCATTGGCCCCAGCGGCATCGGTGTGATGATCTACGAAGGGAAGATCTGACGCATTTCTGATTTGCGATGTTGAACCTGAAGGAATATCACCGCCCGCAAGGGTTGATGGAGGCAGTGGAATTGCTCAAGCGCGCCGGCATCCGCACGGTGGCTATGGGCGGCGGCACCTGGCTGAACGGCGAAGCGCCGCGCGACACAGAAGCGATGGTCGATATCACTGGCCTCGGCTTGAACCGCATCGTCGTTGAGGGCAACATGCTGCGCATCGGCGCGACGGCCACGCACCAACAGTTGCTGGAGAGCGAGATCGTGGGCAAGGCTGCGCCAAATGCCCTGCACGTGATCGGCGAGACGGCTGAGGCGATGAGCGGGTTGAACATCCGCAACCGCGCCACGCTGGCCGGCGCAATCGTCACCGCAGATGCGTCGTCGCCATTGGTCACGGCATTGCTGGCATGCGACGCCGACGTGGTGGTGGCCGGCGCGATGGACAAAAGCAAGCCGCAGCAAAGCCCGAATGATTTCTTTCGCGTCATTCCGCTGGCCGGCTTCCTCGCGTATCGCCGGCAGGTGCTGAGCGAAGGCATGCTCATCACTGAGGTGCGCCTGCCCGTCCCCACGCCCGATACGAAGAGCAGCTACCAGCGCGTGGCGCGCACGCCGAAGGATTACCCGATCGTGTGTGTTGCGGCATCATTCGCGATGAAGGACGGCATCGCCGGCAATGTGCGTGTGGCGGTGGGAGGCGTCGCGCCGGCGCCGCTTCGGCTCACCCGCCTCGAATTGGGCGTGGAGAAAAAGAAACTCGATGAATGGTTCGCGGACGAGTTGAACGCAGCGATGGAATTGGTCCAGCCACAGGGTGATTGGCTGGGCAGCGCCGAATATCGTCGGGAAATGGCGCGCATCCTGGTTCAACGCGCTGTCGCCGCCCTGATGGCTTGATCACGTTGCCGGCGCTCAGCGCGCGATACGCCACAGGCCAGGTCCTTCTTTGCAATGAGATTTGCTGCTCATGTCCACGACACAAATGCATTCAGGCAAACTGCCACCCAACTACAAGGAAGTGCTGTATTGGAAGATTGGTGAAAAAGCCAGCCGCCTTGTTCTGATGAATTTGTTGTCGATACCGCTGGCCCTTGTTTCTGGATTTGGCTTTTTCATTTTTGTTCAACTGTTTGGCAGGCCACCCGCATTCTCATTCGGCGATTCACAGCAGGCCACGATCCTGTTCATCGGCATCATCATCACCCTCATATTGCACGAGATCATGCATGGACTTGCCATGCGCATTTTTGGAGCCCGGGCGAAATTCAGTTTCGAGTGGAAGAAGCTAATGGTCATCGCTGCTGCCCCCGGGCATGCCTTCCAACGCAATCAATACCTTGTTTTTTGTCTCGCTCCTTTGGTTGTCCTGAGTATCCTGGCATGCTGTGGCATCGTGATTCAGGCCGGCACATCGACCGTGTGGTCTTTAGCAATCTGGGCGACCATTAACGCAAGCATGGCGATTGGCGATTTGTGGATAGCGGCGCTTGTGCTTCGCTATCATTCGTCGGCTTACGTTATTGACGAACAGGATGGAATGAGAATCTTCCTGCCAGGTGAGTGAAGCCGGCTTGGCTATTTTCTGAACAGCTATTCAGCATCGACCACAATCAGCATCGAATACGGTTCGGCAGTGCCGAGATCGATGTGAATGCGCAGGCGATATTCGCCGGCTTGAGGAAAGAATACGCCGCCGGCATTATGACCGCCGGCGGCGTCCTTTTTCATTGCGAAAGTCACACCATCCACATCCGCCAGCGGCGCAATCTCCAGCGTCGGCGTGATCGGCTTCACCGCATGGGTCTTGGGATCAAGCGCGACCAGCGTGAGCGTGCTGGGCGCGTTCCCCTGCGGCGGATACGGTGACAGCTTTACGCTCAACATGGCCTCGGGGATGATCTGCAAGCCGGCGCCACTCGCATCCAGCGGCAGCGCCATATTCGACGCCGGCACCTGCACATCCACGCTTGCCGGCGGCTGAGAGTTCGCCGCCAGCCGGCTTAACACCATCGCCGCGACGATCAGCATCGACGCGGCGATCAAGGCTACTATGACCCAGCGAATGGCGTTTCGAATCACGTGCCCTTACTTGTAAATGTACAGCACATAGAACACCACCAGCCATACGCCCGTGATAAACACCCAATACATCTCGGTGGCCTGCACCATCAGCCGGTGATCCCTGCTGAACTGCCCCATGAGCGCGCGCACCAGCACCGCTGCCATCAGCGCCACGCCACAAAATACGCGCAGCACATGAAAGACCAGCAAAAACGTAAAGGTGGAGCCGTATGCGCTACCCTGCGCCATGATCGACAGGTCAGCGAACTCGGCGGCCTGCACTGCCATGAAGACCACGCCGCAGGTGATGGCCACCACCATGCCACCCACGAGGTGCCGGCGGTTGTCGCGGGCGATGGCGCGACCGGCGTAGATCACGGCCGCGCTGCCAATCAGCGCGATCAGCGTGTTGAAGGCCGCCGGCACGATGCTTGGCGGCGTCACCCCTTCTGGCGGCCATGCCTGCGAGGTGTTTCGCACGTAAAAATAGGCCATAAACAGGCCGAGAAAGAACATCGATTCGGATGCGATGAAGAAGGTGATGCCGAGCAATCCGATCTTCTTTCGTTGCTGCGCTTCCACCGACGTTTGCTGCGATGCGGTCGGGCGATCGTTCAAGGCTCGTTCCATTTTTTAGATCTCTCACAGCGCCACAAAGCTGCAATGCATTGCGGTGATCTGTGGCTTTGCGAGAGGGTTCCTCACATTAGTGCTGCTCCGCGCCGGCGTTCTTGATTTCGTCATACAGCCAAGTGCCGAGGCCAAGCAGCACCCCAATCACGCCGATGGCGATGACGATGGGGCCAAACACGATGCCGAAAACCAGAAAGGTCATGCCGAAGGCAAGAATGATTGGCGAGAGGCTGGGCGCCGGCATGTGCGGCTCTGGCACGTCATCGTGTGTGTCTTGTTGAGGAGTTGTGTTTTCCATGGAGTTTCTCTTTTTGATGGCAAATGTGTCATTCAAGCCCGACAGATTTCATTCATCACAAATCGCACCAGGATGAGATCAAATCTGTCTGGTGTTTTGCTTCGTCACTTCGACGCGTAGATGCTCACCCAATACATGCCGACGGCAATGCCAATCAGCAGCAGGCCAAGCGAGATCAGCGTCATCATCAGCGCCTTGCGGCGTTGTTCATTCGGAATCATCTTGATCACTCAAATATACTGCGCCACCCGATCCAGCATCATCACGCCGAACAGCGCAAAGAGGTAGAGCAGCGAATACACATACAGCTTAAGCGCAGCCTGCTGGGTGCGCCGGCGATTCAACTGCCACGCCAGCCACATGAACCACGCGCCCAAGATCAGCGCGCCGGTGAGATAAATCCACCCCATTGCCTGCAACGGCACCAGCACCAGAGTGATGGCGACCATGCCGAGCGAGTAGATCAGCATCTGGCGCGTAGTCTCATGTTCGCCGGCCACCACGGGCAACATCGGCACGCCGGCGGCTGCGTAGTCCTTGCGCTTCATCAGCGCCAACGCCCAGAAATGCGGCGGCGTCCAGTAAAACACGATCACAAACAGAAAAACGGCGGCGATTGAAAGCTGGCCACTCGCCGCTGCCCAGCCGATCAGCGGCGGGATTGCGCCGGCGCCGCCGCCAATCACGATGTTCTGCCAGGTGTGGCGTTTCAGCCACTTCGTGTAGAACACGGTGTAATACAAAAAGCCAATCACCGACAGCAGCGCCGACAACCAGTTCACGAACAGTAGAAAGATGGCAACCGACAGGCCGGCGAGGATGAAGCCAAAGAGATAGGCCGTGCGCGCGCTGATGCGGCCGCTCGCCGTCGGGCGCTTGCTCGTGCGCCCCATCTTGAGATCGATGTCGATGTCGTAAGCCATGTTGACGGCGTTCGCGCCACCCGCCATCAGATAGCCGCCGATCATCGTCCACAGCACCAGATACCACGCCGGCATCCCCGCCGAGGTAATAAACATGCCGGCAAACGTGGTGAACAGCAGCAGCGAGATCACCTTCGGCTTGGTCAAAGCGATGTAGTCGTTGATCGTTTGTCGCCACGCCGGCAACGGCTTCGGTGTGCGCATGCGCAGCTTGATTGGCACGCGCTGGCCGAGCATGGCAAGCGCCACCGCGCCCACCCACAATCCTGCGCTCACGGCGTTGTGCAAGGTGGAAAGCAGCGCCGGCCGGTTCAGCGCAACCAGCAGCCAACCCAGCGCGCCCTGCAGCACAAAACCAGCGATCAGCAGCAAGGCCATCAAGCTGATCGATCTCGGCACACCGGTGCCGCGGCGAAGCGCCTTCAGCGCAAACGACAGCAACAGCGACCCAACTGCGAACACCATGAAGCGATGCAGCCATTGCAGCAGCGTCAGCCAACCGCCGTTGGGCAACCAGCCGCCGTTGCAGATTGGGAAAGTCTCTCCGCACGCCAGCGCCGCACCATTGCTGCTGACCAACGCACCGGTGATCACCAGCGCGAATACCGCGCCGGCCAGCGTGACCAGCGAGCGGCGAAATCTGCGCGTGGCAGGGTTGTCCTCAGCGGTGTCGATGGGTTCGGCGCGCACTGCGATGGCGATGGCGGCAACCAACCCCAGCGTGGCGAGGCCGGCGATGAGGTGCAGCGCGACAAATGACGGCTGCGATTGGGTCAGTGTGGTTAGCGCGCCAATGCCGGCTTGCACTGCGGTGAGCAACAACGCTGCCGCGCCCATGCGCAGCAAGTTGCGGCCCGCTCCCCAGCGCCAAATCAACACCGTAAGCATCACGAGCACAGAGCCGGCGACCACGACCAGGGCGCGGTGGACGACTTCAGTCATTGCGCGCGCGTTGCCGAGTGGCAGCACCGCGTTGTAGCATAGCGGCCAATCGAGGCACGGTTCGCCGACTGACACACGCAGAACGTTGCCGGCGATCACCAGCCCAAACGTTGCGACAAGCGCTGCCAGCGACAGCCCACTCAGCACCCTTGCTTGCTCGTTCTGCATCTGTCTCGAAGAAAAGCCCGATTCCTTGCGAAATCGGGCTGGTCGTTCAACTCAATGTCCTGCGGCTGCCTTCGCTCGGTTGCGCGCGTCAAGTGCCGGCCGTTCGCTCTCGACCGTCGGAATGACGAGGAAGTTGTATTCCGGCGGTGGCGACGACACCATCCATTCAAGCGTGTTGCCTTCCCACGGATCATTGCCGGCCTTCTCGCCATTGCGCCAGGTCTTGATCAAGTTGATGATGAAGACGATGACGGCTGCGGCAATGATAAATGCGCCGATCGTGGCGATCAGGTTGCCGGTTTCCCAGCCGCGCCCGGGCAGATAGGTCGCGATGCGGCGTGGCATGCCGAGCAAGCCAAGGATGTGCATCGGGAAGAAAGTCACGTTGAAGCCAATCCACAGCAGCCAGAAGTTGAGCTTGCCGAGCCGGTCATCGAGCATCTTGCCAAACATCTTGGGGAACCAGTAATAGGTGCCGGCGAAGATGCCGAACACGCTGCCGCCGAACAACACGTAGTGGAAGTGCGCAATCACCCAGTAGGAGTTGTGCACATATTCATCCACCGGAATGGCAGCCTGCATGACGCCGGTGATGCCGCCGACGACGAAGGTCGTCAGGAATCCGAACACCATCAGGAGCGGCGTCTTGAAATTCAGCGAGCCGCCGATCATGGTAAATGTCCAGTTGAAAATCTTCATGCCGGTCGGCACTGCAATCACCATGGTGGTAAACATGAAGAAGCGCTCGACCACTGGATCAACGCCGGAGACGAACATGTGATGCACCCACGTGGTGAAGCCAAGGAAGGCGATCATCGCCGTGCTGACCACAACGGCCTTGAGACCAAACAGTGGCTTGCGCGAGAACACAGGCAGAATCTCGGAGATGATGCCCATCGCCGGCAGCACCATGATGTAGACCGCTGGATGCGAATAGAACCAGAACATGTGCTGCCACAGGCGCGTATTGTTGGTATTGAAGAACTGCGTGGAGAAGTTGCGGTCGGCCACCAGCATGAACACTGCCGCCGTCAGCACCGGCGTCGCCAGCAGCACCATCACCGCCGTGGTCACCATAGCCCACACAAACAGGGGAATGCGCCACGCGGTCATGCCAGGGGCGCGCATGGTGTAGCACGTCACAACGAAGTTCACCGCGCCGAGCGTGGAGCCGATGCCAAGCAGAATGACACCCAACAGCCAGATATCCATGCCGATGGTGGGTGAGAACTGTTTGGTCGAATATGGCGTATAGGCGATCCATGACGCATCAGAGCGCGCGCCAAAGACAAAGCCAAAGAACATCACCAGGCCGGCGCCCAGGGTGATCCAGAAGCTGAACGCATTCAAGCGTGGAAACGCCACATCGCGCGCGCCGATCTGCAGCGGCACAAAGTAGTTGCCAAAACCACCAATCAGGCACGGGATGGTGAACAGGAAGATCATCACCGTGCCATGCATGGTGAAGATCTGGTTATAGGTGTGCGGGTCCACCACTGTCATTTGCGGAGCTGCCAGTTGCAGGCGGATGAGCAGTGCAAGCAGGCCGGCCACAAAAAAGAAGATCATCGACATCACGAGATACATGATGCCGACCTTCTTGTGGTCGACAGTCGCGAGCCAACTGAGGATGCCCTTGTTGACGCGGTCACGCGCACGGACGGGAATGCTGATGCTTGCCATATCTTTGTTTATGATGCCTTACACGGTTACTGGTTGCCGGTTTGGCGCTAGTGTAGCGTTTCAAGATACGCAGCCAGATCTTCAATCTGCTGCGCGGTCAGGCTCAGGTTCGGCATGGCGGTGCCAGGCTTTTGCGCCTGCGGATCCTTCAGCCACTTCTTCACATCATCGGCATTGTTGGTGAAGCCTTCGACCTGCGCGATGGTGGGATAGGTTGCAAAGTGCGTCAGAGGGCGCGGGGCGACCTTGCCCTGTGCCACCGTGCCGTCAACGGTGTGGCATGCGACGCATGGTCCGGACATGAAGAAGTCGTGGCCGCGCTGCGCATCACCTGGCTGCACAACGCCACTGTTGGCGGCAGCTTGCTCGGCGAACCATTTGTCATATTCCGCCTGCGGCAACACGCGCACCTTGGCGAGCATGTTGGCATGCGACACGCCACAATATACGTTGCACTGGCCGATGTATTCGCCGGCCTTCGCTTCCGGCACGTTAAACCACACGTAAGACAACTCGCCCGGGTTGACGTAGAGCATTGGCCCGAAGAACGGCACCCACCAGGCGTGAATGACGTCGGCAGAAGTCATATCGAGACGAATGTTCTTGCCTGCCGGCACCACCAACGTCTCATTGGTGAGCACATTGCCTTCACCCGGATACTTGAACTGCCACACCCACTGTCGCGCGGTGACTTCGATCACTAGATCAACCGGTTGCGCAGCTTCCACGCGCCTGCGAGCAGAAGCATCGTTGATGGCATGGACGTGCGCCACCGGATTCCCGATCGTGCCGGCGGCTGTCATCTTGCTCATGGTGTCGATTGCCAGAAAGAAAATGACGGCAATGATGATGGCAGGGATGACAGTCCACATGACCTCCAGCGTGCGATTGTCGTGCACCTGCGCAGGCATTTCGTCCGCGCGGCGCCGGCGATAGCGAATCGCTGTGAAAAGCAACAGTCCCTCAACGAAAATGAAAATGGCGGCTGCAATGATGAAAATGAGATCGTAAAGATCCTTGATGAGTTGTGCGTCTTGCGATACCGGTGGAACCATTCGAGTGTCTTCCTCTTAGTGATTGCGCAACGATTCTATCACCGACAAGCTGTGCGATCCTGACTTTATACACGTGCCTGCCAGTGATATTGCACGCCTGTCGCGTATAGACCGACATTGTTAATCGATTGCGATGATTTTGCAAGCACGCCGGCGATATGCGATGCGGCGACGTTCTGGCGCAACATACCTCAAGTCTCGCGACTCGATCAAAGAATGTATAGAGCGGATTGCACCGCGCATTTCACCATTGACATTCCAAACTCAAATGATAAAATTCATGCAAATCATTTGATGAATCATATCTTTCAAGTGATTCAGAGTTGATGCCATGACGCAATTTCAAGACTCCGACATGATCAACTACATTGTCGAGCGGCAACTTCAGCCCGGCGATCAGTTGCCGCCGCTCGACAAGCTCAGCAACGAGTTGAAGATCAGCACCGGCAAGCTGCGCGAGCAACTCGAAGTCGCCCGCGTGATGGGCTTTGTTGAAGTGAAGCCCCGCACCGGCATCCGTGTCGCCGAACTCAGCTTCTTCCCCGCCATCCGCTTCAGCCTGCTTTACGCGCTCGCCAATGACCGCAAACACTTTGACGCTTTCAGCGAGCTGCGCAATCACATCGAATTCGCCTTCTTCCATGAAGCGGTTTCATTGTTGAACAACGAAGACTGCGCTCACCTGCGGCTACTGGTGGAACGCGCATGGGCCAAACTGGAAGGCAACCCCATCCGCATCCCCCACCCCGAACATCGCGACCTGCACCTGACCATCTTCAAACGGCTAGACAATCCGTTTGTCAAAGGCGTGCTGGAGGCGTATTGGGATGCCTATGAATCAGAGGGCTTCAGCGTGTTTTCGGATTACGACTACCTGCACGAGGTGTGGACGTATCACGAAGGCATCGTGAATGCAATCGTCGCCGGCGACGTGGACGAAGCCTATCGATTGTTGGTGCAGCACACCAAGCTGCTGCAAAAGCGCCCCAAGGCGCGCAGCCGCGCCGTCGCAAGTGGCGGCAATGGCAGTCTGCTGAAATCGACAATGCCAAACAAGTAGCGCATGTCCGCCGGCCACCTGCCGGCAGACAAAACATGAACACACAGGGAAATTGATTCGCAAGCAAACGAACCCATGATGGTTCAGGAGAGACAGATGCTGAAAGATTTGACCGCCCCCGCCAACCCAAACGAGCCCCAGGCCGCGACGTCTGTTCCACAAGACATCGTCATCAACGACTTCTCGATCACTGCCGCCACCAAAAACGGCTCCGGCAGCCAGACAGCCAACATTGCCCTGCTGCGCGCGCTATTCAAGATGGGCATTCCCGTCAGCGGCAAAAACCTGTTCCCTTCGAACATTCAGGGCCGGCCCACCTGGTACACCATCCGCGTGAGCAAAGAGGGTTACACCGCCCGCCGTGAGACCACCGAGATCATAATTGCAATCAATCCCGACTCGCTGCTGGATGATCACGCAAACGTTGCGCCGGGCGGCGCATTCATCTATGCCGATGACATCAAGCTGCCCGTTTCGCGCACCGATATCACCTACTACTCCATCCCCGTGAAGGAGATGGCAAAGGCCAACGAGCCAGACCCGAAGCTGCGCACCTACATCGCCAACATGGTCTACGTCGGCGCGCTGGCGCACCTGATCGGGCTGGACTTGAAAGAGATTGAAGCTGCGCTGATGTTCCACTTCAAGGGCAAGCAGAAGCCTGTTGACAGCAACATGAAAGTGGTGCGGCTGGCAGCACAATGGGCCGCCGAGCACCTGCCGAACAACTTCCGCTTCAAGGTGGAGCGCATGAACAAGACCGCCGGCATGATCATGATCGACGGCAACACCGCCGCCGGCCTCGGCGCAATCTACGGCGGTGTCAGCTTCGTCGGCTGGTATCCCATCACGCCGGCGACCAGCGTGGCCGACACGCTCAACGAATATCTGCCCCGCCTGCGCATCGACCCTGAGACGAAGAAACCGACCTATGCAGTGGTGCAGGCCGAGGACGAACTGGCTGCGCTTGGCATGGTAATTGGCGCCGGCTGGGCCGGCGCGCGCGCCATGACCAGCACCAGCGGCCCGGGCATCTCGCTGATGGCTGAATTCGCCGGCCTCGGTTACCTGGCGGAAATTCCCGCGGTGATCTGGGATGTGCAGCGCATGGGGCCGGCGACCGGTCTGCCCACCCGCACCTCGCAGGGCGACGTGTTGAAGGCATATTGGCTCAGCCATGGCGACACCAAGCATGTGGTGCTGTTGCCCGGTTCAGTTTACGAGTGCTTCGAGTTCGGTTGGCGCGCATTTGATCTGGCTGAGCGCCTGCAAACGCCGGTGTTTGTGCTGAGCGACCTCGACATCGGTATGAACCAGTGGATGAGCAAGCCATTCGATTACCCCGAAGAGCCGATGGATCGCGGCAAGGTGCTCTCGCTGGAGAAATTGATCGAGTTGAAAGGGCAATGGGCGCGCTACAGGGACGTGGACGGCGACGGCATTGCCTGGCGCACGCTGCCTGGCACCGATCACCCGCTGGCAGCCTACTTCACGCGTGGCTCCGGTCACAACGAACGCGCCAACCTGTCGGAGCGCCCAGCAGACTGGGAAGGCAACATGGATCGCCTCGCATTGAAATTTGAGACCGCGCGCAAGCTGGTGCCGGCGCCTGTGGTCGATCTGAACAAGGAGGCCGAAGTGGGCATCATCGGCCTGGGCAGCACCGAGCCGGCCATCCAGGAAGCGCGCGTGCAACTGGCTGCGCAAGGCATCGCAACTTCATTCCTGCGTCTGCGCGCCTTGCCGATGAATGAGGACGTGACCATGTTCATTGCCGCTCACAAGCGCATCTACGTAGTGGAGATGAACAGCGATGCGCAGGTGTGTCAACTGATGCGGCTGCACTCGCCGGCAGATGCCGCAAAGGTGCATGCCGCCAACCACAACGACGGCCTGCCTCCGACCGCGCATTGGATCACCGAAGCCATCACGTATCAGGAGAACAAGAAGTAATTGCGCATCACGCATCACGTTCTTCTCCAATTCGAAAAACATGATGCATGAGACGCAAACAGGAACAAGCGAAATGACCACAACAGCAACCAGTGGCAACGGCAGCACCACGCCGGCGAAGGTCGCCATCAAGCCGATCAACGTCAACAGCATCGGCCTGAGCAAACCAGACTACAAGGGGTTGGAATCCACGCTATGCAATGGCTGCGGGCACGATTCCATCTCGTCGCAGATCATCACCGCGTGCTACGATCTTGGGATCAAGCCCGAAGCGGTCATGAAATTCAGCGGCATCGGCTGCAGCAGCAAATCGCCGGCCTACTTCATGAACCGCTCGTTCGGCTTCAACGCTCTGCACGGCAGAATGCCGTCGGTGGCGCAAGGCGCGCTGATGACGAACCACAATTTGTATGGCATCGGCGTGAGCGGTGACGGCGACACCGGTTCGATCGGTCTCGGCCAGTTCATTCACCTGGTGCGCCGCAACGCGCGCATGGTCTACATCATCGAGAACAACGGTGTGTATGGCCTGACGAAGGGACAGTTCAGCGCCACCAGCGACATCGGCCAGGAATTGAAGCACGCCGGCAAGAACGAGCTGCCCCCCATCGACCTGTGCCGCGAGGCTATCGTGGCGGAGTGCGGTTTTGTGGCGCGCTCATTTGCCGGCGACCCCAAGCAGGTCGTCCCGCTCATCAAGGCCGCCCTTGCCCACCGCGGCACCGCCGTCCTCGACATCATCAGCCCATGCGTCACATTCAACAACCGCGACGACAGCACCAAGAGCTATGCCTGGGGCAAGGCCCACGACGAGCGCATCAATGACTTTGGCTTTGTCATGGCGCAGGAAGAGATTCAGATTGAGCAGGAGCCTGGCAGCACTCAGGAAGTGGAATTGCACGACGGCAGCCGCGTTATCTTGAAGAAGTTGGATAACAGCCACGACCCGACAGACAAGCAAGCCGCGCTGCGCTTGCTGACTGAGGCGCACGACAAACAGCTCTTCATCACCGGTCTGCTCTACGTGAATGGCGAGCGCGAAAACCTGGCCGAGGTCCTTGAATTGGCCGACACGCCGCTTTCCCACTACCAGCAGGACAAGCTGCGCCCCAGCCGCGAGAGCCTGCAAAAGATCATGAGCGCGATGTATTGATCGCGTTTCGACAGAAAAATCAGCCGACCCCGCAGATCTTGACAGTCTGCGGGGTTTCTGTTTTTTCCACCCTTTGAACGCCCTCTTTCCGGCGAAAGTCTAAGTTCACTTTCAATGCTTTCTCGGTTAAGCTTTGCACCGTGCCAGCAAATCAGGTGTTGATCAGCGCGGTGAGCCGCGCGGCGATGCTTCTTGATCTGCCGCCACTTCTCATTAAGGCATTTATCGCCGTCGAGGGGGCCGACGTCAATCATCGCGATGGCGTGCTGCAGGTGATCCCTGCCACGCGCGCCGGCGTCATCACGCGCATCGAGCGCGGCGTCAAGCTGGCTGCGCTGGGGTTGGATGGCAGCTCGCCAAGCGACGATGAATTAAACACGCGATTTGCGCAGGCTTTTGACACAAAGAACGCGCTGGTTCAGGTGCTGACAGGCGCGCAATACATCAAGGAGCAACTCAATCGCTTCAACGGCCTCGTCGCGCTGGCCGGCCTGGCCTACAACGCCGGCCCAGGTCGCGCCGCCAGTGAGATCCAAAAATGGGGCGGCGATCCGCGCGCATTGGCACTGCAATATCACCGCGCCATTGGCATAGCTGGCAGCCAGGTGACTGTGCAGCCGGGCATCGTGCAAACCGACCCAGCTACCGGCGCAAAATGGACCCGCTTTCCGGTCATCGCGAACGACACCGGGCGCGAGATATTCCAATACCTCTATCTGCGCCGCGTGCCGGGTCGCAACTGGGGTTTGCTCGACTTCATTTTCAACCCGACGCTGCTCAACGCCGCCGGCCTGTTCGAAAACGACACGCCGCCCGGAGAAGACTGGCCGACTCGCGCGCTCGTCGCCACCGATGGCGAGTTTCGTTTCTCGCAGGAGATCACCACCAACATCATGTTCAACACCCAACCTCTTTCGCAACGCGACCCGGCCTGGGCAAACATCTCGCTGGGTTTTGCCGACGCCGGCCAGACGCTCGGCGCATATGGCTGCACCATCACCACGCTGACGATGATGGCCAATGGCTTTGGCTTTCAAGAGACGCCGGCCACCTTGAATGAGAAACTGCGCGCGCTTGGGCCAAATCAAGGTTTCTTCGGGCCGTTGGTGGCCTGGTATGGCGTGCCGCGCGCGCTGCCGGGCATCGTGCTGAACAAACTGATCGATTGCCGCAAGACGCCGGCGCCGCTGGCCGAGGTGGATGCCGCGTTGGACGCTGGCAAACCCGTCGTCATCGAAGTGGATATGTCGCCCAACCCCAGTCTGCAGAACCACTGGGTGCTGATCTACGCGCGCAAGGATGGCGACTACCTCATCCATGACCCATGGCCGGTGCCGGCGGAAGCAAGCGCATCACTCAAGCAGCGCTACGGCTTTGCCGGCGATCCTGCACAGATCATCACCTACTGCGTCCTCTTCGACAACCCGAATTTCCATCCTCAGCCGCAACGGCCGGATGACAGCAAGCTCGCCATCGTGATTAGCGATTCGCCGGACATCACCGCTGTCGGCGGGTTGGCACTGCGCAATCAACCCAACGCGGTGGGCGCGCAGATTCTCACGCGCTTGCCTGCCGGCACTGTATTGGATTTGTTGGAGCCGGCCAGCACAGCGCGGCAGAAGATTGGCGTATACGGGCAATGGCTGAATGTCACAACGTCCGACAAACAAGCCGGCTGGGTGGCTGCATGGTATGTCACCGGCAAAACCATCAGCGCTATCGACAAAGGGTTGGAGACTCCCGTGCAGCCGCCGTTGCTCGAACGGCGCTTCGTGGTCGTCGGCAAATCCTACAGCGGCGTCTATATCCGCGCCAAGGGGCTGGCCGGCAGCCCCATCATTACGAAGGTCAAGGGCGGCACGCGGTTGGAAGCACTCGACCCTGAAGATGTGTTGCTGAAGAAAGTGGGTGCGCGCGGCCAGTGGCTGAGGGTATCAACCAACAAGGGCGAGATTGGCTTTATTTCCGCGCAATACGTCGCGCTGTATGCGCCGCCGGCGAGCCGCCGCTCACACACCAGCGCCAGCAAGGGCGGCATGGAATTGATGGCAGTGAATGAGCCGGATGCGCAGCCGGCTTTGCGCGTGATCTCGGATGTGGGCCTCAACCTGCGCGATGCGCCATCGTTAAGCGCGAATCGATTGCGAGTGCTGGCCTTTGGCACGGTCGTGTTGCTGCGCGAGCCGCTCGATATCGCGTTGCCGAAGCTGGGCAAGGCCGGCACATGGGTCGCGGTGCGAACGCTGGATGGCATCACCGGCTTCATCGCCGGCGAATGGGTCGAGCTGCTATTTGCGCCGCCGACCGATCCCGATCAACCTGTCGATCCTGACGTGAGGATGCAGGGCGTGGCGCTGGCCGTGAGCGATGTGGCGTTGATGCGGGGCGCCGGCGACAGCACCGGCAGCGAGTGGCGCGTGACCGCCGGCACACCGCTGCGCCTGCTCAACCGCGTCGCTGATTGGGACAAGATCGGCGATGGCAATATGTGGATTCAGGTCGAGTCATATGCTTTCAAGCGCGGCTACGTGCGCGGTTCGGCGCTGCGCGCGCCGGACGTGGCCGACCGCCGGCAGCGCGTGCTGGATGGACCGCTGCCTTTCGGCATTTGCGCGTGGTTATATGGGTTGCACGACGAGTTCGACAAAGGCCTGTTCGCCGGCAGCGGCAAGACGGGCTGGGTGCTGTTCACCCATCGCGTGCAAAACGGCGAGGGCCGCGATTACAACCCCTGGGCGCGCGCCGGCTATGGCGTGATTGCGCGCCTGAACAACGACTACGGTGGCAGCGGCACCATCCCCACGCCAGACTTGTATGATCAGTTCGCCGCGCAATGCCGCAGTTGGGCAGCCAACTCGCGCGGCTGTCTGATCTACGTGATCGGCAATGAGATGAACAACCCGCGCGAGTGGCCGAATCAGGACCCATGGAACCCGGGTAACAACCCAAGCGCTGCAATCACGCCGGAACTGTATGCAGCCTGCTTCAATCGCGTGCGCGCCGCGATCAAGAGCGTGCAGCCAAATGCCATCGTCGTGCCCGGTGCAGTCGATCCATTCCAGGGGCCGTGGATGAGCTGCCTGGATTACTTCAATCGCATGATCGCCGCGATCACGGACCTGGATGGCCTGGCGCTGCATTGCTACACCAACGGTTACACACCTGATCTGATCACATCGTTGCAACGCTTCGAGAATGATCCACTGCGCTGGCAGTACTATCATTTCCGCGCCTACACAACTTTCCTGGACGTCATTCCACCGCGCCACCGCAACAAGCCGGTCTACATCACCGAGACTGACCCGCACGGCGCGCAGCCATGGGCCGGCGGGCAGAACGGCTGGGTGCAGACTGCATACGCCGAAGTTGACCGCTACAATTTGCAGGCGCGCGCGCAACAGATTCAGTGCGCCATCTTGTATCGCTGGTCAAAGGACGACATCTACAGCATCGTGGACAAGCAGGGTGTGCAGAACGACATCCGCGCCACCATTCACAGCACCGACTATCGCTGGCGGGCGTAAATACAAACAACCATGTCCAATCCAAACGAAGATCTCGGCTTGATCAAAGGAACATCGGGCAGCGCGCCGGCAGAGCGCGATCCGGTAATGGACGAATTTCGCGCGTTGGTGCTGCCCTCGTCTCAGTTGCAGGCAAGCGCCGAAGCGAAGGGGCTGGGCGATCAGACGCTTGGCGACTCACTCAAGCAATTCATCAAGGAGTTGACCGATGGTCTGGGTCGCGCTGCCGACGATCTGAGCAGCCTGGAAGTGCGCACTTTCGGCGCCAGCGACTTGAGTCAGGTGACCTACGACTATGCCTCCAAGCAGTTCGCCGGCGAGCTGCAACTGCGCGCGCTCACGCGGCTGGCATTCGACGGCGATGTGCTGGTGGTGGTGCCAGAGAAGAACGGCGAATTGAACGAAGCGCTCTGGAATGCGCACCTTGCAATGGTGAAAGAGGCGCAAGCCAACCGCGCGCAGTTCCTGGGCGCGATGGCCGAGATGGCTGCGCGCTTGATACAACTTTTCAGCAAGCCGTGACGACGGAAGGCGTCAAAGCGACAGTGCGCCTAACTCAATTGCGCGCGGAAAGTCATGTCCAATTTCACCGATGACATGCTCGGCGTATGGAACGATGCAGCGGCGGCCAAATCGCTTGACGCCGGCGCAATCTGGCGCATCGACTTGCCAGCCAATGGCGCAGATGCACGCCGCGCATTGCACGATCAGCGCGAAGCACTCGCGCAGGATCATACAGTCATTGCGGAGGCGGTTGCGCGATTGCGCGCGTTCATTGATGATTACCAGCCTGACGCCGGCGTCACAAAGGCGATCGAGCCGCTGCCAGAGGCCGCGTTGCGCGCCCAGCTTGCTCATGCCGGCGCGCAATCGAAAGACCTGTTCGAATCCCTTGGCGACCTTCGCGGTGAATTCGACCAGTTTGTGCAGCGCGTGCGCGAGTTCGTCAGCGACTTCGCCTCGATCGAAACGACACAAGCCGGCGCAGCAATCGCGCGAACGAAGGTGAGCTGGACGGGTGATGTGCAGACGCTGTGGCAGGAAAGCATCACCCGCGAACAGGGCGATTTGCATCGACAGAACGTGCATGTGGCGCTGGCGCGACGCGGATTGCTGATGCGAATGATGGTCGTTATCAGCGCCGGCGCGGCAAAAATCGTGTTGCGCCTGACGACGCCGGGGATGCAACTGCTCGCGTTGCCGGCGATTTTTCAGTTCATCAAGGACGTCGTGCAAGAGGTGCGCCAGTTTCAGAAGGCACAAGCATGATCGGTGATTGGGGTGCGCGCATCGTTATCTGCCGCCCACCAATGACCATCCACTCATGAAGGAGATCTATGGCTGACCTGAACGAAGCAGTTCGCGCGTATGCCAGCGACCTGGCAGAGAAGATTCAATCATTCATCAAGGACGTGGCAACGCTGGAAGTGCGCACCTACACCACGCCGGCGGATCAAGTGCAGGTGCTGCTCAAGGGCAAGGAGATCGATGACGTGGTGAGCGAGGGCAATGTGATGCTGCGCGCCGGCACCAGCATCACCTTCGACGGCGACATCACCCAACTCACCCCGCTCGATGCTAACGGCGAGATCAACCAGGCGCTATGGCAATTGCACCAGCAGGCGGTGCAGCAAGCCACGCAGCACCGTGAGCGCATGATGGTTGCGCTTGGCGACGCTGCCGCCTCTGCGCTCAAAGCCCTGCGCGCCACCAATGGATGAATTGCAGAATTGTGAACCACGAGGGTTGAATCGATGTTGAATTGATCAAGATCGATTCAACCCCCCGACATTCATCCTTCACAATTCAGCATTGTGTCAGCTGTACTGCGGCAGCCAGTTGCCGTGCGCTGCGATCAGATCATCGACCAGCGCGTGAATCTGATTGAGATCGAGTTCGGCAGCAGTGTGCGGATCGAGATAGGCAGCCTGGTAGATATAGTCGCGCTTGCCGGTCAGCGCCGCCTCCACCACAAGTTCTTGCACATTCACATTCGTGCGCATCAGCGCGGCCAACTGCGGCGGCAACTTGCCGATCTTCGTCGGCTGCAGGCCGCTCCTGTCCACCAGCACCGGCACCTCCACGCAGCAATCCTGCGGCAGATTGTCGATCAGGCCATTGTTTGCCACGTTGCCATAGATCACACGCGGGATGCCGGTTTCGAGCGAATGAATGATGAGCGAACCATACTCATGGCTGCGATGCACCTCAATATCGGCGCCGGCCTCCAACCGCGCGCGCATCGCATGCCAGCCCTTGATCTGCTCCTCGCAGCGCCGGATGTATTCATCCAGCGGGACGTTAAACTGGTCAATCAGGTCGGGCCGGTCACGCTTGATGAACCACGGCGTGTATTCACTAAAGTGCTCGCTGCTTTCGGTGACAAAGTAGCCGAAATGCTTGAAGATTTCATAGCGCACCAGGTTCCATGTCGGCTGCTTGCTTTGCTCCAACACCTTGCGGATGCGTGGATACAGATCTTCTCCATTGCGCTCGAATTTCAGGTAGAACGCCATGTGGTTGATGCCGGCGCAGATGTAATTGATCTCCTCGATCGGCACGTTGATATCCCACGCCAGTTGCTCCGCCGTGCCTTGCACACTATGGCACAAGCCGACAGTCTTGATTTTCGTGGCGCGGTTGATCGCCATGCAGTTCATCGCCATCGGGTTGACATATTGCAGAAACGTCACATCCGGACAAAGTTCCTCCATGTCATGGCAGATGTCGAGAAACACCGGGATGGTGCGCAGCGCGCGCATGATGCCACCGATGCCTAGCGTGTCGGCGATGGTCTGGCGCAGGCCGTATTTCTTGGGGACTTCGAAGTCGATCACCGTGCCGGGCTTGTAGCCGGCGACCTGGAACATGCTGATGGCGTAATCCGCGCCGTCGAGCGCCTTGCGCCGGTCATCGGTCGCCTCAATGGTCGGCGTCGCGCCCAGCGCCTGCGCCACCTTGTGCGCCACCACCTCAGACGTCTTCAGGCGCTCCGCATCGATGTCGAAGAGCGTAATATGCGAGTTTGCGAGTTCGGGGAAGCTCAGAATGTCGCCGAGCAGGTTCTTGGCAAAGACCGTGCTGCCGGCGCCGATGAAGGTAATCTTTGGCATGCGGCGATTCTATTTCGGATTTGTAATTCGGGAGCGCAGCCTTGAGGCTAACGTGCCGGGCTGAAAGTCCCTGCGCAGCCGCTCATTTGATGTAGCGATAGCCCCTGCCAGGCACCGTGAGGATGTGGCGCGGCTTGCCGGCATCGACCTCGACCTTCTCGCGCAGTCGGCGCACCAACTGGGCCAGGCTGTCATCGCGAATGCCATGCTCGATCACCTTGTCTTCCGGCCACACCGCGCGAATGATGTCATCCTTCACGCATACCTCGCCGGCGCGAGATTGCAGATACGCCAGCAATAGATGCTCCTTCGCTGTCAGGTTCGATTGCGCAGGGTCTATCGAAGGAGTTTTGCCACGCATGAGCAACGTAATGCCGGCCAACCCAGACGCTTCGACATCTGCGTCGCTAGGTTGATCCGCCCAGAATTCTTCGATGCGGCGCTGCACTGCCGGATGCGCGGCAAGCGCAACTGCATCAGGTTCGCAGCCAGCAGCCAGCGCCTCGGCGCACGCCTTCAACAGCGACGGATAGCGCCCAGAAACTTCCAGCAGCAGCTTCGCAGCAGGCTCATCCCATACCACGCCAAAGCGTTCTGCATAGCGCGCCACATTCCAGCGCGCATCAGCCTCGCTCAGCGGCCCCAGCCAAAGCGTGTTGGCGAAGAACAACTCAGCCAATTCGGTGTGCGCGTCATGGGGCCGGCGCGAAGTGGTCACATAGCTCAGCGCATATTTGTGGGCATCGCGCAGCGCGCGCAGTTGGTTGAACAGCGCAGCATCCGCGTCGGCGAACACGTCGAAGCGATCCAGCACGAAGGTGACATGGCCGAGCGCCGGCATCCCCTCGCGCAATGAAACTTCCAGGGCATGAAAAGCGTCTGTTGAATCAGACAAAAGTGTATTGCCAAGCGCGACTTGCATGGCGTAAAAGAGCATTGCCGGCGCGCGGCTGCTCAAGCGGTTGCAATCGATGAGCAGATAGGGATGCGCAGGCGGCCCGCCGGCGCGCGCGGCGCAGTGAGCGATGAAGCCGGCGACATTGCTCTTGCCGGCGCCGCTCAGGCCAAGCAACGCAACGCTATCGCCGGCGCGCGTGACGCGAAAGACGCGCTGCACAATCTCAGCGCGATAGTTGGATGGATACTCGTCCCAATTGGGCATGAATGCGTGGGTGATTCTATACTCACACGACTCATCATGGCAAAGATTACACGACGCGGATTGTGGATTGCGGCCCTGCTGGTGCTGCTGCTATCGCTCGTGTTGATCTTCCTGGCAAGTGCGCCGCGCAGCAACCCAGTGATTGAGACGACCATCATTGTGCCGACAGCAGTTGTGCCATGAACAGCACCCGCGCAAGATTTCACCTTCTGCTGCCCGCCATACTCGTTCTGGCGACAATATTGGCCGCCTGCGGGCCTGCAGCGGCACCATCAAGTAGTGCCCCTGCTGCAACGACGGCTCCATTGCCTGCCATGCCGGCAGCCCCTGAAGCTCCCGCCACCACTGAAGCACCGATAGAAGCGCCGGCGACAACAACTGCGCCCAGCCCGACTGAAATGCCGGCAGTCACAGCATCTGCCGGCGGCAGCCAACCGTCGACGCCGGCGCCGCCGGCAGCAAACGAAGCGCAATCTGCCCAAGATAAAGAAGCAACGGCAACGCCGGCCGTCGAGCCAACCATGGCACCCCCGCCCCTGCCTCAAAACACGCCCATCCCCACGCCGGCCATCCAACAAGAGCCGCGCATCGTGGAGTTGGAATGGCCGCCACATATGCGGCTCGGCGATTCCGATCTGGTGCGCGTGTCATTGATCCCCTCACAAGCCGGCTACACGCTCAGCACCGAGTTTCAAGGCAACCAGGTGGTGACTACGGCAGTGCAAGTGAAGCGGCCCGAAAACGCAGCAGTGAGCGTGATCGGCAGCCTGCAGGGTGTCGGCTTCAGCATCTCGCCGGCAGGTGAGCAACGCATCGCATTGCCCAAAAATGAGCCGGTGACGCTGCGCTGGTCCATCAGCCCCAGGCAGGCCGGCCAGCAGCGGCTCACGCTGTCTTTGCTGTTCGAATGGGTGAAGGACGGCAGCGCAGTCGCCTCCTCACAGGCATTCTCGCGCGGCATGAGCGTGCAGGTCGAATCGATCATGGGCATGACAGTCGCGCAAGCCGGCACATTGGGCGTAATGGGACTGGTGCTCGGTGCAGGGATGGGCGGGCTGGCATGGATGATGGGCCGCCGGCGCAACACCGCGCTCCCCGATGAAATCACAGTTGCAACGAAGGCAAATGTTGGCACGGCCATCGAACCACACCACGAGATTGTTCTGCACGACGATGAGCAGCAACTGTTGCGCGCGGTCTTCCGCAAGTATGCGCGGGTGTCGGTGGAACGTGAATTTCGCTCCGGCTATTCAGGCGCGCGCACCCTGCTGTGCCTGCCAGTGCAGGCAGATGGCCGCAGCGATGCCTACACCATCGCCAAGATGGGTGAGCGCAGCAGCATCGAGCGAGAATTTCACAATTACGAGCGATTCGTGAAAGACACGCTGCCGCCCGTGACGGCGCGCATTCAAGAACCGCCGGCGACACTCTCGCCTGCCGGCATCACTTCGCAAGCCGTGCTGCGTTATACCTTCATCGGCAAGCCTGGCCAGGCGCCCACCAGCCTGCGGGAAGCCCTGCTGCGCAACCCCGATCCAGCCTTGCTGCACACACTCTTTGACACGTTCGGTCCGAACTGGTGGCTGCAAAAACGCCCCTACACTTTCAAACTTTCGCAGGAATACGATCGCGCGCTGCCATCCCATCTCGTCGTCGAGCCATGCGCACCAGCGCGCAACGCGCGGCGCATCAGCGGCGCCGCCACGCTGAGCCAGGCAATGCAGGAGATCAATAGCGGCGATGTGGTCACACTGCGCGATTTTCCGCTGATTGAGCAGCGGCCGGATGGCGTGAGCTACTCGCTCACTGGAACGCCAAGCGCCGGCCAGCCGCCTCTGCGCATCCGCATCAACAGCCCCGAAATGCCGCGCCTGGATCGGCAGCATTGGCGCATCGCCGGCACGCGAAACACGCTCTTGCGCAGCTTCGTGCGGGGTCTCGATCTGCTCGGGTTACCTGATCCCATCGATGCGCTGGCGTCGATTGAACATCGCAGCATCCGCGGCACGCAGTCAATCATCCATGGCGATTTGAATCTAGAGAATGTGCTGTCTGGCCCAGGCGCGTTCGTCTGGCTGATCGACTTCGCCAGCACGCGCGAGGGGCACACGCTCTTCGACTTTGTGCGAATGGAGACCGAACTGATTTCGCAGATCGTCGCGCCGGCATTGTCAGACCCGCGCGACTTCCTGGCGCTGCTGCGGCAACTGGACGCCGGCGAGCCCACAGTTGATCAAGGCGCGCTGATCGATACGGCGCGCTCGCTGGCATGGCGCTGCCTGTTCAATCCTTTGCAACACAACGAGTATTGGCTCGCGCTCACCATGACCGCGCTCGGCTCGCTCAAATTCACCAATCTCACCGCGCACCAGCGCCACCTGCTCTACCTCACCGCGGCGCACGTGGCACAGAAATTCACGTAAGAGATGGCGCAATCCGCATGCGCGACCGCATGCCTTGCGACTGTCAACATCCTATCAACCGAAAATCAAGCCGGCGCATGGCGCACTCCCTACCCTGTTGCGCAAAGGATGTTTGCATACAAAGGGAGGATCGCCATGAATACACCTGTTTCACGCAAGCTCGTTTTGATCGCCAGCCTGTTGGCCATTGCGCTCGCCGGCTGTGCGCGCGTGGCCGAACCAGCACCGCCTCGCCATGTGCCACCCCAACCGCCAGCACAAAAAACGGTGAATGAACCGATGGCGTCAACCAGCACGGCGGTGGTTGCAGCCACTCAAGCGCCTTTTATCGATCAAGCGCCGCCAGCGATGGAAGCCGGCGCGAACGCCATGCCGCCTGCCGCGCACCCATTGCCGGCACAGCCCCTGCCGCCGCAGCAAGGCGGCGGGCCGGCGCCGATCGTTGTCGGCGGCAACCGCGCGCCGGTCGAACCAACTTCTGTCGCGCAGCCGCAGCCGCCCATCGACACCACCTTCAAAGATTACGGCGTCAACCCTTTCATCGACACCACACGCGATCACCTCTCAACCTTCGCGCTGGATGTGGACACGGCGTCATATGCGATTGGCCGCAACTACGTGAACCAGGGCATCCTGCCGCCATATGACACAGTGCGCGCGGAGGAATACATCAACTATTTCGCGCAGGACTATGTGCCACCGGCGAACAATACATTTGCCATCTATGCCGACGGCGCGCCTTCACCCTTCCATCGCGATGGCTCATATCTGCTGCGCATTGGCGTGCAAGGCTACGAAATCCCAGCGGCTCAACGCAAGCCGGCAGCGCTCACGTTTGTGATCGACGTGAGCGGGTCAATGGCAATGGAAAGCCGGCTCGGCACGGTGAAGCGCTCGCTGCAAATGCTGGTGGATCGCCTGCGCGCCGATGACAGCGTGAGCATTGTCGTATTTGGCAACACCGCGCGCGTGGTGCTAAACCCAACCAGCGGCGCGGATAAGAACGCGATTCTCAACGCCATCTATACCCTGCAGCCAGAAGGCAGCACGAACACTGAAGCCGGCCTGCAACTGGGTTACCAGATGGCAACCCACAGCTACCTGCCGGGCGGCATCAATCGCGTCATCCTATGCAGCGATGGTGTGGGCAACGTCGGCACAACCGATCCCATCATGCTGATCAACGGCGTGAAAGGCAGCGCGCCGGCGGACGTGATGTTGTCGACCATTGGCTTTGGCATGGACAACTACAACGACGTGATGATGGAGCAGCTTGCAAACAAGGGCAATGGCTTCTATGCCTACATCGACACGCTCGAAGAAGCGCGCAAGATGTTCATCGACCGGCTGACCAATTCGCTTGAGGCGATTGCCAAGGATGCAAGAGTGCAGATCGATTTCAACCCAGAGGTCGTGGCAACCTATCGGCTGGTTGGCTATGAGAATCGCGCCGTGGCGGATCAGGATTTCCGCGACAATCGCGTGGATGCCGGCGAATTGAACGCCGGCCACAACGCCACTGCGATGTATCAGATCACGCTGCGACCCAGCGCGCGCGGCAAGCTTGCGACGGTGTTCCTGCGCTGGCAGGATCCAGATGCGATGCAAGCGCAGGAAATTGCCGGCGATATAAACACGTGGGACCTGAGCAGCAATTACGAGCAGACCTCGCCGCGCTTTCAGATGAACGCAACGGTGATGCAGTATGCTGAGATTTTGCGCCGCAGCCCCTACACCAACATGCCGCTCGGCGAATTGACCAGCTATACCTGGCAGGTGTCGCGCCTGTTGCCGCAGGATGCAGACGTGCAGGAATTCGCCCAGTTGGTGCAGCGCGCGGCGATGCTGCGCTAGTCGCCCTGCCAGGTGTAGCTCGTCAATTCACAGCCATGCGTGTCGCGGCCAAGCAGGACATCCTGCTTGACCGCGACGCCGTGTTCATCGACCCAGAGCGTGGTGACAGGCGCGCCGGCTTCACTCAACCCATCGCGCTCTTCGATCATGTAGCGGCGCGTGTTGACATACGGTTCAATCAACGAGGTGATCTGCTCGTCGCGCTGATAGGTGTAGACCTGCACCAGCGCAAAGGGTTCGAGCGCCGGCTGCATCACCACAACGGTGTAAATATCCATCGATTTTCCCGGCTTGAGCGCGATGCGCCGGAGATGCGCAAAGTTGAGCAGCGTGGAGCCGAAATCGAGGAAGGTGTTGTCCTGCGCCGGCAACATCGTGCTCAGGATCGATTTGGGTTTGGCAGCCGGCGCCAGTTGAAAGGGTTGATCGGCGTTGCGGCCAGCATCCGCATAGCGCAACGAACCTTCCACGACGCTGACCTCAATGCCATTTTCAGCCGGCAGATAGTGCGCCACGCGACGCTTGCCGTGCAGATCGATCTGCGCCCACAGCGACTGGGTTTGCCAGTTCGCATCTACATCCAACTGCACGCGCTGCTGGTTTGGCGTCGGCCACTTCAAATCGATCTCCGACATCAATCGATAGCCGCCGGCGCGCAGGCCAAAGATGCCCCACAACTCCTCGCCGACGACCTTGCGATTGTGCAGGATGCGATACACGCCATGCGCCACGCGCCGGCTGATGCGATCCCCCTGCGCCAGATCAAGGTCGATGTCTTCTTCCATGGGGAGAATTGGCTGCGCATCACGAAGGTCCGCTGCGTGATGCGCCACGCGCGCTGATTATGAGAAATCCTTCGTCAGCGAGGCGAGAAACTCGTCGTTGCTCTTCGTCTTGCCATAGCGCGCCAGGAAGGCTTCCATCGCGTTGGTGATGTCATAGCCGGCGCCCTGTGGCTGCGGCGCAGTGAGCTGGCTCATCATGCGGCGCATGAGGTATGTCTTCTGCACCGTCTTCTCACCCAGCAGCAATTCGTCGCGGCGCGTGCTGCTGGCGGTGATGTCGAAGGCCGGGAAGATGCGACGGTCGGCCAGCCGGCGCGACAGATGAATTTCCATGTTGCCGGTGCCCTTGAATTCCTCGAAGATGAAGTCATCCATACGGCTGCCGGTGTCCACCAGCACGGTTGCGATGATCGTCAGGCTGCCGCCCTCTTCGATGTTGCGCGCTGCGCCAAAAAATTCCTTCGGCGGATACAGCGCCGCTGGGTCGACACCGCCTGACAGCGTGCGGCCACTCGACGGCACAGTCAGGTTGTAGGCGCGGCTGAGACGAGTGAGCGAGTCCATCAGAATCACCACATCACGGCCGCATTCCACCAGGCGCTTGGCGCGATTCAGCACCATCTCAGCCACCCGCACATGACTTTGCACCGGCTCATCGAAGGTCGACGAGATCACCTCAGCATCCACGCTGCGATCGAAATCGGTGGCTTCTTCGGGGCGCTCGGCAATCAGCGCGACCATGAGATGCACATCCTTGTAGCTTTTGCTGATGGCATTTGCGATGTCTTTCAGCAACGTGGTCTTGCCGACCTTTGGCGGCGCAACAATCAAACCGCGCTGGCCTTTGCCGATCGGCGCCACGATGTTGAGCAGCCGCATGCTGAGCTTGCCGCTCGCCTCAAGGTTGTAGATCTCATTCGGGAAGATCGGCGTGAGTTTCTCGAAATGCGGGCGATTCTTGGCAGCTTCGGGATCCTGGCCATTCACCGTTTCCACACGCAGCAGGCTGTAATATTTCTCGCTGTCCTTCGGCGGACGCACCTGGCCAACCACCATGTCGCCAGTGCGCAGGCTGAAGCGCTTGATCTGCGAGGGCGATACGTAGATGTCATCGGGGCCAGGCAGATAATGCTCGGCGCGCAGGAAGCCGATGTTGTCGTCAACGATATCGATCACCCCGCCACGCAGTTCAAGGCCGTTCTTCTCGGCTTGTGTTCGCAGAAGTTGGATGATGAGGTCGTCTTTCTTCAGCCGGGTGTAGCCGGTAATGCCAAGATCCTTGGCGCGGTCGCGCAACTCGCTCAGCGTCTCGGTTTCCAGCTTTGCCATGTCGAACATATTGCGGCGCTGCTGACGAAAGTTCTGATTTGGGTTGTTTTGAAAATTTTGATGGCCGCGATCTCCGCGATCACCCCGCTCGCCACGATCCCCGCGATCTGCGCGGTCTGCGCGGTCGCCACGCTCGCGTGGCTCGCGGTGTTCACGATGTTCGCGAAACTCGCGTTCGGGCGGTGGCAGGGCCTGCGCCGGCAGCTCGTCGGACTGTATTTCTGTTTGAGGCGGTTGAACGGCAGGAGCGGCCGGCTCATCCGCGACCGGGCTGGCCACTGGCTCGATCATGTAGGGATCGCCATTGGCATTGCTCTCGGGCGCTTCGTGCGAAGCTTTGAGGGATTCGTCTTGTTTCTTCATGTTGGTTTTGTTCTTTACAGGCATGGGGTGCGAGTGCTGTCTATCTGCGTGACGGTTGTCCAGTCACAAGTCAGTCAGATCAGGCAAGTCGGTCTGTAATGCAAGCGAGTAGATGTGTTGTCAGAAAACTGGCGTGGCGATTGGCGCCATGTGTGTTGCACAAAAATAAATCCACACTTCAAGGGAGAAGCCTCAGTAAAGACGAGCAATTGCACTCGGCTGCAAGCGTTTCTCTGCGGAATGGCGCTTGCAGCACACAAGCTGGAGTTTCTCAAACTGCGGGGCTTCCTTGAATCGGGGAACCGGGATTTGAACCCGGGACCTCACGGTCCCAAACCGTGCGCGCTACCAACTGCGCCATTCCCCGGGGGCTGCGGCATTATACATGGCTCGCCGGCCGGATAAGACCCTGCTCAGCGAACCTGGAACCGCCTCAGCCGCTGGCCTCTGGATGCGATAGCTTGTCGATCAAATCGCCGGCAACCTCATGAGAAACAAGATGTCCATCCAACTGCTCCAGCGCACGTATGACGATGGCTTGCTCCGCGGGCTTTACCAGGGTGATCAACGCCGACTGACCGGCACTCAGCCGCTCGCCCAATTCGCGCAATGCGGCATCCGGAAATCCGGAATCGCGCGCAAAGCGATTGACAGCGTTGCGCGCTTTTTGCCCTGCCAGCGGCCCTGACACCGGCCCCATCATACCGGCGATATTGAACAGCAGCCACGTCACGCCTTCGGTCACCGCGCCGGCGGCATTGCTGGCAAAGTTGCGCCAATCCCTGCTTTCGTGAAAGATAATCTGTCCTTCCTCGTTGCGGCTGACCACGGCGATGTTGCCTAGCTTGATCGCTTCAGTCTGGTGATCCAACTTGACAATTGCGTCGCGCACTGCATCAGCCTTGTCTGCGCCCTCGAAGGCGCAGATGATGAGCTGCGATGTCGGCACGGTTTGTTCTTCCATTGCACCCCATTGTAACGAGGTGGGCGCGGAGAGGGGCGTTTTGCCTGGCAATGTCATGCCGCCGGCAGACGCACGACAAAAACACTGCCCTGCCCGACCACGCTCTGCAAGGCAATCTCGCCGCCATGCGCGCGGACAATGGACTGCACGATGGGCAAACCCAACCCGCTGCCGCCGCCATCGCGCGCGCGACTCTCATCAGTGCGATAGAAGCGCTCAAAAATCTTCGCTTGATGCTCAGGTGCAATGCCAATACCGGTGTCGCTGACGCGAATGATGGCGCGTTGATGCTCGCGCGAAACTCCCACGCACACCGTGCCGCCAGCCGGCGTATAGCGCAGCGCATTGTCGATCAGGTTGTTAACCACACGCTGCAGTTTCAGCTTGTCACCGCGCACATTCACCGGCTCGCCGGCCGCCGGCGGCTGCAGCCCAATTTTCTTCTCGACGGCGATCACCCCAAGCCGCTCGCATGCCTGCGCGCACAGATTGCGCACATCGATCAGATCCAGCTTCAGCGAAGTGTTTGTCGCGCGCGACAGCGTGAGCAAATCATCAACCAGCACGCTCATCTCATCGACAGTCATGCTCATGTCTTCGAGCGTTTCACGATATTCGGTGGCGCTGCGCCCGCGGCTCAACGCCACCGAAAGCTCACCCTTCAGCACGGTCAACGGCGAGCGCAATTCATGCGACGCATCCGCAGTGAATTGCTTCTCGCGGACCATGGCATGTTGCACGCGCTCCAGCAGGCCATCGAAGGTGCGAGCCAGCCGGCCCACTTCGTCGTCATTCAACTGGTGACCGACGCGGCGAGACAAATCTGTATTGCCGATGATGCTTTCCACATTACGGCGCACACGCTCCATGGGCGCAAGCGCGCGACCGGCAAGAAACCAGCCGCCAAAGGACGCCAGCACCAGCGCCAGTGGGATCACGATCAACAACAACGTCCGCACTTGCGCCAGAGTGTTGATCTCGTTGTCGATACGCTGTGTCACCTGCACTGCCGCCATGCGGACACCGTTCACGCGCACCGACGCAGTGAACAAGCGATATGGCACAGCATTCAACGTAAGTGATTCAAAGCGTTGATTCCCAGTGCTGGCAGACGCAATCGCCGGCCCATCCAGTGGCACATTTTCTGGGAATAGCGCATCGCTCTGCAGCACGTTGCCATCCAGCGAGACCAGCCGCGCCGGCGCAAGGCTGAGCAGGCTGAGTTGCCCCAGCACATCATCGTTGCTCAGCGTCGTCGTCACCGGCGCGCTCACCGCGCGCTGCGCTGCGCGGCTCAAGCCGGCATCCACATTCTCGAGCAACACGCGCTCCAAGCCGAGATACAGGAATCCACCCAGCGCGAAGATGACCAGCGCAAACACGCCGAGGAACCACAGCGTGAGCCGGAAACGGATGGAGCGCAGAAAAGCAAACATGCGTCAACGTAACGGCCTGGCCGCCGGACAGCTACTTCGCCTGCAACAGATAACCAACGCCGCGCACGGTATGAATGAGCGCCGGCTCGCCTTCCAGATCGACCTTGCGGCGCAGATAACCCATGTAGACATCGACCACATTCGATGCGCCATCGTAATCGAACGACCACACGGCCTGCAGGATTTGCATTCGGCCCATCGGCCGGCCGGCATTGCGCATCATGTATTCCAGCAGCGCATACTCGCGCGCGCTCAACTCGATATTGCGCTCACCGCGTTTTGCCACCCGGGTGGTCACATCCAACGAAAGATCGGCCACTTGCAGAATATTCGACAAGACGGCAGCCGGCGAGCGCCGGCTCAGCGCGCGCAATCGCGCCAGCAATTCAGGAAAGGCAAATGGTTTGACGAGGTAATCGTCCGCCCCACTATCCAACCCGCGCACGCGATCATCCAGCCCATCCATCGCCGTGAGCATCAACACCGGCGTGCGCACACCGCGCGTGCGCAACTCGCGGCACACGGCGAAACCATCGCGTCCGGGCATCATCACATCCAGCACGATCAAGTCGAACAGCGCGCCACCGTCAGCCAGCGCGAAGTCGAGCGCCGCATTGCCGTCGCCAGCATGATCGACCACATAGCCCTCTTCGCGCAGGCCTTTCATGATGAACTGTGCAATACGCTTGTCATCTTCCGCCACCAGAACTCGCATGGTGTGAATTGTAGGAGTTTGGCACACAATGTGCTATCAGCGCCTCGTCAATCTTCAATATCGTCGTTGCCCGAATCGTCTTGTGAATCCTCTGGTTCCGGCGTGTCGGTGGGCGATGGACTGCTATTGCCATCGTCATCATTGTCGGCACTGTCGTCATAGTCCTCCGTCGGCGCCGGCGTGTCCTCTGGCGCACGGCGGTCCTCTTGCTGCTGCTCGGTCGGCGCTGGAGAGCGGGTGCTGACAGGCAGTGGCGTCACGGGGATGCGGCGCGTTGCGCTGGGCAGCATCGTTGGCGTCGCGGTTGAGGCATCAGTGGAATCAGGCTCGATGGCGGTCGGCGTCATCGTCTGCGCCATGCGAGCCATCTCGCGCAGTTTTTCCTCATATTTCAATTCGCGCTGCCGCAGCGCATCGCCGGCGCGCGACCCGCTGCCGCCAACCAGAGAGGCGACGGTGGGGCTTGACAACGAAATCGTCACATCGATATCACCATTGCCTAACTCGCGCAGGCGTGCGCCAGCCATGGCGTTTGAGGCAAAAATTGCGGTGCCGGCGATCAGGACAAACGCCAATACCATGCCGACGGCGATGAAAAATACAGGTCGTTTCATGTTCTTTTAGATGAATCAACTTTTATCTCTCTGCGTGCCGCATTTGATGAATCAATGATGAGAAACTTCTCATGATTGCCGGCTTGTGCATCGAAGCTCCAACACGATAATGTCTTGCCCGCAATTCATTTCAACCAGCAAACCGCGCGGCTCGCCGCCACTGTATAACGCGCGTTGCGGTTTTGGCTCTTGATCGCGCAGGCGATCCAAACAAAGGGAAAACACAATGGATATCGTCGTGATCGGCAGCTACGTGATGGCATTGACGGAGCGCATCCCGCGCATGCCCCACGCCGGAGAGTCGCTCGTCGCAGATCTGCTGGACGTGGGGCCAGGCGGCAAAGGCACCAATGCCGCTGTCGCCATGGCGCGGCAAGGCAAACAGATTGGCTTCATCGCAAAGATCGGCTCTGACATGTTCGGGGACTACGCGATGAATCTGTATGCGCGCGAACACATCGATACGACGTTCGTCTATCGCGATGCAGCAGAGCCAACCGGCGTTGCGCTGGTCTACCTGGAGACAAGCGGCGAGAATCGCATTGCAGTGTATCGCGGCGCGAACTGGTTGCTGAAACCGGCAGAGGTCATCGCCATCGCTCCGCGCATCGCCGGCGCCAAGGTAATGACTGCGCAGTTGGAAGTGAATGACGATGCCGTGGCTGCCGGCTTCACACTGGGTCGCCAGCACGGCCTTACGACGATCTTGAATCCCGCGCCGGCGCGCCCGCTGCCTGCGAGCCTGCTGACAAACACGGATATCCTCACGCCGAACGAAGGCGAAGCGCGCTTGATCGCCGGCCTGCCGATGGACGACACAGCCACGCCAATGGCAGACGTGGCGCAAATGCTGCTGCGCATAGGGCCGCGCATCGTCATCATCACGCTCGGCGCGCAGGGCTGCCTGGTTGCGCAGTCAGGCGAAGCGCCGATGCATGTGCCGGCATATCCTGCGAGCGTGGTCGATACAGTTGGCGCCGGCGATGCATTCAACGCCGGGTTAGCTGTGGCGCTGTGTGACGGCAAATCTTTGATCGAAGCAGCGCGATGGGCGTGTGTGACTGCGGGGCTGTCCGTCATGCATGTTGGCGCAATTCCTGGCCTGCCCAATCGCGTCACGGTCGAGCGACATTTCGCAACATGGCAAAAGTGACCGCTCGTCACGACGCGAAGGTGCGTTTTTTTACGGCAGTGCAAGCGCCGGCGTCATTGACGGCTCATCGTGCCAATGCCACAGCACGCCCATCACCTCAGGCGGACGCTGCAAGCTGCCCGCGCCTTCCTGCCAGACGCCTTGTGAGTGCGGTTTCACGACGGTGTAATGCACATGATGAATGAGTTTGCCGCCATCGCGATACCATGACTCCCATGGCAAAAAATCTGACTGGTGCATGGGCGGCAAGGCATAGATCACCGGGCCATCGCCAGCGAGCCAATGCGGAATCACCGACCAGCGCAGGCGCATATATGTGTCTTGCACAGATGCCGACGCCGGCGCGATGAACGTTTCATCGAAGTTCATGCCGAGCGCCTGCGAAGCGATATCGATGCGCGCGCGTTGCAGTTGATCGCGCAACGATGCGGGTCGCACAGCGAAACGAGGTGTGAGATCGTCTTGCGATTCATCGAGCAACCGCCAGCGCTTTTCCGGCTCGCTCACCCACTGCTCACGCACAAGGCTGTTCAACTTGATGCGCCAGCGCTCCCAGGGGGTCCAACCCATCTCCTCCTCAGGCGGCGCAGCATGGATGACACGATTGCCGAATTCATCCATATTTACGAACCAGCGATAGCGGCGGTAGGGATGTGACGCGCGCTGCAGAAGCGCGCCAAAGACAGCCTTCACATCCAACTGCATCAAGCGTGCTGCATGAAGGACACCGGCGGCGCTGAGCTGTGCAGCAAAGCCATTGTCTGGGGTGTTGGTGTGCATGATATTGGCGAGTTTGGCAAACTGGCACAGACATTATAGAAATGGCGCATACCATGCCAAATTCCTTTCGCAAGACCTCGCAACAACTCGCGCCGGCGCGACACACGCCACTGCCGGCGGGGCAATACGACATCTATCCTGGCTTCGACATCGGCCCAGGCAAGATAGACGCCGGCTACGATGCGCTTGCGCAAAGGCTGGCGAATCATGCCATCGTCATCCTGGATGGCTTTGGCGGCGTATTGTGGGAAGATGTCCGCAACAGGCTTGACGCGGCATTTGCGAGGCTCAACAAAACAGTGGCCTGGCACAACATCGCAATTGCGCTGAAGCCGGCAGCGGAGATCGACACGCTGATTGCGCCGTTCCTGGGCGGCGACGATCCGATCTTCGGCACATGCTTCACCGGCGCACTTGCTGATTTTTTCATCGACGCTGCGTTGAGCGCGATCAACCCCGACATCGCCGCCGAGATCAACATCGTGTATGGCTGCGGTGCTGCGCTGTGCGGCTGGCGCGGCGCGCTGGTGTACTTCGATGTGCCGAAGAATGAGATTCAATTTCGCGCCCGCGCCGGCAGCATCACAAACCTCGGCGCGAAATCAGCGATTGACGCGAAGATGATGTACAAGCGCTTCTACTTCGTCGATTGGCCGGCGCTGAGCGCGCACAAACGGGCGCTGCTGCCGCGCATCGATGTGATGGTGGATGCGCAGCGACCGGACGAGCCGCTGGGCATGTCTGGCGATGACCTGCGCGGCGCGCTCACTGCAATGAGCCAGAATGTCTTTCGCGTGCGACCCTGGTTCGAGCCGGGGCCGTGGGGAGGACAATGGATCAAACAGCACATGCCGCAGTTGCCGCAGGATGCGCCAAACTACGCATGGTCGTTCGAGCTGATCGTGCCGGAGAACGGGCTGACGATCACAAGCGACGGCTGGATGCTGGAGGTTTCCTTTGACTGCCTGATGTTCCACGCTCACAAGGCAGTGCTGGGCAAAGGGGCGGCGCGCTTCGATGCAGAGTTTCCCATTCGCTTTGACTTCCTTGACACCTTCAATGGCGGCAACCTGTCGGTGCAGTGCCATCCGCGGCCGGCCTACGCCAAAGCGCACTTTGGCGAGAACTTCACGCAGGATGAGACATACTACATCCTCGATTGCGCCCCGGGTGCGCGAATATATCTGGGCTTTTGTGAAGACATCGATCCGCCGGCCTTTCGCGCTGCGCTCGAGCAAAGCTTCCATACGGCAGAGGCGGTGGACGTGGAGCGGTTCGTGCATGTGGAGCCGGCCAGCAAGCACGATTTCTTCCTCATCCCCAACGGCACGATCCACTGCTCAGGCAAGAACAGCCTCGTGCTGGAAATCAGCGCAACGCCTTACATTTTTACATTCAAGATGTATGACTGGTTGCGGCTCGACCTGGATGGCCGACCGCGTCCGCTCAACATCGCGCGCGCTTTCGACAACCTGTATTTCGACCGCAAGGGTGAACGCATTCGCCGTGAATTCGTCTCGCAGCCGCGCGTCATCGCGCAGGAGGAAGGCTGGCAGATCGAACATTTGCCGACCCACGCAGAGCATTTCTATGATGTGCAGCGCCTCACATTCAAGGATGCAATCAGTGTGACAACAGATGATTCGGTGCAGGTGATGAGCCTGGTCGAAGGCAGCGCCATTTTGCTGGAGACGATGAACGGGATGAAGCAGACATTCAGCTATGCTGAGACATTTGTCGTGCCGGCGGCAGCCCAGCGCTTCACGCTGAAGAATCTGGGCGAAACGCCGGCGGTGGTGGTGAAATGCTTCTTGAAGTGATCGCCCTCGATGCCGGCGGGTCTTCTGTCAAAAGCGCGCGGGTGTCGGCACAGCATCAGGTGATTGGTGGAAGGCGTGATGACATCGACAGCCTTGCAGGCCGCGTTCAAATCATCACTGAGCTGACGCACATCATCCAGACACACATCGATGCGGCGAACGGTGAGCCTGCCGGCGTGGCACTCTCCTTCCCCGGCCCATTCGATTATCCAAACGGCATCTGCCTGATCCAGCACACCAGCCACAGCGCCGGCGTGAAGTACGGCGCGCTGTATGGCCTGAACCTGCGCGATGCCCTGCGCGAAGAACTTCACCGCCCTGCCCTGCCCATCGCCTTTCGCAATGATGGCGAGGCAGCCATTCTGGGTGAAGCCCGCTTCGGCGCAGGAAAGGGACAACATCGATTGATTGGCATTACGCTCGGCACCGGGCTGGGTTCGGCGTTTCTGGTGGACGGCCTGCCGCAAGTTGGCGGCGCTGGCGTGCCAACAAACGGCTGGTTGTATTGCCTGACCTACGGCGATGCAACTGCCGACGACGCCTTTTCCACGCGCGGACTGTTGTCGCGATTGCAGAGGAGCGGTCGCGCGTTCAACGACATCAAGGCAGCAGCGAGCGCGGATGATGCTGTCACGCTGCGCTGCTTCGCCGATTTTGGCGCAGCGCTTGGTGCGTTTCTTGCGCCGTTTGCGCTGGCATTCAAAGCGGACGCAGTGATCGCACTGGGCGGCATCACACAGGCATGGGACAAATTCGGGCCGGCGCTGCAGGCGGCCCTGCCGGCGCCGGCGATGCGCGGTGAACTGGACGACGACGCGGCGCTACTTGGCGCGGCAGATCTGCTGCTCAATCCGTCTGCCGGATAATGCATTGGCAAGCTGGGATCGCAGCTTGCACGCGTTGCGTCGCTTCGACCGCAAAGAATCAACAGGCATGGATGAAATCGCACAAACCAACCGAGAGCGATGGAACGCGCTGGTGAACGCCGGCGTGCAATACTCCCGCCCCTGGCTCGACCTCACGCCCGCGTCGGCCAAAGCTCGACTCGACCCCGATGGCCTGCTGCCAGAGATGCGCGACAAAGAGGTGCTATGCCTGGCAAATGGCGGCGGCCAGCAATCGGCGGCGTTTGCGCTGCTGGGCGCGCACGTCACGGTGCTGGAATTGTCCGATGCGCAACTCGAACAAGATCAGCGCGCTGCACAACACTACGGCTACCCTGTGCGGCTGGAGCAAGGCGACATGCGCGACCTCTCGCACTTCGGCGATGCGTCATTCGACCTGGTATGCCAGTGGTATTCGATCAACTTCATCCCTGATCCGCTGCGCGTTTTCGCCGAGGTGGCGCGGGTGTTGCGCGCCGGCGGCCACTACTGGCTTGGCTTCGGCAACCCGCACAACTTTACGCTGCACGACGGCAATTGGAATGACGGCTATCGCATCACGCGGCCCTATCGGGATGGCGAAGCAATGTTTGAGGCTGAGGATGCATATTGGGACGTGGATAGTGAAGACGGCAGCAAGCAGCGCATGCTTGGTCCGCGTGAATGGTGCCACACCTGGTCAATGATGCACAACGGCCTGGCAAAGTATGGCTTCATCATCCGGCATGTGAGCGAATACAAGAACAGCGTGCCCAATCCTGAAGTGGGGACTTGGGAGCATTTCCTGTCGCTGCTGCCGCCGTACATCACTTATTGGATGGTGTATCGGCCCGATGTTCTTTGAGCCATGCTGAAGGAATTGTTTTCATTGCACGGCAAAGTGGCGCTGGTCACTGGTGGCAGCGGCGACATCGGCAAGGCGATTGCCGATGCATTTGCCGAGGCCGGCGCGCAACTTGCGCTGAATGGACAAAGCGAGGGCAAGCTCGAAGCGGCAAAACGCGTTGTGAGCAGGCACGGTCATCGCGTCGAAACTTTCCTCGCCGACGTCGGCGCGCCGGCTGCCGCAAAGGCGCTCATCGCGCAGGTGAATGAAGTTTTCGGCGGTGTCGATATTCTGGTGAACTGCGCCGGCATCAACCGCCGCAAGCCCATCCTCGACGTGACTGAAGACGATTACGAGGCCATCATGAATGTGCATCTGCGCGGCGCGTTCTTCCTCTCGCAGGCTGCTGCGCCGATCATGGCGCGGCGTGGCGGCGGCAAGATCATCAACATCGGCTCAGCGACGATACACGCCGGCATCGCGGATGTGTCAGTGTATGGCGCAGCAAAGGCCGGCATGGATGCCCTGACTCGCACGATGGCGGTGGAATGGGCCGAACTCAACATCCAGGTGAACACACTTGCGCCTGGCTTCATCATGACAGATTTGACCCGGGAAGGTCTGTGGGCAAACGAGCAGCGCAGCAAGTGGCTGCACGACCGCATCCCGATGAAGCGCGCCGGCCTGCCCGATGAGATGGCCGGTGTCGCGCTGCTGCTTGCATCTAGCGCGTCGAGCTATTTGACCGGCCAAACGATTCACATCGACGGCGGCTTCGCTGCCGGCAGCAAGTGGTAGATCCGCATCTGTAATTTCTCTTTGCCTGCATGAACTGGTTGCAATGAAACTGGGAATTAGCTCATATACCTATGGCTGGGGCTGCGGCGTGCGCGGCTACCCGCCGGCGCGTACGCTGGACTGGCGCACGCTGCTGCAACGCGCCGACGACATGGATGTGCATGTGGTGCAGATCGCCGACAACATGCCGCTGCACGAGATTGATCTGGATGAATTGCTTGAAGACGCGCAGCGGCGCAGCATCGCACTGGAAGCCGGCACGCGCGGCATCGAGTTGAATCACCTGTTGCAATATGCAGAAATTGCGCAGCGCATCGGCTCGCCCATTTTGTGCTGCGTGATCGACACAGAAGATCATCTGCCTGATTTCCAGGAAATCATCAGAACCTTCAAGACCGTGCTGCCGGAGTTCGAGAAGCGCGGCGTGACGTTGGCAATAGAGAATCACGATCGCTGGCTGGCCAAGACGCTGGCGAACTTGATGCATGTGCTGCGCCATCACCCCATTGGCATCTGCCTCGACGTGGCAAATTCGTTGGCGCGCGAAGAGCCAATGATGCACGTGGCGCAGGTGCTTGCGCCCTACGTGGTGAACCTGCACATCAAGGAATACACGATCAAGCGCCTGCCAAGCTATCAGGGGTTCACCATTTGCGGCGCGCCATTCGGCAAGGGCCTGTGCGACCTGGATTGGCTGCTGCCCCACCTGAAAAAGCACGGCAAAGGCGACTACAACGCCATCCTTGAACAGTGGACGCCGGCGCAGAGCACAGTCGAGGAGACTATTGCGCTTGAGGAGCGATGGGCTGTGGAAAGCGTGGCCTACCTCAAGCACAAATATTTCACAGAATGACCGGCCTGATTTAACAACTTGTTCGACTTGACAACTTCATGTTGAATCTGCAATCAGAAAGATGAAACTCACCATCACCAGTTGGTCCTTCCCATATTGCACACTCGAAGAAGCCGCCGGCATCGCCCGCGCGCTCGGCTTCGAAGCGATGGATGCCGACGCCTTCACCGGCCGTCATCTCAATCGCGCTGCCCTTCTGAAAAGTCATTCCGCTGAATCGGAGCGCATCAAACGGCTCGACATGACGTTGAGCAATATCTACTACACCTTTGGCAATGGATTCGTCGAGCGCGCGCTGAACTCGCCCGACAAAAAGGTTCGCCGCAAAAATCGCGAGGACTTCAAGCGCGTCATCGACTTCTGCGTGGCAACTGAGTGCCCATCGGTTATGCTGCTGCCAGGCATCCTGCACACCGGCACGACCAGGCAGGAGTCCATCGAATTGGTGATCGAGGCGATGCGCGAACTGCTGGCAATCGCGCATCCCGCCGGCGTGGAGATCTGCATCGAGCCGCATGTGATGAGCGTGCTGGAGTCGCCGGCGGATACCGCGCACGTGGTGCAGCACACCGGCGCAAAGCTCGCGCTTGATTACTCGCACTTCATCACGCTCGGCTACACGCAGGCCGCCACCGATCCACTGTGCGCATTTGCTGCGCACGTGCATCTGCGGCAGGGCAAACCCGGCTTCCTGCAAACGCGGCTGGAACACGGTACGCTGAACTTTGGCGCGATGATCGACGCGCTGCGACAGGCCGGCTACGATGGCTATCTCGCGGTGGAGCCGGTGCATCAGGATTACCTGCAAACCGACAACGTCGATGTCGTCAGCGAGGCGATCAAGCTGCGTGACGTGGCGCGAAACTTCATGCATTGACACTTTGCCCTCGCCTGTGGAAACTATCGCCCACCATGAACAAAGCTGAATGCCCTGAATGCGGCGCGGAGATTGAATTCAAGAGCGCGCCGGTGTTGCACGAACTGGTGCGCTGCGCCGATTGCGGCGCCGAACTTGAAGTTGTCTCGCTTGAGCCATTGACGCTGGACCTTGCGCCGACCGAAGAGGAAGACTGGGGCGAGTGATCAATGAAGGCGTGTCTCGTTTGCTCACTCGTTCGCCCCGAAGAGAAGCTGCTCATCGAAGCGTTCAGCCGGCACAATGTGAGCGTCGACATCGTCGATGACCGCAGCGTGGTGTTTGACCTCGACGACCTCAGCCACTGGCAGCAATATGATGTGGTGGTGGAGCGTTGCGTGTCGCAAAGCCGCGCGCTGTATGTGCAGCGCATCATGCGGCTCGCCGGCGTCAAAACGATCAACAACCACGAGGTGATCGAAAACTGCGGCGACAAGTTCATCACCACGCAGTTGCTCATGCAGCATGGTGTGCCGACCACACGCGTGATGATGGCGTTTACACCGGCGAGCGCGCTCGAGGCCATCGAAAAACTGGGCTACCCCTGCGTGCTCAAGCCGGTGATCGGCAGCTGGGGTCGCGGTGTGGTGCGCGTGAATGACCGCGACGCCGCTGAAGCCGTCGTCGGCCTGCGCGACGAGCTGGGCGGCTATGCGCAACACATCTATTACATCCAGGAGATGGTGAGGAAGCCCGGACGCGACATCCGCTCATTCGTCATTGGCGACACAACCATCGCTGCGATCTATCGCACGTCGGCGCACTGGATCACCAACACCCACCTCGGCGGCAAGGCCAGCAACTGCGAAGTGACGCCTGATCTCGACCGCATCTCAGTCGCTGCAGCAAAGGCGGTTGGCGGCGGCATCGTCGCCGTGGATCTGTTCGAGGATCCCGAACGCGGGCTGCTGGTGAATGAGGTCAACCACACGATGGAATTCCGCAACAGCGTGCCGGCCACCGGCGTCGACATCCCCGGCAAAATGGTGGAACACATCGTGAAAATGTGCGGTTGATCCGATGACTCAATCACAAAATGGCTTGATCGCCTCTCTCGCAAAGCGCCTGCGCGAGAACATCCAGCGCGTGATCGTCGGCAAGGCCGATGTGATCGACCTCGCATTGATCGCCATGCTATGCGAGGGGCATGTGCTGATCGAGGATGTGCCGGGCATCGGCAAGACCACGCTGGCGAAGGCCGTGGCACGCAGCCTGAACTGCACTTTTCGGCGCATCCAATTTACGCCCGACCTGCTGCCTAGCGATGTCAGCGGCATCTCGTTCTTCAATCAGAAGGCGCAGGAGTTCGAGTTCCGCGCCGGCCCCATCTTCGCGCAGGTCGTGCTGGCCGACGAGATCAACCGCGCCACACCGCGCACGCAAAGCGCGCTGCTCGAAGCGATGCAGGAGCGGCAAACAACGGTGGATGGCGAGACAATGCCGCTGCCAAAGCCATTTTTAGTGCTGGCGACGCAGAATCCCATCGAACTGGAAGGCACTTTCCCCCTGCCCGAAGCGCAGATCGATCGCTTCATGCTGCGCATCGCGCTTGGTTACCCCAGCGAGGATGAGGAGCGCGCCATCCTGACGCGCTTCGAGCACGCGGACCCGCTGGATGCGTTGGCGCCAGTCGTGGAGCCGGCGGAACTCATCGCCATGCAGGAAGCAGTGCGCAACGTTCGCATGGAGAAGAGCGTGATGAACTATCTGCTGGCGCTGTGCCGCAGCACGCGCGCCGCCGCTGGCGCTTTGTTGGGTGTCAGCCCGCGCGGCACGTTGGCGCTGCATCGCGCATCGCAAGCGCGCGCCGCCATTCACGGCCGCGATTTTGTGCTGCCCGACGACGTGAAGCAACTTGCGCCCTTCGTGTTGACGCATCGCATCGTGGTGGATGGGCAAAGCCGGCTGCGCGGCCGCAAGCCCGAGCATGTGCTGCAGGATGTTCTTGAAAAGACGCCGGCGCCGGTCGACACCTTGTGACTTTGGATTTCCGATTTTGGAGTTTCGATTGACGCCGCCGAATCTGCAATCCAAAATCTGAAATCCTACATGGTCAACGAGCGCTGGGTCACCCTGCTGATCTTCATTGGCTTCATCGGCGTGCTATGGCGCGTGCCGGCGATGGCCGCCATCAGCGCGATCGGTCTCACCATCATCGTCGTCAGCCTGCTGCTCAAGCGCAACACCCTGAAGCGCGTCGACTACAAGCGGCGGCTCGATGAGACGCGCGTGTTCATCGGCGAGAAGATCAATCTGCAGGGTCGCATCACCAATGCCGGCCGGCTGCCGTTGCTCTCGCTCATCATCCGCGACAACGCGCCGCGCAGTTTGTTGGAAGTGGGGCCAGATGGCAACGTCGATCCTGATGCCAACCTACATGTGCCGGCATCGCTCCTTCAAGTCGTCTCGATCAAAGGGCGCAGTTTCGCCAGCCGCACCTTCATCTTGCAAGCCACACGGCGCGGCTACTATCCCTTCAGGGCATTTGCGCTCAACGCTGTCGACCTGCTCGGCCTTTCGGAAAGTGAGCGCATCGAGGAGCCAAAGGATGCCGTGCTGGTCTATCCGCGCGTCTTCCCCGTCGATGCGCTGGATCTGCCGCCGCAACAGCCGCTCGGCGAGATGGTGGCGTTGAAGCGTTTCATCGAAGACCCGTCCCGCACGATGGGTGCGCGCGATTACACCACCGGCGATCCCTTCCGCATGATTCATTGGAAGGCCACCGCGCATCGCGGTCATCTGCAAACACGACTAAGCGACCACACCAGCGACCCCACGACAATGATTCTGCTCAACGTGATGACGTTCTCCGAAGATTGGTTCGGCGTGGATGTCGAGCGCTTCGAGTGGGCAGTGTCGGTCGCGGCAAGCATGGCAAAGTGGGCGCATGAGGCCGGCGCAACCGTCGGGCTTTCATCCAACGGCTGCACACCGGGCCGGCCTGAAGCCCTACGTGTTCGGCCGCGTCGCTCGCCGGATCAACTGGTGCACGTGCTGGAGTCGCTCGCCTTCATCAGCGCGTTCACGCTGGCGCGCTTTCAGGATTTCCTCATCACCGAGCAGCGCAATGTGCCGCAGGGCGCGACATTGTTGATCGTGTCACCGCTGTTCAACGAAGCCATCGCTGAGGCAATCTACCGGTTGCACGCGATGGGCAAGCGCGTGGCCTTTGTGAGCGTCGATCATGTCGCGCCTGACCTGAGCCAACTGCCCTGTCCTGCATTTCACCTTCCACCGAATGCAGAATACGCCGCATTCACCCGCCAATTTACCGGCGTTGACAGGGAGGATCAGGAGGCCGTCGCATGACCGCGCGCCGCATCGCCATCTCCGCGCTGCTCGCGCTGGCCGAGTCGGCCGTGCTTGCGCCGATCGTGTTCATTCTCGTGCCGGCGTCGCATGGCCTCACACTCACACTGCAAGTCGGCATCGTGTGGGTTGTGCTGTTCGGCCTTGCCATGCAGTGGCGCTGGCTCGCGCAGCGCGATGTCAGCCTGGCCACTCAGCGGGTGTTGATGGGGTTCTGGTTGATCGCATTGATCGTGCTGGCGGAGGCAGACGCCTTTGGCAAGATGCCAAAGATGCAATTGGATCTGTTCACGATGGCGCCGGCGTTCCTCGCGGCAATCGCGCTGTGGTGGCGCGGCATGAGCATCGGCGCAGACGAACCGCATCCGCGCACGGCAGAGTTGCATCTGCAAGCCGGCTCGCTTCTGCTCATCATCACCAGCTTCGTCACGCTGTTCGTCCACAACGATGAAGTGTTCATCCCGATCATCGCATTCTTTGCCGGCTCGCTTGGCGCGCTGCCGCTGTGCAATCTTGAGATGACTGCCAGCAGCGCTTCCGGCCGGCCGGTGCCGATGACACGCGACTGGTGGGGCTGGATCGCGCTGACTGTGCTGGGCGTGCTGGCGATCGGGCTGACGCTGGCTGCATTGCTAACTGGCCGCAACGCAGCGGAGATCCTCGCGCTGCTCATCGGCATCATCCTGCTGCCAGTCATCCTGATTTTGTCGATCATCCCTGTCACGGTGCTGGATGCGCTGGTGGAATTTCTACGCCGGCTCAGTCTGGGCTTCGGACAACTTGCGCAATTCGGGCAGGGCATGCAGCAATTGCCCCAGAACGAAAACACCGCGCCGGCGGTGACAGTGCCGCCAGAGTTCAACCTCGTGTTTGCGCTGCTCGTGCTGGCGGGCGTGGCGCTGCTGGTGCTGTGGCTGATGCAGCGCGCCGACAAGCCGCTGTTTGCAAAGCAGGCAACGAGCGGCGATATCGAAGGAAGCCTGCCGGCGGAAAAAGGAGAGAGCGCCGGCGCAATCAGTCGCGCGCTGGGGCTGTCGGCATTACGGCGCTGGCTGGTGCAGATGACGATTCGCCGGCTGTATGTGCGCGCCATGACGGAAGCTGGCAAGCGCGGTTACAAGCGCGCGCCAGCGCAAACGCCTTATGATTTCCTGCCGCTGATGCAGCGCGCCTTCCCCCAACACGCCGACGAAGCGCGCGAGATCACTGAAGCCTACATCGCCGCGCATTACGGACAGGTGCCGGATAGCGATGAAGCGCTGAACGCGTTGAAACAGGCGTGGGAGCGTATGAAGCAAGGCGCAAAGTGATGCATCTCGACTTCTTGCCCCTTCGCTGTGCTTCCCCTTTCTCCTATAATCCCGCGCGACATGTCCAAGTTGCAATGTGCCATCATCGGCGCCACAGGCTACACCGGCGGCGAGCTTTTGAGGATCCTCAATTCCCACCCGCATGCCGAAGCCACCCAGATCACATCGCGCTCACGCATGGGTGAATATGCGCATGTGTCGCACCCAAATCTGCGCAGCACGCGCGCCGGCAGCCTGCAATTCATCCGCCCTGACGACGCGCAAAAAACGGATGTGATTTTCCTGTGCCTGCCGCATGGCGAAGCGTCGAAGCAGATTGAGCACTGGGCCGGCCTTGCTGATGTCATTGTCGACTTGAGCGCCGACTTTCGCATTCGCGATGGCGCGACATATGCGCGCTGGTATGGTGAGCCGCACCCCGCGCCGGCGTGGGTGGAAAAGTTTGTGTATGGCCTGCCGGAGTTGTCGCGCGAGAAGCTAAAAGGCGCGCAATATGCCAGCGGCGTCGGCTGCAACGCGACTGCAACCAACCTTGCGCTGCTGCCGCTGGTGAAGGCCGGCCTGATTGACTTCGGCAAGCCGATCATCGCTGATGTGAAGGTGGGCAGCAGCGAAGCCGGCGCAGAGGCAAGCGATGCCTCACATCACCCTGAGCGCAGCGGCGCGGTGCGGTCATATGCGCCGGCCGGCCATCGCCACACGGCAGAAGTTGAGCAGATGCTCGCGAGCCTCATCTCCAACCCCTCTCCCACCCAAAGAGGAGAGATTCACATGGCCGCCACTTCCATCGAAATGATTCGCGGCGTGCTGGCGACGGTGCATGTGTTCTTGAACAAGCCGGCGCAGGACAAAGACCTGTGGAAGGCTTTTCGCGGCGCATACAAAGACGAGCCGTTCGTGCGCATCGTCAAAGCGCAGACCGGCATCTTTCGCTACCCTGAGCCGAAGATCCTCGCCGGCAGCAACTGGGCCGACGTCGGCTTTGCGCTGAGCGAAGACAGCCGCAAGGCAACGCTGCTGTGCGCCATCGACAACCTGATGAAGGGCGCCGCCGGCAGCGCCGTGCAATGCCTCAATGTAATGCAAGGCTGGGATGAGCGCGCCGGGTTGGAATTCGTCGGGTTGCACCCATAGATATGCATCACTTGAATGAAACCGCCGGCGCGCTCACGCTGATGGGTTCGGGCGAAATGTCACCCGGCATGGCCAAGACGCATCGCCGCATCATGCGCAGCATCAAAGGCGCGGTAAAGCCGGCCTTTATCGACACGCCGGCGGGCTTCGAGTTGAACGTCAGCAACATCCGCGAGAAGGCGCTCGAATATTTCAAGCAAAACTTCAACCTCGATCTGGCAATCGTTTCCTTTCCCGATGCTGTTCAGGCCACGCCGCTGACGATGGAGCCGGCGTTGCAAACGTTGCGCAGCGCAAATTACATCTTCAGCGGTCCGGGCAGCCCGACCTACGCCGTGCGCAACTGGCGCGGCACGCCGGTCTTTGAAACAATGGCCGGCAAGCTGGCCGCCGGCGCACAGATAGTGATGGCGAGCGCGGCCACGTTGGCGCTCAGCCGCTACACCCTTCCAGTCTATGAGATCTATAAGGTCGGCGATGCGCCACATTGGGTGGATGGGCTGGATTTGCTCGGCCGCTATGGGTTCGATCTTGCCATCGTGCCGCACTGGAACAACAACAGCGGTGGATACGACACCACGCATTGCTTCATCGGCGAAGCGCGCTTCGACCAGCTGCGCAAGATGCTGCCGGCAGCGACGACAGTGCTGGGCATCGACGAATACACCGCCTGCACGCTCATGCTGCATGGCGGCGAATGTCACGTATCCGGCGCCGGCGCGGTTACTGTGATGCGCAACAAGGATACACACGTCTTCAACAGCGGCGACACATTTCCGCTGAGCGTTTTACGCGCGCCGAATGCGCCAACGCAGAACGATTACCCTAGCGCCCTCACAGAAGCAACTTTGCAGCAATTTCGCCAGGCCTTGCGCGAGCACAACCCTGGCTCGGCAGTGGGCTATGTGCATAGCTTGATGGAACTGATGCGGCAGGGGCATGAACACGCCGGCGATGCGCAAGAGCAGGCGCACATGCAGTTGATGATCCGCGAAATGCTGGCTGCGCTGGCAATCTGGCTGGATGAGCATCGACATGCCGATGCGCCGGCGACGGGCGAAGACCCGTTGATCGAGCGATTGATGCAAGCCATCATCAGCATGCGCGCCGGCCTGCGCGCCAACAAGCAATATGCGCTGGCAGATGAACTGCGCAAACACTTGAGCGACGCCGACATCGAGCTGACCGACACGCCGGCTGGCACCACTTGGAAACGAATGCAAACGACATCATGACCTCACAAACAAACGAATATTTCATCGTCAAGGTCGGCGGCAGCGCCGGCATCAATTACGATCTCGTGTGCGACGACATCGCCGCATTGGTGAAGGAAGGTCGCAAGCTGGTGCTGGTGCATGGCGGTTCCGACGAAACCAACCAGATCTCGACACAGTTGGGCAAACCACCGCGCATCCTCACTTCGCCGCAGGGCTACACCTCGCGCTACACCGATGCAGAGACGATGGATATCTTCGCGATGGTCTACGCCGGCAAGATGAACACGCGCATCGTCGAGCGTCTGCAAAAGCGCGGCGTGAATGCGCTGGGTTTGAGCGGATTGGATGGCCGGCTGCTGCAGGGGCCGCGCAAGGCCAGCGTGCGCGCAGTGGTGGATGGCAAGCAGGTGCTGGTGCGCGACGACTTCACTGGCAAGGTGGAGAAGGTAAACGCGACGTTGCTTGCGCTGCTGATCGAAAATGGCTATACGCCGGTCGTGTCGCCGCCGGCGTGCAGCAATGACGGCGAGGCCATCAATGTGGACGGCGACCGCGCCGCCGCAATGATCGCATCGGCGCTCAACGCAAAGCAACTCATCATCCTGTCAAATGTGCCGGGTCTGCTGCGCAACTTTCCCGATGAAAGCTCGCTTATCCCGCGCATCAAATTTGGCGAGCTGGAGCAGGCGCTGTCATTCGCCGAGGGGCGCATGAAGAAGAAGGTGCTGGGTGCAAGCGAGGCGCTTGCCGCCGGCGTGGCGCAGGTGGTGTTCGGCGATGCGCGCGTGGCGCGGCCCATCTTCAATGCGATGAACGGCCAGGGAACTGTGATCGAGCGATGAAAAAATGAACGGCGCGCCGCCACGTTGACCGCAACGGCGCGCGAGCACGATCTCAGCGATCTCAGCAAACCTAGCCGACAGCGCGGCCGGCGTAGGCGCTGCCAATGGAGAAAGCCATGAAGGCAAACACAAACGCAGCGCCGGTCACCAGCGACGCAATACGTGATTTCTTCTGCGCGTCAGAAGCGGGAAGCCAATACATCAGCACGAAGAAGAGCAACGGCGCCAGACCGCCTATGTAGTGGATGTATAGCTGATTGAAGCCGCTGCCCTGGTCAAGCAATTTGATGCCGATCAGCGCTTGAGCCATCAGCACGAGTTGCGCGCCGATGAACAACGCCTTCATCCACCCAGGCAACGGTTGCTTGCGCACCGCAAACAGAATGGCCGCCAGAAATGACACCAGCGTCACCCCCAATGCCACAATCCCCACGCCCATATGCACCGACGAAGACACTCCAATTTGATCGATCATAGTAACACCTCCAATTTCTTGTGCGCAAAGGCGCGTGAACGCGCGCCCCTGCCAAACGACAAATGACTATCCGGCCTGCGCTACGGGCTGCGTCGCATCAGATGCCTTAAGTTGCCGCGTGGCAAAAAAGAGCAACACCAGCAGCACAACGCCGCCAAGCAGGAAGGGCGACGCCGGCCCCAGCACCTGAAACATCGCGCCCTGCACAACCGGCGCAAGCGCGTTGGCTGCGCTGACCATCGCTGCTGAGATGCCCAGGATGCCGCCAACCTCGCTGGGATTGGTGCGCTTGGTGATGGCGCTGTTGATCGTTGGCGAAAGCACCGCGCCACCAACAGCCGCTGGGATCATCGCGATCATCAGCCACGCGATGCCAAGCCAGCCAGTGTTGCCATCCGGCGGGACGATCACGTTCACCTGCTGCGTGGCCGAGCGCTGCAACTCGCTCAACAGCGACGCTTGCGAATACCATGGCGGCGGCACTGCCGGCGTCAGCGCCGTCATCAACATGCCAATTGCCAGCATGAGCAAGCCCACGTGGATGATCCAACGATCTCCGTATTTCCTGCTCCAGACGCGAATGACGTAGCCCAGCATGACCAACGCGATCAAGCCGATGAAAAGAAAGATGATGGAGTTGCCGCGCGCATCGAGCCCGAGTCTGTCCAACGTAAACAGCGACAACAGTTGCTCCATACCACCGAACACGAACTGCTGCACGAACATCAACAGAAGCAGAAAACCCACCACCGGGTGCTTGAGTGCGGCGGCAAAGCGATTGAGCGAGAGCGCAGTTCCCTCATGCACCCTTCCGCGTCGCTCTGCAGGCAGCGACTCCTTCAGCCAGAATGTAGTGAGCAGGAGCGACAGCAAGGAGAAGCCGGCAGCCACGAACGCCGGCACCTGGTAGTTGTTGTTGCTCACGCCGAGCGAGGCGAAGGCAATGACCGGCCCGATGATGAAGCCGATGCCAAAGGCTGCGCCGATCAGCGCGAGCGCCGAGGTGCGCGTCTTCTCATTGGTGTTGTCGGCGATGACTGCCTGCGCCGTCGAAAGATTTGCGCCCGACAGCCCATCGATGATGCGCGCGACGAACAGAAGCGGCAGCGCATTGGCGAATCCCATCAAGATGAAACCGACAAACGTGCCGATCTGACTGGCAACCAACACCGGCTTGCGGCCAAAGCGGTCGCTGAGCCGGCCCAACGCCGGCGCGCCGACAATTTGCATGATGGGATATGCAGCGCCGAGCAGACCGACGACGAAGGCATTTGCGCCAAACGATGCTGCATATAGCGGCATCAACGGGACGATGATCGTAAGGCCAAGCAGATCAACCAGCACGATGACGAAGATCGGCATGAGCCTGCCCATGTCCAGCTTCTCATCTGATGGTTTCTCGCTTGTCTCAACTCGCTTGCCAAACCTTGACACAATTTTTCCTTTCGGGTGCAGCCAGGTCTCCGAACCAGACAAATCTGTCAGACTCAAGCAACCTGGCCGCCCAACAGACTGGTAGTCTGTCAAACCAAAAATGCTTAGCGCGTCATGCCGGCGAAGGCGGGCATCCAGCATCGTGAAAACCTGGATTCCTGCATTCGCGAGAAAGACGATTCACTTGCCGATTTCTTCCTGACGAACTAGAACGGCGCGAACGCCATGTTGAACCAACCGGCGCGCAGACGAATGACGGCCAGCAGAATGAACAACAGCGAAACCAGCACGAGGAAGAACGCATTGCGAAAGCGCTTTGCATCAGGCTGATTCTTGAACATGGCGGTCATGTGCGCGAGTGCAGTGGCAATCAGGCCGTAGAACGCGTGCTCGATATGCAGGCGCGGATTGAACGTGCCATGGATGAGATAGCCAATCAGGTTGATCAGACCAAGCACAAACTGAATCGACATGGCTATCGCGAAGGCGGAACCCAGTTGTTTGTCGGCCGGCGTGAATTCGCGCTTGCCCAGCCAGCCCGCCGCATATTTCACCAGCACCACGATGGCGAGGATCGCCACCACCCAACGAAAGAGACCGTGCACACCCACCGAGAGATTTACCAGAGCTTCCATTTGTTCTTTCCCTTTGCTTATGCATGTTGCGCGCGGGCTTTCGCCTTCACGCGCCGAATCACCTGATTGAGCCACGCCAGCTCGCTGCGCAGGTAGTGCAGCTGATGGTCAATGAGCAATTGTTGGCTGCCGACGTGCGCCGGCACCTGCTCGAACTTCGCCACCTGCTCAGCCACTACCTTGCGCCGCTGCTGCAGCAACTGTTGCGCCTCTTCCAACGGCATCGCGTCGATAAACGCCAGGCCGATGTCGCTGCCGGTCTTGGCAGAGGTGAAATCCGCCAGATTTGCGCGCAGCAAATCCTGAAAAACGGCCTCGCCCCTGGCCGTGAGCTTGTAGACGCGCTTGTGCGGGCGGTTGCCCTCACGCGCCTGCTTCACCGTCACCCAGCCGCTCTCCTGCATCTTGTCCAGCAGGAAATACGCGGTGGGTTTCTTCAGGTCGGTGCAAAAGGCCATGCTGGTCTCGATGAAGTCATGCAATTGATAGCCATGCATCTCACCGTAGCGCAGCACGCCGAGCAGCAGCAATTCGCGTTCTATAGTCACCTTCGAATATCCATTACTGATTAGTCAGTATTGACTATTCAATGGTAAAGCCATATACTCCCCGCTGTCAAGGGCAGATTTCTGAAGAGATGATTTTGAAACTGGCGCGCGCCGGCCAATGCGCCAGCGGAATACAGTTCAACGCCCGCGACGCCACTGGCGCGATTCGAGCCATGAGACTGTTGACATGATCTACTTTTCCCTGCGCGTGGCGGTGTATTCGATTGCAGCCGCTGTGGTGATGAATCTGGTGCCGGGGTTGCGCCCTGTGCCGGTGCCGGGGTTGCCGGAACCGATGGCGATCCTCACGACCTACGTCCTCATAGGCGTAATCTTTGGCGCCCTGCACTCTTTCTTTCGCCCCGTCATCCTCTTTCTCGCAGGCCGGCTCTATATCTGGTCGATGGGACTGCTCACACTGGTCATCGATGTTTTCATCTTCATGCTGGTGACCTATCTGGCGCCGGCCGCATGGCAGATCGGCGCATCGCGCCTGCTGTCATCCATCATCGGCGCAATGATGATGGGCATGATCGTGCTGGCGCTGGATGCGCTTTTCGGTTTCGATGCGCCGCGCGCGAATGAAGTGCGCAAATCACCCTTCTACTGGCGCTGGCTTGGCATGCTGCCAACGGGCCGGCGCAACCGCATCATCGAGAGCCTGCGCACGCAACAGATGATCGGCGTCATCGAGAGCTACATCATCGACATCGTCATCAGCCTCACACCTGCGCGCGGCTTCCGGCGCGCCATGCAGCGCCTGATTTATCGCCACCGCGTGCGGCTGGCAGAAGACGATCCTGCCGTGATGATGCGCCTGATGCTGCAGGAACTCGGCCCCACCTTTGTGAAGTTTGGACAGATGGCGGCAAGCCGCATCGAAATCTTGCCGGCGAACTGGCAGCGTGAACTGGCGCGATTGCAGGATGACGTGAAACCATTTCCGTTTGCCGAGGTCGAGCAGGCGTTTCAAGGCGCGTGGGGCAAGTCACCAGACACAATCTTCGCAACGTTTGATCCGCATCCGATAGCAGCCGCCTCCACCGCGCAGGTCCATGCGGCCACGCTGCACAGCGGCGAAGCGGTGGTCGTGAAGGTGCGCCGGCCGAACATCAACGTCATGGTCAAGGGTGACCTCAACGTCATGCAGGATGTCATCCACATGATTGAGCAGCGCATCACATTCTTCCGCCAGTTTGGGCTGGGCGATCTGTTCGAGGAGTTTGCAGAAAATCTGCTGGTGGAGTTGGATTACGGCAATGAGGCGTATCACGCACGCCGATTGAAGCAAAACATGCAGAAATTGGCGTATGTGCACATCCCTGAGGTCCATGCTGCGCTCAGCACTTCGAACATCCTGACGCTGGAGCGGGTCGAAGGCGTAAAAATCTCGGACGTGGCCGCGCTGGATGCCGCCGGCATCAACCGCGAGGAGTTGGCGCTGCAATTCTTCAAGGCGCTGCTGCAGCAACTGCTCTTCGACGGCTTCTTTCATGCTGATCTGCATCCAGGCAACGTGTGGGTCAACCCACAATCAAAACAGATCATCTTCCTCGACATGGGGATGATGGGACAGCTCACGCCCACCGACCGCCTTCTGCTGGGTGAATTGATCTGGGCTTTGCAGGATCGTGACGCACACGCGACCGTGCAGGCGCTGATCGACATTTGCAAACCTGCCCCGCGTCGTGATTCGATCATGCTGGAGCGCGATGTCGAACGACTGATCTACCAGTATCTGGTCTTTGAAAAATCAAGCGCAAGCATCACGACGATCATCAGCGAATTGGTTGCGACACTCTTGCAATATGATCTGCAATTGCGCAAGGAATTCACGCTGGCGTTCAAGGCCATCGGTCAGGGCGAGTCCATCATGCGCATCTTGATGGGCGACAAGCCGCCGGACTACATCATCGATGTCACCTTCACCACGCTAAAGGACATGCTTTCTGATCAACTCAAGTCACAACAGACGATCTCGATGCTGGGCAAGTCGTTTGTGCGCGAGGCGGTTCATCGGCTGCCGGCGCTGCTATCTGCAACCTCTGCGCTGCTGAACGATTTTCAGCATGGTCGATCCGCCCTGCAAACCAATTTCGACAGCGTCGATCAACGCATCAAAACCGTTCAAGCGAGTCTTGCACAAGACATCCGCCGCGTTGTGCTGAGTGTGTCGCTCGCCGGCCTGCTGCTTGGCTGCACGCTCCTCCTGCTTGTCCCGAACTGGGAGAACATCACCGAGCCCTACGCGCAGTCCCTTCGCATTGCGGCTATGATTGGATTTGCAATCAGCGCGCCTTCGATGCTGTTGCTGGTGCTTGCGACACTCTGGCAGTCGCTGCGCAAGCCGCCTGATCGATAGCTCCACGCCATCTTTCAAGTCATCGCGCCGTGATTTCGTCATGGCCGATTTTTCAAACTCACATGAATGCTTCAAATACTCGCAATCAATTCACCATTCTGATCATCGGCGACATCATCGTTCTCGCCTTGTTCCTGTTGATCGGTGAAATTCAACATGAAATGTTCGTTGCATACAACCCCATCATCCGCACGCTGATGCAGGCCGCAATGGTGGCTCCGCCGGTGATCCTCCTGAGTTGGCTGCTCGGCGTCTATGCTCACCCGCCTATGCACAGTTGGCGCGACGTCGCGCTGTTCCTGCTGCGGAGCGCGGTGGCATGGGTGCTGGCCGTGCCGCTGGGGCTGATCATTCGCGCGTGGGGGCTGCAATCGCCGACGATTGTGATGCCGTTCGTCAATGCCGCATTGGGATTCGGCGGGCTGATGCTGCTGATCTGGCGCGGCGCATACGCCGTGATCGCCCTTGCCAGACATCGCCGGCATGCTGCCACAACCATGCGCGTCGCAGGGAAATAGCGTTCGAGCGTAGAAACGCCGCAGTTGCGGCGTTCCTTCAGCCAACATGCTTGCGCAGGGCCGAGAATGCTTGCAGATATTCGACATTTGGCGTTCCTGCAAATCGCAGAGGCGCCAAATCGCCGTACAATGCCCGCCCTATGACGACGATGACGCATCAGCAGATTGAGCAGCAGTTCACCTCCGGCGTGTATCCCAAGCGCGACATCACCATCGTGCGCGGCAAGGACGCGACATTGTGGGATGACCAGGACCGCGCCTATATTGATTGCGTGGGCGGCCAGGGTGTCAGCACGTTGGGCCACGCCAATGAAGCTGTCGCGCGCGCCATCACAGAGCAGGCATTGACGATGATCACCTGCCCTGAAATCTTCTACAACGACCGGCGTGCAGAATTCATGCAGCGTTTGCAAGCAGTCTTGCCCGCCGGCCTCACCCGCATCTACCTCAGCAACTCCGGCGCTGAATCGGTGGAAGCGGCGATCAAGTTCGCGCGGCTCAGCACCGGCCGCCAAAACATCGTCGCCACGGTGCGCGCGTTTCATGGCCGCACCATGGGCGCGCTCTCGGCAACCTACGAGCCGAAGTATCGTGAGCCATTCACGCCGCTGGTGCCGGGGTTCTCACACGTGCCATACAACAACCTTGAGGCGATGGCGAGCGCAGTCAATGAGCAAACTGCCGCCATCATCATCGAGGCGGTGCAGGGCGAAGGCGGCGTGCACCCCGGCACAGATGCGTATTTGCTCGGTGTGCGCGCGCTTGCCGATAACGCCGGCGCGCTGCTCATCATCGATGAAGTGCAGACTGGCTTCGCTCGCACTGGCAAGTGGTTCGCCGTCGAACATAGCGGTGTAACGCCTGACCTGATGGCGATGGGCAAAGCCATCGCCGGCGGCATCCCCATGGGCGCAGTTGGCATCCGCGACACGGTGAAGAATCTCGCCCCTGGCGTGCATGGCAGCACCTTTGGCGGCAACCCGCTCGCCTGCGCCGCCGGCATTGCTTCGCTCAGCGAGATGCAGCGGCTCGACCTGCCGAAGCAAGCCGCTGAGAAGGGCGCCTACTTCATGGAGCGACTGGAGGAAATCAACGCGCCGATCATCCGCGAGGTGCGCGGCAAGGGGCTGCTGATCGGCGTGGAGTTGAAAACGAAGGTTGCGCCATTTCTGCGTGGCTTGCAGCAAGAGGGTGTGCTGGCGCTGCCGGCCGGCCTGAACGTGCTGCGCTTCCTGCCGCCGGCCGTCATCACCCACGAACAGATCGATACCGTCGTCGAGAAAACCGCGCAAGTGCTGGCGCGCTAAACAGGCTCAAAATCCATGTCGCAATCCACAGAAATCACGTTGAAGTCGAGCGTTGGCGAGCGCATGCTGGTGCGGCAATGGCGGCCCGCCGGCGAAGCGCGCCACGCCGCCATTTTGTCGCATGGCGTATTCGAGCACAGCGGACGCTACGAGCATGTTGCGGCGCGATTCGTGAAGCATGGCTATGCGGTGTGGGCGCTCGATCACTTCGGACATGGCAAAAGCGCCGGCCCGCGCGGCGACATCAACCACCCCGACCACCTCGTCGACGACCTGAAGCTGCTGGTGCAACGCGTGACCGACGAGGCAAAACAAAAGCCGGTGCTGCTCGGCCACAGCATGGGTGGCGCAATTGCGGCGCTATATGGCGTGCGGCATCAGGCTACGCTGCGCGCCCTGGCGTTGTCATCGCCGGCACTCGCGGCGCTTGCCTCGCCGGCGCTGATCACGGTGAGTCGCCTGCTATCCCTGGTATTGCCAACGCTGGAAGCGCCGGCAAGCCTCTCTCAGCCGGCAACGCACAACCCTGAGTGGGAAGCGTGGAAGGCGCAGGATGCGCTGGGGCACCATCGCATGACGCTGCGACTGGCGCGCTTCATCGTCGATGCCGGCGAAGAGGCGCGCAAGCGCGCGCCGGAGTTGAATTTGCCAGTGGCGATGTTCGTCGCCGGCGACGACACCTATGTCGACAAGCGCGGCACGCAGGAATTCTTCGCGCGGCTCAAACCAGGCATCGGCGAGTATCACGAATACGCCGGCTTCTTCCACGAAGTGTTCAACGAAATCGAGCAGGATCAGCCGCTCTGCGACCTGGAGGCGTGGCTCGAAAAGATATGATCGAGCTCCTGGAACAGTGCGTGCGCATCCCCTCGCTTAGCCGGCAGGAGGCGCAGGTGGCCGCCTTCCTGCGCGATGAGATGCAGCAGCGCGGCTTCAACCACACCTTCATCGACGACGCCGGCAACGCCGTCGGCATCCTCGGCAACGGTCCAAAGCAGATCGTCATGCTCGGCCACATGGACACGGTGGGCGGCGATGTGCCGGTGCGCTATGAGGATGGCAACCTTTACGGACGCGGCAGCGTGGATGCAAAAGGGCCGCTGTGCGCGTTTATCCTAGCGGCGCAAAACCTCGCCGGCGCAAGCCGCATGACGAATGGTGTCGCACTCGACGACTGGCAGATCATCGTCATTGGCGCAACGGAGGAGGAGGCAGCGTCATCAAAAGGCGCGCGATTTGCCACCACGCAATACGCGCCGGCATTTTGCATCATCGGTGAGCCAAGCGGCATGGATGGCATCACGCTGGGTTACAAAGGCCGGCTGCTGGTGCAGGCGCGCTTCGAGCAATCGATGCGACACACCGCCATGCCCGGCCCCAGCGTGAGCGAGCAAACCGTCGATCTGTGGAACTTCGTCAAGCGTTTGAGCGAGAACTTCAACGCCGGCAAGCCAAAAGCCTTCGACCAACTCATGCCCTCGCTGCGCCACATTCAAAGCGGTGGTGACGGCCTGAAAGAATGGTGCGATCTGGTCATCGCCGTGCGCTTGCCGGAGGACTTCGGACCGGACAGGCTGGAACAAGAGATTCGAGCATGGGCGGCGGAGGCAGCGCAGCAGCAACCACTCGTCGCTACACCCTCTCCGCTCTCCAGCCTCCAATCGCTCTCCTTCTCCAGCGCCGAGCGCGCTTTCCGCTCTTCGAAGGATTCATCGCTAGCGCGCGCCTTCGTGGATGCCATTCGCGCCGAGAAGCTGCGGCCGGCGTTCAAGCTTAAAACCGGCACAGCCGATTTCAACGTAGTCGGCCCAGTTTGGAATTGCCCCACCGTCGCCTATGGCCCAGGCGATTCGTCACTCGACCACACACCAAACGAGCATGTCAGCATTGACGAGTTTGAGAAGGCAGTTAAAGTTCTGACCCACGTGCTTACAACCTTGACAAAGACGTGAGTCCGATGCGAATCACGGCGCGCAACCAGCAAGGCAACATGCGCCTGCCAATTGCAAAATACCGACCCGTATGAACGCCCCCTTTTCCTTTCGCCATTACCTGCCCCGCCGGCTGGAGATCATTGACACGACGCTGCGCGAAGGACCGCAGTCGCCGCTGCTGCACGATCACTACAAGTATTTCTTCACCACGGCTGACAAGCAGGAAATTGCGCGCGCGCTGATCTTGTATGGCGTAAAGTTCATCGAGCTCTTCGCGCCCAACGTTAGTTCGCACGAGGCAGAAGATTTTGCGGCGGTGAAGGCGGTGCGCGACGAATTGGTGATGCACAAGGGCTATACGTTCTTGCTGGCGCACGTGCGCTGCCATCCCGACGACGTGGCAGCCGCCATCGACGCCGGCGCGGACGGCCTCAACATGTATATCGGCACATCCGAGGTGTCAATCAACCACAAGCATGGCATGGGGCTGGACGACATCGCGCAGCGCGCCGGTCGGCTGCTTGAAGAAATCCGCCGCAATTATCCGCACCTTGTGCTGCGCTTCAGCGGCGAGGACGCCTTTCGCACCAGCGAGGCCAATCTGTGTCGCGTGTATGACGCCGTCGCGCCGCACGTCGATCGATTCGGAACGCCCGACACGGTGGGTGTTGCCACGCCTGGGGCGGTGGCGAGGCGGGTGGCGCTTCTGCGCGAACGCTACCCGCATGTCGCGCTCGAGGGCCACTTCCATGATGAGCGCGGCTTCTCGGTGATCAACGCGTTGGAAGCGGTGAGGGTCGGCATGCAATACATCAACACCACGCTGCTTGGCATCGGTGAACGCAGCGGCATCACCAGCATGACCGCGCTGCTCTTCAATCTGTTCATCGACAAGGAATACGACAAGCTCGACGGCTACCATCTTCGCAACTCGTATCCCATCAACGTGATGATGGCCGACAAGATGCGCAAGCTGGTGCCAAGCAAAGAGCCGGTGAGTCTGACCAACCGCACGCACACCGCCGGCGTGCACAGCAAGGCTGTCATCAACAACAGCGCCACCTACGAGGCGCACCCGCTCGACCAGTTCGGCGTCACCGAATCCGAAATCCTGCTCGGCCCGCTCAGCGGCTGGAACATCGTGCACTACTTCTTGAAGGAGATATGCGGCTTCACGCTGGATGAAGCTGCGGCCAAGGCGATCGCTGCGACGTTCAAGGAGCGCATCTACAACATTGCGCCAGGCGCATCGCCGGCGACGCTGCTCATTCAAATCGCCGAGCAGCAATACAATTTGCAGCCTATTCACGTGCCGGAGCAATTCCGGCGTGCAATAGAACAAAATCTGACCGATACTTCAGTCCAAGAGATTGGAGAAGTCACGCACGCCAGCGGCGTGATTCTTCGCTCGCGGCAATCGTAGCGGAAGGGAGATTACAAGGGAACAATCATGCGGCGTATTACAACCAAGGTTCGCACTCTACTGGCCATCGTCCTTTGCAGCATGTTGTCGTTGCCCATGCTTGTTGCGCGCGCCGACGTGGCGCCGCCGGAGCAGGCGCCGGGCAGCAACATCGAACCCGGACAGCAAACTCGCGTGCAAATGGCCGCCGAGTCAGTGCTGATCGAGGTGCTGAACGTCAAGGGCAAGGGTGTGAGCGCGCTGCCGCTGGCAGCGGTGACGGCGAGGTTCACCATGCGCAACGCCGGCGACGCCGATGAGACGATGACTGTGCGCTTCCCCATCAGCGACCCCAGCGGCATGGGCGACGGCTACGGCGAACAGCCTGAGATCGACAACATCACGGTGAAGGTGAATGGCAAGCTTGTGCCGACGCACGTCATCACCACACCCAGTCCCGCCGGCGAGAAAGATCCGCCGATCAAGTGGGCAGCGTTCGACGTAACCTTTCCGAAGGGGCGCGACACAAAGATCGAAGTGGGTTATATCCTGCAATCGACCGGCTACATGCCCTACGGCGCGTTCAAATACATTCTGGAAACAGGCGCCGGCTGGGATGGGCCGATCGGTGAGGGCGAGATCACGGTAAAGTTGCCCTACCCTGCCACCGAAGAGAACGTGGTGTTGCATGAAAGCAGCACCGGCGGCACGATCAAAGACGGCGCAGTGACGTGGCGCTTCACCGATCTTGAGCCGACGCGCGACGACAACTTCCACGCAACAGTGCTTGCGCCAAGCGTGTGGCAGGCCATTGTGAAGGCGCGCGAGGCCGTGGAACGAAATCCCAAAGATGCCGAAGCCTGGCTGAAACTCGCCCGCGCCTACCGCCAGGCTATCTTCGTGAAGTATGGCCCCCAGACTGGCGCAAACTTCGTGCCGCAGATCGAAGATGCCTACAAGCAGGCACAACAGGCCGATCCAACATCGGCACAGGCGCACGCCGAGCTTGCGCAGGCGTTGATCGACCTGAGCGGCCCGATCTTCAACGAATTTCCAAAGGACCTCGCAGAAAAAGTGCTGGCAGAGTTGCAAGCCGCGTTGAAACTGGACCCAAGAAACGCGACGGCTGTAAAGCTGGCCGGCGAACTGCGCAACATCTTCGATTCACTGAAACAGGCCGGCGACCCCGCCGCGCAGGCACAGCTCGATCAACTTGAGGCCATCCTCACAGAGACCGGCGCAACCCAGGCAACCGCTGCGCCGACCGAGCCGGCGGTCGAGCCCACACCAGTCGTGACGCCGACGGTGGAGATCACAGCGACCGAAACGGTCACGCCGACTGAAGCAATCACGCCGACCGCAGTGGTGACGCCTGCCGAAACGGTCACACCCACTGAAACGATCACCCCGACAGAGGCCACGCCTGTCATCACAACCGAGACAGTGACTGCAACCACGCCGACCGGCGCTGTCATCACCACCACCATCCTGGAGCGGACGAGCCAGGTGATCACAGACGTGTTGAGCGGGTTGCCAGTCACAGTGACTGTCGTGACATCGACGGCTGTGGTGACCGACACGGGCGATGTCACTGGCACACAGCCGCTGACCGTCACCGTGATTGAATCCAGCAGCGTCGAAACGCAAACCATGCCAAACCAACAGACGGGTGAGGCCGTCGTCGTCACCACCACTACCAGCCACATCGAGATCGCGCCGACGGTCAACATCACCGTAAACGTGCCATCGCGCGAGGTAACGCAAACCGAAGTGGTGACCACGACAACCGAGATGAATCCGATCACCCCGACGCTGCCGGCAACCATCACGGTTGTGGTGAAGACCGACACGACGGCGCAAGAGGCCGGCGATGCAGACAGTGCGCCGAGCACGGTGACCACAACCAAGACCACAACCCGCACCGAAGAGGCTCATCCGCTGGAGCCAACGATGCCGGCGACGGTGACTGTGGATGTGACAACGCAAAGCGTGACGCAGACAACTGCCATCACCAATGAAGCCGGCATTGAGATTGGCGCGCCGGTGGTGGTGACAACGACCGAGACCAAGAAGACAGTTGAGGAGATGCATCCGATCGACGCGCAGATGCCGGCGACCAAGACCGAAACGACCACCACACAGGTCGTCACCGACACCGGCAGCGTGTCGCAGCCGGGCGCGCATGTCGTAGTGACAACAACCGTCGTCACCACTGGAACCATGCCGATGCCGGAGGATGTGACCAATCCGCCGCCGATGACACAGGTCGAGCAGACGGAGGTGGTGACCACAACAGTTGACGCGGCTGGACAGATGACAACCACGCCGCCAATCATCAGCGTGATCACCAAGACGCTGCCCACGCTGCCCTTGCCTACGCGCATGCCTCGCCTGCCGCAACTGCCAGCGATCAATGCAACACCAGAAGCGCAAGCGACGCCGGCAGTCACCGAAGCTGCCACAACCGAGGCAACATCGACCGAGACTGCAACGGCGGAAGCCGGCGCAGCAGAAGCGACGGCCGAGCCAACCGCCGGCACGACTGAAGCGACACCAGCAGCCACAGCCGAAGCGCCGGCAACGACAACAGCAGGCAACGCCATTCTCGGCATCCCAAGCGAAGCCTGGCTCCCATTGAGTGCGGTCTACATCCTCGGTTTCATTGTGGTGCTTGTGCTTTGGCGCCGGCGATTCAATCGCCCGCTGTGATAAAATCCTGCGTCCGCGCAAGCTGAAAAGGCCTGCGCGGCAAAGTTTTGTAAGTGAGATTCGTTAGGAGAAATCGTGGACAACAGCTTTTCCGAGACCGAGGACGCATCGGCCGAGCCCTCAGGGCCCAAGGCTGGGGCTGCGAAAGGCGGCGCGAAGCGGCGCCCACAACGCAGCAGCTATGAACAAGGGGCGGTGCGCCCCAAGCGCGTGGATGAATTTGCCACCACCGGCACCACGCCTGATTACAAGAATTATGAGCAACTGCGGCGCTATGTGAGCAGCCAGGGCAAGATTCTGCCCCGCCGGCGCAGCGGCTTGAGCGCGAAGAACCAGCGGCTGGTTGCGCGCGCCATCAAGCGCGCCCGCCATCTGGCACTGCTGCCCATGCCGGGCACGCTGAACAAGTAGCCAAGAGAGGTTTGACATGGCATCCAAGAAAAAGGGAAATCGCATCGTCATCAAGTTGAAGAGCAGCGAAAGCGGCCACTTCTACCTGACCGAGAAGAACCGCAAGAACGACACTGCGCGCTTGGAATTGCGCCGCTATGATCCGTTCGTGCGCAAGCATGTGACCTACAAGGAAGAGAAGTAGGCCGCTGGCTCATCCCTGAGACAAGATGCCCGAAGCATTTACGCTTCGGGCTTTTTGTTTGCCTGGAATGTGATATCTTCCACGCCCGTGCCATCCACTGTAAATACGCTGCGCCGCGCAATCGCGAGCCGCTGGTCTGAATTCAAGGGCGACACGCCTGCCGAGCAGAACCTCTACTATCTTTCCATCGAGATCATCTGGGCCGGCATCGCCACCGGCATGGTGAGTTTCAATGCGCCATTCATCCTGAGGCTGGGCGGCAATGATTCACTGATCGGCATCATGCCGGCGCTCGTCGCACTGCTGACCATCATCCTCACCATCCCCAGCGCGCGCTTTCTGGAGAGCCGTCGGAATCGCAAACCCTGGATCATGGGCAGCTTGACGGCCGGCCGCAGCGCCTACCTGTTCATCGCGCTCATCCCGTGGCTGATGCCGGCGCAATTGCAGGCCGTATCCATCGTTGCGCTCGTCGTGCTGCAAGCGGTGCCGATTGCGTTTTTCAACGCAGGCTTCCTCAGCCTGATCGGCGATATCTGCCCGCCCGACAAGCGCAGCGGTTTCCTTTCGACGCGCACCTTTTTGCTCGCGATCAGTGTTGCGATCAGCGCGTTCCTCAGCGGCCTGTGGCTGAAGGCGGCCCCCTTTCCCATCAACTATCAGGTGCTGAACCTGCTCGGCTTCATCGCCGCGCAATACAGCACCTGGCTGGTGACGAAAGTGGAGTTTCCAGATTACACCGTGAAGCCGGCGCCGGCGGCATTGCCGCGCCTGCAAATCAATTTCGGCGCGCTGCGCGAGGCCTATCGCGCAAACAAGATTTTCGCCAATTTAAATCTTGCCATTCTCGTCGGCTGGCTGGGCATCTGGGGCGCGGTGCCGCTGCTCACGCTCTACTTCATCAACACGCTGCAGTTCGATGAGGCCTGGCTGGGGTTGAACAGCACGCTTTGGCAGATTGGCACGATGATCGGCGCCCTGTTCTGGCCGCGCGTGATCGACAAAAAAGGCAATCGCTGGGTGCTGCTGCGCACGCTGACGCTGTATTGGAGCTATCCGCTGCTGCTCGTGCTTTTTCCCCTGCCGGCGCCCATTCTCGCCATTGGCTTCGCTTTCACCCTGCTCGATCCAGCCATCAACGTGACGTTGTTCAGCGTGCTATTGAATATCATTCCTGAGGAGCGCCGCTCAACCTATATGGCTGCGCACATCTCATTGATGAATGTCGGCGCGATGGTTGCGCCGCTGGCTGCGGTGGGGCTGTCCGGTATCATCGGTGTGCCGGCGGCGCTGGTGCTATGCAGCGTCATTCGACTGGCGGGGATAATCATGATGTGGTTGCTGCCGATGGAGAACAAGCCCGCCGTGCAACCCGCTGGCAACGCCATGCCAACATGAACAGAAGCCGTCTCCTATCCCTCAGCGCATTTCTCGGCGCGCTGGCGTTGCTGTGCAGCACGCCTTTCACAAGGCCGGCGCTGGCGCAGGCTCCAGCGCCCACTGCCACACCTGAAGCGCCGCCGCAAGTCATCACGATCGAAGCGCCGGCGCGCGGCGCACAGATCAGCAGCCCGTTCACCGTGAGCGGCGTGGTGGCGTTGACGCCGGCGGGCAAGGCAATGATCTATGCCCTGCGCGATGCCGCTGGCAATCTCATCACACAGGGCCTGCTCAACGTAACCGGCGAGTGGAATCAGGCTGGCGTCTTCACCGGCAGCGTGACGTTTGGCGCGGTGGCGGCTGGCCCGGCGAAGCTGGAAGTGCGCGCGCCGGATGGCAGCGCATCGATCGACGTGACAATCGCGCCGGTCTACACCCAGTTGATGGATGGGCTTGCGCTCAGCGTGAGCGGCGTCGCCGGCAGTGCCACTGCGCAGCGCATGGATGGATACATCAACCAGAAAAGCTGGGTCGATCTCGATGCGCTGCCCGCGCACATCCGCGTCACCTTCGATGGCATCACCGCGACGCAGCAGTTTGACCCGAAACAAAAGCAGATCATCATTGTGCCGCTGGATGACTATCGCGCGATCTTTCGCAATGTGCAGGCCACACTCTTCAACAGCGCAACGCTGACACTGCAAAATGTGCTGGCGACCCAGCCGCCGGCGCTGAACGAAGCTCTGCCACTGTTGCCCACATCCGATCAAACGCAAGCCTTCCACAGCGCGCCGCACTACCTCGCGTTCAACGGCGGCAAAGGCGTGCGCTATCTCACCCAGTTCACGCAAGAGATCACCGCGGCCACGTCATCCAATCTGACCTACGTCTTTCAAGGGTTGACGGACGATGGCCGGTATTTCATCGCTGCAAACATCCCCATCTCCACGAGCGTATTGCCAGCAAGCGCAGCCGACGTGACAAAGGCTGCGCGCGATGCGATGAAGAAGGATTACAAAGGCTATGTCGCCAGCGTGATCAGCGCGCTCGATGGCGCACCGCAAAGCTTCACGCCTTCGCTTGTCGCATTGGACGCGATGATGCAGTCGATCGTCATCAATGACGCGCTCTTCCCGAGGGCCACGCCGGCGCCCGAACCGCAAGCTGCACCGAACACGCTGATCGGCAAGGCGAAGGAGCTATTGAACGTGCGCGCCGGCCCCAGCACGCGCAATCGCATCCTGACGCAGATCGACGCCGGCGGCGCCATCACCCTGAACGGCCGCACGGCAAACGGACAATGGTTGCGCATGGCGCTGGCGGATGGCCGCGCCGGCTGGGTGAGCGCGCCCTATGTCGAGGTCGCCGGCGATGCAGGCAAGCTGCCGGTGGCGCAATAACGCTGTGCCACAGACAGGCGCAGATAAACGCAACTGTTTTGGATCAGTCACCTCGCTTTGCGCGTTGCATCTGGGCCAAAGGCTGTTCCACGATAATTCACCTCAATGACTCAACCGATTCGCGTCTTGCACTTCGCCGACATCCACATCGGCATGGAGAACTACGGGAAGATCGACCCTGAAACCGGCATGAACCAGCGCGTGCTGGACTTCGTGTCACGATTGAGGGAGATCGTCGATTACGCCATCGAGCGCGAGGCCGACGCGGTGATCTTCGCCGGCGATGCCTTCAAGACGCGTGATCCCAACCCTACCTACCAGCGCGCATTCGCGCGACAGATTGTGCGCCTGTCAAAAGCCGGCATTCCCACCGTGATGCTGGTCGGCAACCACGACATTCCCTTGATGGAGCAGCGCGCCAGCAGCATCGACATCTTCGCCACGTTGGACGTGCCGAATGTCATCGTCGCGCGCACCGAGAAGTTGCACCGCATTCAGACCAAGCGTGGCGTGTTGCAAGTGGCGACTGTGCCGTGGCCGCAGCGCTCGCGCTTGATGCAACAAGAGGAATTTCGCGGACGCTCGATTGAGTCGCTGGACGAGGAGATGGAGAAGGCGCTGGCTGACCAGATCAAGATTTTGGCGGATGAAGCCGACCCGGCGCTGCCGGCGATCTTGACCGGTCACTTCACGATCAGCGGCGCGGCCTTCGGCTCTGAGCGCTCGGTGATGCTGGGACGCGACTTGCCGGTGAAGCTCAGCAATCTGTCGCTGGAAGCTTGGGACTACGTGGCGATGGGACACATCCACAAGCACCAGGACGCCAACAAGGGGCGCTACCCATCAGTGGTGTATTCCGGCAGCCTGGAGCGGATCGACTTCGGTGAGGTAGGCAAGGT
>CAZPVX010000016.1:104614-113513 GCA_964590135.1 uncultured Anaerolineae bacterium | reverse complement strand
TGACCTTGTGCATCGACCTCTGCCGGCCACACCTCCTCATCGCACTGCACAGTGACGCGCAGGGGTGATGCAACGGGCAGATTGGTGATTGCGCCGGCGACATGCAACCTGCCGCTCGCATCGCTTGCAACGCGCAGATGGCTGAAGGCAGGGCCGTGCAGCCGGCGCAGGCGAATGCCCTGCCAGATGCCGCCGAAGGTATTGCACACATCGGGCAGAAAGCCAGCCAGTGATTCGCGCAGCTTGTAGCGCGTCTGACCAGACTTCCACACTTCAATCTCGAGCTCATTCTGACCGGCTCTCACAAAGGGCGTGATATCGAGTTGAAAACGCGACCACATGCCGGTGTGTTCGCCGGCGAATTGCCCATTCACGCGCACTGTTGCCGCGAAGCTGATCGCGTCGGCTTCCAGCAACCACGCGCCGGCGGTGTCTTCAAGGTGAAATGCGCGGCAGTAGCATGCTGGCCCCTCAGTCACCTTGTCATGCTGCGAGGCTTCCCAGGCCGATGGCACGAAGATGGGGCGCCGGCGGCCATCGCCCAACTTGAATGACCACTTGCCGTTCAGGTCGATCAAGTCGTTGCTGTCGCGCCCTCGCGTTGACCAAACATTTTTCATTGATCCCAGCGATCCAGACCAAGCAGTTTGCGTCCCAGTGGCGTCAACATGGCTGTCGTGCCTTCGATCTCCTCGCACCGGCGAGGATCGCCGGGGAAGGCACGGTCATAGGCCGGCTTCTTACGGTGCTGCCAGCGGTCGATGCGCGCCAGTCGCTCCGCTTCGTTGTCTTCATCCGCCGGCGACATGCTGATGTATTGTGCCAGCCGCGGCTTGTTCGACACGTTGTGACCATTGCCATGCGCCAGCCTGGTATCCCAGATCACCAGATCGCCGGCGCGCATTGGAATCGGTGTGACCTTCATGCCGGCGGGCAAGGCGCTCAGATCGGGTGAAAATGGATTGCGATCTGCGGGTTGCTTTGCAATCCATGCGTCAAGGTCTTTGTGAAAGCCCGGCACACACTGAAAGCCGCCCATGTCTTCGCTCGTATCAGTCAGCGCCAGCACGCCCTGCACACGAAACGGCAGCGGCAGCTTCGAGGTGTCGATATCCCAATGCGTGAAACCCTTGTGGTCATATTCAGGATGATCGGGGTGCATTGGCGGTTTCATGCTGGCGCGATCCTCGCTTACCCACAGCTTCTCGGTGCAGAAGATTTCGCTGAAAGCCTGATGGATGCGCGGATATTGGCGGTTGTCCCACAGTGCTTGATGCTGGTATAGCTCGACCATGCCGCCAGTGCGATGCGGTGGTCGATACCAGTCATTGGGGTCGTTGGGGTTCATTCCGAGAAAATCGAAGATGGCATCGATCACGGCTTGCAGATTTTTCGCCGGCGCTGCATTGTGCACGATCACGTAACCGTTGTCGCGGAAGAATTGAAGATCATTCGCGCTAAAGATGCTCATATATGGAGTATGGCACACGGTGGCGAGGAGAAGAAATGGCGGAGATGCAGGAAGGTGCGAAGCCAAAGTCATTCCCGCGAAGGCGGGAATCCAGTGTTGTAGGAGCCGCTTTCCAAATCTGGATGCCCACTTTCGTGGGCATGACGGATGAGGCAGCAAGTCACGTTACAACTACAAATCTGCCACGGAGAAGCGCTCTTTGCGCCGGCGCAGTTGGTAATACACGAACACCAGCGTCACGTCGTGGATCGGGTCGATAAACAGCATGGTCAGGGTGGGGATGGCTACGCTGAAGAGCATCTCGGCGCGGCCAGAGAGCGCGGACTGCGCCAGCCCCAGCCCGAACACCGGCACCAGCGAGAGCAGCGCCAGCACGATCTCCAACACCAGCCAGACGGCCAGCACGAACCAGAAGCGGCCTTGCACAAGAAACACACTGCGACGGATGCCGTCGCTGCCGGCGATGTTTTCTATCATCACCGCCGGCGTCACCAACAGCAGGCGCGGCAGGATCGCCATCATGATGAGCGCAAAGACATACATCTCGATCTCATGGATCGGCAACACCTTCGGCACAATCAGCGCAACGGCGATGACGATGAGCGCGGCGAGCCCATTTCCGACCAGCAAATGCAGCAGTTTGCCATTTGCAGCGCTTACCGCCTGCGCCGGCGTCGTCTTGCGACCCAGATAGCTTTCAGAGATGGTGTGTGCCAATGCGCCGCCGCGCACCAACGACACGTATCCACCCAGCAGCAACCCCGCAATGAGTTTGCCGTTGAACTTGCCATCGATGAAGATGGCGTTTGCCAGACTGGCGAGGGCGGGCAGATCGCGTGCAGAACGGTAGATTTGCGCCGGCCCCCATTCGCCGGGCTGTTGGAACCACAGGAACTGCCATGCAAATAGCGGCAGACATGCCAGCACCACCGTGCCGGCGATCAACCAGAAGTGTCTGATGAAGAAGGCAATCGCTTCGCTCAGGACTTCATTCATGTCCATGTTGCGAAAGAGCAGGTCTCTTTGATTCACAAAACCTCGCAGCATGCGCAATCACGACTCGCGTCGCGCGTAGATTGTGTAACTGCCGATGGTTTTGATGTAGCGATAATGCTTCGTGAGGTAATTGTCGAGCAACTCCACCTTTGTGCTTTTCGCCGTGTCGTTCGGCTCCACCACCCATCGGAACATGTCGGTCTTGATAACGTAACGCGGCCTGTTTTTCTCCAAGTCGGCGATCATCTCGCGCTGCACAGCCTCGGTATTCACCAGACCCGGGTGCAGTTCCTGATAACGCGTCGGGCTGCGGCGATCCATCAGGAAGTAGATCATCACATCGTTGGCGAAGATTTTGTCGTGCCGTTCAAGTCCGACGTAAACATACTCGTCTGGCTTGGTCAGGCGCTGAATCTCGCGCACGACGGCATCCTGATCTGGAGTGACAAGCGCGCCGGCGGCACGCGGCAATGTATTGGCCTGTGCCGCCGGCGCCAGCGCTGCTGCGTTGTTCTTGTAGTCGTTGAGCATCTCCAGGTAGCGATCAACTGGGTAGATCAGCGCAATGAAGCCGGTGATCACCGCAACCGCTGCGATGGTTTGCGCTGCCGCGCTCGCCTTTTGCCCCCAACCATGAAGCAGCACCGGCAGCAATGTGAGCGATACCAGGAAGAAGTGCACCGTATGAATGATGTCGGAGCGCACGCGCGCTTGATTGAAGCCGAACAACCCGAATAGCGCGACGATCACGATGCCCCACGCGCGAAAGTAGCTCGCGTCATCGTTCCAGTGGCGGATGAAGATCATCAGCGCAACGACCAGCGCCAGCGCATAGATCAGGAAGGGCGCATAGAACGGCAGCGCGCTGCCGCGCCAATTCAGGCGCGGGTAGGGCAGGTCGCGCACCTTTGGAAACTCGATCAACGGGAAGAGGAAGAGCTGATTGAGAAGTTCATGCGCTGGCACATTCAGCATGAAGTAGAGGATCAGCGGCAGCATGACCAGCGCCGCACCGGCAACCCAGGGCAGCGCAGCCTTCACAGTTGCGAACACGCGCCGGATGAACGGCTGATGTCCATCCGTCTTGCGCAGGAAGATCGCCGGCGCAAGCCCCAGCACCTGCGCCACGCCGAGGTAGACCGCCATGTCGTGGCGGAAAGCGAAGCACAGCCCCAGCAGCGCGCCGGCGGCGAACAGCCAGCGGCGGCTGGTGAAGCCGCGCAGCATGGCATATATGCTTGCCAGCGCAAGACCCAGGCCGGCGAAAATGGGGTAGCCAAAGAAGCCATACGCCTGCGTCCACAGCACTGCCAGCGCCCACACCGGCAGCGCAAGTTTCCAGCTTGTTAACCGCGCCGACAATGTCAGCATTGTGAGCGCCAGCAATGCGCGGATGACAACATCCCACCATCGCTCAACCATGATGGTGATACCGAAGATATTGAACAGGCCGGCCAGCACATACAGTTGCCCGGGGCTGTATTGTGTCCAGAAATCGCGATAGGGCAGATCGCCCTGCAACACGCGCTCCGCGCCGTAGACGATGATGCCTTCGTCGTAGAGGTTGAGATAGAAATGCATCCCGGGCCGGATGTAGGCAACAGCGGCGATGGCAAGCACGACCGCCATCGCCGCGAAGATGATGCGTTGTGTCGCAGCCGCGCGCATCAAATCCCGTTCAGTTTCAACTCTTCGGCCAGGTGACAGCTCACCAGCCGGCCATCGTCCAGTTTGCGCAACTCTGGCACTACGGTTTTACATTTGTCGATGGCATATTTACAGCGCGGGTGGAATACGCAACCCGATGGCAGGTTGCCCAGATCAGGCACCTCGCCCGTGGACACGATGCGCTTGCGCGATTTGCTCGTGGTGCGCGGCACCGATGACAGCAGCGCCTCGGTGTAGGGATGCCTTGGCAACATCATCACTTGCGTCTTGGTGCCAAGCTCCACCATCTTGCCGGCATACATCACGGCGATGCGGTCGCACATATAGCGCACCACGTTCATCGCGTGTGTGATGAACATATACGTCAGGTTGTATTCGGCTTGCAAGTCCTTCAGCAGGTTGAGCGTTTGCGCCTGCACCGACACATCGAGCGCGCTCACCGGCTCATCGGCCACCACCAGCCTGGGGCGCACCACCAATGCGCGGGCGATGCCAATGCGCTGGCGCTGGCCGCCGGAGAAGCTGTGCGGATAGCGTCGCAGGTGCTCCACACGCAGGCCAACTTGCAGGATAACCTCGCGCACACGCTCTTCCAACTCGTGCCCCTTTGCCAAATGATTGACGAGCAGCGGCTCGCCGACGGTTTCCAGCACCGTCATGCGCGGATTGAGTGAGGCGTATGGATCTTGAAAAATCATCTGCGCGTTACGGCGCAGTTGACGCATGTCTTTGCCGTCCAGTCGCATTACGTCCAGCGTTTCACCGTCCACGCGCAGCGAAACCTCGCCGGCGGTTGGCTCATACAGGCGCAGCAATGTGCGCCCCAGCGTCGTCTTGCCGCTGCCGCTCTCGCCCACCACGCCCAGCGTCTCACCGGGCTGCACTTCCAGGTTCACGTTATCCACAGCCTTCACGAAGCCGACGGTGCGCTTAAGGAAACCCCTCTGGATGGGGAAATATTTGCACAGATCCTTGATCTCCAGCAGGGGAGCGGCCGCCGGCTTTGCAGGCGGCGGTTGGGTCGCAAGAGTCGCTTGGGTCATTTTTGATACAGCACGCAGCTGACCTCGTGGGTGGGGGATATGCGGACAGTGGGCGGGCGATGGGTGTCGCACAAGCCGACGATGCGTTGCTCGCAGCGTGAGAAGAACGGGCAGCCCTTTTGCTCAGCAAAGGGGCTGGGCAGCGAGCCGGCGATGGGCGTCAGGCGGTCCTGCCCCCCTTCGAGGCGCGGGATCGAGCGCCATAGCGCCTGCGTGTAGGGATGCATCGGCACGTCGAATAATTCATCGCGGCTGGCGCGCTCCATCACACGACCCAGATACATTACGATCACTTCATCGGACATCTCGCCGACCACAGCCAGGTCGTGGCTGATATACATCATCGCCATGCCGTATTCTTCCTGCAGCGACTTGAGCAGCTCCAGAATCTGCGCTTCGATGGTGACGTCGAGCGCGGTGGTTGGCTCGTCGGCGATCAGCAGGCGCGGGTTGCACGAGAGCGCCATCGCGATCATGGCGCGCTGGCGCATGCCGCCGCTCAACTGGTGCGGATAGACATCGATCAATCGCTTGGGCTGCGGGATGCCAACTTTGCCGAGCAGATCGATGGCACGGTCGCGCGCGACTTGCTTGGAGATGCCATGATTGTGCAGCGTGATCGCCTCGATGATCTGGTTGCCAATCGTGAAGAGCGGGCTGAACGAACTCATCGGCTCTTGAAAGATCATCGCGATGTCGCTCCAGCGGATGGCGCGCATCTGCTCTCCGCCGGCATCCAGCTTGATGATGTCGACCGTGCCTTTGGCGTTGCCATGCTCGTCGCGCTGGTGCAGCAGGATTTGCCCATCGATGATGCGCGCCGGTGGTGTCGGCACGATGCGCATGATCGATTGCGCGGTGACGGATTTGCCGCAGCCGCTCTCGCCGATTACGCCCAGCGAGCGCCCCTGGCGAATGTCGAAATCCACGCCATCCAGCGCGTGCACGACACCCTCGAAGAGATAGAAGTTCACCTTCAGGTTGCGCACTTCGATCATCAGATCGTCTTTGGGCAGCGCTTGCGCCGGCGCAGTGGTGGTTGCGTTGACAGTGGTTTCCATCGTTTATCGGGTATAGGGATCGGCGGCATCACGCAGGCCATCGCCCACGAACGAGAACAGCAGACCAGTGGCGATGACGAAGAGCGCCGGGATGAGCAGCCACTGCTGCTGCGCGATAGCGGTAAGGTTTTGCGCGTCTTGCAGCAGCACGCCCCAACTGACTGCCGGCGGTTGCAGGCCAAGGCCGATGAAGCTGAGCGCTGTTTCACCCAGAATCGTTGCCGGCACCGACACGGTGATCGACACGATCAGGTGGCTGGTGAAGCCGGGCAATAGGTGCCGGCCAATGATGCGCGATTGGCTGGCGCCGGCGGCCTGCGCAGCCAGGGCGTAGTCCTCTTCGCGCAGTTGCAACAGCTTGCCGCGCACCACGCGCGCCAGCCCTGTCCAGCCCACCAGCGAGAGCAACACGGTGATGGCAAAGAAGGTTTTCTCTGTCGACCAGTCGCGCGGCAGCGCGGCAGCTAGCGCGATCCACAAGGGCAAGGTGGGGATTGACTGCAGGAAGTCAATCATGCGCTGGATGATCTCATCGACCACGCCGCCAAAGAAGCCGGAGACACCGCCCAATGTCAGGCCGATGATGAAGCTGAACAGCACGCCGAGCAGGCCGATAGAAAGCGAGATGCGCCCCCCAAACATGGTGCGTGAGAACAGGTCGCGCCCCAACCGGTCTGTGCCGAAGACAAATACCGGCGGATTCTCCTTGCCTTTCTCGTCCTTGCCTGTGCCAAACAGGTGAATGTTGGAATCGATGAGGCCAAGCCACTTGTAAGGCTCGCCCTGCACGAAGAATTGAATCGGTATTGGCTTCGAGGTGTCTGGTACGAAGATGAACTTGAATGTCTTCGGGTCAGCCTGCCGTTTTGTGGCATAGATGAATGGCGGGCGCAGGCCAGTGGTCTCGCTCCAGAGATAGATGGTGGTTGGTGGTTGCTGCTGCTGGCCGGAGAAGCGCCGCGCGGCGCTATATGGCGCGACAAAATCGGCGAACACAGCGATGAAATACAGCACCGCCAGCCCGAACGTGGCGATCATCGCCAGCTTGTGCTTTTTGAAGCGCCACCAGATCAGGCTCCACTGGGTGGCGTAATAGAACTTGTCCTCGCGCTCGGCGGCGACGTCGAGTGGGCCCGGACCATCCGGCACTGTCGCCGGCGTGAGCGGCCGAACCATCGGGGTATTTGCGCTGTCTTGAACACTCACTTGCTCAGTCCTCCAAAGCGGATGCGCGGGTCCATGGCGGCCAGCGCGATGTCGGAGAGGGTGGTGCCGATGACGGTCAACACGCTGAGGATCAGCACGATGCCGCCGGCGAGATACATATCCTGGGCCAGCACAGCGCGCAGCAGCACCGGGCCGGTGGTTTGCAGGCTCAGCACGATGGAGACCAGCACTTCACCGCCGACCAGCGCCGGCAGCACATAGCCGATGGTGCTGATGAGCGGATTCATCGCCATGCGCACCGGATACTTCATCAGCAGGTCGCGCTCCTTCAAGCCCTTGGCGCGCGCGGTGACGACATATTGCTTCTTCAACTCATCCAGCAGGTTTGCGCGGATGACGCGGATGGTGACGCCGGTGCTGGTCAGGCCAACCACGAGCAGTGGCAGGATCAGGTGTTTGAGCAGGTCGAGGAATTTGCCGACGCTCCACGGCGCGTCGGCAAATTCCTGCGAATACAGGCCGAGCGGTGAGAAATTGAAATTGTTTAATATGAAATAGGCGCCGATCAGCGCGATGAGGAAACCCGGTGTGGCCAGGCCGACGAAGCTGATGAAGGTGCCAACGTAGTCGATGGCCGAGTATTGTTTGACGGCCGAGAGGATGCCGATGGGAATGGAGATGGCCCATGACACCAGCAGCGAGAGGATGGCGATGAACATGGTCGCCGGCACGCGCTCTGCCAGAATCGTATTTACTGGCTCATTCCACTGAAACGAGTAGCCAAAGTCGCCGTGCAGCAGAATGCCCTCCATCCAGCGGAAATAGCGCACCAGGAATGGTTTGTCTAGGCCATATTGTGAGGTCAAACGCTGAACCTCGTTTTCGTCCACTTCCATGCCTGACGAGCGCATTTGTGCGATCCGAGCGGTCACGTAATCACCTGGCGGCAGCTCGATGACCACGAATGAGACGAACGAGATGAGAAGGATGATGGGAATCAAGGTCAGGATGCGCCGCACAATATACGACAGCATGTTGCGCACACTCCTTTATAAAGAATCGGCCACAGTGATGCGACCATGTTCGTGCAGGATGGTGATATTTGCAAGTGACGGCTCGCTCGTGCAGCGGTACTCTGAGCGCTCCGGAACTTTAGCGATGTCTGTCCGGTTTCATCTGCCGCCAATAGTCTGACTATGCCAAAGGATGCGCGCACCCTTTCAATGTGCGCGCATCCTTTAAGGGATCGTTCTGCCTCGAGCTTAACGCCCGCCCGTGATCCCCGTTCCGGCTTATGGAACGGGGATCTGCATCGGGGCGCACCAGGATGCTTTTCGATCAGCTTACTGCTTGAAGAACAGTTGCTCGCCGGAGAAGTTCGACGCGATGGCGAAGCCACCCTGCGCCACATTGCCGAGCTTCTTGCTTACGATCATCGGATACTTCACGTTTTCAACGATCTTGATGATCGGCAGGTTGTCGCGCTGCCAGGC
>CAZPVX010000016.1:39877-104604 GCA_964590135.1 uncultured Anaerolineae bacterium | reverse complement strand
CTTCGGTAATCTTCTTGTGTGCATCAGAGCCTGGCACCAGCGACCACCACTGCTTGGCGAGGTCAACGCCCTGCATAAACCAGTCCGGGGGCTTTTCGCCGCTCTTGCCCTGGGTGCCGATGTAATCCGACCAGGCAACGCCGGCGCGACTGAGCGCCTCATTGAAGCCGACGCCACCGCCCCAGCCCTGGTCGTGTGTCCAGAACATGGTCGACATGATGTCGTTGTTGCCCATGCGCGTGTCCCACAGTTGCGGGTCGATCTTCTTGACCAGCACGTCGATGCCAACGGCCTTCAAGTCCTCGGCCACCGGCGCGAGGTCTGGCGCATGCGCGGCATGTTCCAGCAGGATCTGCAGCGGCTTGCCGTCCGAAGCTAGTCTCAAACCGTTGCTGTCCTTGTTGGTCAGGCCGATCTCATCCAGCAGCGCATTGGCTGCATCCGGGTTATAGGTGCTGGCCTCTTCGCCCACGTCACGCAGTGGCAGTGACGCAAAGCCGTAGTAAACCGTTTGGATGATCTCGTCGCGGTTGATCGCCATGCTGAGCGCCTTGCGGAAACGCGCGTCCTGCGAATATTTGGCCCAATCCGCCGCCTGGGTGGTGTTGGTGAAAGTCTCGTTGATGATCAACGCGCTGGAGTCGACGTGCATGTCGAGCAGCACGGTGTTGAAACCGGCCTTCTCCTCGTTCTCCTTGTAGAGCGGCACCTTGATCAGCGCCGTGCTCTCGCGCAAGAAATCCACCTCGCCGGCCAGCACCTTCAGGTTCACTGCTTCCACGTCTTGCACCTGCGTCGACACGATCGTATCGACATAGGGCAACTGCTGACCCTGGGTGTCGACCTTGAAGTAATACGGGTTGCGCTCGAAGGTCAGCGTGCCCTGATCGGCCTTGGTTAGCAGCCACGGCCACAGCGCCGGAAAGCCGATGCAGCGCGGCTGGGTAATGTCCCAGTTTAGGCACTTCTTCTGGTTGAACAGCGCGACCCATTCATCGTCCTTCAGCTTGGCCTCTTCCAGCGCCTTCTTCAGGTCTTCTGGCTTGGCATAGTCCTTGTGGAACTGCTTCATAAAGTGCGCCGGCAGCAACCACTCGGTATAGCCCACCCAGCTCTCGATGGTGAACTGGCGCAGGATGCCGCCGTAAGGCTCTGGATAGGACATCTCGAAGGTGAAGTCGTCGATGAACTTCAGCGTCGGTTCGGCGCCTTCGGGGCTGGCGCCTACCTTCCAGCGCGACGGGAAACTCGGCGTCAGTTCCTTGTTCTTGAGGATATCCTCATACACAAACCGAATGTCCTCGGTCGTCACTGGCTGGCCATCCGACCACTTCAGACCTTCGCGCAGGTGGAAGGTGATCGTCTTGCCGTCTTCGCTGACTTCGAAGCCTTTCAGCACGTTGCCGCGCACGCCGTCGGTGCTGATGCCGGGGGCCATCAACAGCGATTCGTTGTCCATGACGAAGATGTCCGGCGCCCAGTTGGCGACGCTGTGCGCGGAGTGCAGCGTGCCGCCATACTTGCCGACTTCCCAATTGGGTAGGTCCTTCTCGGCGACCAGCACGCCTGGTCCGACGACGAATGGTTCCTTGGGCAGGCGCTCAGCCAGCGGCGGGATCTTGCCGGCCTTCACCTGCTCATCCAGCATGGGTGCTTCTGAGAAGCTGGCGGGCATGGGCAGCGAGCCGGTCGTGGCCGGCGCTTCGGTGGCTGCTGGTGCTTCTGTTGCGGCCGGCGCTTCGGTGGCTGCCGGTGCTTCTGTTGCGGCCGGCGCCTCAGTAGCTGCCGGCGCTTCAGTAGCTGCCGGCGCTTCGGTGGCTGCGGGTGCTTCTGTTGCGGCTGGCGCAGCCGGTGTTGCGGCCGGCGCGCACGCGCTGGCCAAAAAGGCGAGCGCAACCATTACTGCGAATGGCTTGAACAAACGACTTTTCTTTTGCATCTTTCTTCCCTCCGTGGGGGTGTCTGGGTTGGCGACGCTTCTCACTTCTGGTTATCCTGCAAATTCGTCGTGTAGTGGTGTGAACTAGGTTTTTTGTGCTGTCACCTCCTTGTTCGGCTTGCTCATGTATCGAATTCCCATCCGAACTACTGAGGCCACACAACCGGAAAGTGATCGCCGCGCATCGGCTCGCCGTCCTGCACCTCGACGAATTTCTTCATCGGATGATTGCCGGATGCGACGAAGCGCGTCTCACCGGTCATGTAGTGAATGGCGATGGCGCGGCGCGGATTTGGACTGGTGTTGTTTGGTGAGCCATGCCAGGTGAGTGCGTGGTGATAATGCACTTCGCCCTTTTTCACTGGACAAGGAATCACCTGTACAGCATGCCCCTCGAACGTGCTCGGCATGGCGTCAAAGGTTGGCACGTTCTCGCGGATGAAATCCATGTGGTTGCCCCAGGTGTGTGAACCCGGCACCATCCACATGCAGCCGTTTTCGATCTCGGCATCGTCAAGCGCCACCCAGGCCGACACTTCGGTCATGGGCTGGATGATCGGCCAGAGTGGCGCATCTTGATGCCACATGGTCGTGCCGCCCTGCTTCGGGGGTTTGTATTGCACCTGGTCGTGCCAGATACGCAGCGTCGGCGCCGCTGTTAGTTGGGCGATCTCCTCGGCGATGCGCTTGTTGGTGACAATCAGGTCGCGGAAGCTCGGGCTGGCCTCCCAGATATTGACGATCTGCCATACTGGCAGTTGGGGCTTGTCGGCGTTCAGGTTGCGCAACAGGACCGGCTGGGGAACGCCGGCTTTCTGGTCATCGTCGATCACGCGTTGCAGTTCAGCGCGCAACATCTCAACCTGCTCGTCACTTAAGACACGCCCACCGCGCAGATAGCCGTCACGTTTGAATTGCGCCACTTGCGCTTCGGTCAGCATTCCACGTTCCTCCGTATGTTTGGCACCAAATTAGAGTATCGCATTCGGCGATGCTTGCGTTGGATTCAGAAACAGGTGGGTGCGATGTAAATGGGATCACCCGCGTTGAGTGTTCAACGTTATATGAAGCCCAATGTGACTTGTCAAATGGTGGACACCATGCGCAACCGACCCTCGTAGATCGTCGAGCTGCGATCAACTTCATCTTAGGGAGCGCAGATGGACTGTCAATTACTCAGGCGATATTTGTTGAATCAACAATGTTCTGGTGACAACTTGTGCTGGATTGTGCAAAAGTGTAGATTCCAATCGTCGCAAACGAAAATGAATTTGTGGGTTTTACAATAGGCCAACATTTTGCTCGTTTGGGGAACCATGATGAAGCCACAAGAACGTCAGGAACTGATACTGGCTCAATTACTGGAACATCCTTCGCTGCACATAGATGACCTGCGGGAAAGATTCCAGGTTTCCGAAGGGACGATCCGCAACGATCTGCGGGCGTTGGAAGCGCAAGGTAAGCTCATTCGCACGCATGGTGGCGCGGTCTCCACGGCCACACGCGGATTCTCTCCAGTCGCCGGCAGTGTCACTGGCGAAACTGTCTCGCCGGCGCATGCGCACCACGCAGCCATCGCCCGCCGCGCGCGAGAGATGATCAGCGAAGGCGATGTGATCGCCTTGAGCAGCGGGCCAATCTCGCTTGCGCTGGCACAAGAGTTGCTGCCGATGAAGTCGCTGGTCGTGTTGACCAACAGCCTGGAGATCGCCGGCCAACTCTCTCATAACCCACAACACACAGTGATTTTGATCGGCGGACAGATGAAGGCCGGCCAGGACAGTCTGTTCGGCCCGCTCGCGGCCACCATGCTGGATCGCATGCGGGTGAGCAAGGCGTTTATCAGCTGTGATGGCATCAGTGTGGCGCAGGGCGCCGCCGGCAATGATTTGACATCTGCGCAGGTGAAGGCTGCCATGGTTGCCAGCGCAGACACCGTGGTGATGATGTCGTCCGGCGATGCCGTTGGTCGGCTCGCCCTAATCAGCTTTGCCACGCTCAGCCAGGTCACCCACCTCATCACCACCAACGAAGGCTCGCAGGATGCGGTGAATGCGTTGATCGCCGCCGGCGTGCGCGTCTCGGTGTGCGGGGACAAACTGACTGAGGTGTGTGTCGACTGCACCGAAGATCGCAGGTGGCGCATCGGCTTCGCCAACCTGAATGAGCAACAGGATTTTGCCGTGACGGTGCGCCAGAGCATCGAGCAGGCGGCGAACAGCATGAGCAATGTTGAATTGCTGCTTGCCAACAACGACGCCGATCCCCAGTCAGCCATCGAAAATGCAAAGCGCATGATCGATGCGAAAGTGGATCTGGTGATCGAATACCAGCAGGATGAGCGCACGAACTATGTGCTGATGGACATGTTTCGCAGCGCCGGCGTGCGCGTGATCGCGGTCGATATTCCCATGCCTGGCGCCGTGTATTTTGGCGCGGACAACTTCCGCGCTGGCCGCATCGCCGGCGAGGCGGCCGTCAAATGGATCCGTGAGAAATGGCAGGGCCGGCTCGACAAGATCGTCTGCCTTGAGCAAAGCGAATCTGGCACCATCCCCGCTGCGCGCGTGCATGGCGCGCTGGTCACGTTGCGCCAGGTGTTCGACCTGCGCGACACCGACATCCTGCATTACGACACGCGCGGCGGGTTGGATGAGTCGCGCGCATGCGCGACGCAGGCGTTGCGCAATATCCCCTGGGGCCGCAATGTGCTGTTCGTCGGCATCAACGCCAATTCGGCCATTGGCGCGCTGGAAGCGGCAGAAGTGCTGGGCCGGCACCCTTGCACCGCCGTCGTCAGCCAGAACGTCAGCCGGCGCATTCGTCGTGAACTGCACGCCCGCAACCCCATGCTGGTGGGCGGCGTCGATTACTTCCCGCATATCTATGGCGAGCGCGTCATGCCCATCGCCGTGAAGCTGCTGCAGGGACAACCGGTGTTGCCGGCGACCTACACTGAGCATCTGTTCATCAATCCTGAAAACGTCGATTTCATCTATCCAGATGATCAGTTTGAAGCGCGCGTGAAGCCAGCGTCGCCGAGCCGGTTGCCTGTCGCCGAGCCGGTGGCGCTGCATGTGCAACTCATCAAGGAGAAGAATGTATGACTGTGAAAGTTGGCGTCGTGGGCGTGGGCAATATTGGCTCCATCCATGCCCAGGTCTACAAAGATAACCCCAAGGCGGAACTCGTCGCCGTATGCGACATCATCAAAGAGAAGGCCGACGCAGCCGCGCAGAAGTTTGGCGGCAAGGCGTTCTACAGCGTGCAGGAGATGCTCGCCAGCGGCATCCAGTTGGATGCGTGCAGCGTCGCCACGCGCGGCGAGGAGAACGGCAGCGATCACTATCAGCCGACCATCGAGTTATTGAATGCCGGCATCCCGGTGCTGGGTGAAAAGCCCATCAGCAACGTGGTGGAAGAGGGCGAGGAAATGGTGGCGCTGGCGAAGAGCAAGCGCGTGCCATACGCCATCAACCTGAACCACCGCTTCACGCCGGCGGCCAAGCGCGCCAAAGAGTGGGTGACGTCGGGCCGGCTCGGCCACCTGCACACCATCAACATGCGCATGTGGATCAACAATCCGGTCGAGACCTCGCCGTGGTTCCACATGCGCGCCCTGCACCCGCATTCGTTCGATGTGATGCGCTATTTCTGCGGCGACGTGAAGCGCGTGGCTGCCTTCATGAGCCATGGCCAGACCAAAGAGGGCAAGACTCGCGTGACCTACAGCAACGCGCAGATCATTCTCGAGTTCGAAAATGGCGTCGTCGGCAATTTGATCGGCTCCTACGACGGCTCGTTCGGCGGCGGCAGCTTCGGGCTGGAGCGCTGCGAGGTCGCCGGCAGCCTCGCCATGTTCGATCTGATCGATGCGTGTGAGCATCTGCACTTCAAACCGCGCTACAGCATCGAGACCGAGACTTACAGCTATCTCGGCGGGATGCGCTCGTTCAACGAGACCTTTAAGAGCCGCATCGGCGCGTGGGTCGACCAGCTGGACGCTGGTGCGAAATATGACGAGATCGACGGCAGCGGCGAAGAGGGCTTGAAGGCGCAGCGCATCATCGAGGCGGCCATCAAGTCGTTCGAAACGAAAGCCATCGTCGATTTGTAGTTGTGCGATCGGATCATTGCGGCAATGCGCGGCAATGACGCAATAGTTCGATCATTCAATGGCTAATCACCCAATCGCCCAATGATTCAACTAGGTGTGAACTCCGTGCTGTTCGGCGGGTATGACTTCGCCACCGCCGCAAAGCACATCAAGATGGCCGGCTACGACGGCATCGAAATTTCGGCGATCAAAGGCATGTGCGAGCATCTCGACCTGGATCGCTGGCGCGAACAGGCCGGCGAACTGAAGCAGGTCGTTGCTGACAACGACCTGCGCTTCTTGTCGATGGAGGAGACTGCGCTTGACGAAGACCGGCTGTTGAAGGCGTATGAGGCCGGCGCAGAGCTTGGCATCCCGATCATCAACATCGGCCCAGGCGGCAAGAGTGACGTGGAAGAGGACTTCGTGCGGCAGACCGACCTGATGTTGAAGATGGCCGAGAAGGCCGCGTCGTTTGGTGTGACGCTGTGCTGCAAGGCGCATGTGGGCGGTGCGATCTACAACACGCCAACCACGCTGCGCGCGATGCAGAAGATCACTTCGCCGGCATTCGGCATCGACATGGATCCCAGCCATATTCATCGCGCCAATGAAGATCCGGCGCCGGCGCTCAAGGCTGTGCTGCCGCGCGTGAAGCACATTCACATCCGCGATTGCAAAGGGCGCGGCCCGACGCCAGGCACGCCGCCCATGCAGGCCTGCGGTCGTGGCGACATCGACCTGGCCGCCTATTGCAAGGTGATGGTCGACGGCAGCTACGACGGGCCGGTGGTGCTGGAGGTGATCGGCGCAAATCAGCTTGACCTGCCGCAGGTCTCGATCATCGCCGCCGAAAGCTACGGCTATCTCAATGCCATTTTGAAGCAACTTGGAGCGCGATAAGTTCCGAGCGCATGCGCTTGGAAATCGGAACTCATATCATGGCGAAGAAGAAACCCAACCTCATCCTGTTTGGCATCGACAGCCTGCGCCGCGACCATATGAGCCTGTATGGTTATGGCCGGCGCACCACGCCGCACATCGATGCATACGCCAAAGGCGGCACAACCTTCACCCAGCTCTTCAGCCCGTCGATCCCCACCACGCCAGGCTACTCGTCGATGTTCACCGGCATGGATGTCTTCGGGACGGATGTGGTGGCGCTGCGGCATCGCGGCGGCCTGGGCGCGCATGTGAAGACGCTGGCCGAGGTGCTGGGCGAGAGCGGTTACAGCACCACCTGCGTCGGTTTCAGCGGCAATCCAGCCTCGCGCGGCTTTCAGAAATATCTTGACTTTTCAGGGTGGGGCAGCTGGGAGGAGGGCCGCAGTCCGAAGGCCGACAACCTGAATGACGTGTCGTTTCCCGAGCTCAAGCGGCTCGCCGGCCAGCAGCAACCCTTCTTCCTGTTCCTGCGGCATATGGATCCACACTCGCCCTATCTGCCGCCGCGCCCATTCGAGCGATTGTTCTATGGCGGCGATGAATTCGACCCAACCAACAAATCGCTTGAGCCAGTCTATGCCTTCAAGCCCTTCGCCGATTATTTCCGGAGCTGGTTCCCGCCGGGTTGCACCGACAAGGACTACATCATCGCGCAATATGACGGCGCCATTGCCTACCTTGACGCATCCATTGCCAACTTCTTTGAGCTGATCGCCGGTCTGGGGCTGGAAGAGGACACACTTGTTGTGATCGACTCTGATCATGGGGAAACGCTGCATGACCATGATTGCTATTACGATCATCACGGCTTGTATGAGTGCACTTTGAAGGTGCCGCTGGTGTTGCGCTTCCCCGGCCGCGTGCCGGCGGGCCGGCGCATTGATGATGTCGTTCACATGAAGGATGTGATGCCGACGATTCTGGACCTGCTTGGTGTGAAGAGCGGCATCAAGTTCGATGGCCGCAGCCTTGCTCCGCTGCTGCAAGGCAGGCCGCGCCTGATGGAGCCGGAGATGTATTTGACCGAGGCGACCTGGATGCGCAAGCATGGCTGGCGCACGCCGGAGTGGAAGCTGATCCGCGCGCTGGAGCCGGATTTGCACTTCAAGCCGGCGGTGGAGCTGTATAACCTGCTTGCTGACCCCGATGAGAGCATGAATCTGGCTGAGAAGGAGCCGGCAGTGGTGGAACATCTGACCGCGCGGATGAATGCGCACATCGCCAGACGCGAGCATCAGACCGGCCGGCGCAACCCCGTCTTCACCAACACCTGGTGGCACGGGCATGGTGAGGAGGCGTTCACCTCTTCCCAGCAGGCCTACGACACGATGCACATCGGCTCGCCAAAGGCAGCGCAAAAGTTGCAAGCCAAAGATGCCCGCAAGCTGAAGGAACTGCAAACCCAGCGCGGCGCAAAGAAACTCTGAACTCCTGGCTCTTTACTCACAAATGATTACGATCATCGGCCGCGGCCACGGCGGCACGCGCGCCATCTCGCACACGCTCATGGCCAGCGGCGTGTTCATGGGCGCGGTCATCAACGAGAGCGGCGACATGCTGCCGCCTGACGATCTATATGAAGCATGTCGCGTCATGGCGAAATACGTCGTGCATCTCGGCAACAACCAGTGGGACTTCTCGCAACTTCACATCATGCCCATCGACCCTGAATTCGAGCGGCTGGTGAACAGCTATCTGGGCGAAGTGTTGAAGCGCAAGGAGCCGCGCGGGTGGAAATTGCCGGAGACAACGCTGATCTACCCGTGGATTGTGCGCATGTTCCCCGACGCGCACTACATCTTCTGGGTGCGCGACCCGCGCGACAGCATTCTGAATACGCATCTCACGGACGACCTCAGCGATTTTGGCGTGCCGTATGAGAAGCCGGCGGACGACCTGTTGATGATGCGCGCGATCAGCTGGAAGTATCAGCGCGATATCGTGCGCGCCACGCCGGCGCCGGCGAATCGCCTGCAACTGCGCTTCGAAGATTTTGTGTTGAAGCAGGATGAAACGCTTGTGAAGCTCGAGAGCTTCCTCGGATTTCCGATGGGCAAAATCATCGTGCGACCAGATGCGGTGGGGCGCTGGAAGAAGAGCAGCGAGAACTTCAGCCGCTTCGATCATCTCTTCCTGCAAGACATGATCGAGCAGGACTATGAACTCGCATGATGCAGATTCGCAAGCGCATGTGTGAACGCTTTCATATGCGCTTGCGCGGGTGGTTGCAAAAATGTTACGAGTATGTGTCATTGGCATGGGGAACATCGGCAACCTGCATGCGGACATTTACAAGGCCGACGCGCTGGCGCAACTCGCCGGCGTGTGCGACCGCATCCCCGAAAGAGCCGCGCGGGCTGGCGAGCGGCTCAGCGTGCCGCATTTCACCGATGCAAGAGAGATGCTTGCGGCATTGCAGCCCGATGTGGTCAGCGTGACCACCGGCGGTTTCGAATACAGCAGCGATCACTACGAGCCGACGATGCAGGCGCTGGATGCCGGCTGTCACGTGCTGGGTGAGAAGCCCATCAGCAACGACCTCAACTGCGCGGCGGAGATGGTTGCTTCGGCAAAGGCGAAGCGCCTGTGCTATGGCATCGACATGAATCACCGCTTCACGCCGGCGGCGCTCGCCGCGAAGCAATGGCAACGTGAAGGTCGCATCGGCCATCTGCTGTTCTGCAACATGGCGCTGTGGATTGGCCGGCCCGAAGATCTCGATTCGCCGTATTACCACATGAAAGCGCTCAACCCGCACTCAGTCGATATCATGCGCCACTTCTGCGGCGACATCGCGAAGGTGCAGTGCTTCGCCACCAAGGCGCCCGGGCGCTGGATGTGGTCGACGGCATCGTTCAATATGCTGTTCGCTAATGGCGCGGTCGGCCATCTCACCAGCAGTTACGACCTGAAGCGCGCGCATTCGGTGGAACGCTGCGAGGTGACAGGTGTGAACGGTCGCATGGTGATTGACGACATGTGGATCCGCGCCACGCTGTATCCGGCAGACAGCATGATTCAGCAGGTCTACCAGAATCCGGTTTTTGGCGGTTATGCTGCCTTCGGCGACACCTTCAAGGCGCGCATTCACGCTTTCCTGAAGGAGGTAAGTGAGGGTGTGCCGCCGGACAAAATCGACGGCAGTGGCGCAGATGGTTTGGCAGCCCAGAAGGTCATCCACGCCGGCATCCAGTCGCTCGAACGCGGCGAGATTGTCGACGTGATTTGAGATTTCATATCGCTGCGAGGATGATCGTTCTCACACTCAGCAGGACGATCAGGATGCCGGCGATGAACATCATCGGGCGCGCCGGCATGCGCTTCGTCAGATAGGCCGCAAGTGGCGCAGCCAGCGCGCCGCCAATTGCCAACCCTGCGATGGCCTGCCAGTGCAGCAGGCCAATGGTCAGCACGAAGGCGATCGACGCGGCGAGTGAGACAAAAAACTCAACCGCATTCACCGAGCCGATGGCAAAACGCGGGACATGGCCGCGCGCAATCAGGGTTGCGGTGACGATCGTTCCCCAGCCGCCGCCACCCGTAGCGTCCAGAAACCCGCCGAGCAATCCCAGCGGCACGAGATGTGTGTGCAACTGCGCCGGCGGATGCTTTTGCAGGGCCTTGTGCAGAATCACCACCCCCATGACGAGCAGGTATACGCTGATGATGGGGCGAATCGTGTCTGCAGGGATGGCGGTCAGCACATATGCGCCGATGGCAGCGCCGATCACGCCGGGGGCAAGCAGCCGGCGCGCCAACCGCCAGTCGATATTGCCGTGCCCGTGATGCGCCAGCCCCGAGATGCCGGTAGTGATGACTTCGGCGGCATGCACGCTGGCGCTGGCCGAGGCCGGCGGCACCCCGAACGCAAGCATCAGTGAAGTCGCGCTGATGCCATAGGCCATGCCGAGCGTGCCATCGATGATCTGCGCGAGGAAGCCGGCGAGGACGAAAAGAAGGATTTGCTCCATGGCAGGGTCGTCATGCTAAGGCGCGCGCGCCGGCTGTCAATGGCGCAATGTGCCTGCCAAAGCGACAAGTGATTGTGCTTGCCAAAGCGACAAATCTTATCGTGCTGATTGCCATTTGGTTGTTGCTCCTTACCATCATTGTCGTTATCACAACAGTGAGGTGATCGAACATGTCTAATGCAAACACGTTGGATGCGCTGGCCGGCCAGTTTGCCGAGCCATCGCGCGTTTATTCGCCCGCACCCATCTGGTGGTGGAGCGGTGAAAAGCTGGAGATCAACCGCCTGAAGTGGCAGATGGATCAGTTCATCGCCGGCGGTGTGTTCAATGTTGTCATTTTGAACCTCGCGCCGACCGGCCCGCTTTACGGCGCTGAGGCTGATGATCCTGAATTCTTCTCGGAAGCGTGGTGGGCGTTGTTTCGCGAGGTGTGCGTCTACGCGCGGCAGATCGGGCTGCGTATTTTCTTCTATGATCAGATCGGCTTCTCCGGTGCAAATTTGCAAGCCGGCCTCGTGCGCGACCAGCCGGAATGGGCCGGCCAATGGCTGGGTAGTGTGGTGGCAGAAGGGCAGGGGGATTTGCGCGTCGAATGCCCGAGCGAGGGCGCGCCGCTCGCCGCTGTGCTACTGCCCATCGATGATGCAGGCGAGAGCGCCGGCGCGGCCCAGCGCGTGCCGGTGGCCGGCATGGTCGCTTCTGCGCAGGCTGAGGCGCACTCGCGTCTGCGATTGATCTATGCTGTTAAGCGCGGCTTCGATTACACCAGCGCCGCCGCATGCGCCCGGCTGATAGACATTATCCACAATGAGTATGCGCGCAACGCCGGCGATTTCTTTGGCGATGTCATCGTCGGCTCGTTTCAAGACGAACTGCCAACCATGCCGACCTGGGCGCCGCACTTCGCTGAGGCGTTCGAGCAGCAGGCTGGCTATGATCTGCTTGATCGCATCGAGTGCCTGTTTGAGGGTGATGACGCCGGTGCGCGGCGGGTGCGGATCGACGCAGAGCGCGTGCGGGCCTCGCTTGTGGAAGCAGCCTTCTTCAAGCCGCTCTTTGAATGGCATGAATCACGCGGGCTGCTGTGCGGCTTTGACCAGCAGGGCCCTGCGCGCGCCGGCGACCCCATCGCTGCCGCCGGCCTGTATGCGGACTACCTGCGCACGCATCGCTGGTTCACCGCGCCTGGCAGCGACCATCACGGCGATGCGAAGATTCACAGTTCACTGGCGCACCTGTATGGCCGGCCGCGCGTGTGGATCGAGGCCTTTCACAGCAGCGGTTGGGGTGGCACGCTTGAGGAAACCTACGACTGGCTGCTGCCGTGGTTGCGCGCCGGCGCGACGCTCTACGATCCGCATGCCGTTTATTACAGCACGCGCGGTGGTTGGTTTGAATGGGCGCCGCCCTCGACCTGCTGGCGGCAGCCGTATTGGCGGCACTACCATCTATTTGCGAAGGCCGTCACGCGCCTGTGTCAGGTATTGAGCCAGGGTGATCACGTGTGCGATATCGGCGTGCTTTATCCGACGGCCACCGTTCAGGCCGGTATTACGCCTGAGCGCGTGCTGCCCCTGGCGCGCGCGGCGCATGACGCCTATAGCGCGCTGGTTGGCAGCATGGTCTGGTTTGATGTCAAGCCCGGCGCGTTCGATCGCCTTCGTCGCGATTACGACGTGCTGGATGACGATTCAGTGCAACGCGCAGAGGTGCAGGAAGGCGCGCTGGTGATTGGCAACGAGCGCTACTGTGCGGTGGTGTTGCCGGCGTGCGCGCTGCTGTTGCCGCAGACCGCCGCAACTCTGGCGCGCTTCGTGTCAGAGGGCGGCGTGTTGATTGCGGTGGGCGCGCTGCCGGAACAGATCGCTGGCGAGAACAGTGATGGCCTTCAGCAACTCAGCGCGTATTTTGCGGCGCATCCCGCGCGCGTGCTGGCCTTGGATGATGGGTTGGATGCTGCGCTGACGACCGCGCTGGCGGGTGTGCCGGCGCGCATCGATGCGCCGGTGCCGGTGCTGCATCGCCGCATCGACAACCGTGACGTGATGTTCGTGCCGGCCGCTTTCCCGCGCGCCACAATGATGAACACGCGGCATTGGCTCGACCTCGATTACACCTTCGACGCAAACCACTACCAGCGCGATGTGCAGATCAAGGTGCGCGCTGCGCAGGGTGCACCCCGCCTGTGGGACCCGCAGACTGGTGAAGTCAGGCCGTTGCATGTCGCACAGGCAGGTGAGTGGCAAGTGATCAGCGTGCCATTTGATAGTGGGCCGGCAGCGTTGCTGGTGTGGGATGGCGCGCCAGCAACCGATGGCGCCGTCGATCCTGCCGCCTTAAGTGCGTCTGTATTGGAGGGTCCCTGGACAGCGGCGCTGGAACCGACGATGGACAACCGCTTTGGTGACCTGACTTTGCCGGCCTCCGACGGCGCGCCGGCGTTGCAAACGTGGCAGATGCGATATCGCATAGGCACTAATGATTGGCGTGATTGCGTTGCAACGTTCGGCACACAGGGCTGGCGGTTTGGTCCCTACGACAAGTCCGGCGCGCCACCCATCGCAGCGTCGCTGGATGACTTGCAGGAGCGTCAAGGCTGGCAGCCGGCAGTGTATTCACTGTCGCGCGGCATCGCGCACGATACGATCCACATCCAGTGGCTCGGGCCGAAGGGCAGGGTGCCGCAGGAATTCCTCGACTTTGGGCGCGTGCGCAAGGGACAAGCAGTGCGCTTCCGCACGGCTGTATGGATGGACAACCCTGTGGCAGCGACCATTCTGCTCGGTGTGGCTGCCAACAAACGCCTGTGGGTGAACGGTCAGCTCGTCGATGCCGAAGCGAAGGGCTACTTCCTCTCCGCACCGATTGCGCTTACAGCTGGTGCGAATCTGATCGAGTTTGAGTGCGTGGCCGAGCAAAATATGAAGCTGCGCGCACTGTGGACGATCACAACAGACCTCTCGCACATCCAGCGCCCGGAATGGTTGACCATCGATGACGAACCTGTGAAGGACTCCCAGGTAACGTTCACGCGGCAGGTCGATTTGCCCTTCACGCCAAGCCAGGCGACCTTCCACATTGGCACAGCCGGCGCGTGCCGGCTGGTGGTAAACGGCGAGGAGGTGGGCCGGCAGGGTGGCTTTGATCCCTATGATGGCTCACCACGCGTGCAGCGCTATCGCGTGACATCGCTTGCCCAGGGCGGCAATACCATCGAGGTGAGCGTGCAGGATCAAGGCCGGCGGATGGCGCTGTTCGTCGATGGCATCATCCACGGACCGGCGGGCGAGATGCTCACGGTGATGAGTGATGCTGGCTGGAGCGCACAGCGCATCGGCCGTGCTGTGATGCCGGCTTCACTGCGCCGGCGGCAGTGGATAGACGAGTTCTCTGCAAGTGACGATGCGCGCGAGAACGTTTTTGGCTCTGACATCGAAATTGGCTGGCCACAGGTGTGGCGCCGGCAGCACCCGTTGCCAGATGCGCACTGGTTGGAGGATGCGCCGGCTGATGGCAATGTGTTGCGCGTGACATCGGATGCGTTTGCAGGTCAACCTTCCGAGACGTGGTTTGAGTGGCAGGTGCCGGCGCTGGCTACGCGGATGCACCTGCCGGTGCAGGGCGAGGCGCAGCTATGGATCGATGATGCGCCCTGCGAGATTACGAGCAGCGGCATGGCAGTGCTGCCGGCGGCGATACAACCGACACGAACTGCGCGCCTGCGCGTGCTGCCGTTGCGTGGGCACAGTGATGGCGCCATCTTCAGCGCCCCGATCATCTACGACGTGGCCGAGGGGCCAATTACGCTCGGAGCGTGGGCCGCGCAGGGATTGGAGTCGTTTGCCGGCGGCGTGTGCTATCGCACCAACTTTACTTTTGACGGCAAGGCGGATTCGTTGCAGATCGATCTGGGTCGCGTGCGTGGCACGGCAGAGGTGCGGGTAAATGGGCAGCCTGCCGGCGCGCGCTTCTGTTCGCCGTTCCGGTTTGACATCACCAAGCTGGCGCGGGCCGGCGGGAATGAACTGGAGGTCGTCGTGTTCGGCACGCTTGCGCCCTATCTGCGCCATCACAGCCCAACGCACTACATCTTCGGCGACCAGGCTACGCACGGGCTATTCGGGCCGGTGACATTGCTATCGCGCTGATTCTCCCTGATTGCCGACTCTCATGAGCGCAATGGTCATCTGATCCATACGGCAGCCCTTCGCAGTTGAATAAGCTGTTGAAGGGCTCCGTATGCGGGACATGGATGTCGTCTCTCTCCGCTGCCCAACCTCATCTTGCAGAATCGCTCGCCAATTCGCATAGGCATTAAGTGATCATTTGACAGTCACTCTTACCAGCCCTTAAATCTCAACGATCATGAACAATCCAAAAATCGTCGTCATAGGCGCCGGCGGCTATGTCTTTCCGCTGCGTCTATGTGTCGACATCCTCTCATTCCCCGAACTGCAAGCCGCAAACATCACACTATATGACATCCACGAGGGCCGGCTAACCCGCACCGGCAACCGCGTCAAGCGTGTGGTGTCGAACAACAACCTGAAGGCGAAGGTGGATATGACCACCAATCGCCGCAAGGCGCTCAAGGATGCCGACTATGTGATCGTCGCATTCCAAGTCGGCGGCGTCGAAGCCTATACGCACGACGTCGAAATTCCGCGCAAATATGGCCTCGACCAGTGCGTGGGCGACACGCTCGGGCCAGGCGGCGTGTTTCGCGGCCTGCGCAGTATTGCCGCATTGAGCGAGATCGCAAAAGACATGCTGGCAGTTTGCCCCAACGCACTAATGATCCAGTATGCCAACCCGATGGCGATGAACTGTTGGGCGACCAATGCGATGGGCATCAAGACTGTCGGCCTGTGCCACAGTGTGCAAGGCACCAGCGCCATGCTGATCAAGCGCGCCGGCTTCGAGCGCGAAAACGTCTCATTCAAATGCGGCGGCATCAACCATCAGGCTTGGTTCACGCAATTTCACGACCAGGATGGCAACGACATCTATCCCAAGATCCGCGAGACGATGCTGACGCAGAACCCTTCGCCATTTGAAGCGGGAGAAGGGCAGGGCGCCGGCCCCAAGACCAAGCTCACCCAGCGCGGCATGGATCACAACGTCAACGACGAGCATTACTACTTCGAACGCGTGCGCACCGAGATCATGCGCACCTTCGGCTACTTCCACACCGAGAGCAGCCACCACGGCAGCGAATACACGCCCTGGTTCCGCAAGAATCCAAAAACGATCAAGGCTTACATCAGCAAGCGCTGGGACTATTTCGAGATTTCCAAGAGCTACCAAAATGAGGAGCAGCAGGACTATCTCGACCGCATCATCAACAGCCCGCTCACGCGCAGCGAGGAATACGGCGCGTTGATCATCCACAGCATGGAGACTGATGAGAAGCGCGTGATCTACGGCAATGTGCCGAATGATGGCCTGCCCGGCGCAAAGGGCGCACTCGCGATTGGAAACTTGCCGGCGAACGCCTGTATCGAAGTCGCCTGCCTGGTCGACCGCAACGGCATCCAGCCAACCATGCATGGCGCGCTGCCGGCGCAATGCGCGGCCATCAACCGCACGAACATCAATGTGCAGGAACTGGCAGTGCTGGGCGCAATGACTGGCAACCGCGACGCTGTGCATCAAGCCATCGCCATGGATCCGCTGACCGGCGCGCTGCTGACCCTGCCGCAAATCCGCGCGATGGTGAACGAGATGTTCGAGCATGAAAAGCAGTGGTTGCCACAATTTGCACAATGAGAGCTGCAAGACGCCGGCGATTTGACGATTTGGCAAGGCCTTATACACTTTCCACGCCAATGCCTCATGCTCAACCACGAATGCGACACGCTCAAAAGCCTGGAAATTGGAAAACTGATCTGATTGCCTAAATGATGACCCAATCTGTCCATCAATCGCCGGCGCGCCCCATCCTTGAAGTCAAAGGCCTCAAGACTTACTTCTTTCTCGAGCGCAGCACAGTGCGCGCACTCGACGGTGTCGATCTATCGATGTACCCCGGACGCACGCTTGGCGTGGTGGGCGAGAGCGGCTGCGGCAAGAGCCAGATGGCAATGTCCATCATGCGCCTGACGCCGGCGCCTGGTCGCATCGTTGATGGAGAAATCAACCTGGCGCGCCGTGACGGCAGCATCGTGGATATCGCCCAACTCGACGCAAAAGGGCCGGCGATGCGCGACATTCGCGGCAGCGAGATCGCCATCGTCTTCCAGGAGCCGATGACCTCGCTCAATCCACTGAAGCGAATCGGCGACCAGATTGCTGAAGGGGTGATCATTCACCAGAAGGTGAGCCAGAAAGCGGCGCTGGATCGCGCACTGGAGATGTTGACAAAGGTGCAGATGAGCGCGCCTCACCAACGGCTGCGCGAGTATCCACATCAACTCAGCGGCGGCATGAGGCAACGCGCCATGATCGCGCTGGCGCTGGCGTGCAATCCATCTGTGCTGATCGCCGACGAGCCGACAACTGCGCTCGATGTGACGGTGCAAGCGCAGATCCTCGACTTGATGCGCGAACTTCAGACCGATTTCAATTCGTCCATCATTCTCATCACCCACAACCTCGGAGTCGTCTCGCAGATGGCGCAACAGGTGGCGGTGATGTATCTGGGGCGAGTGGTGGAATTTGCCGTCACATCCGAACTTTTTCATCACCCATTGCACCCCTACACCATGGGCCTGCTAAACTCGGTGCCGGTGCTGGGGCGCAAGGGCAAGCAGGTGCTGGTGCCAATCAAGGGCATGGTGCCATCCCCATCCGAAAAGATTCAAGGTTGCCCGTTCGCGCCGCGCTGCCCCTACGTGATGGATATCTGCCGGCAACACCTGCCACCACTCGAAGAGACTACTCCAGGCCACCTCGCAGCGTGCTGGCTGCACAGCAAGAACACCCCTCAGGAGGTGATGACCAACTCGCAAGCTCAAACCATCTAAACGGCAACAAGCCGACCACAAACACCATCCGTTTGTTTCCAGAACGAGAGAGAGATAAAGGAGATCATTTCACCATGAATAGAAAGATGAATCGCCGGCAACTTTTGCGCCTGACAGCATTGGGCGGCGCCGGCGTAGCTATTGCGGCCTGCGCTGCACCAGCCGCAACCCCAGCGCCCGCTGCCACGGAAGCGCCGGCTGCTGCAACCGAAGCGCCCGTGGCTGCCACTGAGGCGCCCGCCGTCGAAGCAACGAAGGCGCCAGAGGTGGCCACCGGCACGATCAAGCCGCCCATCCCCTTCCCGGATGCGCCGAAGCTGGACGTCGGAAGCGCAGACGCCAAGCGCCAACCTATCAGCGAGATCGTCACCTACAAAGCGCTTGACAATTACTCGGAACCTGAATTCGTGAAGAAACTGGTGGATGAAGGCAAACTGCCGCCGGTGAAGGAGCGCCTGCCGAAGGAGCCGCAGGTAATGCTGACCAGCGGCATGAAGGACGGCCCAGGCGAGTATGGCGACCTCTGGCGCGCGTTCTCGGCCTGCCCGACTGCTGGCTGGAACCGCACTGCGGGCGTCAGCGCCGGCTGGTTCGGCATCGAGTCCTACAGCATGAACCATCAGGTGCTGTTCAAAGTTGGCCCGCTCTTCCGCGCCGACCAGGACATTGAACCCTTCCCGAACCTCGCCAAGAGTTGGGAGTGGTCGGAGGACGGGACATCGCTGACCGTGCACCTGATCGAGGGCGCGAAGTGGTCAGACGGTCAGCCCTTCACAGCCGACGATGCCATCTTTACCTGGGAAGGTTACGTGACTGATCCAAACGTAAACTCCACCAGCCAATTGGATGCCTACAAGTATGGCGACAAAGATGCCACCCTCGAGAAGGTCGACGACTACACCCTAAAGTTCACCTTCGGCATTCCCAAGCCTCTGGGCGTCTACTACACCCTGAGCGATTCTGGCGGCTTCTACATCATGCCGGCGCACATCCTGAAGCCGCTGCACCCGAAGTGGAGCACCGCCGACCCGAAGCCCAGCTATAAGGACTTCGAGAACGCGCTGCCACCCGACAAGCTGCCTGTCGCCCAGATGGGCCCCTGGGTGCCGGTTGAATACAAGACCGACGAATTGCTCATCATGCGCCGCAACCCGTATTACTGGAAGGTCGATGAGAATGGCAAGCAGTTGCCGTACTTCGACGAGGTGCAGTACAAGAAGGGACCAAGCGGCATCGGACGCGACCTCTGCACGATGGCCGGCGACTGCGATCACACCAACCTGGAGAATCCCAGCTCATATGTGAACACGATGACCAAGGCGCAGGACCCGGCTGCCAAGTTCACTGTGAACTGGGGGCCGGAGTTGCTTGGCTATGGCATCTCGTTCAACTACGCCGAGGAGCTTGGCACAAAGGATGACCGCGATAAGGCTGTGCGCCAGCTCAACCGCGATGTGCGCTTCCGCAAGGCGCTGAGCTATGCCACCGACCGCGACGGCATCGCACAGGCGATCATGCGCGGGCCATTCCTGCGCGGCTACGCCGGCGGCCTGTATCCAGGATCGCCCTACTTCCGCAAGGAAGATGTGGTGTATTACCCGTATGATCCTGAGTCAGCCAAGATCTTGCTCGATGAGATCGGCCTGAAGGACACGAACGGCGATGGCGTGCGCGAGTGGACGGAAGGCCCGATGAAAGGTCAGCCGGTCGTGCTGCAGTTGCTTTCGTCGCAGGACGCGCAGGAGACGCAGAGCGTGGCTGAGGCGCTGGTCAATCAGTGGGCAGCGGTCGGCATCAAGCTGAACACGCGCGTGGTGGATAGCACCACTCGTTCCGAGATCGACACTGCATCAGCGTGGGATATTGGTGTATACCGTGGCGGTCAGGCGTTTGGTCTGCCGCAGGTGAATCCCACCTCGCTGGCGCCAGTCACCAAGTCGTTCAACGATCATCGCGAGGGTGACACACCGCGCAACCTGCTTGATTTCGAGAAGCAGCTGGTCGATCTGGTGCAGAAATACCGTGTGACCTTCGACACGCCTGAGCGCCAGAAGATCATGTCGGAGTATCAGAAGATCCACACCGAAAACGTGTATCACATGGGCGTTTTCAGCGGTCGCTATGGCCTTGGCCTGGCGAAGCGCGTGAAGAACATCCCTGTTGGCGTGCCGACATTCCTGTTTACGTGGGTGGAAGACGCCATCATGCTTGAGCATCTGTGGACGCCAAAGGCGGACCAGCTGCAAGAGAACAAGCCCGACACCATCCCGGTGTTCAGCTCGTAAGTTCGCATCTCGCAAACCCTAAGGGTCGCCAAGACCCTTAGGGTGCATCCCTGTTTCGTGCGATATGGCAAATTACATCATCCGCCGCCTGATCATCGCCTTCTTCATGGTGATTGGCATTGCGGCCGTCTCCTTCGTGGTGATTCAATTGCCGCCGGGCGATGTGGCGACCAGCTACAAGACATTCCTGCTCCAGCAAGCCGGCATGACAGAAGACCAAGCCGAGAAAATGGCCAACAAGGTGCGCGAGCAATATGGCCTGAATGACCCACTGCCGGTGCAATTCTTCGGCTGGATCAAGGGTATCGTGACGGAGGGCAAGTTCGGGTTTTCATTTGCATATCGCAGAGACGCCGGCGAGTTGATCGCCGATCGCTTGCCCAAGACACTCTTCCTGGCGCTGCTGTGCCATTTAATCTCAACCGTCGTCGGCATCAGCTTGGGAATATTCGCTGCACCCAGAAAATACAGCACTGCCGATAACAGCCTCTCTGTCCTGGCTTTCATCATGACTTCGATCCCGCGCTTTGCCATCGCGCTCATCATCATGTACATGGTGGTGTTCGTGTTCAAAGGGCGCAGCATCCAGGGCTTCTTCTCGCCAGAATTTGTGATGGCGCCGTGGAGCTGGGCAAAAGTGGTCGACATGTTCAGCAACATCTGGCCGGTGCTGATCATCGCCGGCCTCGGCGGGGTGGCCTACAACATGCGCGTCATGCGCGGCAACCTGCTCGACGTGCTGAACTCGCAGTATGTGACGACGGCGCGCTCGAAGGGTTTGAAGGAAAACGCGGTCATCAACAAGCACGCCGTGCCAAACGCGCTGCACCCAATTGTGGCCTACCAGGGCACCGTGCTGCCCTACATGATGCAGGGCGAACTGGAAGCCGCCATCGTGCTGAACCTGCCCACGCTTGGCCCGATGTTCTACGCCGCGCTGGTGGCGCAGGACATCTATATCGCCGGCAGCCTGCTGCTGATCTACGGCGTGCTGATCGTGCTGGGCAACCTGATCGCCGACCTGCTGCTGGCCGTGCTGGACCCGCGCATTCGGTATAGCTGAGTGACACAGAACCATGGCAACTGCAACACCTGGTGTAACCTTGAACCCAACCGGGCCGGCGCGGCAGGACCCGCCGACGCTCGAGCAATTGCTGGCGCACACCGAGCACAACGAAAGCTACTTTCAACTGGTGTGGCGGCGCTTCCGGCGCAGCAAGGTCTCCATCATCGGCGCGCTGATGGTGCTGTCGATGATCGTCCTTGCTGTTTTCGCCGACTTCTTCGCACCGACATCCATTGACACCATCGACCTGAAGCAGGCCTTTCTGCCGCCGCAGCAGGTGCATTTCATCGACGCTCAGGGCAATTTCCACCTCACACCATTCGTCTATAAATATACTGAGACGCTCGACCCAACCACGTTCCAGGTGGCATGGACGCCAGACACATCCAAAACCTACCCGGTGCGCTTTTTTGTCAAAGGCGTGCCCTACAAGCTGCTCGGCATCTTCCCGATGGATCTGCATTTGTTCGGTGTGGAGGGTGATGCAACGCTGTTCATGCTCGGCACCGACAAGCTTGGGCGCGACATGTGGGGCATGGCATGCAAGGCTGGCCGCATCTCGCTCAGTATGAGCATCTTCGTCGCCATCATCACAGTCGCCGTCGGCTCCATCGTCGGCGTCTCCTCTGGCTATTTCGGCGGCAAGATCGATCTCGTCATCCAGCGCTTCGTTGAGTTCATCAATGCTTTTCCATCCCTGCCGCTTTTCATGGCGCTAGGAGCGCTCGTGCCAAAGACCGCCGACTCCTTCGCCGTGTTCATCATCATGTCTCTGATCTTCGCGCTGCTGTCATGGACGACGCTGGCGCGCGAAGTGCGCGGTAAAGTGCTGGCGATGCGCTCCACCGACTTCGTGCTGGCAGCCAAGGAGATGGGCGCGTCTGACTCGCGCATCATCTTCCGGCATCTCTATCCGAACACGCTCAGTCACGTCATCGTCATCCTGACACTTACGATCCCCGGCGTCATCCTGGCTGAATCGTTCCTCAGCTTCCTCGGCATCGGCATTCAGGAACCATTGACCAGTTGGGGTTTGCTGATGCGGAATGCGCAAAACCTGCAGACGCTCAGCCAGCAGTTGTGGATCATGTCACCTGTGATCTTCATCATTGCGGCGGTGTTGGGCTTCAACTTCATGGGTGATGGCCTGCGTGACGCCGCTGACCCGTATGCCCTGCGATGAAAAAGTTTGAGAGATGGCAAATGGGTCTGGCCGGCGTGGTGCTGCTGCCGGCGTTGCTCGTGGTGCTGGCCGCTTGCGCGAGCGACGTGACTGCGCCACCCACGCGCGAGCCATTGCCAACCACCGTGACCGGTCAGGTCGTCGGAGAGAATGGGCCGATTGCCGGCGCGCTCGTGTCGGTGCAAGGCACGCTCAACCGTGTTACCGCCGACGCAAATGGCATCTTCACCCTGCACGGCGAAGGGCTGGGCGGCACATCGCCCGTCACCATCACCGCATGGAGCGACGACCACTATCAGGGCTGGGTCATGCTTGATCCGATGCTGCGCAACTGGCAGAACCAGAATGGCAAGGCTGCCGGCCTCAAGGTGACGCTGCGGCCACTGATCGCCGGCGACAACCACAAATATACGTGGTTCAAAATCGAGGATAAGGAAGGCTCTGCCGCATGCGGCGAATGTCATCGCGAGTACCCCGAATGGCAGGCCGATGCGCACTCCAAGACGGCCACCGCAAGCCATCGCTTCCTCAACTTGTACAACGGCACGAACCTTGAGGGCAAGAAGTCACAGCCGATCCAATACTCCAATGATGGCAAGATCATGCCGGCGGATCCTGCATTGCCTGATTATGGCCCGGGCTTCCGCATCGATAACCCGGAGCGGCCGGGCAACTGCTCCACCTGCCATACCCCTCTGGCGATGAAGGTGGAGACAACGAATACCTGCGCGTGGTCGGGCTGCCACACTGGCCTGACTGCCGAGCGCGCTTCAACGCTAGGCTATATGATTCGCGGCGCGTCATCCACCGGCTTGATGGGCATTGCCGAAGAGGGCATCACCTGTGAGTTTTGCCATCAGATTCAGTCAGTCAATCTCGATCCCGCCACTGGGCTGCCATACCCTGACCAGCCCGGCATCATGTCGATGCAATTGCGCCGGCCCCCAGATGGCGAGAAGCTGTTCTTTGGCTCGCTGGCCGACGGCAGCACCAAGACCATCAGCTATCTGCCGTTCCTCTCCAGCAGTCAGTTCTGCTCGGCTTGCCACTATGGCGTATTGGGCGGCGTGGTCAGCAATATGAAGGTGACCGGCGGCACGACGGTCTACAACTCCTACGGCGAATGGTTGAACAGCCCATGGAGCGACCCAAAGACTGGCAAGACCTGCCAGCAGTGCCACATGCCAACGCAGAAGACGCCGTATAGCGTTTATCCAAACAAGGGTGGGGTGGCGCGACCCGCCGGCCAATATCACAATCACACCATGACCGGCCCATCCAACAGCCAGGCGCTGATGTGGAATGCCGTGACGATGAAGGCCGATGCGCAACGCGATGGCAGTGCGGTGCGCGTGAAGGTGGACCTGACTAACGACAGGACAGGCCATGCCGTGCCAACCGACGCGCCAATCCGTTCGGTGATGCTGGTGGTGGAAGCGCGCGATGCGAATGGCAGCCTGCTGGCGCGCCAGGAGGGGCCGACGCTGCCAGAATGGGCCGGCGACTACGCGGGCAAGGCCGGCAAAGGTTTTGCCAAAATCCTGCGCGATACCAACACCAATGAGGCGCCGACTGCGGCCTACTGGCGACAGGTGGAGCTGGTTGAAGATACGCGATTGATGCCCATGAAGACCGACTCATCCAGTTACACCTTCGCGCTGCCACAGGACGGCCAAGCCACCATCAGCGTGAAGTTGATCTGGCGGCCAGCGTTCCAGAAGCTGGCTCAGCAGAAAGGCTGGAGCGACCCCGACATCGTGATGCAGGAGTTGACCCTGCAACCGTAGATAAAGTAGCAACTCGAATATGACACAAGCCAAGAACGACAACCTGTTGCTGGAAGTGCGCGATTTGAAGATGTACTTCCCCATCCAGCAAGGCATCCTGCAGCGCACTGTCGGCCACGTCAAAGCAGTCGACGGGGTGAATCTGTTCTTGCGCGAGCGTGAGGTGCTGGGGCTGGTGGGTGAGAGCGGCTGCGGCAAGACAACTGTGGGGCGCACGATTCTGCGGCTGTATGAGCCAACCGCCGGCGAGATCAGATTTCGCACCAAAGCCGGCGACTGGGTCGACATCGCGGCCATCAGTCAGAAGGATATGAAGCCGATCCGGCAGGAAATGCGCATGATCTTCCAGGATCCATTCAGCTCGCTCAACCCGCGCATGACGGTGCTGGATCTCATCAAGGAGCCGCTGGAGATTCACGGTGTTGCCAAGGGTAAGGAAGCCGAGGCGCGAGTGGCCGAGTTGATGCGCGCCGTCGGCCTGGACCCGAATTACATGCAGCGCTATCCGCACGAATTCTCCGGCGGCCAGCGCCAGCGCATTGGCCTGGCGCGCACGCTGTCACTCAACCCACGTCTCGTCATTGCCGACGAACCGGTGAGTGCGCTGGATGTGTCGGTGCAGGCGCAGGTATTGAACCTGCTGCAGGAGTTGCAACAGCAACTCGACCTCACCCTGATCTTCGTCGCGCATGACCTGTCGGTGGTGGAGCATATCTCCGACCGCGTGGCGGTGATGTATGTCGGCAAGATCATGGAGATGGCGCCGACTGAGGAGTTGCTGCGAAATCCGCTGCATCCCTACACCGAAGCGCTGCTATCGGCCATCCCGCCGGCAGACCCCGACATCAAAGTTGAGCGCATCCGTCTGTCTGGCGAAGTGCCAAGCCCGGCCAACCCGCCGAAGGGCTGCATCTTTCATACGCGCTGCAACTACGCAAAAGACGTGTGCAAAACCAGCGTGCCGGAATTGCGCGAGATCTCGCCCGGGCATTTCGCCGCCTGTCACTTCGCCGGCGAGTTGAACCTGAAGGGGATCGGGAGCTGAACCATGAGTGCATCATCACGCATTCTCGCCGCGCTGTCCTATCTGCCCATCATCGGTTGGTTGATCGCAGGTGTGGCTGGCCGGCGCACTGCATTTGTCGTCTTTCATCTACGCCAGGCGATTGGCCTGATTGCCTTTCTCATCGCTATTTCCCTCACGTGGGTGGTCGTCACCTGGCTGCTGGGTTGGATTCCCTATGGCTTTCTTGTCGGCAACGCACTATTCCCGCTGGTCGTCGCATCCTACCTCTATGGCGCGGTGGCGTTGATTATCGGCGTCGTGAGCGCACTCGCCGGCCGGGCGACATTGCTGCCGATCTTTGGCGCCTTCGCCAACCGTCTGTTGCCCTTGCGCACCAGCAACTGAGGCCAATTGTTTTCGTGTCTGCCTCAACGCCTGCCCCCGGACCCGCCTCTAAACCGCGCCCGCGCTGGCTGATATTTGCTGGCGCAGCTGTCGGCATGCTCATCTTCATGGGATTGTCGCTTTTGGTCTTTGCCCGCGTTGAAGAGCAGGACGTGTTTTGCACCTCCTGCCATACCCAGCCCGAGGTGACCTATTTCGACCGCACACAGGCCGCAGCACCCGTCGACATGGCATCTGAGCATGGCACATATGCCCGCAGGAACCCAAAGCTGGCCAACACGCGCTGCATCGAATGTCACTCAGGGGCCGGCTTGATGGGGCGCGCTCATAGCATGGTGAAAGGAGCCGAGAACGCAATGCGCTGGGTGATGGGGACAGCTGGGCAGCCGGCGACGCTGACGGTGCCAATCGCCGATGAGAACTGCCTGAAGTGCCATGTTGATACGTCGATGGAGACCGACTTTGACAGCCATTCGCACCAGTATCTGGCAAAGTGGCAGGCTGCTGCCACAGATGCCGGCGGCTGCGTCGATTGCCACACCGCGCACACGCTGCACGGCAACGCAAGTGTGGGTTTCCTCAATCAACAGCGCACGCTGGTGCAATGCGATCGCTGTCATGTGGCGCTGGATGTCAGCAAGCCGGCGGCGGAGTAGCCCGCATCATTCGTCGTTGTTGCCCAGCACGCGGTCGATGGCGTCTGATTGCGCCTTGCGGTCGTTGCGGATGTAGCGGCGCAACACATCAGCGGATTTGTGGCCGGTGACCTTCTGGATCATCCACTCCTGCAAGCCATCATCTGCGGCTTGCGTGACGAAACCAGCGCGCAGTGAATGCCCTGAGAAGTCGAATGCGCCCAGGCCGGCCATCTCTGCCGCCTGCTTCACGATCAGCGCAACCGACCTGTCTGACAGGCGCGTATTGCGCACGTGGCCCCATTTATCGATGGCGCGAAAGATCGGCCCGCGCTCGATCTTGGCCTCATCGATCCAGATTTCGAGTGCGCGGACGGGGCATAGCCGGCCTTTTGAACGCGTCATTGTCTTGCTCATGCCCTCGCCGGCCTGATCGGTCTTTGAATAGGGCAGGGTGATCGTCATGCCTTTCGGTGTGAAGCGCACATGCTTGAGGTCGAGGCTGACGATCTCGCTGCGACGCAACGCGCCGGCGAAGCCGAGCAGCAAAATGGCGCGGTCGCGCAGCCCGTGCAGATCGTGCGGCAACTCGGCGATCATCTTTTGCAATTCGGCGCGGGTGATGGGGTCCTTGCGCGTGGCGGAGCCGCGCAGTTCCCGTCGGATGCCTGACATGACAACCGACACCATCTCGCTTTGCGCAGGGTTGACGTAGTTTGGATCGCCGGCGTATTTGCGCGCATGGACGAAGGCGATGGCCGAGAGGCGCACCTGAATGGTGGATGGCTTGTAGCCTGCGTCGGCCAGCCAGGTGAGATAGGCCATGATCGTCTCGGGCTTGGCTGGCAGGGCGACGAAGCGGTTGGCACGGCAATACGATTCAAAATCCTGCCATGCCTTGCGATATGCGATACGCGTGTTTTCTGATGACGACGCGCCGAGGTAGCGCGAGATGCGCTCGACTTCCTGCTGCGAGAGATTCTCTGCGCCGGCGGGGATGATCTCCTGTTTCGCGGCCTTTTCCATGGTTTTGTCGTTTCAACTTCCGATAAGGTTCATTATCGGAAGCGATAATAAAGCAGAAAATCGCCGGCGTCAAGACCGCCTGCCACGCCAGGATCGAACAGTGCTTTGCGCTTAGCCCACGCCGCCGAAGTTGCGCAGCGAATGGCTGAGCCATGCCACAAGCAGCGCATACAACAGCGCCAGCACCCAGATCTGCGCGCCCTCAAGCCCCAGCGACAACGTGATTTCGTTGCTCTGCGTCAGCACCAGCGCCAGAGCCGCCAGCACGCCGGCAACGATGATGATGATGGTCACGTTGCGCTTGCTGATGAAGTGGCCGAGGATGGCAATGAGCAGCGCCACCACGGCGCCAGTGGCTGCGCCAAACAGCAGCGTGTCACGCAGTCCGCCGCCGATCAGCCCTTGAAAAAGCACTGTGAATGGAATGGCGATCACGCTGGTCGCAATGACCAGAACATTTGTTCCATTCGTGAATTGCTGGATGAATTCCGCCCCGTTGAATACGATGGCCATCCACAGTGTTGGCAGGATCAATCCACCCAAACCACCGAGAATGGCGCCCTTGATAACCAGTGCAATCGCATCGATCGTAGACATATCAGGGCAAGTCTACTCGCTTTGCCGGCGCGTTACACTAGTGGCCTGCGCTGGATGCCTGCCTTCGCGGGCATGGCGAGCCAAACATTTTTAGTTTCACAACCTATTAGCCTTTATGCCAGAAAATCAAGGGGATACGGCGCGTTTGCATGCAGTTGTTGAAGGCGTCGTGCAGGGTGTGAATTTTCGCTATCAGACGCGGCGCATGGCCCGCAGCCTGCTGCTGGTTGGCTGGGTGCGCAACACGCCAGATGGCAATGTGGAAGTGCTGGCCGAAGGCGCGCGCGTCGAGCTGGAGCAACTGCTGGCGTTTCTGCGCAAAGGGCCAGCCATGGCGCATGTCACGCGCGTTACACCAACCTGGCTGCATTTCACCGGCGAGTTCGATGCGTTCGAGATCGTCAGTTAGCTGCCCGCAATCAGCCGCTGGCGATCATCGCTGCGCCAATCGCCGCCTCTTCCTGCCACATTGGCAACCGCAATGGTAGCCCAAATCGCCGGCTCACGATCTCCTGAAGCAGGCTGTTCTTGCGCAGTCCATTGCCTGAGCCAATCAATACGGCTGCGCGCCCCTGTGATTGCGCCATTGCCTCATAGAACTGCGCCAACTCCTCGGCGATGCCTTCCAGCACAGCGCGATTGAGGTGGGCCGGCGTGAAGTTGCTGCGGGTCATGCCATGCAACGATGCGCGGCAGTGCGGATCGTTGCGCGCGCCATCGAAACGAGTGTCTGCACTCAGACCGTCTGCGCCGGCGGGCGTGGCAACCGCACTCGCCAACATCGCCGCATACAGGTCTGTCTCATTCGGCGCCGGCAACCCCATCATCGCTGCAGCTGCCTCGTAAAAGCGCCGCAGCAGCGCAAAGGCGCTCCCGCCGCAGAGTGATGCGCCGGTGAGCACGAACTGGCCATCGATGAAGGGGCGCGTCTCGACGCCGGCGCGCGCATCCATGGGCATGAAACGGTTGCTAACGAGAGACACCTGGCTGCCGGTTCCGATGTTGACGTGCGCCATGCCGGCGCGCGTGCAACCGCTGCCGATCAGGCTGGCTGGATGATCTCCAAGCGCGACTGTCACCGGAATGCCGGGGGGCAAGTTGCAGGCTTGTGCCGCAACGCGCGTGAGCCGGCCCATCCGCGTGCCGGAGATGACGATCTGCGGCCACTGCACAGCCATATCGAGATGGATCAACGCGGCTTCATCCCATGCGCCTTTCATGACGTTGAAGACCCCCCACCCTGCGGCATTGGTTGGATCGATCTTTGGCGCAGCGTGGCATAGCATTGCGCCGATGGCGTCTGGGATCGAGCATGGAAATGCCTTGGGCAGCGCGTCGTGTTCGTGCAGCCAATGGAGCGTGACCGCGCCGTAGCCGGCCGCTGGCAGTGCGCCCATTTCTGCAAACGCCCCCACCCCGCCGGCGCGCGCGATGAGTGTTGGCAGAGATTCCTTGCCGCGCTGGTCTTGCCATGTAATGGAAGTTCGTGCTGGCGCGCTGCGCTCATCAAGAAAAGCCACACCGTGCATCTGGCCTGTCATGCCGATGGCGCCAATTTCATCGACAAGCGCGCCCAATTGGATTGCAATGCCTTGCAAAGCCTCAAGTGCGCGCTGATATACGCGCAGCGTGTCGATTTCAGCCCAACCGTTTGTGCGCTGCGCCGCCGGCGTGGCATCTGCGTCGGTTGGCAGTGTGACCGAGGCGAGCAGCGTTTCACGCCTGATGTCGAATGCCACCGCCGAGATTGTCGTCGTGCCAATATCCAGCCCAATCCTGATCATGTTTTCAGTATAGCGATCCGTGGATTTGTGATGGATTTGCGATTTTTCACTTTGCCTTGCCCATGCAGTTGTGGTTAACTCGCCGACATGACAAAGCGCTTTGATTTTGTCTCGCTGGGCGAGACGATGATCCGACTGTCGCCGCCAAATTTTGAGCGCATCTCGCAGGCGCGCTCGCTCGACATCCAGATCGGCGGCGCAGAATCCAACGTGGCTGTGGCGATGGCGCGGCTGGGGTTCAAGCCGGCGTGGTTGTCACGCATGCCGGACAATGGTTTGGGCCGGCGCGTCGAGGCCGAACTGAACTTTCATGGCGTAGACACGTCTGGCGTGAAATTTGTGCCCAATGAGCGCATCGGCACCTATTTTCTCGAACTGGCCGTGCCGCCGCGCCCGAACCGCGTGATCTATGACCGCGCCGGCTCTGCGGCCAGCAAGATGACTTTGGCGGATGTCGATTTTGATGTGATCGAGCAGGCCGGCTGGCTGCACACCACCGGCATCACATCGGCCATCAGCGCAGACGGCCTCAAAATTTCGCGCGAGATCATCGCATTTGCGCGACAGCATGGCATTACCACGTCGTTCGATGTGAACTATCGCGCGCTGCTGTGGGAGCCGAAAGAAGCAGGCAAAGCGCTGGAGCCGATTTTCAAAGACTGTGACTATGTGTTTGTGGCGCATCGTGATGCGGTGGCGCTTTTTGGCGCGAATGAAAAGCCGCATGTCGCAGCGCGTGAATTGCAGCAGCGCTTCGGCTGCCGCACGCTGGTGGTCACGATTGGCGAAGCCGGCGCCATCGCGCAACATGGCGAACAGCAGGTGGAGGTGAATCAGCGCTTCAAGGTGCCACAGATCGTCGATCGTATCGGAGCCGGCGATGCCTTTGACGCCGGCTTCATCGCCGCCCAAATGCGTGGCTACTCAGTTGAGGACTCCATCGATCATGGCAATGCGCTCAGTGCCATGAAACTGACTGTGCCAGGTGATCTCTCGCTTACCAGCCGTGATGAGTTGGAGGCAATGGTGGGCGGAGCAAAGGGCGCGAGTGTCAGATGAGTGTAGGTTTGTGATGTTTACTCAGATGTGTGGTTTAGGCTTAATTCAGTGCCTATGCGCAATCTCACTCAAAGCTCCCACGCCACACTGTAAGCCAAACCATGCTTGCGAACGTAGGCCGGCAACTCACGCAACGCCGCCTCGACGATGTCGGGCGCGAGCGCGTTCATCGGCACGCCGGCGCCATCCAAGGCTCTCCGCAACGCCTGCGCATCCTGTCCCTGCCGCTCGGCCATCAGCATGATGCCAGGGCCGACCAACTCGCCATGCGTGTGCAACGCCACAGCCGACGCGCCGGTTGAAGATGCGCCGCCGGCGAGCGATTCAGCACAGTAGGCGAAGTGATGCTCGCTGCCCTCTTCTGGTCGCGAATGGCCGATCAGATTGCACAATTGCACCTCCATCGCCAGCGCGTTGACCAGCGACCGCAACCCGTCAGGATCACCTTGGCCGGCGGCTTCAGCGCAGTCCAGCGCCATTGCCAGCACGCTCCTGGCAATGGCTGCGATGCCGGCATCGTAATGCTGGCCAGCGGGATTCCTGCCTTTTTGTTCAGCCATCTCCCAATCGAAGGCAGCGGTGGCAATGCTCAGCACATCGATGATGCCGGCGGCGCGCACGTATGACGGCGCGCGCGCAATCACATCCAGATCGAGCAGCACAATTTCCGGCGGCACGGTCTCAAGATAACGCACCGAGCCGGCATCGCGCACACTGCTGGCCCATGTAAAAAACGCATCCACACTGAGCGCGGTTGGCACGCAGATGAGTGGCAACTCCAATTCACGCGCAATATATTTGGCCGCGTCGACTGATACGCCCCCGCCGACAGCATAGATGATGTCTCCCATGCCGTCGCACTGTTTGACCAACCGCTTGTAGGCAGCCTCGGTGGGTGGCGGCGCTTCCAACTCGATGCCAATATCCCAGTCGAGATCATGCGGTTGCAGCGCCTGCCATGCGGCATCCTGCCGGATGACAATGACTGTGTCATCCTCGATCCAGCTGTGAATGGGGATGTAGACCAACTCGGGCAAGGGGAAGGCGTTGCGCGCGCCGGCGATTTCATTTGATGCCACTGACTTTGATTCCTTCGATAAATGAGCGTTGCGCCAGAAAGAACAGCACGATGACTGGAATGGTGAACAACACAGAGGCTGCCATCAACAGGTTCCAGTCTACACGCCGCGACTGATAAAAGACAGTCAACGCGCGCGCCAGCGTCCAGGTTTCTGGCGCATTGAGATACAGCAAGGGTCCCTGAAAGTCATTCCATACATACAGAAACGTGGTGACAACGACCGTCGCGAGAATGGGTTTGGAGAGCGGCATGACGATGCGCCAATAAATGTTGAGGTCGCTTGCGCCATCGATGCGCGCAGCGTCGCTCAAATCCTGCGGGATCGTCTTGAAAAACTGGCGCAGCAAAAAGATGTCGAAGGCGTTGCCGGTAAACGCCGGCACGATAAAGATGAGATATGCGCGATATGGCGCGCTTGAATCTATCCAGCCGAGTTGCTTATAGGTGATAAAGAGCGGCACGAAGGTGACCCAGAACGGCAACATGATAGTCGCCAGCACCAACACAAACACTGCATCGCGACCGGGCCAGTCGACGCGCGAAAAGCCGTATGCGGCCAGCGAGCATGAGATCAGCCCGCCGACAATGATCATTACTGAAAGGAAGAGCGTGTTGGCAAGAAAGCGCGGGAACATCCCCAGCTTGTCAAGCGCCTCAGGGTAGTTATTCCACATCAGGCCCGGTTCGGTCACTTGCGCAAGCTGGTTGAACGGCACATCAAAGTAGCCGCCGGCGGGGTTGTTCAGGTCGAGCGCAGTGGCGATGCCATCCTCCACCTTTGTCACAGCCACCGAAAGTGTCCTGCCTTCGCGTTGAAGGGTATACATCGGAAAAGCCTCGCCATTGATGGTGGCATGCTTCGGCGCCTGCGGGATGAATGACGGCGGGATGGTGAATACGTCGCGGGCAGTCTTGAGCGAGGCAGACGCCATCCACACAAACGGCACGAAGAACAGCAGACCGACGAGGATGACGATGAGCGTTTGGACAGCCTTGTTGATTTCGCGGCGCAGCAAGAGCCGCCGCCGGCTTGTCAGCACCGGCTCTTGCTGTGAAGTCACCGTTTGTGTGGTCATTCGTCGGCCAACCTGGCATCTCGCTCCCGCCCTCCTCCCGCCAGGAAAGGGGCAAAAGAAGGTCAGGTGTCGTAGTTCGTCCAGCGATTGCTGGTCTTCAACAACAGCAGCGTGCAACCCAGCACGATAAAGAACAGCACCCACGCCATTGCCGAGGCATAGCCCATCTTGATGCGTTCGATGGCGTTTTGAAAAAGATAGATCGAGTAGAACAGAGTCGATTTGAGCGGTGCGCCGAGACCAGCGCTGTTCGCACCTTTTGCCCACAGATACGCCGGCCCGAAGAATTGAAACACCGCGATCACGCCGATGATGAGGTTGTAGAGCGTAAGCGGCGAAAGCATCGGCACGGTGATGTAGAACAGCCGCTGAAAGAAATTTGTGCCGTCAAGATCGGCCGCTTCGTATAGCACGGGCGCAACATCGGCGATGCCGGCAAGATAGATGATGATCGTGCCGCCAATGCCCCACAAGCCGAGCAGGATGATGCCTGGCTTCGACCACAACGGATCACGAAGCCAGTTTGGCGACTGGATGCCAACCAGCCGCAGCGCGCCACCCACCAGGCCAATCTCAGGATTGAGCAGAAAGATGAACAGGAAGGTCGAGGCAACCATCGGCACAATCGACGGCAGATAGTAGATGGTGCGGAAGACACCTTGGCCGCGAATCTTGAAATTCAGGATAACGGCGCACAGGAATGAACATAGCAGCCCGAGCGGCACCGCGATCACCACCATGTAAAGCGTGTTGAGGAGCGCAATGCGATAGTCGCTGTCGCTGAAGAGCTGTGTGTAGTTTTGCAGGCCGACAAACTGCGAGCCGGCGATGCCGTCCAACAGGCGATAGTCGTAGAACGAGATCACCAGCGATGCAAGCATCGGGTAGGCTGTGAATGCAATGAAGCCAAGCATCCACGGCGTGATGAACAGCAGGCCAACAATGAGGTTGCGCCGGCGCTGTTTGCTCAGGCGCAACCTGGGCGAAATGGTTGCCATCGAAACGGTGTCTTTACTTCCCGTTCGCCTTGTCCAGTTCCTGCTGGATCGGCGGGATCTTCTCATCGAAGAATTTCTTGATGTCGAAGTTTGGATCGCGGAAAGAGTTCTCCTCAGCTTCGCCAACCACCGCCATCAATTCAGCATTCACCGGCGAAAGCACCATCGCGCGCGCATTGGGACCAGCGAGCAGGTTGAGGAACACCACAAACTTCTCGTCTTCCAGGAAACGTGGATCCTTCGCTGCAGTCATGGTTGTTGGCAGGTTGCCGTTCTTGCTCATAAACGTCGCGAGTGGCTCCGGCCCCTGCAGATAGGCCATGGCCTTGGCCGAAAGGTCGGCATTCTTCACGCCGGCCGGGATGGACATCACGGTGCCGCCAACGACGACTGTGCCTTTGCGCTCAGGGTGATCCGCCGGCACCGGCGGCGCAGCCACGCCGTAATTTAGATTGGGCGCATTGCGGCGGATAAACGTCGGTTGCCATTCACCCTCGATCATCATCGCGACCTTGCCAGTGTAGAAGCCTGCCTGCGGCGAGTCGTATTCACCGAAACCTGACACGAACTTCTCGATTTTCTCGGGGCCGACACGGTGGAAGAAGCCGGCCTGCCACTCCATGGCCGCGAGCATCTCCGGCGTGTTCACTGTGATCTGCGTGGCATCGTCGTTATAGAACGCCGCACCGTGCAGCAAGGCATATGTGTCGAGGTGGCTCCATGAATAGTTGGGGATGAAACCGATCTGCGTAAGGTTGCCATCGGCATCCATCTTGGTCAACTTATCCGCGTATTGCACCAGTTCTTCAAGCGTCTGCGGCGGCTTCTCAGGATCGAGGCCGGCCTCCTTGAACAGATCCTTGTTCCACATCAGGGCATACACATCAGTGCCCCACGGCAGGCAATACAGCCGGCCAAAATACTTGCATGGCGCCAGCGAGCCGGGATAGATATCCTGCAGGTCGATGTTGTTCTCCTTGATCTTGTCGTCGAGTGACAACAGCAGTTTTTCGCGCGCCCACGAGCCGATATTGTCGGCGCCGGAGGTGATCAGCAGATCAGGCGGATCGCCGGCGGAGATGGCGGCAAGAATCTTGGCAACGTCATCGACACCGGCGGTGATCTCAACCTCGACGCTGTTCTCCTTGCCCCACTTGTTCATCAAATCCGTGATGATATCGGCGCCATCGCCGAACTGCACCCACACCCGGAATTTGCCTGATGAACTGGTGGATGGGGCTGCTTCGGCTTGTGTGGCCTCTGCTACCGGAGCGATCGTTGCGGCCGCGGTGGGCGGCGGTGGCGCGTTGACGGCCGGCGCCGCAGCGCTGCAAGCCGCCATCACAGCCATCGTCGTTGCACCTGCAAGCAGGCCGGCAAATCGAGAGCGAATCATGATTTCCTCCTTGGCTTAAAGCCATCGAACAGATAGCGAACTCCTGAGTGTCTGATATCCAGTCAATGGAACCTTACAACTGCCTGGCTATCATGCATCCTGCTGGATGCGCTTTTCCCAACCTTCGCGAAAGAGCGGCAGGAAGTTGTTCGGGTTGTAGGGATGCTTCGCAATCTCGTCGTAATTCAAGTCGGCGCCCCACCCCACGATATCATCGTTCAACGCGATGTAGCCATCGACCACCTTCACCGGATGCGTGAGGATGTGCTGGCTCCAGTCATCGTTGAAATCGTCAAAGATCTCGTGGATGAAGAAGTTCGGTGTGGATGTGTTGAGGTGCGCGCAGGCCAGCGAGCACAGCGGCCCCTGCGCGCTGTGCGGGGCAGTGACGCCATAGAACGCATTGACCATGCCGCACACCTGCTTGGCTGCCGTCATGCCCAGATTCTGCGGCTCAAGCTGGATGATGTGAACAGCGTTGTGCTGCAACAATTCGCTGAACTGGTCACGGCAGTAGTAATCTTCGCCACAGGCGATCGGCACGGGGCTGCGCTTCGCCACCTCGATCATTGACGAGATGCGCTGCGGCGGCACCGGCGCTTCAAACCACGTCGGTTTGTAGGGCGCGATGGCGTCGGCGAATTGCAACGCAGTATGCACCGAGAAGCGGTTGTGACCTTCGACCAGCACATCGACGCCAGGGCCGACGGCATCGCGCACGGCGGCAATGATGTCGACGGCGAGCTTGAAGTCATTGAGGTCTTCCATCACACGCCAGGCCGGCCCAAACGGGTCGAATTTCAGCGCAGTGTAGCCCTTCCCCACCACAGCCTTCGCCTTCTCATGAAAGCTCTCCGGCGTGCGCGGCCCGCGATACCAGCCATTGGCATATACCCGCAGCCGTGAATGCGCGCGCCCGCCCAGCAGTTTAAACACCGGCACCCCAAGCGCCTTGCCCATGATGTCCCAGCACGCATATTCGATGCCGCTGAGTGCTGCGCCATGAATCTGGCCGCCGTCGCTGTAGAAATCGCGAAACAGCCGCAACGAATGCTGCTCAACATTGAAAGGGTCCTGGCCGATGACGAAACGCTTCAGTTCATGGATGGCCGCCTCGGTCGACTTGGTGAAGCCGTTGAGCGTGGCCTCGCCGATGCCGTGGATGCCCTCGTCAGTTTCAACGCGCGTAAACAGCCAGTTCTTCCAGGGATTGCCGGCAATATAGGTCTTGATGTCTGTAATTTTCATGGTTTGAATTGCACTCGACAGAATGAGCAGAATATTTCTTGAGTTGGCAATTCTGTCAATTGGCTATACTGTCAAGCGTGAATGCACAACAAGCCAAAACCATGATCGAGCAGGGTCGCGTGATCGCTATTTTGCGCGGCGACTATGTGGGCTACTTTGCACAAATTGCGCGCGCGCTGGCCGGCGCCGGCATCACCGCGATGGAGGTGACGCTGAATTCCGCGCAAGCCACCGCCGGCATTGCAGAGATGAAGCGCGAACTGGGCGCTGCCTTTCTCGTCGGCGCCGGCACGGTGTTGAATGTGGAGCAGACGAAGCAAGCGCTGGGCGCCGGCGCGCAATACATCGTGGCGCCGAACACCAATCCGAAGGTGATCGAATATTGCGTGCAGCACGACATCTGTGTCGTCCCCGGCGCCTACACGGCCACCGAGATCATGAATGCATGGGAGATGGGCGCGCACATGATCAAGCTGTTCCCTGTCGAGATGAACTACTTCAAAGCCATTCGCGGCCCGCTCAATCACATTCCTTTCTGCACCACCGGCGGCGTGGGCATCGAAAATGCCGCCGACTACATCAAGGCCGGCGCTGCGGCAGTCGGCATCGGCAGCCAGATCATCGGCGGCTATGTGAAACAGACCGGCGGCATCGACGAGCTCGAACGTCGCGCGCGGCAACTCGTCAAGAACATCAACGCGATCTGAGCAGTCTGAACGATCTAAGATTGCAGGAGCCAGGAGTGCCCAACGAAGCGATGTGGTCGATCGGCATCGCCCTGGGGAGCAAGATCATTCGATCTTGAGGATTTTAAAGACAGTGGGGCCGGCAGGCGTAACCACGCGCACCTTTGCGCCGACGCGCTTCCCGATCAACGACTGGCCGAGCGGCGAGACGTTGCTGATTTTGCCGCCCATCGGGTCGGCTTCGGCCGCGCCGACGATGAGAAAAGTTTCTTGATCGGGAAAGCCCTCTTCGACGACCGTGACGCGGCTGCCGATGCGAACATCTCCGGCGGCCGGCGCGCCCTCATCGAGGATCACTACCTCGGCCAACATGCGCTCCAGAGCGATGATGCGCCCTTCGAGGAAACCTTGCTCCTCTTTGGCGGCAGTGTAGTCGGCGTTCTCAGAGAGGTCGCCCTGCTGGATGGCCGCGCGTAGCCGTTCGGCCAGATCGGGCCGCTTCACGTCGCGCAGATACGCAAGCTCATCGCGCAATTTTTGCGCGCCTTCAGCGGTGAGATACGTCTTGTTTGAATCTTGCTGGCCTTCCATTGCGATGATTCTACAATGGGACATTGACAAGGAGAAACTGGTAAAACCAAGATGACGGGCATTCCCTTCTTTCCACCCATCGATCCACGCACGATCGTGAAGCCAAGCCACGAGATCTATGCGCACATGGGCGAGGCGAATATTTACAAGATGCTGTCGGATTTCTACTTTGAGTTGGAAAAATCCAGCATCCGGTTCATGTTTGCAAAAGACATGCAGGCGGCATCGCAGCGGTCGGCGGCGTTCTTCGTCGGCTTGCTTGGCGGCCCTCCGCAATATCAGGAACGCTATGGCAATCCGATGATGCGCGCCAGGCACATGCCCTTCCCCATTGACCAGGCCGCGCGCGATGTGTGGCTGGCGTGCTTTCTCAAGGTGCTGGAAGACGCGCCGGCGCAATACAACTTCCCAATCCAATTCCTGCAGGGCTTCAAGGACTTCCTTGCCGGCTTCTCCCTCTGGATGATGAACACGGCGTCTGTCGATGACGTGTCGCGCGTCACGGTTCAATCCTCATAATCTGCGCTGCGCCATTTGCCCAACTGCAATCGAAAATTCTCAACTCAAAATCCCATGCCCATCCCCAACCACATCCTCGTATTCGTTCCAGGCTATCTGGGCAGCACCCTGCGCGATAAAGCCACAGGCCGTAATGTGTGGCTCGATTTCTCCAGCTTTCCCCTAAATCCGCTGGAGTGGGATGACTGGCTGGATGCGTGGATGCAGCTGATGACCTTTCCATCGGACTTGGAGGCAAGCGGCATCGTCGACGACGTCGTGTTTGTGCCGCCTTTTGTGAAGATGGAGCAATACAGCCGGCTGTTCAACGCGCTGGCCGGCATGGGTTACAAGGTCGAAGGCGAAGAGCGCGAGGTGAATTTCTACAAATTCCCTTACGATTGGCGGCAGGATAACCGCATCAGCGCAAAGCAGCTTGGCGCAGCGATTGAGCGCTGGCGCAGTCTTCACCCAGGCGCGGAGGTGTGGATCATCGCGCACAGCAATGGCGGCGTGGTGTCACGCTGGTATGTGGAGCAGGAAGGCGGAAAGGCAGTGGTGACGCGTCTGCTGCTGATGGGTTCGCCCTATGATGGCACGCCGAAAGTGATGCGCATCGGCTTCAATGGCGCGGATTCGCTCATCCGTCCGGGCCTCGATGTATTGAACATTTCCGAGCGCACGAAGAGACTCTTCCGCACTTTCCCGTCGCTGTATCAACTTTTTCCGGTGCGCAATCATTTCTTGCACGACGCCGGCAATGCAGATATCGACGCTTTCGATGGCGCCGGCTGGCTTGATGACGCCACCCAGCGCGCATACCTCGAAGACGGCAAACGATTCACCGAGACGCTCGGAGACGCCGCCAGCGTGGAGACGCTGTGCTTTTTTGGCCGCAAGAAGCCGACGCTGACCTCAGGCATTGTGAAAGTGGAGGCGCTGGGCAAATGGGATGCCATCGACTGGCAGGACACTGACGCCGGCGATGGCACCATCCCCGAGCGCAGCGCAGCCCACCCCAAAGCCACCGCGCGCTATCCCTTCGTCGTCAGCCATGGCGACATCTACGTCAACCCAGCCGTGCTTGAATTTCTCAGATTCGAGCTGATCGACAAATACGAAGGCTTCGACAAGGATCTGGTGGCAACTGACATGCTGAGCATGGTCTTCGAGCCGGATCGCGATGCGTATGCTGAAAACGACACGATCTGGCTGCACGCGCGCGTGACTGATAACGCCGGCGCCCCTCTACCCGACGCAACGGTGACGGTGCGAATGGTTTACGAACGATCTCTGCCAGGCGACCCACCAGCTGAAATTCCAACCATCCAGACCGTAAAGCTGGTGGCGCTGCAAAAAGATGCCGGCAAATTCGAGGGGTTGATGTATGGGCCGGCGATGAATGGCTACTATCGCCTGATCGCAACAGTTGAGCATCCTGACAACGGATCCGCGACCGGCGAGGAGTTGATCGCCGTGGAGACGCCGGCGCACTGAACTGAACATCAATTCACGCCTATTTCAAGTTGCGCGAACAAGCCAACGTGATCGGAAGGATATAACGTGGCGTCGTTCGGCGCCGGCTGATCCAGCACCACTTCGCACTCATGCACGCGAATGCGGCCGGCGACAAAGATGTAATCCAGCACGTCGCGCCACGGCTCGGTCGTCTGCGTCAGAAAGAAATTGCCGACGCGGCTTGCGCTTTTGCGCAGCTTGTCCAGCGAATACACCAGCGGCGTCGGGCAAGTGTATTCCGGCTCGCGGCCATGCTTCAACTCATGCGCAGAAGCAAACACCTGCTTCATGATTTGAATCGTGCGCATCTCAGGCGTGGCATTGAAATCGCCGCACGCGATGATGGGCAGCGCACCGGCCTGCAAACGCACATAGTTGATGACGCGCTGCACCTGCAGACTGCGCTTCACATGATCGTAGACGTGAAACATGAAATGGCCATTCACCAGCGCGACTTCCTGATCGGCCACCTGCAGGCGCACAAATTGCGCCACACGCCGCTGGTGCATCAGGTCGAGCGTGCGCCACGTCCTCACCGGCAGCCGGCTGAGCGTCGCAACCGCCTCATGCTCGGCCAGTGAGCCGGTTTTCGGCGAGGTATATACCTTGTAGCCACCCAGCGCGTCCGCAAGCCATTGCGCATTGTTGTGCGGCAGACTCACTTCCTGCAATGCGATCACATCAGGGTTGAGCGCGCGCAATCCGTCGATGATGAGTTGCCGGCGCTCATGCCAGCGCGAAGGCTTGTTCAGCAGGTTCAGAGTGACGAGGGTGAAGATGGCGCTCATGTTGCTTCGGCGAAACTCGATTCTACTGGTTGCGCATGCGGCCATTTCGCTGTCGAATTCGCCCTGACGCACAAAAAGGAACTGACATGACCAACCCCGACTACATGCGCCCGAAATAGCGAAGGAGATCAAAGACGTGCTGCCGAACATGTTTTAGCCGCTGTATCATCGCGCTTGGCGCAACCATGGACACAACCGACACTGAAGCAAAAAGCGCGCCGGCACGCATCATGTCCAACACATCTCAACTCACTCTCGCACTCGTCGGCTGCGGCGGCATCGCGCAGCAACACTGGCAAGGCATTCAATCGCACGCGCATCGCATTCACGTGACCGCAGTCGTCGACGCCGACCCAGACCGTGCAGCCAAGATGGCCGCGCAGACCGGCGCACAGCCCTTCAGCACGCTCGAAGATGCGCTGCTGAGAGGCAGCTTCGACGCCGTCGACATCATGCTGCCGCATCACGAGCACGAGCGCGCAGCGCTGCTCGCCTTCGCCGCCGGCAAGCATGTCGCGCTAGAAAAACCAATGTCGACCAGCATCGAGAGCTGCGAGCGCATCCTCGCCGCTGCTCGGCGCGCCGACACAGTGTTCATGGTCGCCGAGCAGGCGCAGCACTGGCCGGATGTGCAAATGGCGCTGCAAGTCATTCGCGAAGGCCGCATCGGCGAGATCATCACCGCGCGCGCAGCCTACAGCCATACCATGGCGCTCACGCCCATGCCAGCCGGCCCCAAGCCCTGGCGCTACCATCTTGCGCTGGCTGGCGGCGGCATCAGCATCGATGGCGGTTCGCACTGGCTGCGGCCGCTGCGCATCTGGCTGGGAGAGGTCGACGAGGTTGTTGCCGCGCTCGGCCATCCGGTGGCTGAGATGGAAGGCGAATCCCTGGCGCGCGCACTGCTACGCTTTCGTTCTGGCGTGGTGGCGAATTTCGATGCGATCCTCGCCGGCGCAGTTCACGGCGCCGGTGACGAGTTCCGCATCACCGGCACGCTCGGCGAGATCGTGGTGGAGCGCCGCGGACAGGGCCGCCTGCTGGTATATGACGCTGCAAATCCGCAGGGCGAGACGCTGCTCAACAAGGACGAAGGCCGGCGCAACGCCTTCGGATTGGAGTTGCGCGACTTCGAGCGCGCTGTGCTGGACGGCACGCCGCTCGCCGCTTCGCCTGAATATTCACTCGGCGAATTGCGCACCGCGCTCGCCATGTATCGCTCGGCAGAGACAAAACGCTGGGAATTAATTTGGTAAAAGGATTGCGAAGGGTCAGTCGCCCGATTGTGCAGTCCTCACACCGAGGCGCGCCGCCGCGAAACTGCGCAGCATGATAGCCATCACCTGTTGACAATGTCAGCGTGTTGGGTGTAGCATGTCCCAAATAACAAACCGGCAGTTGGTTTATTATTTCGGGACAGCAATGGCACGCACGATCAAACACGAAGACCACGCTGCAAAACGCAGCGAAATTCTCGACATCGCGCAACGGTTGATCTACACAAAAGGCTACGCGCAGATGTCCATTCAGGATATTCTGGACGGCCTCGGCATTTCGAAGGGCGCGTTCTACCATTATTTCGACTCGAAGCAGGCATTACTGGAAGGCATCGTCGAGCGCACGGTGGATCAAATCTCACTGATTCTGTTGCCGATCGTGCATGACCCGCACATGTCAGCGCTGAAGAAATTTCAGGCCGTCATGAACGCTAGCGCGCAATGGAAGACGGCGCGCATAGATTTCATGTTTGCCATTCTCCACGCTTGGTACAGCGACGAAAATGCTTTGGCGCGTCAGAAGATCACAGCGTCAATGTACGCGCATGTGCGACCATGGGCAGCCGATATTTTTCGACAAGGCATGGCACAGGGCGTCATATCCATCACATCTCCCGAACAGACTGCGCAGGCAGTGCTGACTCTAGCCGTCGGCATGGGCGAAGCGATCGGGCATTTGCTCATGCAGGTGACGCCGGCGAGCACGTTGCAGCAGCGCAAGGAAATTTTGCGCGAGATGGCCGCCATCTCATCTGCATTCACCTCAGCCATCGAGCGCACTCTCGGCATTCGCGCCGGCACACTTGAAATCTTCACGCCCAAACTGATGAAACAATGGGTGCATTACCCAGGCAGCGCGAAGGATACAGTGCCAGCACTGGTCACCCAACGCAACTGATTGCGATCCGCACACAAGGAGTGCGACCATGAACTTATATTTGAAGCTGGCATGGCGGAACGTTTGGCGGCATCGCCGGCGCACACTCATCGTCATGCTCGCCATCGGTCTCGGGCTGGCGTTGATGATGGTCTATGACGGTTTCGTCGGCGGCTTCAATCAGGCCATCTATGGCAACGCCGTCCGCGTATTGGGCGCAAACATTCAGGTGCATGCGCCAGGTTATGGCGCTGCTGCCGGTCAGAAGCCGCTGCTGGCAGTTGAAAACGCTGCTGCCGTGATGCAGGCAGCGCAAGCACAGCCACAAGTGCAGGCTGCCATGCCACGCATCAACACCACCGGGCTTGCTAGCAGCCGCGAAGGCGCGTTCGCCGTCAGCATCATCGGCATCGCGCCAGACAAAGAACTACCTGTCAGCATGATCGCCTCGCACATCAGCGATGGACGCTATCTTTCACTCAACGATCAAGACGTCGTGTTGATTGGCAAGGGGCTGGCTGATGCAATGAATGTAACCGTCGGCGACAAGATCACACTCGTTGGCCGTGCAACGCATGAGCAGATGCGCAAGCGCGCCATGACCATCGGCGGCATCTACGACCTTGGTCTGCCCGACATCGAAAAGCGCTCCGTGCTCATGTCGCTGAGCGAGGCGCAGAGCTTGTATGGCCTCGATGGCCCGACAGAAATTGCGATTCTGCTGCACAGAATCGGCGAAGAAAGTCAAGTGATTGACGCAATAAAGCCGGCGATTGGGAATGACGAGACAGAGACGTGGGCGACGCTCTTCCCTGAACTGGAAGTGGCGTTGAATCGTAAGGGCGGCATCATGGATGTGTTCGGCGTCATCATCATGATCATCGCCGGCATCGGCATCCTCAATCTTTTGTTGATGGCTGTGTTCGAGCGCACTCGTGAGATCGGCTTGATGGGCGCGCTGGGCATGAAGCCGCGTCAGATTTCATGGACATTCGTGCTGGAAGGCGCAATCATGGGTTTGCTCGGCGTCGCGCTCGGTCTGTTGCTCGGCATCACCATCAACGGGCTGCTCGGACGTGTCGGATTCGACGTGAGCAGTTTCTCCGGCATGACAGACTATATGGCGCTGATCGAAGGCAATGTGTATCCCACGCTCGGTCTCGACAAGTTTGTGCAACGCGCCATCACCGTGCTGGTGGTTGCGGTGTTGGCATCGCTGTATCCGGCGCGCGAAGCAGCACACAGTGAGCCGGCCAGGGCGCTGCATTTCGTGTAGCTGGGTTTGAGGTGCATGATGTTTCAAACAATCAAGCTGGCGTGGCGCGATCTGGGTCGTAACCGCCGGCGCTCATTCTTCTCCGCGCTCGCGCTTGGCATCGGTCTATCGTTGCTGCTGCTGATTGCAGCGGTGTTGAATGGCGAGATGCACGATTCGATGAACATGTCCATCGCGCTGCAAAGCGGCCACCTTCAAGTGATGGGCAAGACCTATAGTGCCGAAAAACTCAGCCTCAAATGGCAGGAGCTGATCGAGAATCCAGCGCAGATTGCGCAGCAGGTCGCGTCGGTGAAAGGCGTGAAGGCGGCGACACCGCGCCTGTTTGTCAGCGGCATCGTCAACACGGGTGAGCAATCCGCCGGCGTGCGCATCTTCGGTGTCGACACCGCCTCGGCAGCCAACGCGCCGTTCAAGAACGGCTTGGTCGCCGGCGCCTATATCAACAACGACGATCGCGATGGCGTGCTGATGGGCCAGGAGCTGGCGAAGAAACTCAACCTGAACGCCGGCGACGCCTTCGATCTGCTGGTGAATACCTCGAGCGGCGATGTCGATCAGCAGAAGTTCACTGTTCGCGGCATCTACAACACGCGCACACCGCCCTTTGATGAGGCCACGCTGCTGATGCCGCTGGCAAAGGCGCAGGCCATCTCCGACGCCGGCGACCACGCCAGCATCATATTCGTGCTGCTCAACGACCGCGACCAAACCGATGCGGTTGCGGCTGCGTTGCAAGGCGGCCAGTATCAGGTGAAAACCTATAGTCAGTTGAATGACCTGCTAGTGCAGACTGAAGCGCTCTCGCGCGGCTACATGATCTTCATCTACCTCATCGTGCTGGCGATCACGGCAACGGTCATTGTCAACACGCTTGTCATGGCTGTGTTCGAGCGCACGCGGGAGATTGGCATCCTCACAGCCATCGGCATGAAGAGCCGGCGCGTAATGGCGATGTTTTTTACTGAATCGGCGCTGCTCGCTGTCGCAGGCATTGTCATTGGCTTGATCCTCGGCGGCATCATGGTGTGGTACTTCACCACCTACGGCTTCTATGTCGGCAACATGGGGGTAAGCGGCATGATGATCGGCGAACGCATCTACGCGCGCATCACGACGAGTGACATCATCGCGTTGTCTTTGGCGGCATTTGCCGTCACGTTGCTCGCCGCGCTGTATCCGGCATTGCTGGCAGCGCGCATGGAGCCCATTGCCGCACTGCGAGGCGGCGAATAACACAGGAGTGCAAAAGTGAACAGCACAACAGAAGTGGCAAAGGCGACAAATGTGACGCGGGTTTACAAGATCGGCCAGATAGAAACGAAGGCGCTGAAAGGCGTCAACCTTTCCATCAACAGTGGCGAATTCACCGCGCTCATCGGTCCATCGGGCTCGGGCAAGACCACGCTCTTGCAGTTGATCGGCTGCCTCGATCAGCCAACCAGCGGCCAAGTCTTCATTAACGGCAGGGATGTAACGAAATTCAATCGCAACCAGCGTGCAGACGTGCGACACAACAATATCGGCTTCATTTTTCAGTTCTTCGCATTGATCCCAACGTTGACCGCCTACGAGAACGTGGAGATGCCGCTACTGTTGGGTGGTGTGAATGCCAGCGAGCGACAAACTCGCGTGACGGAATTGCTGCAAGCGGTTGATCTCGCAGACCGCGCTCATCACCGCCCCGACCAGTTGAGCGGTGGCCAGCAACAGCGCGTGGCGATTGCGCGCGCTCTGACCACTAGGCCGGCGCTCATCCTTGCCGACGAGCCGACGGCCAATCTCGACACGCCGAATGGCAGGCAGATCATGGACATCATGGCGCGATTGAACCGTGAAAGGGGCGTGACATTCGTGTTTGCCACGCATGACCCGCGCGTGATCAACTATGCGCATCGCGTGGTCGAACTGCGCGATGGTTTGATCGTGAGCGAGCGCTCGGCGAACAACAGCATTTTTGAAGCAGAGGCCGTCCCAGCCGCATAAAGGATTCCGTTTCTTTCAAGATGAAACTTCGTTCACTCCTACCTGCCTTGCTGACCATAGCACTCGCCGGCTGCAGCGCTCTCTCGCCAGCCCAGACACCGCTGCCGACGGTGGTGCTGGGCGATGGAGCCGTCGTTGCTTCAACGAATGCACCGTCGCAAGTTGCTCCAGCACACGGCAGCCGTTCAGTATCGGGCGTCATCGTGCCGGCGGATGAGGTGCAAATCAACGGAATAATCATCGAGCGCGTGAAGGCAATTACGGTGAAGGAAGGCGATGTAGTCAGCGCCGGCGAGGTGTTGCTGCAACTGGATGACGAAGCGACACAGGCGCAATTGGCGCAGGCGAAGGCGGCACTGGCAACTGCGCAGGCCAACCTCGAACTATTGAATGCCGGCGCCACTGCCGAGCAACTGCGCCAGGCCGAAGCTGCCGTGATTGTCGCCACCGCGAACTACAGCCGCACCACCAGCGGCCCGCGCGCTGCCGATATCGCAGCTGCGCAAGCTGCCTTCGACGCCGCGAATCAGGCCTTGCGCAAGTTGCAAGCCGGCCCAGATACCGATGATATCGCCGGCGCGCAGGCAATCTTTCAATCTGCCCAAGCTGCACTGAAGCAAGCGCAGGCGCGCTACGATGCAGCCTTCAAACAAGACCCTGCCGGTATCGGTGCGCGGCCGGAAGCCCTGGCACTGGAGCAGGCGACCAACGCCTTCAACGCGGCAAAGGCAGCCTACGATTTGGCAATAAAGCCGGCAGATGCAGCGCAGATCACCGCCGCGAAGCAGCAAGTGGAAGCCGCGCGAGCCGCCTTGGAACATGTGCGGGCTCCAGCGCGCGACTCTGATATCGCACTGGCCAAAGCGCAAATCGAAGCAGCCCAGGCGCAGTTGGACGCATTGAGAGCCGGCCCGCGCGCCCAGCAGGTGAGCGCAGCCCAGGCGCAAGTCTACGCGGCGCAGGCGCAAGCACGATCCGCCGAGGCACTGTTGCAGAAGCTGAGCATGACCGCGCCGATCACTGGCATGGTCAGTAACTTGCGCGTGCATGCAGGCGAGTGGGTGACACCAGGCCAGCCGCTGCTCACGCTGTCTGACATGCAACATCTGCGCGTCGAGACAACAGACCTGAGCGAACTCGACGTGATTAACGTGCAGGAAGGTCAAGCTGTGACAGTCGTCATCAAGGCATTGAATGCAAGCGTGCTGGGCAAGGTGACGCGCATCGCTTCGACAGCCGACAAACTCGGCGGTGACGTGATCTACAAGACGACGATTGCGCTGGACGAACTGCCAGCAGGGTTAAGAGCCGGCATGACCGTCAATGTGCAGTTCGAATAAGCGAAGGGCAAGTGTGGCCCGTTGCCTTATGCCCTGCACCCATCCATCAGCGCCGGTGTGTTCTGGTGCTTATACATCACGAAGTATTTGCGGTGGCCGAGCGCTTCAGGTTTGCTTGGCCAGCCGGCGGCCACCTCTGTCGCCAGCGCCAGCAAATCCAGCGCAGCATCATCCAGCGTGCGCTCCCCGCGCAGCACCGCGCCGGCGTCGAAGTCCATATCCTCAATCATGCGCGCAAATGTGCGGCTATTGCCCGTCACTTTGAGCAGTGGCGCAATTGGACTGCCGATCACGCTGCCGCGCCCCGTGACGAAGAACACGATCTGTGCGCCGGCGGCGATCAGATCCATGATGCCCTCGGTATCGTTGGGATTGGTGTAGCCAAACTGCATGAAGTGCGGGTCTGGCACGCTGTCGAGCAGCCACAGGCCGGCGCGCGGCGGCTGTTCGCTCACGCGAATCACACCTTGAATGGGCCTGTTGCCGCTCTTTGCAAATGCGCCCATGCTCTTCTCTTCAATGGTTGTGAGGCCGCCGGCGAAATTGCCCGGCGACGCGCTGAACTGGCGCACAGCCTGCGAATATGCCACCGCCTTGTCATAGGCTCCCGCCAATTGCTCGCGCGCCGCGCTGTTTGCCGCGCGCTGCAACATTAACAGTTTGAGGCCGATCATCTCGACTGTCTCCTCGAAGACAGCGGTGCCGCCGGCATCCACCAGCACGTCAAATGCGCGTCCGACGACGGGATTGCCGGCCAACCCCGATGTGGCGTCCGACCCGCCGCACTCGCTCCCAATCACCAGATCGGCCAGCGTCATCGGCACGCGCACAACGTCGCGCTGCATTTGCTCGCGCATCTGCGCCAGCAACGCCTTGCCCTTTGCGACACTCTTGCTCGTGCCGCCGGCGTCCTGAATGAAGAAGCTCTCGGCCGGTCGGCCAGACTTGCGCACCACGTCGGCGATCTTCGCCGGCTGCGTGTATTCACAGCCCAATCCCACCGCCAGCACCGCGCCGACGTTTGGATGCCGCGCCAGCGCCAGCAGCAGGCGCACGGCGTATTGATTGTCGTAGCAACCCGGGAAACCAATGACATGCGCGTCTGGCTCATCGCTGGCAATGGCATGCGCCACGAATTGGGCGCACTCCACGGTATAGATCACCAGCAGTAAATTGCGGATGCCCTTGCGGCCATCGGCACGCAGATAGCCCTGCCAGGAGCGTTGCAGCAACTCATTCATAGCGGGTGTCCGTCGGCGCGCCGGTGGCCATGTCCAGCGTCGCAGCACGCTCATCAAAGTCGCTGGCTATGTTGTGCAGGTGCACCCATTCGCCGGCGCGAATCTCGCAGGTGGCATGGCCGATGCGAATGCCATATTTCAAAATCGCCCCGCCCTGTGACACATCGCGCAGCGCCACTTTGTGGCCGTATGAGACAGGGTCAAGGGCCATGATCGTGTCGCTCGCGCTTACGCCAATCAGATTGACGGGGCCGGCGTCAGCGTCATCCATCAGCGTCGCCACATTGTCATCTGGGTGAATCACAAAGGCGTTCGCCATCGTCGATGACTGTAGCAGACCCCGGCGAAAAGAAAAACAAAAAAGGCGGCGCATTGCCGCCTTCCAAACGCATCACAGATCCGCGCTACTCTTTCAGAAAGTCGCGCAGTTTGCGGGCATGTGCCGGCAAGCGTAGCCGGCTGAGCGCCTGGGCCTCAATCTGGCGCACCCGCTCGCGCGTCACACCCAGCTTGCGACCGACTTCCTCCAGCGTGTAAGTCTCGCCATCCAGCAGACCGTAGCGCAGTTGCAGAATGCGCACTTCGCGCGGCGGCAGTGTGTCCAAAATATCAGAGAGCTGCTCGCGCAGCATCTGGCTGGTCACCATCTCCGCCGGCGCAGGGCTATCCTCATCGGGGATGAAGTCACCCAGCACGCTCTCTTCTTCGTCATCGGTCGGCGTCTCCAGACTGATGGGCCGGCGCGCCACCTGAATCATTTGCTCCGCCTTGCGCACCGTCACGTTCAACGCCTCCGCCAACTCGGCCACTGTCGGGTCGCGGCCCAATTCCTGCGTCAGTTGGTGGCTGGCGCGCAACAACCGGTTGATCTGATCGCCCATATGCACCGGCACACGGATGGTGCGGCCCTGGTCGGCGATGGCACGCGTCACAGCCTGGCGAATCCACCAAGTCGCATAGGTGCTGAATTTGTGGCCACGCCGCCAGTCAAACTTCTTGGCAGCGCGAATCAGGCCAATGTTGCCTTCCTGAATCAAATCGAGGAACGGCACGCCACGACCGATATATTTCTTCGCCACACTAATGACGAGGCGCGAGTTGGCATTGATGAGATGTTCGCGGGCGGCCATGCCATCATCGACGAGGAACTCCAATCGTTCAACGTCGTTCGGATCGCTAACTTCGCCAGTCTGGATTTGTTCACGCGCCTCGCGGCCGCGCTCCATGCGCTGCGCAAGATCCACCTCTTGCGGCGCCGTGAGCAACGCCACGCGGCCAATCTCTTTGAGATACAAGCCGACGGTGTCGTCGGCTTCGATCGCCTCAATCAAGCTCTCATTGGAGCGCTCGTTGTATTCATCTTCTTCATCGTCGTCGTCATCCACAGCCTGATCAGCGGCTTCATCCTCGCTTGCCACCACCGCTACACTGGCGTCGGACAACGACGCGAAGAGTTCCTCCAATTGGTCCATGTTCTTCTCGGCATCCGGGAACAGCCCCAAAATGTCTTCGTAGGTAACATAGCCCTTCTCGCGTCCGAGGTTGATCAACTGCTCTTCTGCGCTCAACTCTTCGACTGTGATCTCCTCAATAGCCGTTGCCTGGGCAATGGAAATCGGAGCAACTGCAACCGCCGTCGGAGCAGCGTTCAACGGCGGCGCAGCAATCTCTGCTGGTCGCTTGGCCTGGCGCTTGCTGGATTTGGGTGCGGCTTTGCGGACAGGCTTGAGGCTCTTTGAAGTCTTCTTAATCGCCATCTAGTTAGTGTTATACACACGCTTATGAGATTTACGTGAATAAATCTCAGCCTTCGTGCGAGGGGGTCAGCACGAAAATGAGCGTGTGACTTGGAGGATATTAGTAATCCTCCAAGAGATTGTCAAGCAGGAAAATGTCCAATTTCAATACACGAAGCGGGCCATTTCCTGACCCTGCGCATTGACAAGCACCGCCCGCGCGCTATTAGGCGGCCAGATCGGCTCGTTGCTTGCAAACCCGTTGCTGAAGCCGCAGTTGAACTCCCCGTATGGCAGATTCGTGTAGATACGGCAGGTCTGGTTTGCAGCAATCACTGCACCGCCAGGGAAGACATATTCCTCCAGCAACACGTTGTCGGCATTGCGGATAGCTCTCAGCTTCCAACCATCGAGATACTCCGGCGATTGTCCCTCGTTGTGCAATTCGACATATTCGTCGGCCTCGTTCTGCGAGACGCTGCCGTTGGCAGACACGGTGACGATCCTGACCGTGCCGGCCAGTAACTGCGAGCCGGGTTGCAGCGGTTGCGGCGTGATGGCAACCGTGGGGCGCGTGGTGACTGTCGGTGTGGGCAACGGCGTTGCAGTTGGCGGCAATGCCGGCGGCTGCGTGGGTTGCTCAGGTTGCCCCGGTTGCTCTGGCGCGACGGGCGGCTGCGGCAATGGCGATGTCTGTGCGCCAGGCAAGGCCGGCGGCATGGTCGACTGAACAGGAATCGTCGGTGGCGGCGCCGGCGTGAACGTCGGCGGCAATTGCTGCAGCGTCGGCTGCGGCTGTGGCTGGTTCACCTGTTGCGACGCCGGTGTGGGCAACGCCGGCGTCGGCAGTTGCGGAGTTGCCGTGACCTCAAACGGCGTCGCTGCTGGCGCTTCGAATGAAGGCGCAGGCGTCAAACTCAGTGGCGAGTCGAGCGCCGGCTGTTCCAGCGACGGCGTCGCCAATGCGGTTTGGGTTGTAGCAGCAGTTGCCGTAATCGTGGCGGTGGCCGTCGGCTGGTAGGCCTGCAAAATCGTGCGGCGCGTGCGCGCGATGCTCGGGCTGATGACGATTGCCGACGCCACCGCGCCAAGCATGACGCACAGCAGCAACAGCGCAGCAGCGATGATGAGCAGCGGGCCAACCAGCCTGGGCGCGCGGGTCACCGGCGCAGCATCTGCAGCCGCATCAACACGCTCGAACAACTCGCGTCGGCCCAGCCATTCCGAACCCACGCCGGCCTTCAGCGCTGCATATTGCACCGGCCAATAGGTGACACGCGTGTGCCGGCTATGCGGGTCAAATTCCAGTTTGCAACCGCAAAAATCACACGTCCACTGATCCGTGCTTTGGTCGAGAGCAGCTTGCCGGCACAGCGGACAGGTGTTAACAGGCAGGTTCTTGAGATCCACAATTCGCTCTTGGCAACAGCCATCAGAATTCCACCGGCGTCATCACCCGCGATGCACGCGGTTTGCGATCGATCTCCCACGGATACACAATGTAGGCATCCGTCACGGCGGCGTAATAGGTGGGTTTGTGATTGGGGAAGAGCGAGGCAGATGGCTTGTAGTGCAGCACAGCCGTCTCCACCCGCGCACCGCTTGCTTCCACACGGCCGCGCACGGTCATAATGTGCCGGCCATGCGTCCACACATCATCTACGAGCAATACGCGCCGGCCGCGCGTGAGCGATTCATCTGGAAATTGCAAAAAGGATGGCCATGCAAGTAAGCGCGGGGCATCGCCGGCGGGGAATTCCACCGCCGCTGTCAAAATGTGCTTGATGTTGAGCGCTTCCGCAATCAAGCCGCCCGGTATGATGCCGCCACGCGTGATCATCATCAGGGCGTCATAAACGCCTGTCATGTTCGGCAACACCTGATCAATCAGCGCATCAACGTCGCTCCAGCTCAATACTTCCTGCTTCGGCGCTTCCTCTCTTCGCATGTCAAATCCCTTTGCAATTTCCTGCAAATAGTGTACCTTAGCCCCAATGAATTCGCGAATATCGAGCGGCACAACCACCGTGTTGCTCGTGTTGATCAGCATCTTGATCATAATCTGTGCTGTTGTCGTGTTCGCCCTGACTACCGACCGACTCCGCCTGACTCGCCCCGTTAGCGTGGGCATGCCACAGGCGCAGCCCGGCCAGGTAATCGTGCAGCAGCCGACGCCCACGCCGCTGCCACTGCCAGAAATCGTGCCGACCCGTGAAGTGGGGCCGCCGGAGCCAATTTCACCGACCGAGCAGCCAATGTTCAACCCGCCGCCACTCACCGGCAACGAAGGCACGAGCATCCCGGGTGTCGAGCCGCAACCCGCTGACCCGAATGCTCCCCACTTTGAAACGTCCGGCACCCTGCCTGAGCCAAGCGGCAGCATGCCGCCGGCCAGTGGCATCGACGAGTCAGTTCAACCCTTCCCGGCCGGCTCGCGCCCAACCACCAACAGCAACACGAACAGCAGCAGCAACAGTAACACAGGCTCCGCCGGCGTGCGCTGCGGCCGGCGAGTGGTGCATGTGGTGCAGCCAGGCGAAAACATCTTCCGCATCGCACTGCGTTACCACACCACCATCAACGCCATCGTCTGGCGCAACGGCATCGACGATGTGCGCTTTGTTCCATCCGGCAAACGACTGGTCATCGTGACGTGTGAGCAACGATGATCACATCGCCAAATCGATGCCCTGGCCCAACCGAGTGACCAGCAGACCGGTCACTCGGTTGTCACCGGCACCTCGCCTTTGATTGGCACCATTTCGATCCATGTCGTGCCAGGCTTAAGGGGAATCTTGTTGCCATTTACGTCAAAGAACTCGAATTCCCCCACCCCGCTGCCGCGCTTCCATCGTCCGCCGATCTCGCGACCGTCGCGAAAGACGCGCAGCGGACCTTCGCCCCAGACCTGAATTTCGATCGAGCGCGCGCCGCCAACGTCCTCTTGAATCAGCGTGGTCTGGTGATGCGCATACACCACGATCACGTTGTCAAAGGCAATCTTCTGGCGGTTCTCAGCATCGATCTGCTGCTGACCACTGACAGCGCGCAGCCACTTGCCGGCAGCTGAGTCATAGGTCCAACTCACTTTGCCAGATTTGTAGCCGACGTCGACAACGCGGGTGTCCTTGCCCGCCGGCGGCGTCGCATCAAACACCCATGCCCTGAATGTCGATCGCACATTCACACCGCGCTTGTCCAGTTCCTTCCACGCATTCGGCGCGTTGGCAAACAGGTTATGCGGAGGCACGCGTCCGCTCACGCGGAACATCGGGCAACTCGCGCACTCATACGGCCCGAAGTCGCTGATCATGGTCAGGTCATTCTTGTAGGCATACGAGTTGCGCATCAAAGGCTTCACGCCCGGGCTGGTGCCAGAGCAAACCAGCGCCGCATCGAAGATCACAGGCAACTCAATATCGATCAGCCTGCAACTGCGCACCGACCCCACTTTTGTCGGCGAATTGGTGAGAAATAGCGCAGTGAAGCGCGTGATGCTGCCCTCAGAAAGGTGCTCCACCACCACGTCGGCCTGGCTCAAGCCGGATTGTGGCCGCACCTCTGCTGTGTTCGCCACCTTGATCAGCAACGGCTTGCGATTGAGCGCAGCTGAGTCGTCGATGACCAGACCGGTATAGGGGTTTGCGTTTGCGGCGAGCATCGCCGGCGCAGCAGCAGTGTCGCTGACTGCCGCCGCGGCTTGCGGCTCAGGCGTTTCAGTCGCCGGCGCAGTCGTGGGAGATGGCGTGTCCGTTGGTGCGATGGTGGCGCTGGGCACGAAGATGGTCACTTGTGGCGCAAACATGGTCGCGGTTGGCTCAGCCTGTGCGGAGCCGCACGCAGTTATAACCAGGGTCGCAGCGAGCAGCCATGAGGCACGACGGACGCGTTGATGCTGTTTCAAATTGAACTCCTTCGATGGGCTTTTTCTACAAGACTGGTGATTATAAAAAGGCCGCGCCGTGTTACAATGCCGCGCGCTTTACGCGGCCCCTTCGTCTAGTGGTTAGGACGCAGCCCTTTCAAGGCTAAAACACGGGTTCGAGTCCCGTAGGGGTCACACAAGTCAAATCAGGATTTGCAAGTCGCTATCGCCTAAACAAAGGGTTGGAGATCTCCGACCCTTTCTTCTTTTTCTACGCGATTGCGCCATTCGTCAGCACGGTTTGATTGAGTATGGCACGCAAGAGTGCTCCCTCGCTCAATTCAGCATTGCGCAGCGTCGCCTCGGTCAGATCCGTTCCATTCAGCACGGCGCCCTGCAGGTTGGCAGCGCGAAAGATGGCGCGGCTGCATTGAGCATCACTCAGATCAGTGCGCAGGAGCAACGCCTCACTCAAGTTGGCGTCGCGCAGCAGAGCGCCCTGCAATCGCGCGTCAATCAGACTGGCGCGCTGCAGGAAGGCGTCGCTGAAATCAGCGCGCTCGCCCAGCACGCCATCCAGGTTGGCATCATTCAGTTCGGCGGCGTGAAATTCTGCCGCCATCAGGTCGGCGCTGCCGAGTTGCGCACCGGCCATCCGCGCGCGATGGAGTTTCGCATGCCCGAGATCCGCAGAGCGCAGATCTGCACGCGCCATTTTTGCCTGTCGCAAATCTGCGCGCCGCAAATCTGCGCCGATCAGGTTTGCAACTTCCATCACGGCTTGGGCAAAGACGGCTTCGTTCAAGCGCGCATGGTTCATCACCGCTGAGGCGAGATCAGCCTGAGTAAAGTCGGCTTGGGTCGCCTCGGCTTCAGTCAGGTCGGCGGATTGCATCAAGGCGAAGTTGAAGCGCGTCTGGTTCAATTGCGCGCCGCGCAGATTTACAGCGCGCAAGTCAGCATGGGCGAAGTTCAATCCGCGCAGATCAAGGCCGCTGAGGTCGACGCCGGCAAACCGCGCACCCAGCCCTGCGTCCCTGCCAAACGGCGTCGCTGCCAGCACGAGGATCACTTCTTTGCGTGTGAGTTCTGCCATCACCTAAAACTCAAAGGACAAAGCGCAGCTCAAAGTCATGCATCGGTGCGAATGCCTGCTGTGACTTTGCGCCATTTCATTCAGCGCTTGCGATCGCCGCCCTGCCGATGATCTCGAGCGCGCGATCATCCTGCGGGGGGTGCATCAAGCCGGCGCGCGCATCGCGGAAATATCTTTCCAGCGGCAGCCTGCGGGCGAGGCCGCTGGCGCCGGCAGTGCGCAACGCAATATCAGTCACCGTGATCGCAGCATTGGTGCAAAGGTATTTTGCGGCAGCAAGATCAGCCTCCATATCAGCGCGCGCTTCGGGTTGCGTCACCCATTTGCGCGCCGCGCTGTGCAGCGCCTCGCGCGCGCCTCTCAGCGCCACATCCATCTGCCCGATGCCGCGCTGGATTTGCGGCAGCTCTGCGATGGGCTTGCCAAGCGCGGTCGGCACACGCTGTTTGCTGTAATCCACCATCGCCTGCAAAGCCGCTTCGCCCACACCCAGATACACCGCAGCGAATGCGCAGGTGGCCCAACCTGCCGGCAATGCGCCGCGTTTCGCCTGCCCTGGCGCGCGCTGTTCCACATGCCATTGCGCCGGCACAAACACATCTTTGAGCGTGACGTCAAATGAACCACTGGCGCGCAGGCTCAGGCTGGCGCTCCACGTGTCGATGAGCGAGAGGCCAGGCGTGCCGGCTTTGACGACAAAGATGCCGATTCCCTCTTCGTGCGCGGCGCTGATGAGGAAATAACCAAGCGCCGGCGCATTCGTCACCCAGCTTTTGCGACCGTTCAGCACAAAACCGTCATCAGTTGCGAGGGCTTTGGTCGCCGGCAGGCCGCCGCGCGAAGGACTGCCCATCTCCGGCTCGCTGGCCGCGCTATTCACCAGCGCGCCAGATTTCACCACATCGCAGCACAGCTGCGCAAAGGCATCGCCGGCCCAGGCATTATTTTCGGCCAGCGAGCCGATGACGTGGAAGTGCATTGCCATGCCGAGCGCAGTGCTGGCGTCGCCATGCGCGAGTCGTTGAAGGATCTGCGCACATTGCACCAGATCGAAACCATCGCCGCCATACGCTGCCGGCGCTGGCGAGCGCGGCAGGCCGGCAGCCTTGATCGCCGCCACGTTTTCGAAGGCAAATGAGCCATCGCGGTCATGCTTCTCTGCGCCGGCGGCAAACTGCGCCGCCAACTCATCCACTTGCGCCAAAACATCGTCAAAAGATCGCATGGCGCAATTCTATTCACAGCAATCCGGTCTGGCTGTAATCACCCAACAAGAGGCGATAACCCTGCGGTTTGACCTGCGCACGGGTGATGATGGACTTGCGGCCGATCAAGCTGTCGTGGATGCGCGCAGGGATGTCGGTGATGGCACAACCTTCCAACACGATGCTGCGATCGATTTCGGCGCTCTCGATAACGCAATCGCGATCGATGCTGGTGAAGGGGCCGACATAGCTATTCACAACGCGCGTGTTCTCGCCGATCACCGTCGGTCCGCGAACCACGCTATTCACGATCTGCGCGCCTTTCTCAATCGACACGCGCGAGTCGATGATCGACCTGTCATCCACCTGCCCATCGACATGCGGCTCCAGCTCTTCCAGCACCAGCGCATTCGCATCAAGCATGTCTTCGCGCTTGCCCGTGTCCACCCACCAGCCATTGTGAACATAGGGGAATACGCGATACTCATTTGCCACCAGCCATTGAATCGCATCCGTAATTTCAAGTTCGTTGCGCCAGGATGGCGCAATGTTGTCCACTGCCGTGAACACATTTTTGTCAAACATGTAGATGCCAACCAGGGCGAGGTTGCTTGGCGGATTCTGTGGTTTCTCGATCAAGCGCTCGATCTTGCCGGCATCATCCAGAACCGCCACACCATAGCTGCGCGGATCGGCCACACGGGTCAACACGATCTGGCTGTTGTAGTCGCTGTTGGCATATTGCTCGATCAGCTTGTGAATGCCGCCCTGGATGCAGTTGTCGCCGAGAAACATGACGAAGCGATCATCGCCGATGTAGTCGCGGCTGATCTTGACGGCGTGCGCAAGGCCGGCCGGCTTGTCCTGCGGGATGTAGGTGATCTTCACGCCCCAGCGCGACCCGTCGCCCACCTGCTGCTGGATTTCCATGCCCGTCTCCGGCGCGATGACCACGCCGATATCGGTGACGCCGGCGTCGCGGATCGATTCGATCACGCGAAACAGCACCGGTTTGTTTGCCAGCGGGATGAGTTGCTTGGCGCTGGTGAAGGTGAGCGGGCGCAGGCGCGTGCCTTTGCCGCCGCTGAGGATGAGACCTTTCATGATGGTTGTGTGTTCTCCCTGATAAATGTCGCGGAGCGCCGGCGACGCTGCATAGTGTTGGGCAGACCGGCCAGCGCGGCCTCAACGCATTGCCCTCTGCTGCGCTTCAATATTCCAACGCATGGATATCGCGGCCGTCGATGATATCGCGGTCTTCGTCGCGCAGATCATCGCGCCAGCCCTCGCCCAGCACATTGCCGGCGGCGCGCCTGCACAAGGTGCGATAGCCGCATGCCACACATTGCCGCTCATCGGTGGTCATGGGAAAGGCAGCCGGGCCGGCGCGCTGGAGAATATCGTCTGCCATCGTTGTGAGCACGGCGCGATTTGCCTCATGTTGCTCGGCAGAATATGGCACGGTCACCCAGGGTTGCTGCGCATTTCCCAGCCAATAGCGCATCTCGCACTGCTCTGGTTGCAGCGGCACGCCGGCATGATAGGGGTCGCCGGCCTCAACCAGCACGAACAGATACACGCGCGTTTGCAGCCGGCGCGCCCAATCCTCATAGCCCGCGTTGCGCGCCGTCTTCCAATCCACAATCACGGCGCGACCCGTCTCAATGGCGAGCAGGTCGTAACGCGCATACAGCCGGCGCTCACCCAGCACGCAGGCCAGCGCGACCTCTGGGCTGCGCTGCGCCGGCAGAAAAGAAAAATCCGTCGCAACAAAGCGCGACCACAATGCGCGCATCTCTTCATCGCCCTCTGGCGCATCGACGGCCGGGTCGATTGCGCCGAGCCAGAACCGTTCAGCCCAGCGATGCAACGCCACGCCGGCGCGCATCCGCCGCTCGCGCTCCATCGCCTGTTCGGTGGTGGCATCCATCGCCGGCCAGGGCTGCCGCGCGATATAGCGTTGAAAAAAGCGATAGTTGCAATCGGCAAAATCGTTGAGGTTGTTCTGGGTGAAGCGGAAGTGCGACGGCAACATTGCCGCCGATGCTACATCATTAGCGCCGCAAGTGGATTTATTTTTGTGATGGGCTACACTCGCGTGTCGGAGTGTAAACATGACAATGCAGACCCGAACAGGCAATTTCCCCATTGGTTTTCGACGCGGTTGGACGGAATGGCAGAAAGACCTCACCGGCTTGATCGCCTGGACGAAGCAGAGCGGCCTCGCCGGTATCGATGTCAGCGCAGACATCGATACCGGCAAGCAGATCATCGATGCCGGTTTGCGCGCCGGCTCGATCGACTTGAAAGACAACAAGGGCATGATCTCGCCGGACAAGACGCGGCGCGAGGCGGCCCTCGCCGCGAATACAGCGCAGATCGAAGCCGGTGCCAGGTTGGGCTCGGTGAACTACTTCCTGGTGATGCTGCCGGAGAAGCCAGAACTGCCGCGCGCGGAGAACTTTGGCTATATGGTCGAAAGTTTCTCTGCGCTCGCGCCGGTGCTGGAGAAGCACAACGCGCGCATCGTGATTGAAGGCTGGCCAGGGCCGGGCGCGCTGGCCTGCACACCGGAAGGCTATCGCGCCTTTTTTGAGAAGGTGCCGAGCAAGGCGATGGGCGTGAACTACGATCCATCGCATCTGATGCGCATGGGCATCGACTATCTGCGCTTCCTGCGCGAATTTGTCGACCGCGTGTATCACGTGCATGGCAAGGACACCGAGCTGTCGACAGAGGGTCTGTATGAATATGGCCATGAGCAGCCGGCGACATTCGGCAAAGCGCCGGCATTCGGCGGCATGTCGTGGCGCTACGCCATCCCTGGGCAGGGGCAGGTGCGCTGGGTCGAGGTGATGCGCACGCTCAAAGACGCCAACTACAAGGGCACGGTGTCGATCGAGTTGGAGGACGCCAACTTCAACGGCACGACGGCAGGCGAGCAACTCGGCATCCTGCAGAGCGCGCGCTTCCTCGAAGGCGTATAGCGTTTGCAGACGCGACACTGAGATCGCAAGAGACGCAAGAGCACGCCGGCGTTTTGCCGGCGCGCTCAATTTGTTGCATTCGCATCGTCGCTAAAAAACTTACCCTGCAACGACCTGAAACCCGCTGACATTCAACGCCGCGAGGATGACGACGAAGACCGGCCCCAGAAGCAGCGCCGGCAGAAAGTTCGCCAACCGAATCTTCTTCAAATCGAGCAGTGTCAGACCGATACCGATGATGAGCAACGCGCCGGTGGCTGAAAGCACAGCCAGCATGGGCGGCGTGAACACCCCCTGCAGCAGGCCGGCCGCCGCTTGAAGCGGCGCAACCGGCGGTTGTTCAGCACGCCACGCCGCGCGCTGGTCCTCGGCGAGCAGCGCAATGCCGCCCTGCAGCACAAGGATGGTGATGACGCTGAAGCCCACGCCAATGCCAAGCGACGCAGCAAACGCCAGCGCCGCGAATCCGTCCAGCGTGCTCTTGATGCCGAGCAAGCCATAGTCGCCAGTCAGTCCGTCCTGAATGGAGCCCAGGACAGTCATGGGGCCGATGCAAAAAACCAGGCTGGCTGTGATGAAGCCGCGAATGAAGTGCGCGGTGCTGTCGTGATCGCCAGCGCTGCGGTTGAAACGCCGCTCCAACAGCGCACCGAAGCGATGCAGCGCGCCATCGAGGTCGAGCAACTCGCCGGCAATGCCGCCGAACAAAAGCGCCAGCATCACGACGATGAACTTGAGCGGCACATTCTGCTGGTTCGACATCGCATCGATGATGTTCAGAATGGCGTAACCGATGGTGGTGATGCCAAGGCCGGCCAGCACCGTCTCGCGCACGCGCTCCGGCAGACGATTGCCGAGTGCCACGCCCAGCGCCGTGCCAATCATCACAGTGATGACATTGATGATCGTTCCGGTCATACTTCCTTGACCTTCAACTCTGCCTCATCGAGCTTGCGGGCGCAGTGTTCGGCCAACTTCTGGCCCTGTTCATGCAGCGCGAGTGATTGGTCCAGCGGCAGATCGCCTTGCTCCAGTTGGGCGACGATTGTGTCGAGCATCTGAAAGGCTTCCTCGAAGGAGAGAGTATCGATGTCGGCGCCGGTATCGCCGGCCTGCTTCTTTGCCATGCGCGAATGTTACTGCATTAGAATCGAGAGAAGAATCAAGCGGCAACAAATTGAAGGCTTTCAGCCTGTCTCTTGACTCTATCTCGCTTGAGGGTGGATATGCCCCGGTGGGTGTCCTGGTCTTCAAAACCAGTGGCAGGTTGCTCGGCAAGCTGCGGTGAGTTCGACTCTCATCCGCCCTCGTTTCTCCTCAAATCCCTGACAGCACTTCGTCGCGTTGACGATTGCGATGCCGGCCTGCCGCGCGCCTCCGCGATCTCTCCATCTCGCACTTCCCTTGCAAAATTGAAAAGGCGCAATAATGTCTGGGAAACCTCATGCCAAATGCAAAAGACTTTGCCGCAAGAATCATCGAGAACATCGAGCGCGTGATCGTCGGCAAGCGCGACACGATCGAGTTGCTGCTTGTCGCGCTCCTGTGTGAGGGCCACGTGTTGATCGAAGATGTGCCAGGCGTCGGCAAGACGATGCTCGCGCGCAGCCTCGCCGGCAGCATCGGCGGCCAGTTCAAGCGCGTGCAATGCACGCCAGATCTGCTGCCGAACGACATCACCGGCGTCTCTGTGTTCAACCAGCAGAGCAGCCAGTTTGAGTTTCGCGCCGGCCCGATCTTTGTGAATGTGCTGCTGACCGACGAAATCAATCGCGCCACGCCGCGCACGCAATCCGCGCTGCTCGAAGCGATGCAGGAACAGCAGGTCACTGTCGATGGCACAACCCGCGCCCTGCCCCGCCCTTTCCTCGTGCTGGCCACGCAAAATCCGGTGGAATATGAAGGCACGTTCCCGCTGCCCGAGGCGCAACTCGACCGCTTCTTGTTGCAGGTCGCGATGGGCTATCCATCGCCGGCAGAAGAGCAGCAGGTCATTCGCAATCTGCAGCGCGAGCATCCCATCAACCAGTTGGGCGCAGTCGCAAGCATCGACGAGCTGACTGCGCTGCAGCGGCAGATCTGGGAAGTGCATGTCGATGAATCGCTGGCTGATTACATCGTGCGGCTGGTGAATGCCACGCGCAACAGCAACGATATTGCGCTGGGCGCAAGTCCGCGCGCCAGCCTTGCGCTCTTCAAGGCGGCGCAGGCGCTGGCAGCCATTCGCGGGCGCGATCACGTCATCCCAGACGACATCAAACGGCTTGTCACGCCGGCGCTCGCCCACCGCCTCGTCGCCAAGCCCGAAGCCGAGCTGCGCGGGCGCACTGCGCGCGTCATCCTGAATGAATTACTCGACACCACAGCGCTCAACGTGACTTGACGGCTTGTAATTTTTGACTGGCGCAGAACGACCTGAATATCTCACTCATGGCGCGAAGTCTGACGATTACCTCGCTGGTGCTGCTGGTGATGGCAGTGCTGCTGCAAAACGGCGCGATGCTGGGCGCAGCGGCGCTGCTGCTCAGCGCGACATTGCTCAGTGTCGCGTGGGGCCGGCGTGTCAGCGCGTCACTCGAAGTGGCGCGCCACATGAATCCGCGCGCATACCTGAATGACGTGATCATGGTGCGCTTGCAGGTGCGCAATCGCAGCCGGCTGCCGGCGCTCTTGCTGCGCGTGCGCGATAGCGTGCCAGTAGAGTTTGGCCCGCATATATTCAACCGCGCCATCACCCTGAAATCGAAAGAGACGCGCGAGTTTCACTACACCCTGCTGGCAAACCGACGCGGCTTGTATCGCATCGGGCCGATCACGCTCTATGCCGGCGACGCGCTGGGTCTCGACAAGTTGCTGCACCGCCAGGCCATCGTGCAAACGCTGACCGTGTATCCAAAGATCGTGCCATTGCCTGAGTTGGGTTTGCCCTCGCGCTCGCCGCTGGGCAGCCTGCACGAAACTCAGCCGATCTTCGAAGATCCCTCTCGCGTGCGCGGCAAGCGCGATTACATCAGCGGCGATTCGATGCGTCGCGTGGATTGGAAAACCAGCGCTGCAATTGGCCGGCTGCAAGTGCGGCAATTCGAACCCTCGCGCTCGCTGGAGGCCATGGTGCTGCTCGATCTCAATCGCGCCAACTATGACCGTCTGACTTGGACCGACGACACCGAAGTTGCCATCGTCGCGGCAGCATCGATCTGTGACTGGGTGGTTGCGCGAAAAGAGGCAGTGGGGTTGGCGACGAATGGACTCGACCCGGGCATGACTGGCGAATCGTCAGTGGTATCGAAGCTGGCGCCGTTCCAATCGATCGCGCCGGCGAAAGGGCGCAGCCACTTCATGACTGCGCTCGACGTGCTGGCGCGCGCTCATTTTGCCGACCCCCCTGACGACTATATCGCGCTGGTGCAACGCGAACGCGTCAAGCTGGCATGGGGCGCGACACTCGTCATCATCACCGGCAAAATGACTGATGCGTTATTCGAGGAGATATTCAAAGCGCAGCGCAGCGGGCTAAACGCGGCCATCGTGCTGTGCGGCAGAACTGTGGAAGGCTTGAAGCAGGCGAAGCAGCGCGCGGCCCACTTTGGCGTGCCGCTGTATCACGTGTCGCCACAGCGTGACATGAATGTGAAGTTAACGTGACTTGCTGCCTATACCGTCACACCCACTTTCGTGGGCATCCAGACCTGGACGTAGCTCCAAAAGGGCTGGATTCTCGCCTTCGCGGGGATGTCATTGGCTTCAGTGCCTGGGCAGCGAGTCATGTAAAGTTGAATTGAAGCTGCGAGATTTGTGAAAAGCGCCGTCCAGGCGCGGGACTTTTGCGATGCTGCATGAAACCGCCGGCGAACAACCCGCCGTCACCTCATTGACGCCACTGCTGTGGAATTCAGCGCTGGTGGCGATGGGTGTCTGCCTTGGCGTGGGGTTGGCGGCGCTCGCCGGCGCCATCCACCCGGGCGCCTACGCCAGCGCGCTGCCGTGGCTGGCGTTGCTCGTCGGCATCGAATCGCTGTATTCCCGCGCGGTAAGCCGGCACGTCACGCGCACCTTTCAACAGCGCATCCTCTACTTCGCATCGGAATGGATCATCATCGGCCTCATCGTGAAAGGTGTCATCCTCGCCAGCGCCGGCTTTGCCACGCTGGCCGATGAGGCGCAGCGCTGGCTGGCCGATTTCTATACCTTCGTTTTTGAACCGGCGTTTTTATTCTCACTCATCGCGCTCTTCGTCGTGTGGTCTGCTGTGCGCGTGCTGGCCGGCGACCTCGCGCCGCTGGCGATGGATGAGCGCAAACTGCTGCGCCAGATGCAGGCGACCGAGGAGCGCGGCGGCTTGAGCGAGGTGCGAGATAACTTCGCCGGCCACGTGATCGCCGGTGGCATCGGCCTCGCGGTCATTCTGGTGCTTGCCACATTGGTGCGCATGGTATCGGCGGCGAAGGCAGCGCCGGCGCCGGCGATCGTCCTGCTGATCTACTTTACGCTCAGCCTGCTCCTGCTCGGCCACACCCGCGTGCGCGCCGCCATCAGCACCTGGGCCATCGAAGGCGTCGAGATCGAGCCTGGACTTGGCACACGCTGGGCCGGCTACGGGCTGGCGTTGGTGCTGGGTCTTGCGCTGGTCGCGTTGCTGCTCGCTGCCGGCAACCCGCTCACTCTCTTTCAATCGCTCAGCATCCTCGTTCGCAACATTCTGTTCGGGCTGATCTACTTCATCACCCTGATCTGGATGCTGATCGTGTTCATGTTTCAGATGGTCGCCTTTGCGCTATTCTCGTTGTTTGCATGGTTGTTTGGCACGCCGCCGCCGGCAGCCCCACAACTGCAAACGCCAGAGCAACAGCCGCTGGAGCGCGCCGCCGCGACTCCAATCGACATTCCCTTCGGCTCCGCGCTGCTCGTCGCGCTCGGCATCGCCCTCGTGGCCGGCGCACTGTATTACCTGCTCTCGCGCCGGCTCGCGCTGGGCAATGAGTTGCGCACCGCCGGCAGCTTGTTTGGCTTGCTGCGCCGGCGGCTGGCAGCATTCTGGGTCTGGTTGATGGGGTTGTTCGCACAGCCGGCAGCTCTGCTGCAAAAATTACGCAGTGATCAACCAAAATCACCTCCACAAGCGAAGCGCGCTGCAACGTCGCTGGGTTATCGCGCCGGCCTGCGCAACATGACTGCCCGCGCCCTCGTGCGCTACTACTACAGCCTGCTCTTG
>CAZPVX010000016.1:39158-39867 GCA_964590135.1 uncultured Anaerolineae bacterium | reverse complement strand
CGTCGATCTGCTCGCCAACCAGTTCGCTCACGTACAGATAGCCGACGGTGATCATTTTCTCTTGCAGCGCGGCGCGCAGAGCGGCACGCCGCGCAACCCCGCGCACACACCAAACGAATATGCGCAGGTGCTAGACCAGCGCGCACCGGATGCTTCGCAAGACGTCGAGCAACTCACGCAGGCCTTCATCGAAGCGCGCTACAGCACCCACGACGTGAGCGACCAGCAGGCTGCTGCCGTGCGTGAATGGTTCATTCGCATCCGCAACGCACTCCGCCCGCGTCACAAAGGCAGCAAGTCGTAGGGGATTTCCCGCCTCATCCAACCTTCCCTTGCCGAAAGCCGGCCCCAAGCCGACTAACCACACGGCCAGTGTATGACTAGCCACGCGCAGGACGCAAAAGACACCTGACGCCAGTACAAAAAACGCTGATATGTCATCCACACGCGAAATTACCACCATTGAAGGCAACGAGGCCGCGGCATACGTGGCCTACAAGACGAGTGAGGTCATCGCCATCTACCCGATCACACCCTCGTCGCAGATGAGCGAATTTTGCGACCAGTGGAGCGCCAACCATATAAAGAATCTGTGGGGCGTCGTGCCGCTGGTTCAGGAGATGCAGTCCGAAGGCGGCGCCGCCGGCGCCATCCACGGCGCGTTGCAATCCGGCTCTCTCGCCACCACGTTCACGTCATCGCAGGGCTT
>CAZPVX010000016.1:24263-39148 GCA_964590135.1 uncultured Anaerolineae bacterium | reverse complement strand
CTTGCTGCTGATGATCCCGAACATGTTCAAGATCGCCGGCGAATTGACCAGCACGGTCTTCCACATCGCCGCGCGCTCGATTGCTGCGCAAGGCCTGAGCATCTTCGGTGATCACAGCGATGTGATGGCCACCCGCTCCACCGGTTGGGCGCAACTCTTCTCGGCCAACGGCCAGGAAGTGATGGACAATGCGCTGATCTCTTTTGCTGCAACGCTGGAGTCGCGCGTGCCATTCCTGCACATTTTCGACGGCTTCCGCACCAGCCACGAAATTACGAAGCTGGAGCACCTGTCGGATGACGACATGCGCAGCATGATCGATGAGAAGCTTGTGCGAGCGCATCGCCAGCGCGCGCTGACGCCGGACAACCCCGTGATTCGCGGCACAGCGCAAAACCCGGATGTGTATTTCCAAGCGCGCGAGACCGTAAATCCGTTTTATCTGGCCGTGCCGGCCATCGTGCAGAACGCGATGGACAAGTTCGCCATGCTGACGGGCCGGCAGTATCACCTGTTCGACTATGTCGGCGCGCCAGATGCCGAGCGCGTGATCATCGCGATGGGATCGGCGTGTGACACGGTTGAGCAGACGGTGCAGCACCTGATCGCCAGCGGCGAGAAGGTCGGCGTGATAAAGGTGCGCCTATATCGCCCATTCTCCGCCGAGCATCTGGTCGCAGCGCTGCCAAAGAGCGTGAAGAAGATCGCGGTGCTGGATCGTTGCAAGGAGCCAGGCGGCGCCGGCGAGCCGCTCTACCTCGACGTCGTCACCGCGTTGAGCGAAGTGTGGGAAGGCCAGATGCCGCGCGTCGTCGGCGGCCGCTATGGCTTGTCGTCGAAGGAATTCACGCCGGCGATGGTGAAGGGCGTGTTCGATGCCCTGTCGCAGGACAAGCCGAAGAATCACTTTACCATCGGCATCAACGACGATGTGACCTTCACCAGCATCCCGTTTGACCCGAACTTCGACATCGAAACGGATGACACCGTGCGCGCCATGTTCTGGGGGCTCGGCTCAGATGGCACGGTCGGCGCAAACAAGAACACCATCAAGATCATCGGCGAGGAGACGGCGAACTACGCGCAGGGTTACTTCGTCTACGATTCCAAGAAGTCCGGCGCGCGCACCGTCTCGCACCTGCGCTTCGGCCCGCAACCGATCAAATCACCGTATCTCATCAGCAAGGCCACCTTCATCGGCGTGCACCAATTTGGCTTCCTGGAACGCTACGACGTGCTGGAGCAGGCGACCGAGGGCGCAGTGGTGCTGGTGAACAGCCTGTGGGGGCCGGACGATGTATGGAGCCGGCTGCCCAAGCCGGTGCAAGAAACCCTGATCGCCAGAAAGCTGAAGCTGTATGTGATTGACGCTTACAAGGTGGCCGAAGACGCCGGCATGGGCAACCGCATCAACACCGTGATGCAGACATGCTTCTTTGCGATCAGCGGCGTATTGCCGCGCGAAGAGGCCATCGAGCAGATCAAAAAGTCGATTCGCAAGACGTATGGCAAGCGCGGCGAGGCGGTGGTGCAAAAGAACTTCGGCGCAGTCGATGCCACACTGGCGCACCTGCATGAGGTGAAGATCGACGAGTCGATGCAGGCAAATGGCAAGCCGATGCCACCCATCGTGCCAGTGTATGCGCCGGAATTTGTGCAGAAGGTGACCGCGCCGATGATCGTGGGCGCCGGCGACCTGCTGCCTGTGAGCGCGCTGCCGGTGGACGGCACCTATCCCGCCGGCACGACGCAATACGAGAAGCGCAACATCGCGCTCGAAGTGCCAGTGTGGGACCCGGACATCTGCATCCAGTGTGGCAAGTGTGTGCTGGTTTGTCCGCACGCGGTGATCCGCGCGAAGGTGTATGAACCTGGCGAGTTGGTCAACGCGCCAGAGACGTTCAAGAGCACCGAAGCGCGCTGGAAGGAGCTCGCCGGCCAGAAATACTCACTGCAGGTGGCGGTGGAGGACTGCACTGGTTGCACGCTGTGCGTGGAAGCGTGTCCAGTGAAGGATAAGACGCAGGTTGGCCGGCGAGCCATCAACATGGCCGAACAGTTGCCAATCCGCGAGCAGGAAATCGAGAACTGGGATTTCTTCAAGTCATTGCCGGAATTCTCAAAGTCGGATGGCATGACCTTCAACAACGTGAAGAACGCGCAGTTGCTTGATCCGCTGTTCGAGTTCAGCGGCGCATGCACCGGCTGCGGTGAGACGCCCTACCTGGGCCTGCTCAGCCGGCTCTACGGCGACCGCATGTATGTCGCTAATGCGACCGGCTGCTCCAGCATCTACGGCGGCAACCTGCCGACCACACCCTGGGCAGTGAACAAGGACGGGCGCGGGCCGACCTGGTCGAACTCGTTGTTCGAGGACAACGCCGAATTCGGCCTCGGCATGCGGCTGACCATTGACAAGCAGACTGACTTCGCCCGCACGCTCGTCGGCGAGCTGCGCGACCTGATTGGCGGCGAACTGAGCGATGCAATCTTGAGCGCCGATCAAGCCACTGAGCAGGGCATTGTCGACCAGCGCAAGCGCGTAGTCGATCTCAAGAGCAAGTTGGAAGCGGCAAAGGCCGGCCAGCCCGAGGCGTTGCAGTCGAAGATCGACAACCTCGCCATCATCGCAGACATGTTGGTGCGAAAGAGCGTATGGATCATCGGTGGCGACGGCTGGGCCTATGACATTGGCTTCGGCGGCCTCGACCATGTGCTGGCGAGCGGCAAGAACGTAAAGGTGCTGGTGATGGACACCGAGGTGTATTCGAACACTGGCGGACAGTCATCCAAGGCAACGCCGCTCGGCGCGGTGGCCAAGTTCGCGGCTGCCGGCAAGGCGCTGGGCAAGAAGGACCTCGGCATGATCGCCATGACCTACGGCAACATCTATGTTGCGCAGATCGCGATGGGCGCCAACGACGCGCAGACGATCAAGGCGATTCAAGAGGCGGAGGCCTTTGACGGGCCGGCGATTCTCATCGCCTACTCGCACTGCATCGCGCACGGCATCGATATCGCCAAGGGCATGACCCAGCAGAAGCTGGCCGTGGATTCGGGTTACTGGATCCTGTATCGCTACAATCCAGCCCTGCGCGCTGCCGGCAAGAACCCGCTGCAATTGGACAGCGGCGCGCCAAAGATCGCGTTCAAGGACTATGCCTACAACGAAACGCGCTATCGCATGCTGGCGCAGAGCCATCCACAAGAGGCCGATCGGCTGATGAAGCAGGCGCAGGATCTGGTGAACACGCACTGGAAGCGCTACGAGGAGCTTGCTGCGAAATAATAGCGCCGTGCGGGCAGATGCGATTCACATCCAAATGCCGGCTGCCATGATGCTCAAACAGCATGGTCAGCCGGTTTTTGTTTGCGGGCAGCAAGCAAGGAGCGCACACACGATATCGGCTGGCGCGTGCTGTGTGGTGAGCATTCTTGCTCCTGCCTCTCCCCGTTCAAGGAGAGTGCGTAAAAACTCCTCAATCGTGTAACATCCGGCTCACCTTGGCAAATGCATCCATCGCGCTGCCCGGAAGCAGCGACGACCTCACTCCACAAACGCTCAACCGCGCCATCGTCCGGCTGGCAGTGCCGGCGGTGTTGGAGAACCTGCTCGGCACGGCGGTGCTGCTGGTTGACACGCTGCTCATTGGCCGGCTGCACGATCCCGCCGCACTGGCAGCAATCGGTGTGAGCGGCAGCTATCTGTGGATCGCGCAGGGTGTGTTCATGGCGCTTGGCATCGGCGCGCTCGCCATCGTGGCGCGGGCATGGGGCGAGGGCAATTTGCAAGAAGCGAAGCACGCCGCCGGCCAGTCCATCTCGCTCAGCTTCGCGCTGTCGGTCGTGCTGATGGCGCTGATGATGATCTTCGTTGAGCCGTTTTTGCGCTTGTTGGTGCAGGATCCCAACCCGGCGATGGCCGACCACGTGGTGCAACTCGGCACGCTCTACACCCACTTGATGTTGACGACGGCGCTGCTGGCGTGGCCGCGCATGGTGATGAGCAACCTGATGCGCGCCGCCGGCGACACCCGCACACCGATGCTTATCACACTCGCAGTCAACGCGCTGAACATTGTGCTGGCAGCGGTGTTGATCTTTGGTGCGGGACCTGTGCCGGCGATGGGACTCGGCGGCGCCGGCATCGCCACCGCCATCGCGCTCGGTCTGGGCGGATTGGTCTCGTTCATCGCCATGTGGCACGGGTGGACACCTTTGCAAGTATCACTGAGGCAGATGCTGGTGTGGCATTGGCCAGACGTGCGGCGCATCTGGCGCGTAGCCCTACCCAACATCATCGAGAGCGCCATCCAGCGTGTCGGCTTCATCGCCTTCGTCGGCATTGTCAGCAGCCTCGGCACCGCAACAATGGCCGCGCACCAGATTACCAACAGCATCGAATCGTTCGCCTTCATGCCGGCATGGGGACTTGCCATCGCCACCTCCACACTGGTCGGCCAATCACTCGGCGCTCGCCGCATCGATATTGCCGAACTTGCCACCAAACGTTCGGGCATCCTCGGCGTCAGCGCGATGGTGGTGATGGGCGCGCTGTTCGTCATTTTTGCACCGCAGCTGGCGGCCGCCTTCGGCGCGCAGGATGACGTGCTGGCATTGGCGGCGGTCGCAGTTGCGCTCTCGGCGCTGGAGCTGCCATCACTGGCGTTCTACATGATCTACAGCGGCGCGCTGCGCGGCGCCGGCGACACGCGCTCACCGATGATCGTATCGCTGGTTGGCTCCATCGTCTTGCGGGTGAGCCTGGTGTGGCTCCTTGCGGTGGGGTTGCGGATGGGATTGGCCGGCGTCTGGCTTGGCACCGCACTCGACTGGCTTAGCCGCGCAGCGATCGTGTATGTGCTGTATCGGCGTGGGCGCTGGAAACAGTTGAAGGTGTGATGGGAAAGCGCCGTAAATAGCGCGTTGCGCTTGCCAAACCGGCAAGTTGCACAAATTGCATCTCTTCAATCAACAAAGCGCAAGCCAAAACAGCAATTGCACGTTGCCTCAGCGCGGTTTTCAAGCATCCTAAATTATCATTTCAACAAGACGCCTCTGACGAGTTGACAGTTGTAAACGTTTACTTATCATGTCAACCACGTTGGGCAAACTGTGACGCCGGCCAGTCGCAGTTTAGACACATGATCGCTCATTTAAGGAAGCTTTTTTCACGTCGTCTCGCGCACGCCTTCAGTTTTCTGTTTGCTGCGCCATACTTTCTCTCCTCCTTCTTGTGCAGCGAGGGTGCTGACCACATGTTGTTCAGCACCCTCGTGCATTTTCCACATCGTCGCAATCCATTGTCGCCGGCGAACATGGGCTAAATCTGGCCGCTTTCAAACAAACGGACTATCACCATGTCTACTTCCCTCCGGGCAGCTTATCTGCGTTGCGAATATCTCGTCAACCCGCTTGGCATTGATGTTGCGAAGCCGCGACTAAGCTGGGAGTTGCAATCCGATGCCAATGGGCAAAAGCAAACGGCGTATCAAATCCAGGTCGCAAGCAGCCTCGCCGGCCTGCAGCGTGGCCGCGCCGATCTGTGGGACAGCGGCCAAATCGACAGCAATGCCACCTGCCACATTGAATACAAGGGCAAGCCGCTCACCAGCGGGCAGACGGCGTGGTGGCGTGTGCGCGTATGGGATAAAGATGGCAACAGCACCGAGAGCGACATCGCCTCATGGGAGATGGGGCTGGTGCGTAAGAACGACTGGCAGGCCGAATGGATTGGCCATCGGCAGGTGACGACCGACGCACTCTCCCCCGCCCCGCTCTTCCGGCGCGCCTTCAACGCACGCAAGCAGGTGAAGCGCGCGCGGTTGTATGCCACTGCTCGCGGCATCTATGAAATCTACATCAACGGCCAGCGCGCCGGCGACGCCATTTTCCCGCCTGGCTGGACAGACTACCGCATCCGCATCCAGTATCAGACCTACGACGTGACCGGCATGATGCAAAGCGGCGAAAATATCATCGGCGCGTGGCTCGGCACGGGCTGGTATGCCGGATATATCGGTTTCACCAGCCAATCGCGCCACTATGGCGCAGAGCCGATGCTGTTGGCGCAATTGCACCTCGAATATGCCGACGGCTCAAAGGAGATCATTCTCACAGATGAGCAGTGGAAGACGAGCAATGGGCCGATCTTGTATTCAGATTTTCTCGCCGGCGAGTTCTATGACTCGCGCAAGGAGCTGATCGGCTGGAATGACGTGAACTATGACGACAGCGCCTGGCAACCGGTGTTCACTGCTCCACGCGATAACACATCACTCGTTGCGGATTGCTCGCAGCCGGTGCGCGCCATCGAGCGGCTGAAACCGTTCACCGTGAAGTCGCTGGACAGCAACACGCAGATCGTGGATATGGGACAGAACATGGTTGGCTGGGTGCGGCTGGGGCTGCGCGGCAAAGCCGGCACGAAGATCCAACTACGCTATGCCGAGATGCTGAACAAGGATGGCTCGATCTATACCGAGAGTCTGCGCAGCGCCAAAGCCACCGATACTTACATCGTGAAGGGCGGCCCGCGTGAAACGTTCGAGCCGCGCTTCACCTTCCATGGCTTTCGCTATGTCGAAGTCACCGGCTATCCCGGCCCGCTGAAGAGCGGCGACATCACCGGCATCGTCGTGCATTCCGACACACCCAAGGTTGGCAGTTTCGAATGCTCGCATCCGATGGTGAACCAGTTGCAGCGCAACATCGAATGGAGCCAGCGCGGCAACTACCTGAGCGTCCCGACGGATTGCCCACAGCGCGACGAACGCATGGGCTGGCTGGGCGACGCCGGCCTGTTCATCCGCACGGCTTCACACAACATGGACGTGGCCGCTTTCTTCACCAAGTGGATGCAGGATATCGAGGATGCGCAGTCGCCCGAAGGGGGCTTCCCCGATGTTGCACCGCGCGTGGTCGATCCGATGGATGGAGCGCCGGCGTGGGGTGATGCCGGCGTCATCATCCCCTGGGTGATGTATCGCCAATATGGCGACACGCGCATCGTCCGCAAGCACTGGGACGCGATGGCGAAGTGGATGAGCTATCTCGCCGAAGCCAACCCTGATTATCTGCGCGTCAACCGCCTGAACAACAACTTTGGCGACTGGCTTTCCATCGCCGCTGACACACCGAAGGACGTGCTGGCAACGGCCTATTGGGCCTACGACGCGTTGGTGATGAGCAAGATGGCTGCGGCAGTGGGCAAGCGCAGCGAGGCAAAGCATTTTGCCGAACTGTTTGAGCGCGTTCGCAGCGCGTTCCTCACAACGTATGTTGACGGTGATGGAAAGATCAAGGGCGACACGCAAACGTGCTATGCACTGACGTTGCACTTCGAACTGCTGCCTACAGATGAGATGCGCGAGCGCGCTGTGCAGCACCTGCTCAACGCCATCAAGGCGAAGCATGAGCATCTCAGCACGGGCATCGTCGGCGCCGGCGCGTTGCTGCCGGTTCTGAGCGAATCCTGCAACACATCGACGGCCTACAAGCTGCTGCTCAACGACACCTTCCCCTCGTGGGGACATTCGATCAAGCATGGCGCGACCACGATCTGGGAAAGGTGGGATGGATGGACGGCAGAAAATGGGTTCCAGTCGCCGGCGATGAATTCGTTCAATCACTATGCGTTTGGCTCAGTCGGGGAATGGCTGTATCGCTATCTCGCCGGCATCGACCTCGATCCGGATGTGCCGGGCTATGAGCGTCTGCTGATTCGCCCGCGCATCCGCGATGGCATCATGCACGCCGGCGCAGAATTGCGCAGCATCCGCGGCAAGATCTGCAGCGCATGGGAAGTGAAGGACGGCGCGGTGACGTTGAAGTTGACCCTGCCGCCAAACACCACCGCGCAGGTGATGTTGCCCAATGGCAATGGCCGCGTCAATGGCCTGAGCGATGGGGCGACGCTGGTGAGCGCCGACGATGGCACGGCAGTGCTTGAAGTTAACAGCGGCAGCTACGTGTTCAGATCGAAGTTGTAAATGGTGCCTATGCGCAATCCTCGCAACGCAGTAAATGCGTCATATGTAACGACACCTTTACTGCGTTGCAACATGCTCATGCACCCAAAGCAGACAGAAACTGCTCGACAGCGCGCAGATATGCGTCTGGCTGCGTAAAGTTCAAGTGGTGCCCTGCCTCGCGAATGCGCATGGTCTGGATCCGCGGATTGATCTGCGCGACCCCTTGGGCCGTCTCTGGCGTCACGATACCGCCTAATTCCGGGTCTGCCGTAAGCAGCAAGACCGGGCAGCGGATGGCCTCGATGGTGGCGCGTATGTTCGATTCGGGGATCAATGTTGTGTCAATGACGCCCTGATCAAGCAACGTCTTGCCCTCGCACCAGCGCTCAACGATCACTGCCGGCCATGTCGGATGCTCTCGCCGGCATTCTTCCATCAACTGTTGTTGAGTTTTGCCGGCGAGTGTCCTCACCCAAGCTCCCATGTTCGAATCATCGATGCGCATCGGATAGCTTGCATCGCTGCGCAGCGTGAACCACGGCGGGTCAATCAACACCAGCGCGCTCGCCAGATCATGCCGGCGCGCGGCGAGCTGCGCGGCTACAAATGCGCCCATCGAATGGCCAAACACGATGGGCCGGCTGAGACCCAACGCCTGAATCACCTTGATCAGATCATCCGTCAGATCGTAGTGACGACCTTGAATCAGCCGCGCAGAGCGGCCATGACCGCGCGCATCAGGCATGACGAGGTCATAATCTGCCGCAAGTGCCTGCGCAGTAGGCTGCCAGCACAAGCCCGTGTCGGAGAAGCCATGCGCCAACACGATCGCCGGCGCGCCCGCCACGCCGGCGCGGTAGTAGTGCATCACGCCATCACCCAGTTCGACATCGCTTTCAGTCCAGTTTGCAGGAATAGTCATGTCAGTTTTCACTCTCGATTTGCGCTCACTATAGACGAAGCGCGACGATTTGCATCATGCGCCACCTGTGATGAAATCGCCTGCGTATGGAAGTTGCCTATCCGCCCGCTGAAGTTTCACTTTCGGCCACCATCACCAAAAAGACGTATCTCTACGATCGGCTGCGCTCGCTCGCCTCCGGCGTGATCGACAGCGCAGCCAGCACCTTTTTGCTGCTGATGGCAGTCAAAGCCTTCGACGCCGGCTCGATTGAGAAGTCATTCATCGCCGCCAGCGGCAATATCGGCATGCTGCTTTCGCTGTGGCTGGTGCCGCTGGTTCAGCGGTGGGGCAAGCCGGTGATGCACGTCGCAAGCTGGATGATGTGGGCCGGCGGCGCGGCGATGCTGGTAGCCGCCGGCGTTGGCACGCTCAACATGCTGGTCATCTCCAGCGTTGTCGCCATCGGCCTCGCAAACGCCATCATCCCGCTGCTGACCGCAGTGTATCAGGACAACTACCTGTCACGAGAGCGCGGCAAGTATGTATCGCGCACGTTTGTGCCGCGCGTGGCCGCAACAATCGTGTTTGGCGAGCTGGCCGGCCGGCTGCTTACGCAAGACATCAATCTATATCGTTGGCTGCTGGTCGCCTTTGCCATCGCATTTGCCTTCGCCGCAATTTGCCTTGTGCGCATCCCATCGAAGGTGCTGCATGCGAAGCCGCAGTCTCCCATGGCTCCGCCGGCGGCTGCTTCCCAGAGAAGTGATGAGAAAGGGGTCATGCTGAGCGCGTTCCATTCAATGAGGTATCTGCGCACCGACCATACGCTGCGCTGGACGTTGGTCTCATGGATGCTGATGGGATTTGCAAACCTGATGATGTGGCCACTGCGCGTGGAGTTTCTCGCCAACCCCAAATACGGACTGGTGCTGAACCCGCAACAAGTCGCGCTCTACGTCATCACCATTCCCAGTGTGATGAGACTGCTGCTCTCGCCGGCTTGGGGCATGCTGTTCGATCGCATGAATTTCTTCGTGCTGCGCATCATCCTGAACATCGGTTTCGCGCTGGGCATCGCGGCATTCTTCACCGGCAACAGCGTGCTGGGGCTGGTGCTGGGTGCAGCCATCTTCGGCATCGCCAACGCCGGCGGCGAAGTGGCCTGGAATCTGTGGGTGACGAAGTTCGCGCCGCACAACCTTGTGGCGGAATACATGTCAATTCACACCTTCTTCACCGGCATTCGCGGCATCGCTGCGCCATTCATCGCCTTTCAACTCACGCAAACACTCGACATCGCCGGCATCGCGCTGGTGTGCGCGCTGCTCATCCTCTTCGCATCGCTCATCCTCATCCCCGAGGCGCGCGGTGAGAGGCGGAGGATGCATGAAGCCATTTGATCAGCTCAGCCACGCCGGCAAAATGCGCCGGCTGCATCGCATCGCCATGGCTGCCCTGACCCGCTACGGGCTGGCCGATGCATCATGCGCATTGCTTGGCGCGTCCACCAACACAATCTTCGACGTGCGGTCGCGCGCCGGCGAGCGGCTGGTGCTGCGCATTGCAACGCCGGGCTGGCGCACACTGTGTGATCTGCAGGCTGAAGCGATGTGGCTGGAAGCGCTCGCGCACGACACCGACCTTTGCACGCCGCGCGTCATTCGCTCCATCGATGATGAAATGGTGATCACGCTGAAAACAGAGAGCACGCCGGCGCCGCTCCATGTCACACTCACCACCTTTTTGCCAGGCATGCTGCTGGGCAGGCGATTAAATGCGGCGAATCTGAAGAAGATGGGCGCGCTGTTTGCGCAGCTGCATCAGCACGGCAAGGCCTGGCAGCCACCGGCAGGCTTTACCACGCGCACCTTCGCGCATTTTCTCTCGCGTGATGAGCCGAATGCGCTGATGGACGCGCCAACCGCTGTTCAACAGGCCATCGCGCGCGTGGAGGCGGAGTATGCATCGCTCGATCGCGCCGACTTGCGCGTGATTCACTGCGATCTGTGGCACGACAACATCAAGCTATATCGCGGCGCACTCTGTCCATTCGACTTTGAGGACACCATCTGGGGCTTCCGACTGCACGATATCGCAATGGCAATGCTGGACCTGCGCGAGGTGGTGGATGAGGCGACCTATCTACGCTTAATCAACTGCTTTCGCGAGGGTTACACAACGTTGCTCGACTGGCCGGCCGGCAATCTCGATGCGCTACAGGCCGGCCGCATCCTTTGGCACATGAACTACTTGAAGCGCCACAATCCTGACTTTGACCAACGATTCATGCCGTTCCACGTCGCATTGATGCAGCGTTTTCTGGATAACGACACATTGAGCGCACCTTTGCGCCCCTGACTGCCGCTGGTGCTCCCTCACGTTGCGTAGAGGACGCGGCCGCAGTTCGAACAAAGCGCCGGCGTGCTGCCTGTGCGCGCCTGCTGCACCTGCTGCGACGAAGCCGCCGTGCCGCACTGGCTGCATGCGCCGGCTTTGATGACTGCCACTGCCACGCCATTCGTTTTTTTGCTGCACAGGGCGGTATACAGATCGAGGTCGGCTTTCGGCAGGGCTGCGCTGAGGGCCTGGCGTTGCTCCAGTTTGGCGCGCACCGACACAGCCATCTGATTCCACTCTTCGCGCAGGTGCACATTGTCGGCATTGAAATTGCGTTCGGCGTGGTCAAGCGCAGCCTTGCACGCGGCGAGATCTGCCCTGGCCTGCTCAACGCGCTCCATCGCAGCCATCAGTGTGTCATCCATGCCGGCGCGGCGCTTCTTCAATGCAGCCACCTCATGCTCCACATCCAGCATCTCCTTCGGTGAGTGAATGGCGCCGGTGTATAAGCGCTGCTCCTCACCCTGCACCTTGTCGTCGATGACCCGCAAGCCATCCTCAAGGTCTTTGAGCGCCGTGCCGGCCGCCTTCCACTCCGCTTCAGCACGCGCATGCTCGTCGCGGGCATGCTGCAACGCCGGCGTGCCTTTCAGCAGCGTGTCAATCTCCTTGCCGCGCCGGCGCGCCGCGTCGAGTTCCGTGTCGAGTTGCTGCAACCGATGCAATGATTCTGCTCTGGACATGTGGGCTGAGTATATCGGCTGGCGTCTATAATGTTGGCGAGGTAAACACAAGAGATGCGACCCCCCAGCGGAGAAGGCGGCCGCGGCAGCCTGATCGACTTTGCACTGATCCTGATCCTCTTTGCCATCGTGCTGGTCGTCATCGTCGTGCTGCTTGGCCCGGCCATTACAGATTTCCTCAGCCGGCTTGTCACGCGCTGAAGCTTTTTCGCTGGCAGCGAAACGATGCTGCCAGCGTTGGCTTTTTTCTTCCCAACTTTTGGCGCTTGCACGGCGCGCCGGCAGCGTTAGCCTGTTGGCATGGCGCCGGCAATCGGTTCATCCTTCCGTCAGATCGGCAATGCGTTGCTCGATCTGCTCTATCCACCGCGCTGCGGCGGGTGCGACGAGGTCGGTGCCGGCTGGTGGTGCCCCGCATGCGCCGCGAAGGTGCAGCGGCTCGACGCAACCCATGCCATGCGCAGCATCATGCTATCCGATGGCATGCAGATCGATGTTATATCCGCCACTCTCTTTGCCCCACCCCTGCGAGAAGGCATCCATCGTTTCAAGTACGAGGCGCAGCCGCAACTGGCAGAGGCGTTTGGCGCGCTGCTGCACGAAGCATGGCTGAGGAGCGCGTTGCAGGTTGACGCACTCGTGCCGGTGCCGCTGCACGCCATGCGCCGGCGCGAGCGCGGTTACAACCAGAGTGAATTGCTCGCCGCTGTTATCAGTCGACAAACATCAGTGCCTATGCGCAATCTCCTCAAACGCGTGCGCTCAACCGAGCAACAAGCACACCTCAACGCACAGGATCGTCGCGCCAACGTCAAGGACGCCTTCCACGCTGCAACTGCCATCCGCGCCCAACGCGTCGCCCTGGTCGATGACGTATTGACCACCGGCGCAACGCTGGCTGAATGCGCCTCGGCCTTGCTGCGGGCCGGCGCAAGTCATGTGACTGCCATCACGCTTGCAAGAGCGCAAACCTAGCGCGAAAATGGCCTCAGGCGCAGCGATGCGTCGAACGACTAGAATCTGTATCGGAGGAACGCAATGCAAGTCACGATTCAAGGTCACAGCATGAACGTCAGCCAACGGCTCGACAAATACGTCCGCAACAAAACGGAGAAGCTGGACCGCTACCTGCCTGGCATCGAAGAGGTGCGCGTGGAATTTACGCGCCAGAGCGCCAAGGCAGATGCTCCCAAAGAGGTGGAGCTTACTGTGCGCCGCAAGCGCACCCTGTTGCGCGTCGAGGTCCAAAACAACGATCCCTTCGCCGCCTTTGATAGCGCATTGGAGAAGATGTATCAACGCATTGCGCGCTACAAGGGGCGCAAGATCAACAAGACGCGCGCCGGCGAGATCGCGCCCGACAACGACGGCATCGAACAGGCTGAGGACGTGCCAATCGAGGCGCCGCCGGCAGCCCCCGACCCCAAAGTCGTTCGCATCAAGACCTTCCCTGTCATGCCGATGAAGGTGGATGACGCGATCGACCAGATGGAATTGCTCAGCCACGACTTCTACGTCTTTGTGCATGAAGACGACAGCGTGATCAAGGTCGTGTATCGCCGCAAGGAAGGCAGCTACGGCCTGCTACAACCCGACACAAAGATGCGGCGCAAGTAACACGCAAAAAAACACACCCCGCGCGGGATGTGTTGAGAAAGTAGTTGCGGATGGCGCAGGGAACGCATCCTTTGGGGATATGTTCACTGCGCCATACAGTTTTATTTCGCAGGCGTTGAAGCAGTCGCCGTCTCCAACGTAAGCGATTCTTCCTTCTTGCTCTTCCAGATCGCCCAGATGAATGCGGCGGTCAGCAGCAGGGCAAAGGCGCCAGCGAGAATGCGCGTCCCCGCCGGCGCATTCGCCACTGTCAAGCCAAACGTCACCGCAATCGGCGCGATGATGACTGACACGAGGTTGACCACCTTGATCATCGGGTTGAGCGCAGGGCCGGCGGTGTCCTTTAGCGGGTCGCCGACGGTGTCGCCAACGACAGCCGCCTTGTGGCGCTCGCTGCCCTTGCCAAGGTTTTGAGTCTTATCGCGCGGCTCGTCTTCGATCAGCTTCTTCGCGTTGTCCCACGCGCCACCGGTATTCGCCATGTAAACGGCGAGCAACTGGCCGCTGAGGATGATGCCGGCGAGGAAGCCGCCCAGCGCTTCCACACCGAGCGTGAGGCCGACGATGATCGGGCCGGTGACCGACAGCACGGCCAGCGTGAGCAACTCGCGCTGCGCCGCCTGTGTGCTGATGTTCACCGCCGCCGCATAGTCTGGCTCCTTCTTGTAGCTCATGATGTCGGGATCGCGGAACTGCCGGCGCACCTCGTTCACGATCAGGCCGGCGGCGCGCTCAACCGCCTTGATCGAGATCGAACTGAAAAGCCAGGGAATCACTCCGCCAATCAGCAGACCCACAAACACCAGCGGATCGCTCACGCGAATGCCCACTGCCTGCAGGAGTTGATCCGGCGCCATGCCATTTGCTGCTTGCACGCGGCTGACGTCGACAAGATACGAGCCAAACAACGACACCGCCGCAATCACGGCGGAGCCAATTGCCACGCCCTTGGTGATGGCTTTCGTGGTGTTGCCGACCGAGTCGAGGTCGGTGAGGATCTGGCGCGCGTTGCCATCGGTCACGCCAGCCATCTCAGCCACGCCATTCGCATTGTCACTGATCGGGCCAAAGGAGTCCATCGCCACGTTGTTGCCAGTGAGCGTCAACATGCCGATGCCGGTCATCGCCACGCCGTAGAGGATATAGGTGCTTTGTTGCACAACGTCGGCACTGCTGTTCAGCCACACAAGAATCGAGATGAGCATGGTTGCGGCGATGACGAGCGTGCCCCACACCGCGCTCTCCTTGCCGGCAGCCATGCCGAAATCGTCGCGCTCGGTCACCTCGATGAGCGCGTCGGCGAGGTGACCG
>CAZPVX010000016.1:4985-24253 GCA_964590135.1 uncultured Anaerolineae bacterium | reverse complement strand
ATGCTTTCGCAATATCCATCACCGGCTTGTGATGCGTGCCGGTGAAGTATTCCGTCACCTTGTCGATGATGATGGCGAGCAGCACGCCGATGGTGACCGAGATCAGCGGTCGCCATTCAACCGCGCCCTGCGGCGTGCGCATGTAGATCAGCGTGAAGACAGTGAACACGACGATGGAGACCGTTGCCGACGAATAAAAGCCTCGGTTGATGGCTTGCATCGCGCCCTTGCTGCTTTCGGATTGAATGCGCACAAGATATGTGCCGATGATCGACGACAACACGCCGATGCCGCGCACCACGAGCGGAAAGACGATCCACTGCACCTGTCCCGTAATGGCGACCAGCGCAAGGCCGAGGATGAGACCGGAGACGATGGTGACTTCGTAGCTCTCGAAGATGTCGGCAGCCATGCCGGCGCAGTCACCCACGTTGTCGCCGACGAGGTCGGCCACCACGGCAGCGTTACGCTTGTCATCCTCTTCCAGCCCCTGCTCCACCTTGCCGACAAGGTCCGCGCCGACATCGGCAGCTTTGGTGTAGATGCCACCGCCCACGCGCATGAACAGCGCCAGCAGCGTGCCGCCGAAGCCGAAACCAAGCAGCACGTCCGGCGCAGCCTTGCCAAAGACGATAAAGATGATCGTGCCGCCGAACAGGCCGAGGCCGTCGGTGAGCATGCCTGTGATGGTGCCAGCGCGATAGGCAATGCGCAGCGCGCCGGCGTAGCTGTGGCGCGCCTCAGCCGCCACCCGCACATTGGCTTGCACGGCCATCCGCATGCCAAGCTGGCCGACCGCCAACGAGAACAACGCGCCCATGACAAACGCCGCCGCGCGTCCAAACGCCACCGTAAGCGTAACCTGCGTGATGTCGGTCATGCCCAATTGTCCAAAGTGGTCAATGGCCTCTCGTGTGGGGGGCACCACATAAACGCTGAGGAACATCAGGACAGTGAGAATGGCGATGAGGGGGATGATGGTGCGCGCCTGCCGGCTGAGATACGCATTTGCGCCAGTGCGAATCGCGTTCCAAACGCGCTGCATCTCAGCAGTGCCTTTGTCTTCGCGCAGAATCTGCGCCCTCAGAAAGAGCGCATAGAGCAGACCGACAATTGCAATTGCCAGCACAGCCCATATCATGATTTGCTCAATTTGATTAAGGTCGTTCATCGAATACTTTACTCCTTTGCGGACCCAGAGACAAAACATAGCGCTCGCGCGCGCAAGACGTGAAAAAAGGACGCCGCGTCAATGAGTCAGATAGATTGACACTCAGCGTCCCCTTCACGGAAATCACCCTTTCGTTGTATCAAACTCGCGCTCGTCAGGGAGCCGATATTTGCCTGGAGTGTAGTTGCCACTCCATACGATGTCAATTTGTGTGAACGACCGATACACCTACGACGCGAGAGAATGCTGTTGCGCGCGTGAAACCAAATCTCTGCGACACTGTATGGCATGACGACGGAATGGTCTGGCCGGCATAGCGGCAAAGAGGCATTGCGACAGCAAATCTGGGCCACTCTTGCGCGGCACAGCGCGATGGTCGGTCAGGGTCACGGACACATCCCCGATTTTGTTGGCGCGGATGCGGCGGCAGCGCAGTTGGCTGCGTTGCCCTTCTGGGAATCGGCGCGCGTGGTGAAGAGCAACCCGGACGCGCCACAGCTGCCGCTGCGCCTGCGCGCCTTGCAGGCCGACAAAACGCTCTACATGGCTGTGCCGCGCCTGCGCAACGTGAAGTGTTTCGTGGAGCTTCTGCGCGACGACCTGCAGACAAGCGGCGTGGCGCTGGAAGAGGCCGCGACCGTCAAAGGCGCACTGGCACATGGCCGGCCAGTCGCCTTTGAAGAGATGCAGCCCATCGACGTGGTGCTGGTCGGCTGCGTGGCAGTCTCGCGCATCGGCGGCCGCACCGGCAAAGGCGCTGGCTTTGCCGACCTTGAGTTGGGCATCCTCCGGCAGTTCGGCCTGGTCAACACACACACGCCGATCGCGACAACGGTGCATCCCCTGCAGATCGTCGCCAACGATGCGCTGCCGATGACGCAAACCGACAGCGCGCTGCATTGGATCGCGACGCCGGACGAAGTGATCGAAACGCACACGCCATTCCAGCAACCCGCCGGCATCGCATGGGATCTGATTCAGCCAGATCAGTTCGAGAGCATCCCCATCCTCAACCAGTTGCGAGCGCTGAGGTAGCGCAAGCAAACAGGCGGGCAGTGCAATCTCCCGCCTGCTGCATTTTCGGGCTGCCGGCTACACGCCGCTGTAGGCAAGGTGGCCGCCGTCGACGGGTATGACGATGCCGGTGACGAAGCGCGAGGCATCTGAAGCAAGATACACCGTCGCCCCGCCCAACTCATCCGGTTCGCCAAATCGACCCATCGGCGTGTGAGCGATGATGGCTTCACCGCGCGGCGTCAGGTTGCCGCTCTCCTTGTCTGTGAGCAGATAGCGGTTGATTTCAGTGAGGAAGAAACCGGGTGCAACAGCATTCACGCGGATGCGCGGGGAGTAGTGCTGCACCATGTGAACCGCCATCCACTGCGTGAAATTCAGCAGGGCCGCCTTTGATGCCGAGTAGGCCACGTTGCGCGTGATCGCTTTGAACGACGACATCGACGCAACGTTGATGATGTTGCCCTCGCCACGCTGCACGAATTGTCTGGCGACGATGATCGACGGGATGACCGTGCCCATCCAGTTCACATCCATCACGCGGCGCATTGCGTCGAGCGAGAGGTCAAACATCGAGCGCGCCGGCGAGGTCATTGCCTCAGGCAAAATTGTGCCGGCGGCATTCAGCAGCACATGCACGTCTCCGATTTTGTCGAGCGCAGTTGCAAATGATTTTTCATCGGTGACGTCGGCCGTGGCCCAGCCGGCCTTGCCGCCGGCAGCCTCAATCTGCTGCGCCATCGACTGCACTTTCTCCTGCGTGCGCCCCAACAGCACCACACGCGCGCCATGCGCCGCCAGCGCCTTTGCCATGGCGCTGCCCAGCACGCCGCCACCGCCCGTGACCAAGGCCGTCTTACCTGTCAGATCGAACCAGTTTTGCATACAACTCCTGTTGTCGCGCCATTGCAGCGCGGTAGATGGAATGATGTTGTGGATTGGGTCGATAAATCAGCGCGTGAAGATCAACGCGCGGATTGTCATTCAAGCGCCAGGCGTCAATCGCCAGAAGCGCGGCTCCACGACTCGTCGCCTCCGGCACGTCGGCCACCGCAAGCGGCATGCCAGCCGCATCAGCGATGATCTGACACCACGCCGGCGAGGCCTGCAGCGCGCCTCCGCTGGCTGCAAGCATCGCATCTTTGGCTGCGACGCCGCTTTCACGCAACGCATCGCAGATGGTTGCCAGCCGCATGGCGATGCCCTCCATCAGTGCGCGAATGATCTCAACAGGAGACGTGTCGAGCGAGAGTCCGTGCAGCGTGGCGCGGATGTCCTCGGCGTAGCCCGGGCTACGCTCGCCGGCGAAAGTGGGCAGCACAGTCAATCCGTGCGCGTCAGGCTTCATCGAAGCGACCGCTGCTTCCAAGGCGCCGGCATCCGGCACGCGCAACACATTCCGCGCCCACGCCATCACGTTGCCGCCCTCAGTCGTCGCGCCACCAATCAAGTCGTGGTCGTGGTCGACACGATACGACCACAGCGCCGGATTCATGGCCGACGCGCGATCCGCGACGTGCGCCGAGACGACCCGCATGGCGGCAGTGGAGCCGATGGTGACAGCGATGCGCGAGGGATCGACACAGCCGGAGCCGATGTTGGCGGCTGCGCCATCGCCAACGGGTGGCTGGCACACAATGTCCCTGAAGAGCGGCCAACGCGATTGCCATTCAGGCAGCAGACTTCCCGCCCCCTGCCCTCCCCCAGCGGGAGACAGAGGCGGCAACTGCGCTTTCGAGATGCCGAGCGCCTCGATCCAGACTGCGTCCCAATCCGATGCGGCGCGATTGAGCAGCCCGGTCCATGAAGCGATGGAGATGCTGGCGCACATGCGGCCAAAGAGCCGCAGCATGACGAAGTCGCTGAGCGAGGCAAACCAGCGCGTTCGGGCAAAGGCATCGGGTTGGATGCGCCGCAGCCAGGCGATGCGCGCCGGCAGATAGTTGGCGCGGATGCGGCAACCGGTGCGCCGCAACACACCCATCTCATCACACTGCACGCGCAGGCTGCGCGCATCCTCGGCACAGCGCGTGTCTGCGTAGGTGTAGACCGGCGAGATGGGATTCCCGGCCTCATTCAGGCACACCAGCGACGATGCATAGGCTGAGATGGCGAGGTGCGTGATGTCGCCAGGCCGGCGCTGCCCAGCCGAGTCATGCAAGGCGTCCAACACCTTCAAGACGCGCGCGAAAGCGGCGCCGGCGTCATCCTCGCAGCGGCCATCTTCCGCCACTGCGAAGGCGAAGGGTTCGCGCGCAATCGCTGCCGGCACCGCGCCGACTGGCTCGTCATACAGCATTGCGCGGGTGGAAGAGCTGCCAAGATCAATGACGAGGATCATCACGTATTTCCGAACATGGATTTTCGATTGCGGGTCATGTTCTGCGCCTTTGCGTCTCCTCGCTCCATCACGCCTGTTGCATGGCAAAGTCCATTGGCGGCGCGGGGCTTTGCAGCGTATGGCCGCCATCAACGGCGATGACCGCGCCAGTGACGGCGGAGCCGGCCGGCGAGACAAGGTATAGCAGCGCGCCGGTCGCATCTTCTGGTGTGAGCGCGCGGCCAATCGGCAACACTGCGCCCCAATGCTCAGCATACTGCGGGTCATCGCCCAGATTGCGCGCGTTGGTCGTCGCGCCGATGCCGATCGCGTTCACGGTGATGCCATATTCTCCAAGTTCGACAGCCAGCGCGCCAGCGAGATAGTTGATGCCGGCCTTACTTGCGCCATAGGCGGCGAGGCCGGCGACGCGCGTGCTGCCAACAACTGAAGAGCTGAACACGATGCGCCCGCCATAGCGCGCGCGGCCCTGCTTGATCATCTGCTGCGCAGCGGCCTGCGCGCCAAAGAAGCTGCCCTTCAGATTGAGATCGAGGACGGTGTCGTAACTTGCCTCGCTGTAGTCGATGAAGCGGCCAAACCGAGTGATACCGGCGTTGGCGACAAAGATATCGAGCCGGCCGTATGCATCGACCGCCGCCTTGACCAGCGCAACATTGTCCGCGACGCTTGCGCCATCGGCCTGCACGGCGATAGCGTGCCCGCCGGCAGCATGAATAGCGCCGACTGTCACGTCAGCGGCTGCCGCATCGCTGTTATAGCCGACAACGACCGCTGCGCCTTCGCGCGCCAGCGCAAGCGCCATCGCCGCGCCGATCTCCTTGCTGGCGCCGGTCACAATCGCTACACGCTCCTTGAGCATCATGAATTCACCTGTCTTGTGAGAATGCGATTAGCTGTGCGAGGATGATTCTAGCGATTTGCGAGAATAAGCCAAAGTCATGATCAGGGTCACAGCAGAGCAGTTTGAGCAGATCGTATGGGATGCGGTGGATGCGCTGCCGGCGTTTGTGCTGGAACGGTTGAACAACCTCGAATTTGAAGTGCGCTACCAGCCCACGCGCGAAGAACTGAGCCGGCACACGGCCAGTGAATTTGGCGACCTGTTCGGCCTGTATCACGGTGTTCCGCTCACCGAGCGCACCACGCACTACGAACTGGTGACGCCGGATCTGATCACCATCTATCAACGCGCCCATGAATTGCATTGCCAATCGTTGCAGGACTTGCGCGCGCAGGTGGCGCACACAGTTCGGCACGAGGTGGCGCACCATTTCGGCATCAGTGACGAACGGCTGGATGAGCTGGGGGCGTATTGAGCGTTATCATTCGCCGCAATGACTTCACAGGATCTATTCACCGCAGCAGCGCTTGGCTTCGTGCGCATTGCGGCCATCTCGCCGGCGTCGCGCGTGGCCGATGTGTCTTTCAACGTCGCCAGCATCATCGCGGCGATGGGCGAGGCGAGCAGGCAGGGCGCAACCATCGCGGTGTTCCCCGAACTCGCCCTCACCGGCTACTCGTGCGGCGACCTGTTTCGCCAGCAACGCCTGCTCGAAGCAGCCCTCACCGGCCTCGACGACATCGCTGCGATGAGCGCCACGCACAACATCGCAGCGGTGATCGGTTTGCCGTTTGAGATAGATGGCCGGCTGTTCAACTGTGCGGCATTCGTGGCGAATGGCCGTGTGAAGGGCATCGTGCCGAAGAGCGCGCCGCCGAATTACAGTGAGTTCTATGAGTTGCGGCACTTCAGCCCCGCGCGCTATGCCGCGCGCAACACCGTCAATACGCCACTCAGCCAGGCCGTGCCGTTCGGCACAGACTTGCTGTTCAGCGCGAACAATCTACCCAACTGCGTCGTCGGCATCGAAATCTGCGAAGACCTGTGGATGACAGAGCCGCCAAGCGGTCAGGCAGCACTGGCCGGCGCAACGATCCTGCTCAACCCATCCGCCAGCCCCGAACAACTCGGCAAGTCAGTCTATCGCACCGAGCTGGTGAAGCAGCAATCAGCGCGCTGCCTGGCGGCATATGTATATGCCGGCGCCGGCGCCGGCGAGAGCACAATGGATGTGGTCTACGGCGGGCACTCGCTCATCGCAGAGAACGGCATGTTCCTCGCCGAGACACAGCGCTTTGAGTTCGACACGCAGATGGCGATTGCAGATGTCGATCTGCAGCGGCTGAACCACGAGCGTCTGATCAACACGACGCGCGGCATGAGCAGCCCGCCACACCCCATGCGGGTGGTGGATTTCGCGCTGGCCGGCGTGAACGAGGAGATGGCCGGCGACCTGAAGCGCCCGCTCTCGCAGTTGCCGTTTGTGCCGGCAGATCCAGCGCAGCGCGCAAAACACTGCCGCGAAATCTTCGCCATCCAGAGCGCCGGCCTGGCCAAGCGCCTGCTGCACACCGGCTCGAAGGGCGTCAGCATCGGCATCAGCGGCGGCCTCGATTCGACGCTTGCGCTGCTCGTGGCTGCGCGCGCTTTCGACAAACTGGGGTTGCCGCATGCCGGCATCCGCGCCGTCACCATGCCCGGCTTCGGCACGACAGATCGCACCTATCGCAACGCGCTGACATTGATGAAAGCGCTTGGCACAACGGCGATGGAGATCCCCATTCGCGACGCGGTGCTGCAACATTTCAAAGACATCGACCATGATCCAAGCCAGCACGATGTGACATACGAGAATGCGCAGGCGCGCGAGCGCACGCAGATCCTGATGGACCTGGCGAACCAGCACGGCGGCTTCGTCGTCGGCACCGGCGACCTGAGTGAGGCAGCGCTGGGCTGGATGACGTTCAACGGCGATCATATGAGCATGTATCACGTCAACGCCGGCGTGCCGAAGACGCTGGTGCGCTACCTGGTGCAGTGGTGCGCCGACGAAGAGTTCAGCGGCGAGGCGGCAGAGGTGTTGAACGACATCGTGCGCACACCCATCACGCCAGAATTGCTGCCGCTGAAGGATGGACAGTTGCAGCAGAAGACCGAAGATACCATCGGCCCTTATCCACTGCACGATTTCTTCTTGTATTACCACGTGCGCTACGGCATGCCGCCGCGCAAAATTTTCTGGCTGGCGAAGCGCGCTTTCTCCCCGCTCCATGCGGATGAAGGGCCGAAGGGAAGAGACGCCATCAAGCGCGAAGCATATGATGAGGCGGCCATCCTGAAGTGGCTGAGTGTGTTCTATTCGCGCTTCTTCTCGCAGCAGTTCAAGCGCAGTTCCATGCCAGATGGCCCGAAGGTCGGCTCGGTGGCGCTCTCTCCACGCGGAGACTGGCGCATGCCAAGCGATGCCGGCAGCGCAACCTGGAAGGAAGAGGTGGAGCGGATTCGCAACGGGTTTTGAACTTTCAACTACACTGCCCTGCGCGATAAAGGAGCAAACGCGCATGGCAACTGACGATGAATGGACCAACCCGCTGCACCCGCGCTGGGATCGTAACCTCGCGCCCTACCCCGACCCGTGCATCGAAGTCTTTGACAAGCGCTTCAAGCGATACCTGATGGGCAACACGGCAGTCGAGCGGCTCTGGAGCGGCGCGCGCTGGGCAGAGGGGCCGGCGTGGTTCGGCGACCAGCGCTGCCTGATCTTCAGCGACATCCCCAACAACCGCTTGCTGCGCTGGGATGAGCAGACCGGCCAGACCACGGTCTTTCGCCAGCCGGCGAACTACAGCAACGGCAACACCCGCGACCGCGAGGGCCGGCTTGTCACCTGCGAGCACGGCACGCGCCGCGTCACCCGCACCGAACACGATGGCACGGTCACTGTGCTGATGGATAGCTTCAACGGGAAACGCCTGAACGCGCCGAATGATGTGGTCGTGGCGAGCGACGGCGCGATCTGGTTCACCGACCCAGGCTATGGCATCCTGCTCAACTATGAAGGCTTCAAGGCGGAATACGAGCTGCCGGCGCATGTCTATCGGCTTGATCCGTGGACTGGCAAGGCCGCTGTCGTCGCAGATGATTTCTTCAAACCAAATGGGCTGTGCTTCTCGCCGGATGAAAAGCGACTCTACATCGTCGACACCGGCATGTCACACGACGATGACGCGCCATCGCACATTCGCGCCTTTGACGTGACGGGCGGCGGCAAGAAGTTGCGCGGCGGCAAAGAATTCATCAACATGAAGCCGGGGATGGCCGACGGCATCCGCTGCGATCGCGATGGCAATCTGTGGAGCAGCAGCGGCTGGGGCGACCGCAAGAACAACGGCGTGCTGGCGCTTGCGCCGAATGGCGAGATGATCGGCCACATCCACCTGCCAGAGCCATGCGCGAATCTGGCGTTCGGCGGGCGCAGCAAGAACCGCCTGTTCATGTGCGGCAGCCAGTCACTCTACGCGCTCTATGTCGAGGCGCAGGGCGCGCAGACACCTTAACGGAGAAAGCGAGCAATTGAGAGCACGAGAAGGGTAAAAGCGAGGCGCGCCATTCGGCATTTTGCGCGCCTTCAGCCCCTTGCTTCTTCGCGTTAACACCATGCGAATTTTGATTGTGGAATGCAAGCAGGAAGTGAGCACGTTCAACCCGGCGCTCAGTCGCTACGACGACTTCCTGATCTATCGCGGCGCGCAACTGATCGAACATCATCGTGGAGTGCGCAACGAAGTGGCCGGCGCGCTGAGCGTGTTTGACCAGCGCGGGGATGTCGAAGTCTTGCCGGCGATCAGCGCGCGCGCCATCACCAGCGGCGGCACCCTGGCTGCTGCCGATTGGACCAAGCTGGCCGGCGAGATCCTCGCCAGCATCAAGCTGTGCAAGACATCTGGCGCCATCGACGCCGCCTATTTTTGTCTGCATGGCGCGATGGCCGCCGAAAATGAGGCAGATCCCGAAGGATATCTCTTGCAGGAGGCGCGCCGCATCCTCGGCGAGGCGATGCCCATCGTGTCGTCCTTCGATCTGCACGGCATCCTGACTGATCGCATCATGCAGCACTGCGACGCGATCGTGTGCTATCACACTTACCCGCACACCGATTTCTTTGAGACCGGCGCGCGCGCGGCCAAGGCGCTGCTGCGCATCCTCGCCGGCGCGAAGCCGGTGATGGCAAAAGTGTTTCTGCCGGCGTTGGTGCGCGGCGACGAACTCATCACTGCGAGCGGCGCAATCCGCCATGCGGTGAACGCGGCGCAGGAAGCCGAGGCGGCCGGCGCGCTGAGCGCCGGTTTGTTCTGGGGCAACCCGTTCACCGACGTGCCGGACCTCGCCACCTATGGCTTCGTCGCAACCGATGGCGACGAGGCGCTGGCAAGGCATGAAGCCCTGCGCATTGCCGAGCTGTTCTGGCAGCACCACGACAAGATGCGCGTGTCGCTCACCACGCTGGATGACGCGGTTGGGGTGGCGCGCGAGACGAAGGAAGGCACGGTCATCCTGGTGGATGCTGCCGACGCGACCAGCAGCGGCGCATCCGGCGACAGCAACGCCATTCTGCGCAGGCTGATCGAGACCGGCTACGCTGGCAAGGCGCTGATCCCCATCGTGGATGCGCCGGCGGCCGACGCCGCGTTCAAGGCCGGGGTGGGCGACACGATTCATGTCACTGTCGGCGGGGCGATTGACGCGGCGCGCTTCACGCCGCTGCCCATCGACGGCTACGTGCAGATGCTCAGCGACGGGTTATTCCAAAGCGAAAGCTACGGCGAGCATTGGTATGCCGGCAAGACAGCGGTGATGCTCGTCGACAGCATCACGCTGATCGTGACCAGCCGGCCAGTCAGCCTGTATGACCGGTCGCTATTCCATGCGCACGGACAAGACCCGCAGCGCTTCGATTGCGTGGTCGTAAAGTCGCCGCACTGCCAGCCGCACATGTTTTGCGACTGGGCAGCGCGCTATGTCAACGTCGATGCGCCGGGCTCCACCAGCGCCAATCTTGCCTCGCTCGGTCACACGCGATGTCCGCGACCGATCTTTCCGCTGGATGAGAACGTGACCTGGACGCCAACGGTGAAGATTTTCAGGCGATGGTGATGCGTGTTGCATCACCAGACGCCCAGCACTTGAAATATGCCAATCTATGAATATCGCTGCGGGAAATGCGGCAATGAGTTTGAGCGCCTCTTCAGCAGCCATGCGAAGATGACCGAAAGCAAGATCGCTTGCCCGCGCTGCGCGAGCAAACGCGTAAAGCGGCTGCTGTCTGCGCCGCGCGTGCGAGCCGGCGACAGCGTAGACAGCTTTGAAATGGACACCAGCAGCGAGCCTGGCGCCAACGGCTTGCTGGGGCGCAAAGAAATCAACGAGATCACCAAGCGCAGAAAGAAAACCGGCCTTGAATGAATTGAGGAGACTCCATGACCAGATTACGCGATCTTGGCATCACCATCGGCAGCTACGAGACCGGCCAGCACAACGCCATCACCGACGTCGCCGGCGTGCGTGTCGGCCACACCACCCTCATCGCAGACACGCCTACTGTCGCCCGCACCGGCGTCACCGTAATCGTGCCGCGTGATGGCAATATCTGGCAGGACAACTGCTTCGCCGGCTTCCACTCGTTCAACGGCTGCGGCGAGATGACGGGCATCCACTGGGTGCGCGAGAGCGGGCTGCTGTGCTCGCCCATCGCCATCACCTGCACGCACTCCGTCGGCGCGGCGCATGAAGCGCTGGTGAAATATGGCGAGCAGCGCGCGACGTCCTTCATCGGCGCGCTGCCGGTGGTGGCCGAAACATGGGATGGCTGGCTGAACGATGCCTGCGCGCATCATCTGACACACGCACACGTCTTTGAGGCGCTGGATGGCGCAAAGGGCGGGCCGGTCGATGAGGGCGGTGTGGGTGGCGGCACCGGCATGATCTGTCACGGGTTCAAGGGCGGCATCGGCACGTCGTCGCGCGTGGTCAAGGCGAGCGAGGACGAATGGACGGTCGGCGCGCTGGTGCAGAGCAATTACGGCGCGCGCGACTTCCTGCGGGTGGATGGCGTGCCGGTGGGTCGCGAGATTGGCCTCGACAAAGTGCCGCTGGATGACAAGAAGCCGGCGGATCAGAGCAGCGCCGGAAGTTCGATCATCATCGTCCTCGCGACCGATGCCCCGCTGATCCCTACGCAATGCGACCGGCTGGCACAGCGCGCGACGATCGGGCTGGCGCGCTGCGGCGGCGTCGGCCATAACGGCAGCGGCGATCTGTTCTTCTGCTTCAGCACGGGCAACCACCTGAGCGAATTCGACCAGGTCATTCGCGACATCAGGATGTTGCCGCACCGGCAGATGAATGCGCTATTCGAGGCTGCTGCCGAAGCCGTCGAAGAGGCGATTCTGAACTCGATGATCGCCGCGAAGACCATGACCGGCTTCAAAGATCATGTAGTCCACGCTCTGCCACACGACATGCTGCAGGCTGTGATGCGGAGCTATCGAAAACAGATGTGAAGCACAGTCCAGCTTCGCGTCACAGATGCAGGTAGCGCAGGCGGCACAGCGCTCTTTTGTAGCGCTGTGCCGCCTGCGCGCTCACGATGCGATCTCACGCGTCTCACTCGACGTAGATCTCGACGTGTTCGCCGTCTTCGTCATCCATCACATCGATGATCTTGCCCTGCGCGCCGGTTCGAATCGCCTCAACGATCTGCTGCACTTCGAGCGTTTCGGTCTCCGGCGCAAACTTGCTGGCGATTTTCACACCAATGTTCACCAACCCAATCGGCAGGTTGATGTTCACTTTGGGCCGGCCAGACGCCATGTCTGTCACGCGGATGCGGAACCACTTTGCGCCGCTCGCGCTGCGCAGGTTGGTGTAGTTCGGCTGCGCCGCGGCGCCGGCGCCATTGCTGCTGCTCAAAGCCGCCAGCAACTTCGCGCCATCTTCCACGTTGATCTTGCCCTCCTCCACCATCTTCAAAATCTTCATGCGCTCTTCATTGCTTGCCATGTTCGTGCTTGTCTCCTTGCCGCGAATCGCGGAACTTTTGTATGTTTCTTGCCAGCGCATCCTTCAATGCATCTGGCCCCTGCACCTGCACGCGCAACATGCCGGCAGCATCCACAACAGTGATGCGCGCCGCATCCATGAACCCGCGCAGGCACTCACCAAATTCGATCGCTTCGCTGCGGCGACCGCCATCCAGCGGATAGCCGAAGCGATAGCCATCGTTCAACACCTCAATTTCAACCGCGCCTTCGATCAGCGACTTCATCAACGCTTGCGCGCGGACGACTTGCGCGTCGTCATGGCCGCGCACCTGGTCGACGTAGGGAAAATCCGTCGGCCCCACGCGCAGTTTTGCCAGTGGCCGCACGGGCACAAAGCTCGCCCATTCGGCGATCAGCCGGCCTTCGCGCCCGCGCAACTGCTCAAAGGTTTGGCGTGGCAGGATGTAGATCATGCCTTCGCGCCACGGTCGCTTGGGCAATTCGTCCTGGTTCAATGAGAACCAATACCATTTACACGCGCCGTCGGGCGCGTGGCGCGCATCGAAGTCAACCTCTTCACCACCTGCGTCTGCCCACCACACGCCGCTGCGCATGGAGCCGTTGTAATTCGGCTTGTCCAGCACGGCGAAGAACATTGGCCAGATGCCATCGTTCGTCGCATAAATAGCGCGATGGTTGCCGTGAGGGTTGGCATCGAAGCCGCTCCGGCTCGGCTTGAAATCATCGATTTCCAGCTCGTTCGAGCCATGCAGGATGAGTTCATGCGCATCCACCAGCCATTGCAAGAACAGCCACTTCGGATATGGCAGCGCATAGCCGATCTCACTTCCATCCGCCAACGCAACCGCCTGTCGATACAGCGCGTCAAACGCAGCATGCTGCTCAACTGTGAGTGCGCCATCTGGCGCGGGCAAATCATCCGCTCTCGTCATGTCACTTGCTCGCAGCAGCTATCGCCGGCTGTGAGGTTGCGGTCTCAGTCGCCAACCCGGCCTGCTGACGCATCTCCGTTTCAATGTTCGCCAGCGCCGGAATGAAGAAGCCGGCTACACCCAACACGAGGCACGTTACGCCGGCGGCGAGATACCATGCCTGCACACCAATCACATCCGCAATCGGGCCAGCCACCAGCAGGCTGAGCGGTGTGACGGCAGTTGACAGTGCGCCAGTCAACGCCATCACGCGACCCTGCTTGTCCGGCGCAATCGTTGCCTGCATCACTGCGAACATTGGGCCGTTCGTAATGGGGTTGGCGAGGCCGGCAAGCGCAGCGAACACCAGCACTGAGACAAAGATCCCGCTTGGCGTCACGCCCATGCCTGCAAACGAACTGCCCAATAGCATGAGTCCAAACAACGTCGTGACGATGCGCCGCTTGAAGCCGCCCCACACGCTGAGCAACAACCCGCCGGCAATCGTGCCGATACCCCACATCGCTTCCATCAGCGCAAGCTGCGGCGCGCCGCCGCCAAAGTGCTTGGTCACCAGAATGGGTGTGAGCGACCCCGCCGGCGTGAGCATGAAGTTGGCCAGCATCGCCATACCCAGCATGATGGTCAGCCCGCGCCACGTCAGCACGTAGCGCACGCCCTCGCGCAGATCAGCCATAAACGACGGTTTAGACGCTTCCGCCCCCAGCGCACTCCGCCCGCGCTTTGGCTGCGGGATGGCGATGAAGAGCAGCGGCAACGTGGCGATGGCCGCTGTGCCGACGTCGATCAGCATGACGTGCTGCATGGGCATCAGGCTGACCAGCAGCGCACCCAGCGCCGGCGCGGCGATGCTCATCAGGCCTTGCAGCGTGCTGTTCATGCCGGCCACCCGCGAGAGGTGCTGTTCCGGCACCATCAACGAGGTACTGGCCTGCATGGCCGGGAAGTGAAACGCGCCGGTGGCCGAGCGAATGAACATGATCGCATAGATATGCCACGCTTGCGCCTGGCCAGCGGCAAACAGCACAGCAAGCAGCAGCGTAAACAGAGCAGTCAAGCTATCCGCCACCACCATAATCAGCCGGCGGCTGGCGCGGTCGACCACGACGCCGGCAAAGGGCGAGAGCAGGATCTGCGGCAGCATGCCGGCCAGTGTGGCCGTCGCCAGCACGGTGGCTGAGCCGGTCGTTACGGTCAGCCACCACACCAGGGCGAATTGCACCAGCGAGCTGCCAAACAGCGAGGCTGCCTGGCCGGCCCAAATGGTGAAGAAACGCGATTTCCAGTTTTCCATCTTGCTTCTCAGTCAGAATGGACAGCGCAGTCGATCGCCAGCGCCTCACAGGATGTGGACGGACTGGCGCAGGGCTTCACGCTGACTACGCGCCGCCGAAAGGGGCGTTGTGGCCTGGCCATTGCGCAGCAAGCTCCGCTCGTCGGTATACGCATCGCGCACGCGCGTGACGTCGTCTGTTGGATTCGGGCGCGTCTTATTGCGCTCCGCGCCAGTGATGCGCAGCGCGCGCAGGCGATAGATCCACGAGACGAAACTATTAAGTGTGATTGACATGATTGCCCTCCTTGTATCTCGCTCGAACCCACTCCCATCAAACGGGTGCGGGTCGCAATGTCTACCCAAGCGCAGCCAGCAATTGGTCGGCCTGCTCGGATGTGATCTTCTTCTCTTGCAACATGCGCAGGATGACCATGCGCTCCTCATCGGTGACGCTGCGCTGTGGCGGCGGCGCAAACGGTTGCGCCGGCTCCGGCGGTGTGGCTGGCCGCTGCGGCGCAGCGGTGAAGCCATATTCGCCTCGGCGCGCCGCCCGCTCAGCATGACGCGCCGCCCGCTCGGCCTGCCGGCGCGCATGCTGTTCGATCTTGGCGGCATGGCGCTTCATATTCGCCTCAGCCTTGCGCGCGGCAGCCTCGGCCTTCAACTGCGCCTTTTGCATCTTCAAATCCATGTTGATGCCGGCGCCAATGTTGGAGAAGCGCTCGCTGAACTGCTTCGCCATCTGCTCGATGTTGCGCTCCATATCGGCCAGGTTGCGCTCGAATTCGCCCATCGTGGCCTCGAATTCACGGCTGTTGAAGCCGAAACCTGCCTGCTGGCGCTCCTCAGCTTCGCTGGCATCGCCATCCTCGGCCACCACGACAGCATCGCCGCCGCAGCGCACGTTGATGTTGGCGCTGCCTGCGCCGAAGACCTGGCGCCGGCGGCCATTGCTGTCCATGATCGACACGCTCGCATTTGCCTCGCCGAGCAGCTCGACCTTCACATCGCCGCCGGCGTTGATCGACGCGCTTTGACCTTCATCCATCTCCAGCCCGAGCGTGGCATCGCCGCCGACGTTGAGCGATGCGCCGCTGAAGTGCGCCTCACTGGCGTTCAGGTCGCCACCCACAGCGCGCACTTGCAACTGCCCCTTCAAGTTGAATGAGCTAAAGTCGCCGCCCACTGAATCCACGCTCAATTCGTCACAATCGTTCACCGACAGATCGCCGCCGACGGCGCGAATCTTTACGTCGTTACTAACACCGCGAATGGAGCAATCACCGTTGGCACGCTCGATGAACAACTGCGCCCAGGCCGGCACGCGCACGGTGCAGTCGCCTTTCGACACGATGACCACGCGCGAGTCGTTTTGCGTGACGGTCAACTGGTCATCGCTATCCGTCACAGCCGTCACCTCATCTTTGTCGTGCCCTTCCACCATCAAATCGGCGTGGGCGTCGATCACAACCTCTGAAATATCTCCCGTTCGGGTCTCGGTTTTCATGGCGATTTACTCCTCCAACGGCTTCAGTTGCTTCATGGCCTGTTCGGCGCTGATGCGACCCTGATCCAAATCCTCGAGAATGCGCTTGCGCTCGGCCTCAGAAATACCCTTCGCCGGCGGTCGCTCTGGCGTATCGTCTTTGCCTGGCTCATAGCCCAGCGCGCGGATGATGTCGTGCAGCCGGCTGCGCAGGGTTGGATACGACAGGCTCAACTCCCCTTCCATCCGGCTGAGCTTGCCCTCGTTGCGGATGAAGACTTCGACAAACTGCATCTGCTCATCGTTGAGGTTGGCAAATTTGCCGGCAGTGAAGTGCCCCTCTATCGTTACGTCACACTGATCGCAATGGAAGCGGGTCACTTGGATTTCGCCGTCGCAGATTGGACAGCGACTTGGTAACACATTCATATTCACTCCTTCAGAACTTGAAAGAGATTCTAAAGACTACTTTCGAAAAGTCAATACCAATTTTCAATTTTCTAAAGTCAGCTTTTATTTTCTGTATTTGGTGATCGCGACGCTCACCGAATACGTCGTTGTGGCGGAAAAAGCAAACGAGAGACGCAATAAATTGCGTCTCTCGCAGTGAATATTGCAGTCGGCTCAAGTCTTAAAGGCTTGGCGCAGAAAACGCGCGCGCCGAATCTCCAAGACCCTCAGGGCTTCATCGCGCTACTCCGTGATGCGCTCAGTTCGGTGAGTGCCGTCACACAGCGGCATCTGCGACGACTGGCCGCAGCGGCACAGGGTAACGCGGTTGCGCGTCTCCAGCGGCTGGCCGTCGGCCCGCTCGACCACGATTCTGCCGGTCACCCACAGCGGCCCCAGGATCGGGCCGGCGTCGGTCATCTCGGTGACTATGGCGATCTGCCTTGGCAGGTCCGGCTCGATCTCCGGCTCGCCCGGGTTCATGGTGTAGGTGTAGGAGCCGGACGGGCAGCGCTCGGCCATCGCAATGACGAGCGAGCGGATGCGAATATCGCCGGTGTCGTTCACCATCTTCTGCAGATTGCCAAAGCGCGTGCCGCAAAAGCCGGCTTGCGCACAGATCAGGTGATCGCGATGCACCTCGATGCCCTGCCCTTTGTAGACACGCCGGCGGCTGGCGCTCGGGCGTGTGTCGGCCGTTTCGGCGCCGACGAAGCCGGCCTTGCGATGCGAGCTGTCGCAGAACGGTTTGCTCTGCGAATGGCCACAGCGGCACAATTTGCACGGATCGTCTGATGGGATGCGCTCACCCGTCCTCCAAGTCAGCGGCTCGCCCTGCTCGCTCACCACCTGCGTCTTGCGCACCAGCGGCACACCGCCCTCCACGCGATACGGGCCGTGCTCCTCAATCACGATCTTCATCACGCCGCCGGCGTCGCCGACCTGTCCGGTCGCCTCTTCACTGGTTGTCATGCGCCCCTCCTTGTGTGTGGCCGCACTTTAGCACCGCCGGCGGGATTTGCATGGTCACCCCTACGGTTCCACAGACACTGGCTTGGGCGCGAGGCTTGCCACGCTCGCATCCTCGTGAAACTGGCTGGCATACAGCCGCGCGTAGAAACCGCCCTGCGCGAGCAGGTCTTCATGCCGGCCGCGCTCGATCACCTCGCCGGCGTTGATGACCAGAATCTGATCCGCCTCGCGGATGGTGCTCAGCCGATGCGCGATGACGAAGCTGGTGCGGCCGGCCATCAGCCGGCGCATGGCCTCTTGAATGTGCTGCTCGGTGCGCGTGTCTACGCTGCTGGTCGCCTCGTCCAGGATCAAGATGCGCGGATCGGCCAGGATGGCGCGCGCGATGGCCAGCAACTGGCGCTGCCCCTGGCTCAGGTTGCTGCCGCGCTCGCTCAGAGGTGTGGCGTAGCCCTGCGACAGGCGGTGGATGAACTGGTCGGCGTTTGCCAGCTTCGCCGCTGCGATCACCTCGTCGTCGCTCGCGTCCAGCCGGCCATAGCGGATGTTGTCCATCACCGTGCCGGTGAACAGATAGGTGTCCTGCAAGACGATGCCGAGCTGCCGGCGCAGATCTTCCTTCGGAAAGTCGCGCAGGTCGCGCCCGTCGATCGTGATGCGGCCGCTGTCGATCTCGTAGAAGCGCGTCAGCACGTTCACGATGGTGGTCTTGCCGGCGCCGGTCGGCCCAACCAGCGCAACGATTTGCCCGGGCTGTGCGTGCAGGCTGATGTGCTTCAGCACCGGCACATCCGGCGCGTAGGAAAAGTTGACATCCTCGAAGACCACCTCGCCGCGCAGGTCAGCGCTGCGCTCGGCAGGCGGCGCGTCGATCTCCGCCGGCTCATCGATGATGGCAAAGACGCGCTCGGCGCCGGCGATGGCGCTCTGCAGGGCGTTGTAGAGCTGCGCGATCTCGCTGAGCGGCCGGCCGAACTGGCGCGCATAGGTGATGAACGCGGCAATGGTGCCGACAGTCGTCATGCCCATCACCGCCATCACGCCGCCAGTGCACGCCACAATCGCCAGCCCGAGGTTGTTGGTGAAGTTCATCAGCGGCCCCATGAAGCCGGAGAAGGTCTGCGCCTTGATCGCCGCGCCGCGCAGGGCGAGGTTGCGCTCATCGAACTGCGCCATCACCACCTGCTCGCGGTGATATGCCTTCACCACGCGCTGGCCGGTGACGGTCTCCTCGATCAGGCTGTTCAGGTCGCCCAACGTCTCCTGCTGTGCGCGAAAGCCGGCGCGCGTGCGCGGCGCGACCCAGTTGTTCATCACCAGCGTCATCAGCGATGTGACGACGATGGTGATCAGCGCGAGCGCTGGACTCATGACGAGCATCACGACCGCCACGCCAACCATTGTCAGCACGCCAGAGACAATCTGGATGATGCCGTCGGCCAGCACTTGATTGACATTCTCGACGTCGTTGGTGAGCCGGCTCATCAGGTCGCCGTGCTGGCGCTGATCAAAGAACTTGAGCGGCAGCAATTGCAGGCGCTGAAAGAGGTCGTTGCGGATGTCGCGCACCGTGCGCTGCGCCGCGCCGGCCATGATGTAGGTTTGCAGCCAGGTGGTCAGCGAGTTCAAGGCATACACGCCGGCCATCACCAGCATGAACTGCGCGAGGCCGGCCAGGTCGCCGGGGATGATGTAGGCGTCGATGGCGTGGCCGAGCAACC
>CAZPVX010000016.1:0-4975 GCA_964590135.1 uncultured Anaerolineae bacterium | reverse complement strand
GGACCAATCACATTCAGCGCAGTCGTCACCAGCACAATGAGCGCGGCGAAGATCAACGCGCCGCGCTGGCGCCGCAGATAGCCCCACAGCCGCAGGATGGTGGTGCGGGTGTGCTTCGCCTTCTCCGGCTTGCCCATCCCCATGTTGCGCGGGCCGCCCATGCGCCCGAAGAGGGGCGGTGGGTCGCTGGGGCGATTCTCCTGCGAGACGGGTTTTGCGTTAGCCATGCTGAATCACCCCATTGCCCATTTGCGATTCGTAAATCTCGCGGTAGATCGGGCTGCCATCGAGCAGATCGCGATGGTTGCCCTGCGCCACCACGCGCCCATCGTCAATCACCAGGATCACGTCGGCATTCAGCACCGAGCTGATGCGCTGCGCCACGACGACGCGCGTCTGCTTCGCCGGCAACTGATCGAGCGCAGCCTGGATCTTTGCCTCGGTCTCCACGTCCACGGCGCTGGTGCTGTCGTCCAGAATCAGCACCGCCGGATTGGTCAGCAGCGCGCGCGCAATGGCGATGCGCTGCTTCTGGCCACCCGACAGATTCACCCCGCGCTGGCCAACGATCGTATCGTAGCCATCGGGGAAGCCGGTGATGAAGTCGTGCGCCTGCGCCATCTTCGCCGCTGCGATCACCTCGTCGTCACTGGCATCGGGCCGGCCATAGCGAATGTTGTCGCGGATGTTGCCGCTGAACAACACCGACTCCTGCAGCGCCACGCCGATGGCGCGGTGCAGCACGGTCTCGTCCACCTCGCGCACGTCCACATCGTCGATGGTCACGCGCCCGCCGGTCACGTCATAGAAGCGTGGAATCAGGTTGACCAGGCTCGACTTGCCCGAACCCGTCGCGCCGAGCAAAGCCACGATTTGCCCCGGGTGGGCCGTGAAGCTGATGTCCTTCAACACCGCGTCAGATTCATCGTCGGGATAGCTGAAGGTGACACGGTCGAAGGCGATGCGGCCCTGCGGGGCAAACGCGCTCAGCGCATTCTCGCGGTTCACCACATCTGGCGCGCTGTCCAGCACGTGCAAGATGCGCTCAGACGACGCCGCAGCGCGCGCGATGCGCACCACCAGCATGCTCACCATCATCAAGGCGAACAGCGACTGGGTGAGGTAGTTGATGAAGGCGATGAGTTGGCCAACCTGCAGCGCGCTGTTGCTCACGCGCACACCGCCGAACCACAGCGCGGCAATCACGCCGGCGTTCATCATCAGCATCATCAGCGGCATGGTGACAGCGGTCACGCGAATGGCGTCGATGTTTTGCTCCATCAAGCGGTCATTGATGCCGGCAAAGCGCAAAATCTCATGCTTCGCGCGGGCAAAAGCCTTGACCACGCGCACGCCGGCGAGGTTCTCCTGCATCACGGTGTTTAGCGCATCGAGCCGGCGCTGCACCTCGCCAAACATGGGGAAGGTCTTGCCCACCACCAGCAGCACGACCGCCAGCACCAGCGGGATCAGCACCACGAAGATCAGCGAGAGCTGCGGCGCGGTGATGATGGCGAGGACGAGGCTGCCGACGAACAGCAACGGCACGCGCCACATGATGCGCAGCAGCATCATCACGAGTTCCTGCACCTGCGTCACGTCGTTGGTCAGGCGGGTGATCAGACTGCCGGTTTCGAGGCGGTCGAGGTTGCCAAAGGAGAGCGATTGCACCTTGGCAAACAGCGCACTGCGCACATCCGCGCCGAAGTGCTGGCCGGCGAGGATGGCGAACACAGTGCAGCCCATGCCGCCGATCAAGCCAAAGGTTGCGGTCACGGCCATCAGCCCGCCGGTGCCGAACACGACCTGCAGATCGCCCTTGGCAATGCCCTGATCGATGATGCGCGCAACCAGCATCGGCTGCGTCAGGTCCATCGCCACTTCCAGAATCATCATCAGCGGGGCAAGCGTGGCCCACAGCCAGTAAGGTTTGAGGTATCGAAACAGGCGCAACGTTTCACGCATGGTTATCTGGATTGCCGGCTTCTCTGCGCCGGCGGGGCTCTTTCGATGTCGTCACTGCATTGACAATGATGTGCCGCACTTCGTTGCGGCATTGCTCCACTGACCCACGCACAAGACGTATTGCCGCCTGATCGCCCTGTTCCATCAAAACACGTAGGTTGCGCCAGATGGTGCGATTCAGATCATCTAGCGACTCTTGCAAAAAGCTGACCTCATGACGGTTGGCGGCGGCGGCAGGGCTGATCGCAAAGCGTGACCAGAACGCCTTCACCTCGTCTTCACGAGCGGCAAGTTCTGTCTTGCCGGCATCAGTGAGCGCAAACACGCGTCGCTCACCCTTGCTGTCTGCATGCACCAGCGCCTGATCTTCGAGAAGTTGCAAGGTGGGATACACAGTGCCTGGACTGGGCACATACTCGCCAGCAGAGCGCTCTTCGATAGACTTGATAATCTCATAGCCATGCCTCGGGCCGTCACGCAATGCGTCCAGCAAAATGAATCGCGCCTCACCGCGCCGTGCACGGTCACGTGAATCACGGGGGAATTCACCTCGTGGACCGCTTCTTCCATAGCGGCAGTGCTCGCCGTGTTCAAGGTGCCGATCACGCTCCGGTGAGCCGTGAAGTTCTTCATGATCATCACCCTTGTAGTCAGCGTGCATTTCGTGTTTAGATTTGCTGCCATGAAGGAAGCCTTTGGGTGTGTCTTCTTTCATAAGATTAACAATACATCACGATATATCGTGATGTATTTAGCCTAATGCGACCATCGGCGTTTGTCAAGAGGGTGATGCGATCATTTGTCCCTCCTGAAATCTATCAATGTGAATTTCTAGCTCATAGGCAAGGTGCGTGCAAGTGAATACAGGCAGTCATATCCTTTCACCAAATCGTGCCATGCGCGCAATGTCGAAGCATTCACGCACCATACGTATACTCCCAACATGTCAGCAACGCCGCATGTGCAATCACATCCGACAATCTCCCCTAAGAGTGAGACACCGCAACTGACGGAGATGCTACATGACCTTATCACCGACTCCATCCACTCGCTGGCGCCGGTCACAGTTGCATTTGCATGGGGCTGGAGCGTTTTGACACTATTGTTCGATAGCCATCACGCACCAGCAGCCTACGCCGTGCTCGCCATCAGCGCCATCACTGGTCTGACAAGCTATCACTTTAGCCAAAAACATCTTGATCTCAGCACGCTGGTCTACATCATCGGTGTATTCGGCACGGTCTCTGTCATTGCGGCCACGCATCGAGACACAGCGGCGCTATTACTGTACGCCATTGTCGTATTGATCGCGGCGATGCTGATGACAGCGCGATTGCTATGGCTGGTAACAGCGATGAGCATCATCTGTATGCTGGTGCTGTTATGGCCAGTGACACTGGCCTCGCTGCCGGAAGCAGCAGTGCCAGTGACTATCATCGCGCTGGCAGCCTTTGCAGCGTGGATCAGTGCGCGTCGACTTTATACCGCTTTGGAATGGGCGTTGATGATGACCATCGAATCGCAGCGCAACGCCATTGAGGCTCAAGCCCATCGCGGCGAGGTGCAGCGCGTGCTCAAGAATCTCGATGAGGCGTATGTCAAGCTGGAGCACACCAACGAAGCACTGATGCTAGCGCGCGAAGCTGCTGATCGCGCCTACCGCTTCAAGTCTGATTTTGTCGCCAACGTCAGCCATGAGTTACGCACGCCACTCAACCTCATCATCGGTTTTAGTGAGATGATGGTGACTGCGCCAGAAAGTTACAACAACATCGCGTTGCCGCGCGAATATCGCGGCGACCTGGTGGCAATTTATCGCAGTGCCAAACACCTGGCTGATCTTATCAACGACGTGCTGGATCTGTCACAGATCGAAGCCGGCCGCATGCCTATCAACAAAGAGCCGGCACAGTTGGAAACGGTCGTGAATGAAGCGGTGGAGATCGTGCGCGGCCTTGTTGAGGCGCGCGGGCTGCGTTTAGACGTGTCAGTGCCAGATGCCTTGCCCGTCCTGCAGCTAGATCGCACACGAATCCGGCAGGTGATCCTGAATCTACTAACCAACGCGACACGTTTTACCGATAAAGGATTCATACACGTATGCGCGCGCATCGAGCCAGGTCAAGTAGTGATTTTAGTGGAAGATAGCGGTCGTGGCATCGCGCCAGACAAGTTGAAGCTGGCGTTCGAGGCATTCACTCAGCTGCACGAGGATCAGATTCGTGATGGCACGGGTCTGGGGCTGGCAGTGAGCCGGCGGTTTATTTCGCTGCATGGTGGACGTATGTGGATTGAAAGCACGGAAGGGCGAGGCACGACAGTATTCTTCAGCCTACCTATCACCGACGTAAAAATAGCGCAGGAAAAAGACGGGCTGCCCTTATCCGCACCAACCGATCTGCCGCTTGTAATCGTGGTCCATACAGATCCGCGCGCACTCTCGTTGCTACGGCGCTATATTCCTCAGTGTGCTTTCGCCATGGCAAACACGCCAGAGCGTATCGCCGAATGGCTGCAACACGCTTCACCGGCAGCGATCCTCATCGATAAAGGGGCAGAAAATGAAGTGATGAAATGGTTGGCAGAGATATCGGCAAACATACCGCCTGTCGTGATATCAGAGTTGCCCGGCATGCGACGTACCGGCACGTTGCTTGGAGCGGTGGATTATCTGGCCAAGCCAGTCACACGAGAAGCCTTAATGGAATCGCTGACTCGGCTTGGATTGACGCTGCAAAGAGTTTTGATCGTAGACGATGATCCACATATTGTTCGTTTACTCAGCCGCATGATCAAAGCAGAGGATCCGGATATTCAGATTTTCGAGGCGTTCAGCGGCGAAGAAGGACTAGCAATTGCCCGCACGCAAGCGCCAGATTGCATGTTGCTCGATTTGCTGATGCCTGAGATAAGCGGCTACGATGTGTTGAATCAGGCGCATGACGATGCAATACTGAAGCACTTGCCGATCATCATCATCTCTGCACGCGGCATTGAAGATGAGGGTGTG
>CAZPVX010000015.1:0-115077 GCA_964590135.1 uncultured Anaerolineae bacterium | reverse complement strand
TATCAAATCTCGATATAACTTGTCATCCCAATCAGCACATCACTCTAGACAATCAACATGCCTTCGTCCTTCTTCTCGTGTGCTTCCTGCTGTCTTTGTTCACTCTTGCGTTGCGCGCCAATCGCGGGGATTGAGAGCGCAACCAGCAAAAACAAAAGCACCATAGCGATCACCACGTTCATGGCAGTCCTCCGCATCCTGGCGGCCGGCTGTCCTTACGCCGCCACCTTCCTCTCTTCACTTCCATCCACCGGTGTCGTCTCGTCTGGCTGCTCATCAGCCACTTGGTCTGCAATCACATCGCGCGCTTCCTGGTCGCGGAATTGCAGGTCATACAGGTCGCGATACTCGCCGCCCAGCGCATACAACTGCTCATGTGTCCCCTCCTCCTCCACCGCGCCGTCCTTCAGCACAATGATCTTGCCGGCGTTCTTCACCGTGCTCAACCGCTGCGCAATGACGATGCTGGTGCGCCCCTTCATCACCTCGGCCATTGCGGCCTGAATCACCGTCTCGGTCTGCGTGTCCACCGCGCTGGTGGCCTCATCCAGAATCAGAATGCTCGGGTTCATCAGCACCGCCCGCGCCAACGCTACGCGCTGCTTCTGCCCGCCGCTCAGGCCGACGCCGCGTTCACCCACCTTGGTGTCGTAGCCCTTCTCCAATTTCATGGCGAACTCATGCACCTGCGCCACCTTCGCCGCCGCGATCACCTCGTCCTCACTCGCTTCCGGCTTGCCGAAGCGGATGTTGTCGCGCAAGGTTGCGCTGAACAGGAAGGTCTCCTGCGGCACCAGTGCCATGCGCGCGCGCAGGTCAGCCAGGGCGTATTCGCGCACATCGACGCCATCGACAAGGACGCGCCCGCCGGTGACATCGTAGAAACGCGGCACCAGGTTGATCACACTGCTCTTGCCACTGCCGGTGCCGCCCAGAATCACTACGGTCTCGCCCGGGTTCACTGTCAGCGTCAGCCCCTTCAGCACCGGTGTATCCGGGTCATCGGGGAAGCTGAAATCGACGTTGTCGAAAGCCACACTGCCGGCGGTTCGGGCATGCAAGTGGTTGAGCGCGCGGGCATTTTGCGGGTCGGTGATCGTCTCCTCCGCGTCATAGATTTCGAACAGGCGCTTGCACGATGCAACTGCCTGGCGCGAGATGCTGACGAACCAACCCATCAGGCGAATCGGCCAGATCAGCGACCAGATGTACCAGGTGAACGCGGTGAAGGTGCCAAGCGTGAGCGAGCCCTCGATGATGCGCAGCGCGCCGGCGAGCAACAACATCAAGAATGCCACGCCGCTGATGAAATCCATTGTTGGGTAAGCCGCCGCTTCCAGCATGCCGCGGTCGATGTTCTTCTGCCGGTTTAGCGCGTTCTCGCGCTCAAACTGCGTGACGGCATATCCTTCGCGGCCAAACGCCTTCACCACGCGCACGCCGCTCACGTTCTCCTGCAGCACACTGGTCAGCCGGCCCATCTGCTCGCGCACCGCGTCCCACGCCGGATCCAGCTTCATGCGAAAGCGCACCAGCGGGAAATACATCAGCATCATCGGCGCCAGCACCAGCAAGGTGAGTTGCCAGTCCAGCATCAGCAGCACGATGAGCGTAAAGACAAAAGTGCTGATCTCCGTCACCATGGCGGTGAAGCCGAAGGCGACGAACTGCTCGATTGCGTCCATGTCGCCCAACATGCGGCTCATGATCTGGCCGGTGGGCATGGTGGTGTAGTACGAGAAGGGCAGGCGTTGCAGTTTGCGGTAGAGCGCGTTGCGCAGATCGCGCACGATGTCTGCGCCGACGGTGCCTTGCCACACGCCCTGCAGGTAATAGAACACGCTGCGCAACGCGGCAAGGCCGAGCAGCAAACCGCAGAACAGCACCACCGCGCCCATGTCCTTCTTCAAGATGCCGTCATCCACTGCGCGACCCAGCATCTGCGGGACGAGCAGGTTCGTGGCAAGGCCGCCGGCGGTAAACAATAGCGTCAGCAAAATGGCAAACCAATAGGGTTTGGCGAATGGGAACAACCGTTTCAAATAGTTCATGTCAGTTCAATTTCCGCCCGTTACAGCGAACAAGCCCAGAATCTCTATCATTTGCCACCCTGCAGGCGGCACAAAGCGACGACGAATGACATCAGAAGCCGAGAGGCCCGACCCGCCGGCGGTGTGACAACGAAAGAGCGAAGCAAACAAAAAGCCACAGGCGGGGACTGTGCCTGTGGCTTGGGTTCAAAAATTGCGTGAGTGCAAACTCAGGCTGGCATCTTTGGCCGGCAACAGGCGCAGTACGGCAAGGAAACGGCAAAATCGCCGCCGATCCGCATCTGGAAGAGGGTGTAATCCATTACCATTTCGTTTTCTGCGCCTCCTTTGTCAAAGATAAAAAAGCCGGTGGGGAGAATATCACGGCGAAGGCAGGTTCGTCAATGGATTTTCCCGACGAATTTGCAAGATAGTTGAAAGTTCGTCCAACGAACCGTACCCGCCGGCGGGCATGCGGCTGCTACAACATCCGCCCCAGGTAGATCACCACGATTGCCGACAATCCCCACAGGATGAACGCAGCCTGCAACGGACGATCCCTCAGCGCCAATTCATCCGGCGCGCCGCCTTCATGCTTCACATGCACCAGATACAGGTAGCGAAACAAGCCATACACCACGAACGGCACCGTCAGCATCATCAGATGGTTGTCCGGCAACTGCGGGGCAGAGAACGTGTAGAACGTGTAGGCTACGATCAACGCGCCGGTGACAATGGCGATGATCTGGTCGAGTAGCGGCACGGTGTATTCGCTGAGGATGGCGCGGGTGGTGGCGCGGCCGTCCAACTCCACCAGTTCGGCGCGGCGCTTGCCAAAGCCGATCAGCAAAGCCAGCAAGGCCATGCAGGTGAACAGCCAGGGTGAGAAGCGCTCCGCCTCAACCAGCGGGATGCCGGCAGCCACCCGCAGCACGAAGCCGGCAGCCAGAAACAGCACGTCCAGAATCACGATGTGCTTGACTTTGAAGGTGTAGGTCGTGGCGACGATGAAGTAGGTGAGGGCGACCAGGCCGAACATGGTGTTGGTGAGGAAGGCGATCAGCAGGCCGGCGGCCACCAGCACGACCGCCCACGCAACGGCTATCGGCACCGACACATCGCCGGCGGCAATCGGGCGATGGCGCTTCTTTGGGTGGGCGCGGTCGGCCTGCACATCGGCGCTGTCATTCACCAGATACACCGCGCTGGACAACATGCACAGCACGATGAAGCCGATGATCGTGGCAATCAGCGGCGCCGGCTGCAATAATTTGGCGTCGAACACCAGCGCCGCAAAGACGAAGATGTTTTTGGTCCACTGCTTCGGCCGCATGCTGCGCAACAGGCCAGACGCCACGCGCCCAACGCCTGGCGATGCCGCCATTGCCTCATTCGAATCCATGGCAGGAATGATAAGCGATTGGCAGTCTGCAAGCGGATAACGAGACAGTGACCCATCACAAATCGCCAATTACCCATTACCATTTACCCAGATGAATCGATTCGAGGACCTGGCCCAGCAGTTGATCGAGGCGTCGCTTGCGCGGGCGATGGGCGGCAAGTTGGGCGGCAACGAAGTGCTGCGCGCCATTGTTCGCGCCATCGAGGATGCCCAGGCGGATGGTGCATTGCCGGCGCCGCCAAACCACTTCTGGGTGACGCTGAATGACAACGACCTGCGCGAGTTGGAGCGCACACAGCCGCGCATCGCGGAAGAGATGTCCGAGAGCATACGTCAGATCATGCTTCAGATGGGGCTGCGGCTGGATGCGCCGCCACGCGTGCTGCTGTGGGGCAGCCCAACTGTGCCGGCGCATCACCTGAGCGTGAAGGCGCGTCACATCAGCCGCAGCCTGCCGCAACAGGACACCTCAGTCACGCCGGCGATCAGCGCGCATCTGCCGCGCAAGCCCTTCTTGATCGTAGATGGCCGCCGGCACATCAATCTGACCAGCACCACTGTGCGGATTGGACGCGCGCACGACAATGACGTGATCGTGGATGACCGCCGCGTGTCGCGCAAGCATCTGGAGTTGCGCTGGCAAGATGCGCTGGGCAAATTCCTGGCGGTGGACGTCGGCAGCAGCGGCGGCACGTCGCTGAACGGTTACGCCATCCAGCAATGCACACTGGAAGCCGGCGATGTGCTGTCGCTGGGCGGCTTCGAGCTAATCTACGGTGAGGAGTTTTCGTTGAACAGCACCGGCACGTGGGATGCGCCGGTGTGATTCTGTAGAATGCAAACCATGATCGACAGAATCAAGGCTTTCGCAGCGGCAAGGCCGCGTCTGGCAGCATGGATTGCGCTGGCAATCGGCATGGTCATCATCCTGGTCATCGCCGCGCGCGATGTGGGGTTGCTGTGGAACCAGTGGCTGTTCCTGATTCTGGCGACGATCGGGCTGGCCGGCCTGTGCGTATGGATCATCGGATGGGAAAGCGGCGAAGGCGCAGATTCCGACGCAACACCGAGCGAACAGAAGACGCCAGAGCGGCCCAAACCGCCGGAGCCGGCATTGAAGTCTGGCGCGCAAAAAGAAGCTGAATGAGCGAAAAAGGGTCGCGGCGCACGGAGCGCTTCGACCCTTTGCCTCTATTGCACGCACCTCGCGCCGAGCAGCGCAACCAATTCCGCGCGCAATTCAGCGCAATCGCGCGTGGTGTCGTTGGGAAAGTCGATGTTCATGTCTTTGCCGCCGCCGTTGCGCAAGGCGATCACAAAAGGCTGCTCACCCTCATATTTGCGCAGCGTCTGAATCACCGCTTCCAGCTTCGCAACGTCGCTCTTTGGGTCACCATTGCGATGCATCATCACCACCAGCGGCTCACGCGTCGCGATCAGCGGCAGATCCTGTGCGCGGGGGTGCGGGTTGGTCGTCGGCTGTGATGTGCCATGAGCGGCGGGTTGATGGCGCGCCGGCGCGTCATCCTCCACCGCAACCTGAATGACTTGATCGACTTGCTGCTCTTCTTCGCCATCATCGTTGAATGAGACGTCATCAAACGCCGAAAGATCAGCCTCCGCCGGCCTGGTAAACGCCGGATCAGCCTCGATCGAGCCTTCCGCCGGCAACGGCGCGCCCTCGCCATCATCGACGAATGACACGTCGTCAAGCGCCGCGATCGATTGCAAATCGGAAGTTGAGGCAGGGGACGCGACGCCAGGCGTCACATCCATCGCGTAGAACGCCTGGATCGCGTCCTCGCTCACGCCGGCGCTGCCGACGTCGTCCCAACGATCATCCGCGCGGTAATACACCTTCGCGGCGTCTGCATCGGCGTTGCGGGCCACCTCAAAGGAGTCGCTCACGCGCTCAACGAGGATCTTCGCCGCGCCACCCTCCGGCACCTCGGCCTTGCCGGCAATCAGCACGACCTTGTCTTTCACCAACTTGTCCTGATACTCATCCCACGTGCGCGGGAAGATGGTCAGTTCGATGCGGCCGAACAGATCTTCCATCTCGCCAAAGGCCATGGATTTGCCGGCTTTGGTGGTGTGCGGGCGAATGAACGAGATCACGCCGGCCATCAGCACCTTTTGTCCATTTTCCGCCGGCCCGAGCTGACTGCTGTTGTGCGTCACCTGCTCTTGCAGGGCATCCAGCGAGGCCTGTAGTGGATGCTCCGACACATATGTGCCGATCAACTCCTTCTCTTCCTGCAGCAATTGCTTGCGCGGGATGTCCTTCACGTTCTTCGGTAACACGATCAGGTCAGTCTCGATGCTTGTATCAAGGCCGCCGAACAGCATGCTCTGGCCGCGCTCGGCAGCGCGGCGCGCCGTCACCGCGTTGCCGATCATCTGGTCGACCACCGCAAGCAACTGCGAGCGCGCGCCGAAATCATCAAACGCGCCGACCTTGATCAACGCTTCGAGGGCGCGCTTGTTCATCGTGGTCATGTCCACGCGCCGGCAAAAATCATCCAGCGATTTGAACCTGCCGCCTGGGCCTGTCGAAGGATTGCGTGCCTCGATGATCGCGTTCACTGGGCCAGAGCCTACGCCCTTGATCGCCATCAGGCCGAAGCGAATGGCGTCTCCGCTCTTGCCCTCTCTCGCTGAACGGGGACGCGCCGAATGGAGATCCTCAATGGTGAAATCCTGCATCGACGCGTTCACGCTCGGCGGCAGAATCTTGATGCCGTGCTGTTTGGCGTCGCCGATCAAGCCAGTGATCTTTTCAGTGTTGCCGCTCTCGACCGTCAGCAGCGCGCAGAAATATTCCAGCGGATATTTGCCCTTCAGGTAGGCCGTCTGACAGGTGATACTGGCATAGATGGCGGCGTGCGATTTGTTGAAGCCATAGCGCGCAAAGAATTCGATATCGCTCCAGATCTTGTCGGCGATCTCGGAAGGATAGCCCTTCCTCACCGCGCCATCACGAAACTTGCTCTTGTGCTTGTCGAGTTGCTCCTTGACCTTCTTCGACACGGCCTTGCGGATGGTGTCGGCCTCGCCCATCGAATAGCCGGCGAAGTCGCGCGCCACACGCATGATCTGCTCCTGATAGACCAGAATACCCATCGTCTCTTCGAGCGCCGGCTTCAAATCGATGTGGTGATACGTCACACCTTCTTCGCCGTGCATGCGCTTGATGTAGGTTGGGATGTATTCGAGCGGGCCGGGGCGATACAGTGACAGTGCTGCGACGATGTTCTCGAAGCGCTGCGGCTTCATCTGCATCATCAGATTTCTCATGCCGGTGCTTTCCACCTGGAATACGCCGGCCACATCGCCGCGACTCAACACATCATAGGTGACCTTCTCGTGGATGGGAATGTCATTGAGCGTGTATCGCTTGCCGTGTCGCTGTTCGATCAACTCGCACGCCTTGCGGATGATCGTGAGCATCGACAAGCCGAGATAGTCCATCTTCAAGAGGCCGATGGATTCCAGGTGATTCATCTCGAACTGCGTGACCGCGTTCAAGTTGGGCGTGATGGGCGTGCCGGTCAGCCGGTGCAGCGGCGCATATTCGATCAACGGCTTGTCGGCGATGACGACGCCGGCGGCGTGCGTGCCGGCGTTGCGCACCGCGCCCTCCACCAGCATGGCCTTGTCATACAGGTTGCGCAGATGATCTTCCGACTCATACAGCGCCTTGATCTCAGGCAACTCCAGCGCTTCCTTCAGCGTGACCGGCTTGCCGGGGATTGCAGGCACAAGCTGCGTCACCCGATTTACTTCTGGCAGCGGAATATCCAGCACGCGCCCGATGTCCTTCAATGCCGCGCGCGCGGCCATCGTGCCAAAGGTGATGATCTGAGCGACATTGTCCTTGCCGTATTTCTCGATGGTGTAATCGACGAGCAGATGGCGCTGGTCGTCGGGGAAGTCCATGTCGATATCCGGCATGGTCACGCGCTCGGGGTTCAGGAAGCGCTCGAAATACAGGTCGTTGCTCACCGGCTCGATATTGGTGAGCATCAGCACATGACTGACCATGCTGCCGGCGGCGCTGCCGCGCACATCCCACCAGATGCCCCTCTCGCGGCAGAAGCGAATCAGATCCCACACGATCAGCATGTAGGTGGGGAAGCCCATCGCCACAATGGTGTCGATCTCGAATTGCAGGCGCTCGCGCAGCCGGCGCGGCGTCATGGCCGGATGGGCGTCGGCTATCGGCAGCGCCAATGGGCTGAGCGCAGTCAACTTGATGGGCGCATCTTCGCCGAAACACACGACCTGGGAAGGGCGGCCCACAACCGCCAGCCCCTGCGGAGCCGGCTTCCCAGCGTCAGCATGCTGGCTCGCGGCGACAAATCCGTCCTCTGGCAACGGCGGTTGCGCCTCGTGCATCCATGTGCCATCCGCGCGCGCAGGGATGCCGTAGCGCAACTCGAAGCCAATCTCGCACAGGTAGCGCATGTAATCCGCATCAGTGGCAAAGCGCGCCGGCCGTTTGAAGTGTGGCAGGTGGAAGGTCTTGTCCTTCAGCTTCACGTCGCAACGCTCGGCCAGTTCAACCGTGTTGGTGATGGCTTCCGGGCAGATCGGGTCGAACAGCGCCCGCATCTCCGCCTCGCTGCGCAGGTAATACGAATCGTCGTTGAACTTCATCCGCTTCGGATCGCTGAACAGCGACGTGGTCTGGATGCACAGCATCAGGTCGTGCGGGATGGCGTCCTCGCGCTTGACGTAGTGCGCGTCATTCGTCGCAATGACTGGCGCGCCAAATTCCCTGGCCCATTCGATCACACGCTCGTTGATCTGGTGAAACTCAGGCAGGTCATGCTCCTGAATCTCAAAGTAGAAGCGATCCTTGAAGACATTCAGATACCACTGCGTCGCTTCTCGGGCGAGGTCGTGCTTGCCCTCCAGGATCAGGCGAGGGATCTCGGCGCTGGGGCAGCCGCTGGTGCAGATGATGCCCTCGCTGAACTCAGCCAGCGCGGCGTGGTCGATGCGCGGCTTGTAGTAAAAGCCTTCGAGTTGCGATAGCGTGGCCAGCCGCATCAGGTTCTTGTAGCCGGTCTGGTTCATCGCCAGCAGCAGCAGGTGATGCGGGCTGCGGTCGAAATTGTTGTCACGGTCCTGCATGCGCCGGCCGCGCTTGGTGAGGTAAGCCTCCATGCCGATGATCGGCTTGACGCCGGCGTCTGCGCAGGCATCACTGAACTCGATCGCGCCGTGCATCACGCCGTGGTCGGTCAGCGCGATGGCCGGCATGTTCTGCTCAGCGGCGTGCTTCGCCATGCGCTTGACCTTGGCCAGGCCGTCGAGCATGGAATACTCGCTGTGGTTGTGCAGGTGGACGAAGGACATCGGGCAATTGACGCTTTGCGATTTTCGATTGACGGTTGGGATACGAATCGCCAGTCACAAGGGTGAACTGGTGATTAAAAGTGCCGACATGAATTTAGCACAAAAATTCTGCGCGTGGGCCAAGTTTAAGGTGGAGCGATGAGGCTATTTTTCCACATGCGAGCGCATGCAGCGTCGCCGTGGGAACGTCTTGCAGCCACAGAATGTCGGCCATCTTCCAGACCATGAGCGCATCCCAATAGAGGTCACCCATCCGGCGCGATTCTCGTCACGCCGGCGCTGGTGAACAGGGCAGCCAGCTGCGCAGATAGCGGCCGGCATGCTGATGCCAAGCAGGTGCAGCAACCTGGTGCGGCTCATGCCAAACTCACGCAGCTCGCCGTCAAGCCACGCCCAATTCCCCTTGCTGACTGTGGCTGAGTTAACGCGACTTGCCACCCAGGCATGGAAGCGCCAACGTCATTCCCGCAAAGGCGGGAATCCAGCCCTTTTGGGGCTAGGTCTAGATCTGGATGCCCACTTTCGTGGGCATGACGGTAGGCGGTATAGGTAGCAAGTCACGTTGAGTTAATCGTCGCGCCGCTGTTGCGGTAGATTGGGCTGGCCTCGATCGCTAACGACAAGTCGTAGGCGTCTTTGTAAAGGCCCAGTTCAATCAGGGCCACCATTTCCAATCGTTGGGCGTTGAGCACGTTCTTGTCAAATTCGCCGCGAGTCAGGTGCAATCTGAACCATTGAAGTGTGCAAGCTGTTGATATCTTCAGGTCTTGCGGTGTTGGTCGCGGAAGGCTGTCTTGAGCGCCGCACCCGCAATCTGTTCGGCGACGACGGAATCGCGGCGAAGCTCAATCACTTGCAGGCGCAGCAACAGCACTTTCGGCGTGTCGATCCAACCTACGATCGCCCCCTCTTCTCGCTCGCGTCATCTCTGGGCTAACCACTCCATGCATTTTATAAGGACGAAGATGGCAAGGCAGGGGCTTGTTCAGTCCAACACAGAAGTGGATTTGCGCGGTTGACCCAGCTTGTCAGAAGCGCCGACACCCAAAATATGGATGCCAGCGCTTCGACGCAAATCCGCAAAACTCCTTTTGGGGCATCATCCCTCGCCGGCTTACTACCCGCCGCGCGTGAGCAACGCCCCGCCCACCACCACGAAGAGGATCAGGACGATCGCGATGAGCAGTCCGCCCGATCCGCCGCTGCCAAATCCCGCGACCTGCTCACGTTGCAACTGCTCGATCTGCTGTTGAAACCAGCGAATTTGCTCATGCAGGGATCTGCGTTCGCCAGCCAGCGCGACCAGCCAGAAGAACTGCATGATATTCATTACAAGCGAGAGAATCAGCAATAGCTCCAGCATGCCTCTCCTTTCGCCATGAAATTGGCACTTTCACAAGCGCGGGCCGGCGCCTTTGTGCTGCGCTGCACCATTGCGGCGGCCGGCATGCCGCACAGTCTCATCTGATTTTGGTTGGGCATGCAAGCGCCGGCTGTTGCGCACCACCGCCGGCTCGCGCGCCTTGCTTTGCCCCGTCACAAGTTCTGCCTCGCGCTCTACGCCCTGGGCAGCCGCCTTTGTTTGCCGATATGCGCTCTGCCAAAACATCTCGCGCGCAGCTTGTTTGCCGGCAATCAGGGCATCATCGCGCATCGCGCAACTGAATGCCTCCAATTGCTGCGCCGTGATCGGCTGGTGAGCAACGCTTTTAACCGTCAGCATCGGCGGCGCCGGTGGCGCCAAGGTCGGCGCAGTGCGTCGGACTTGATGCGCAGCTATCACTGCGAAGAGAGCAATGCCGGCGGCGGTCAGCACGAAAGCCAGCCATCCCAACAGCACGAAGTCCACACCTCCCGTTGCGCTCTGAGATGCATCAGGCGCTGGTTGGGGAATGGCTGTAGGGATCGGTGTCGGTGCTGGCGGCGAGGGCGTGAGCGTCCGCTCAAGCTCGGTGTGGTTCGGCACAGCGATGGCGCCAAACACGCTGCTGAAGAGAAAGAAACACAGCGCGGTGATGACCACGCCGCACCAGAAAAGCCATCTCAAAGGGGCATTGGAATCTTGAAAGGGTTGTTGCGACATGCATCTCCTGTGTTCGTGCGCTCCGCTGCATGAGTGCAGCGGAGCGCCTGAATAAGGCGAGCCGGCTGTTGTTCGAGCCGACACGACCAAAAGAGAAATTGCCAACAAGTTGATTCGTCGAGTTCATGGGCGTTCTCCTGATAAGGGATCGAAGCGGGTGTTCTCCATGCCTTTATCTTGAGGTATGGCAGGCTTACAACACAATCCCAACCATCTTGCGATAAAGCACTCGTAGCTTGCAGGAACAGCGTTCCACCTTACCAACACCTTACAAAGCAAAACGGCGATGCAATGCATCGCCGTTTTCGTTGGCAAAAGGAATCTGCGCCGGCCTCAGCTCGTTCGGCTCAACATGCGCGCTGCAATCAATTGCAATGGGGTGGGGACGGGACGGGACGGCGGCTCCGCTGGCCTCTGAAACGCGCCGGCGTTGCCGCCGTTCACCATTGGGTGGCGGGGTTGCTCAGGCCTTCGGGCCGGCGTCATCTGCGCTGCCGCCTGGCTGGCTTGCGCTTCCAGCACGTCGCGAATCAACGCGATCAGCCGGCGTGGTGAGCCCGCCGCTTCTCGCAGCATCTCTTCGTCAGCCTTTGCACTCAGCCTCAGAAGAGAGGCCACCGTCATGGCGGGCTTGCCCCCGGCAACGCGCAACCGCTGTGCCAGCAGCGCGCGCAACGCCGCCTTATTCCACTGAATGACCTCGGCCTCGTGCGGCCCCAGCGTCCGTTCCGCCACCTCTCGCGCAGCCAGCGGCAGGAACATTTGCACTTCGATATTGCGATGCAACCGGCGCGCGTTCCACAGCCGCTTCGCCCACTCGACGATGACCTGCACACTGCGCCCGGGCGCGTCAAGATCATCCGCCAGCACCACACAACTGCGCGCGTCCATCGCCAGCGCCAATTCGACTAGTTCGACCAACGTTGTGTCGTTTGCCGGCGCGCTGTGTGCATCGCGCATCGGCCATTGCGCCAGCGCGAGCCACGCCGCCGGCAGCGCGGCTGGATGGGGCAGGCGCGGCATACCAATCAGGTCATACATCAGCGCCACGGCTTCGGGTTGGCCTGCGCCGGCGATCAACTTGCGCCAGTGGGGAAGGTTGAGATGCCGATCGAATGCACGAGCCAGTGCGTCCGCGAGTGTCGGCGTGAATGCCGGCGCGTGAACGAGCGCAGTCGTGAACAAGGCAGCAGTGAACGCTTGCGCCAGTGCCGGCGCAAATTCGGTTGCCACATCGCCGCCAGGCGGCACCCGAAAGGGAACCAGCAATACGCGCCGCCTCGCGTAATGCGCATTCATGCCAATCAGATAGCGCAGCAGCTTTGCCGTCTTGCCGCTGCCGGCCTCGCCATAGACAACATGGCGCATCGCGCTGCCCTGCGACGCCACCGGCGTGCGAATCAGCATCGCCGGCAGGTGCGAGTCGCCTTCGCTGTGCGTCAATCGGAATGGGTTGAAGCACAATCCGCGCGCCCTCAGCATCGATGTAACTTGCGCATCGAGGCTGCGATTAAGATCCGCGTCGGTGTCCCTGTCAGCGTGAGATTGCTGAATTGTTTGCACGGTACTGCTCCCGTCGATCCGGTGGCCGGCTGCGGCAAAACAAAAACAGCACAGCGCATCCAGAATGATTGAATGGGCTGCCCACTGCGGGTGTGATTCCTCTGGGAAGACACACCACGGCCCAGCGTGGCAACCAGATTAAACAAGGCGCCGGCAGTGGCATGCCGGTGCAATAACAACCTATGCAATTCGCCGCAACTTGCCACGCAAGCCAGAAACAAAAAAGGAACGATGTTCATGGTGTGCATGGCGCGCCACCCTAGGGCAGCGGCGGATTTGACAATGCGAGCAGAGCATCTGCGCACACCGACGACGCGCTAGCGGGCAGCGGATTGCCCGGCGCATGGAGGGGGAAAGGTGCGTCAGCGTTACCCAGTTCATACGACATGTCCTCACATGTCTATGGGGAGAATGGTATTCCCAGCAACGCCTACGAGACAAGCCCTGTATCCTTACAACCCACCACTGCCACCTTACAAAGCGCCAGCACCGGCTTGCCAATCCACATTTTCCAGAAAATAGCCGTCCTTATCGCCTTTGATGTGGACAAGATGCGCTTTTCTAATTGCAGCAGGCGCCTTTTTGTAGAAGTGATATACCGGTTCCACCGCACCAAGTCCGCGCAGCCGGCTGATGTTGGCGTGAATGCTATCGCCATTCGCCAGACGCCGACTGTTCCCAGGCCGGCGCTTGTTGATCTCGTCGGCAATCTGCTGCGCCTGCGGATGCGGGTCGCGCTTGTGCGGGTCGTTTTGCCAGGCGTGGATCACCTGCAATATCTCCATGCCAACGCGGTCAATCCTGATCTCCTGGCCAAAGGCAAACAACTTGTTGTTGATGATACGCAGTTGCCTGTGCGCGCGACAATACAGCGTGAGCGCCTCGTGCCACAACGCATCGCTCAGCACGGCACAGCCGTGTTTCTGGCGCAGCGCGCAGGCCTGCCTGGCTAGCATAATCCACGCACCAGGTGCGAGCGGCAACACGCTGGTCCGGCTGGACAACGCGGCTATATGCTGCGGTGCCACCAATCGCAAAAAGTCCGTGTCGGCTTGTGTCTTGCACACTTCATCAGCAATCTCTTCAAGCTCGTTGCGCGACCATTCTAGATCGATGCACTCCACTTCGCTGTCGATGGCAGGGTTGTGCGGGTCGCCATACAGCCGGCGCAAATCGGCTGGTGTGACAAACAATTTCAGATGCACTTTGCCGCGGCCACGCGCCATGCTGTTCACCAATGCTCGCAACGTGAGTGCATGTGTTTGCCATTCAAATGGCTCTTCTATCCGCAACCATAGATACGCATGGGCTGCATCATCACCATCGGTCAACGCATACACGCATGCCAGAAACGCCTGGATGAGTGAATTCACCGTGTATGCCGGCGCTCCTTCCACCGGCACATCGATGAGTTTGCGGATGACAGCGGCATGGGTAGGTTGTTGCATTGCGAGAAAACGCAAGGACTGATCCACGTCCTCGTTTTCGTGGGCTTTCCACTCCTGGATCACACTCTTGATGTGCGCTGGGCCAAAGGGACGGGCAATGAACTGATGGATGCGCGCCGGCTGCGCTTCGATTTCGCGCCAAACCTGTTCGCCCAGCGCCAGGCGAATTTGGCGAAAGATGTCGTCCTGGCTTTGAACGGCGCCCAATGCGAGCCTCACGCTCAAGCCCTGCGCGCGCATCTCCTCTTGTGCTTCCTGCATCAGCCGCGCCTTGCCAAAGCCGGCTTCGGCACACACAATGCTGGAACGCCGATTGATGACTCGGCTGTAACAGCCCGGGTCACGATATCTCGGATCCTGTGACGACCTGTTCGTGTGCACGTGGCAACCCCCTTGCCGTTCGGCCACCGCATGACGAATGTGTCTCGCCGCGGCGTGAAAAATTCTAATCCAAGTTCGTGTTTTGTTGAGAATCCACAAAGATTGATGGTTCAACAATTTGTTGCAGTCGTCGGCCTCTTCATCAACAGTTACACGCTGTTGATTGCACTTGTAGCGACGGCGTTATGCATCAGCGCCTGGCTGCCATCGCGCGACTGGCGCGTGCCGATGAATGCCGTGGTGGTCGCGCTATTTGCGCTTCTCGCGGGCCGCGCCGGCTTCGTGACTCTGAATTGGCCCTATTTCAGCGAGCATGCGGGTGAGATCATCTCTTTCGCCGGCCTTTCGGAGCACGCCGCCATCGCCGGCGCGGCCATCTGCTATTGGCAATTGTCAAAAGCGCAGCAGCCAATTGCCGGCCACCAATTGCTTGCCGCCTTCGCTCTTCTGCTCATCGGTGTCGCCGCCTCACTCGGTTGCATCCCGAATGGCTGCGCATTTGGGCGCGAGGTGTTCTGGCAAAGTGACGGCGCCGGCTCGCTGGCGTGGCTGCTGCGCGCGGACTGGCCGGATGCCACCCTGACAAACAACCCGCGCTGGCCGGTGCAGGCGCTGCTGGCCGGCTGGCTGGCGCTAGGGGCTGGGCTGATCGGAGTGGGGTGGGCGGCAATGCGGCGCAGTCACGGCGCGGGCGGATGGGTGCTGCCGGCGGCGGCGCTATGGTTTGCCGCTGGCGATTTTATGCTGCAGCCTCTGCGCGGCGACGCGGCATTTATGCTGGGGAATTGGCGTATTTTCCAGGGTTTTGACGTTATGCTGGCCGCGCTCTCCGCCCTCGTGTTGAGCCGGCAAATCCTGCAAAAACATTAAGCATCCAGCGCGCCAACGTCGATTACACTGTGCGCAGCAGACCTCACCTGCCAGAATATTTATTCTACTTTTTGCCATCGCGGAGTCCAAAGGCCACATGCGACGCTCACGGGAGTTGCTCTTTCAAACCGACACGCAGAAGCTGGAGCTGTTGAACACCCCGATCAACCAGCTCGATCTGCACTTTGAAGACACCATCTTCGCCCAGGCCATTCCGGTGGTGCGTGAGGAGCTACGGCGCGCCGGCTTGCGCAAGCTCAATCCCATCTTCTACATCTCAACCGGCTACGGCTGCATCGCCGGCCAGCCGATCATCTCACTCGGCTTTTACGATTTTCACCCGCTGCTCAAGGATCTGAACGAGGAATTTCGCGGCTGGCGTTACAGCGACGGCGACATCTTCGACCTGTTGCGCCATGAATGCGGCCACGCGCTGTGCTACTCCTACAAGCTCTATCGCCGCAAGGATTTCCGCGCCTTGTTCGATGTGCATGGCAATTTCTTCAACACGTATCCCATCGATGACGATTACGACTACAACCCATGGAGTCGCAGCTATGTGAATCCGAATGGCGATCACTATGCGCAGAAACATCCCGATGAAGACTTTGCCGAGACGTTCACCGTGTGGCTGACGCCGCGCTCGGGCTGGCGGCGCGCCTACCAGATGTATCCGCTGGCGCTGCGCAAGCTGCGCTACGCCGACCGCATCGTGAAGGAAATCGGCTGCGCGCCGCCGCTGGTGACCATCGACGAAGGCTGGAAGATGGAGCCCTACGAAGACGTCAAGCTGACGGTGGCGCAGTTCCTGAAGGCCAAACCGAACCGCTACTATCACAAAGCCACCGGCTATGTCGACCCCGACCTGAAGGATCTGTTCCGCGGACAGCCGGCGCGGCTGAATCGGCGCGAACTGTTCAGCAAATTCATGCGCGCCGAGCATTTCATCAAAGCGCACAAGCAGCAGTTGCTCACGCGGGTGGCGTACTGGGTCGGCGTGGACACGACGGTCGTGTTCGATCTGCTCGACAAGCTGATGCTGCGCTCAAAATCGCTGAATCTGTGGCTGGAGCGGGCGCAGGAAGAGCGCAAACTGGTGGAGTTGACCAGCTACATCACCACGCTGTGCGCAAACTACAAGAGCGCCGGCGCCTACTTGAAGTAGGCAACGCGCCGGCTTCATCTTTCGAATCGCGCAAATCCACCGCCACAGATTTGCGCGGTTTTATTTTCCGTGCCTCTCACTGTTGTCAGGTTGTTCTTCCTGATGGGCGTAGAATCGCGTTGCTCATCCTGCATGCATCGCAGACCATCATTGGCGGAATCAACAAGGCGGAGATGGCTCCTTCTGCGAGCTTTCTCGTGTTCTCACAATTCTTTTTGACATGAACAAAGCCATCTGTGCGCTCGCCGGCTTCGTTTTTGCGCTCACTGCCTGCGCCGCGCCGCCGGCTGCTGCTCGCCCCGCGCAGGACGACTGGCAGACCTTCACCAGCGAGGACGCCGCATATGCCTTCGACTATCCCGCCGGCGCGGAGATCACCGTCAGCGACGATGCTGCGCTGAACTACAAGCTCGTCTTTGTGCAGTTCCCCATCAGCACGACCCATGAATACGAAGGGGCAACCGTGCTGGTGTTGGACAATCCTGCCGGCCAGAGCGCACAAGCCATGATCGCCAGCCGCTATGCCGCGCAGAGCGCAGCCACACCGAGTGCGACAGCCATTCCGTTCAGCGTGAACGGCCGGTCGGCGATCCGGCTGGAGCGCGATGCGGTCATCGGTGATGGCGACAAGTTCACCGTGCTGGTGGAAGGCGCCGGCGTCATCTATCGCATCAACCTGTTCGGTGGCGGCGTGGGTGGGCAGACTGAGCCGCCGCCCGAAGTCGTCGCCATCTTTGACCGGCTGGTACAGTCCTTCCGCGTGCTGGATCAGCCGTTGAAACCAGGCTCCCACTCGGTTCTGCCGGCCGGCAGTGAGGGCGGCGTAGTTGAGCCGCCAGTTGCGCTGCAATTTTCATATCCCCTGCAAGCCGGCAATGGCGTAACTTATGGTGTGCCGGAGGGGATGATCGCCGGCGGCACACGCATCGAATGGCTCGACTACGCCGTTCGCAACTTCGATCAGTGGCGCGTGAAGTGCTACGGGGTGGATTGGTCGCGCATGCTGCACACCGCTGAAGACTGGTATCGCGACGACTATCTCACCGCAAACACCGCCGGCTCGCCGGTCTACGCGGTGGCCGACGGCGTCGTTGAGCGGCACAACCCTGGCATCAGCTACCCGGGCAACGTGGTGCTCATTCGCCATCGCCTGCCGGATGGCCGCAATATCTACTCGATGTATGGCCATGTTGCAAACGTGCGCGTGACACAAGGGCAATTGGTCACGCGCGGCCAGCAGATCGCCACGGTGCTGAATCAGGGCTACACCGGCCGCACACCCAACCGCCACCCAAGCTGGGATTCGCATCTGCACTTCGAGATGCGCTGGTTTCTGGACGGCACAAACATCTATGTGCCGGGCACAAACGCCTACGGCTATAACTTCCCCTCCTGCACCTACGCCTATCCGGGGCGGGGCTACACCTACATCATCAGCCCAAATGACTACCCATATCCCGGGCAAGGCTATGTGGATGGCAGCGATTTCATCGCCGCGCGCACACAAGCGCCGCCGCCTGGCTGCACACCGGCGGAACTGCTTGCAAATGGCGGCTTCGAGAGCGGGCCTCCCGGCACACCATGGATTGCAAGCAACTCGCTCAACCGCGTCGATCCGCTGATCTACAAAACGCGCCGCAAAACAGGCGCGTGGGGCGGCTGGCTGGGCAATGTGGTGAACTATCAGGACACGCTGGCGCAGACAATGCAACCCGCCGGCGGCTTCGAGCCAGTCGCCGGCGCAGGGCAGTATCTGCTGTCATTCTGGCGCTATGTGCAGAGCTATGAGCCGGCGGGCAATGGGGATGACCGCATGGTTGTGTCACTCGCCGCGCCAGATGGCGCCCCCATCGGCGCGCCTTTCACACTCAGCACGGCAACCCAGCGCAATGTGTGGATCAAGGAGAGCATTCCGTTCAATCTGAGCGGCTATACGCAGCCGGCGCTCACGATCAGCCTCACCGGCATCAATGATGGCAACAACCGAAGCAGCTTCTTCATCGATGATGTCTCATTCAAACGGCAATGTCCTGCGCTGGCTGCTGAGGCCGATCCACTGCAAGCCATGATTGCGATGACCACGACGACGCCCATGCCGAGTCTGCCACCAGCCAGCTTTTTACCGGCAGTGGCCAATGAAGCGATTCCAGACGAAAAAGATCTTGTGCTGCAAGCCGTGACCTGCAGCAATGTGCTTCAAAATGCCGGCTTTGAAGACGCCAATCCCATCTGGACCGGCGTGGCGAACACCAGCGGCACGATCTACAACGTGGTCGCCGGCGGTTCGAACAGCGGCGTGAACGACCCATTGATCTACACCACGCGCCCGCGCACTGGCGCGCGCAGCGGGCGCATCGGCTCATCAAATGTAAACAGCTACTGGAACGAGCTGTTGCAGACAGCACAGCTGCCGGCGAATGTAACAACCGCAACGCTGACCTACTGGCGTTTTCTCGACACGACTGAAACCAGCACGACAGTGGCCTACGACACCTTCCGCATCGGCATCGAAACAGAGAAGGGCATCGAAGTGATGCCGCCACAGCAGATCGACAACCGCAGCGCCGGTCGCGGCCAGTGGGTGCAGGAGACGCTCGCCGTGCCAAATGCCACCGCGCTTTCGAAGCAGAAGGTGTGGGCGTCTTTCAAAGGCCGCTTGGACAGCAACCTCCCCAGCGCGCTCTATATCGATGATGTCGTGCTGGAAGTGTGCGCAGCGCAATGACGACAAAGAAAAAGGAGAAGGGGAGCAAGCAGAAATGAGGGCCCCCTTCTCGCCTTCTCTTGTTGAATGCGCTATGGAAATAGCCGGCGCGCTCGCACCTCAGCCACAGCGTCTTCGCGGTAGTGATACAGCTTGGCCGGCCGGCCGTCGCCAGTCTGCATCTTGCCGGTCTCCTCGATTACGCTCGCCTGCAGGATGCGCCGGCGGAAGTTGCGCTTGTCCAGTTTCTCACCCAGGATCGTTTCATAGGCGCGCTGCAACTGGCTGAGGGTAAAGGTCTTTGGCAGCATGCGAAAGCCAACGGCGGTGTATTCCAGCTTGTAACGCAGGCGCTTCAGCGCATAGGTCACAATTTCTTCGTGGTCAAAGGCCATCTCTGGCAGGTCATACACCGATTTCCACTGTGCATCGCTGGCATCGGTGCCGGCGTGCAAGGCCAGTGGCGCCGGCACCAGCGCCACATATGCCACCGTCACCATGCGGCCGCGCGGGTCACGGTTGATCGTTCCAAACGTGTAAAGCTGCTCAATATGCACGTCGCTCACGCCTGTCTCTTCATACAACTCGCGCGCTGCCGCATCCTCCAACGATTCTTCGTGCCGGACGAAACCGCCCGGGATGGCCCATTTGTCCTCGAACGGCGGGTTCTTCCGCCGCACCAGCAGCACTTGTAGATCCTCGTCGCGCAGCGCAAAGATCACTACATCGACTGTGACGAAGATATTCGATTGTCTAGCCATGATTTCATTGAGGCTCGGATGAACTGATTGACTGCGCATAGTGTAAGGATCATGCTCTCAGGCGCGCAAGAATGCCGGCGGGAAATAAAACATGCAAATTTCCAACAAAATTACATCGCGCAATACGCCGCTTAAAAATGCACTTTTGATTGTAAATCAGGAAGTCGGCGGCTGAAAAACGCTCCCGATAATAAGACAATAGTAGGTGGCGCAAAGCCTTCATTGGCCTTATTGTAGGTCTCGTCAGAAATCACATTAGTTGCAACCTGTATTTTGCAGGAGGAGATTTGAGCGGGAGATGCAAGACTCAACCATCCCAACAACCGAGCAAGTTGAGGAGAGCAGCGAAAAAATACGCGTCCTGCTCGTAGATGACCATCATGTTGTCCGACAGGGGCTCGTCATGTTTCTGGGGTTGGATCCCGAACTTCAGGTGGTGGGGGAAGCAGCCGATGGCGCTCAAGCGGTGCAGCTTGCCGATCAGGTGAACCCAGATGTCATCTTGATGGACATCTTGATGCCGGTCATGGATGGCCTGACAGCCATCCAGAAGATCAAGCAGGCGCACCCCGAGATCGAGATCATCGCGTTGACGAGCGTGCTGGAAGATGACAAGGTCTACAAGGCGGTGCACGCCGGCGCCATGGGTTACCTGCTCAAAGATACCCGCGCCGACGAGTTGGCGAAGGCCATTAAGGCCGCCTCGCGCGGCGAGGTGCAACTGCACCCCGAAGCCGCCAAGCGCCTGATCCGCGAGGTGCGCATGCCGGAATCGCCGGAGAAGCTGACGGAGCGCGAAACAGAAGTGCTGCGCTTGATCGCCAAGGGTCTTTCCAACAAGGACATCGCCATGCAACTGGTGGTAAGCGAAAAAACAGTGAAGACGCACGTCAGCAATGTGCTGGCAAAGCTGCATCTCCCCAGCCGCACCCAGGCGGCGCTATATGCACTGCGGGAAGGACTGGTGTCGCTGGAAGAGCAGAATTAAAGGCGATCGGAAGGCTGTGAAGTGGGTGGCCGCTGGCCACCTCCGCTGCATTTCAGCCACTCAGTCCACTTCGCACAAGTACGCCTCGACCGCATCTTCCAGCGTGATCTCACCCAGCTTGACACTCTCCTCATAACGCTTGACCCACGTGTAAAGCAGGCCGGCAGCGATCTGCAGTTCGCGTTGCATGATCCGCACCAGCGGACCGCCACCTTCGACAAAGCCTGTCGTCACGTAATCGTGATCGGCTTGCGCATGGTCGTACTCCAGCCGCACGATCTCGCCCTGCCAGCCGGCGCTCGTGTGCGTCAACTGCGCATAGCTCACGCGCCAGTCGCCATCGAAGGGCATGCCGACCGCGCCGGCGTTCACCACCAGCGTGCCATTGCAGCGCCGCACCAGCGGCTGATGCGTGTGGCCGACACAAAACACCGCCGGCGCCGGCTCGCCGATCTTCGCCGGCAGGTCTTCATCCGGCGTAAAGCGATACACACCGTCTCGGGTGCCGAGCATGGTGCCATGCGTGCAGCGCACCACACCCGCCGGCGTCGACAAATCGAGTGAGCGTGGCAGTGCCTGCAGCGGCGCAACGTCGCAATCCAGTTGCTCATATGTCCATTGCAATGGTCGGCGCAATGCGTGCTCGATGCCGGCGCGCGGCACATGCGGGTCGGCCTGCGAGATCACATATTCCTCGTGGTTGCCGAGGATGCCGAGCCAGCCGGCGTCGCGCAGCTTGCTTTGCACGAATGCCCAGCACTCCGCCGAGCGCGGACCGCGATTCACAACGTCGCCGGCAACCACGACCATGTCCGGCTGCCACTGCTCGACATGCTCGACCACGCGCGTCATGCCATGCCAGTTGCCGTGAATATCGGAGAGAACAGCGATTTTCATGGGTTACGCCTGCCTCTCTCTCCGCTTCACTTCGCGCCAGATTTTCAGCATCTCGGACTGCGACATACTACCGAGGTCGCGGCCCCGCCGGCGCACGATCGACTCCAGTTTGCGAAAGCGGCGCGCGAACTTCAGATTCGCCTCGCGCGCAGCGGTCTCAATGTCAATGCCGTAGCCATCCGCCCAATCCGCAATCGTAAAGCACAAGTCGCCAAACTCCTCAGCGCGGTGCGCCGGGTCTTGCGCCGCGATGATCTCCTCAATCTCCTCGCGCACCTTCGCCAGCCGTGCCTCATGGCTGTCCCACTTAAAGCCGGCGCGCTCGGCACGGTGCGCCATTTTCTGCGCTTGCGCCAGCGCGGGCAACGCCGGCGCGATGCCATCCAGCGCGCTGCTGTCCTTCACACCCTTGTCGGCTTTCTCCTGCCGCTTGATCTCAAACCAGTGTTTCACGGCCTCGCCGGCATTGTTGGCGCTGGCCTGGCCGAAGAGATGCGGGTGCCGGCGGATGAGCTTGGTGTTGATCGCGGCGATCACATCGCTCATGCGAAACGACTCTGCCTCAGTGGCGATCTGCACCTGCAGCATCACGTTGAACAGCAGATCGCCCAACTCCTCGCACAGCGCGTCCATGTCGTCTTCGTCGATGGCGGTCAGCACCTCATAAGCCTCTTCGAGCAGCGTATTGCGCAGCGAAGCGTGCGTTTGCTCGCGATCCCACGGGCAGCCCTCTGGCGCGCGCAAAAATGCGACTGTCTCCTGAAACGCTTCGAGGCCTCCAGCGGCGTCAAGCGCCGGCACATACAGCGATGTGATGTGATCGAAGATGTCGCGATGATCGAGTTCGTGGAGAGCGGAAGACGAGAAGGTCGGAAGGCGGGATTTCCTCTCCCTCCCATTCCTTCCTGCTTTCTCCTTTGGATGAGCAGCGCGCACCACATACACCATATGCGCCGGCGGATACTGGTTCATCAGCGCCAGCTTCACATCCGATGCGATGGCGCGCGAATATATCTGCGCGATGAGTGCCGGCTTGTCGGGATTGAGCGGTGGGTGGTGCAGCGATGCAATCTCCAGCGCGTCGCATAGTTGCAAGCCATTCACAGGATCGATCGCAGAGTGGTTTGAGCTGATCACTTCCAGCGTCGGCTCGATAAAACTGAGGCCAGCGACGATACGCGTGGGAATTTTTGCCTGCGCGGCGCGCTGCAAGATCAGCGCGGTGGTCGCCTCGCCCACCAGCGGATGGCCCGGCACCGCATACACCACATCGCCGCGCTTCGCCGCAGCGATTACTGCATCGACGATGCGCACATAGACGTCTTCAAACGTATCGCCAGCGTCATACACTTCGTCGAAATCGATCAGTGCCAGATGCGCGGGCAGGCCGGCGACGGCGGAATGCCGGCGCGTGCGCAGATGCACCACCTTGCTGTTGTTTAGAATTTCCCACGCTTCCCGCGTGAGCAGGCTGGAATCGCCAGGACCAAGGCCAAGTAGGGTTATCACCGGACTCTCACGAAACTCTCACGCGAATTTCCTTATTCGGGGAATTCGCGATACTAGAATGGAAATGCCAGATTATAAAGACGCACAAGGAGAGTCCGCTGAATGGCAAGCCTCCCAGGGCCGATGAGACTGCCCGAGTCAAACAAATCAAAATCGAAGCGCAAGCAGATTGACATTCCCTACAATCGCTGGCCAAATCGCTTGCGCCGCGCAATCAAGCGCTTCATCAAGATATTCATCCTCGCCAGCATCATCATTACCATCTACCTGCTGGCGACGATCGACGACGTCTCGCTGAACGTCTTCTTCACTGCCGTCGGCACCATCATCCAGTTCGCCATCCAGATCTTCGCTGTGCTGCTCACCATCGTGTTGCAATTCGGCCTGCTGTTTTGGTTCCTGTCGCGGCCAAAAGCGGAGATCATCCGCCCGGGCGATGACTCCACGGTGACCTTCGACGATTACTGGGGTCAGCCCCAACTGGTGAAGCTGGTGAAGCAGTGGATGAGCCTGTTGCGCGACCGCAAGGACTTCGAGAAGATGGGCGGCAAATACATCAGCGGACTGCTGCTATATGGCCCGCCCGGCACAGGCAAGACCATGCTTGCAAAGGCCATCGCCGGCGAATCCGGCATGGCTTTCATCAGCGCGCAAGGCACCAGCTTTCAGGGCATGTTCTGGGGCATGGACATCTTGATGGTGTTGCGCTTCAGCAAATGGGCGCGCGACCTCGCCAAGAAATATGGCGCGTGCGTGGCCTACATTGACGAGATCGACGCCGTCGGCATGAACCGCGGCGGCGTGCGCGGCGGCCAGCCCGGCATGGTCAGCGGCACCGGCATGGGCATGGGGCTCGGCATGTTTGCGCTCTCCACGCTGCTCAGCCAGATGGATGGCGTGAATCAGCCCTCGCGCATGGACAAGTTCAAGACGCGGCTTTGGCGCACCTTCGGCCGCAAATACAAGCCGAAGCGCAACTGGCACGTGATGTGGATGGGCAGCACCAACCGTCCCGATGTGCTTGACCCGGCGCTCACCCGCTCCGGCCGGCTCGACACCAAGATCGCCGTCGAAGCGCCCGACCGCGCCAGCCGCCGGCTCATCATTGAGGGCTATCTGAGCAAAGTGCAGCACGACGACAGCGTCGACGTGGAAGCCATCGTGGCCGACACCAACGGCATGACGCCCGCCGACATCGCCGGCGCCATCACCAAAGATGCCGTGCGCCTGGCCTTCTTCGATGGCCGCAAGAAGGTCAGCCAGAAGGACATCGACAAGGCTTTCCTTGAGCAGCAGAGCGGCATGGAGATGCCGATTGAGGAGTTCGACGAGGAGCAGCGCCGCGTGCTGGCCTATCACGAAGCCGGCCATGCCATCGCGCAGTATTACATGATGCCGGAGCAGAAGATCGTGCGCGCCACCATCGTGCGCCTCAGCACCGGCAGCTACGGCCATGTGTCGATGACCGACACTGTGGAGCAGCACATTCAGCCGGTGAACCGCCTGGCCTATCACATCATCGTGGCAATGGCAGGCCGCGAATCCGAGAAGATCTACGCCGGCGAGATGTTCCAGAGCGTCGGCGGCGACTTCCCCAGCATCCGCGTGATGATGTATTTTCTGGTCGAAAATGGGTTCTTCGGCCCGCCCATCGCTGGCGGAGACAGCGGTCCCATGGGGTCGAGCTACAACCAGTTTGCGCGAGACAAGGATGACACACTCAAGCGCTACTGGCTGACGATGGAAGATGCCACCAGCAAACTGCTGCGCCGGCACTGGAAGGAAGTGACTGCGCTGGCCGAGGAGCTGCTGGTAAAAAACACGTTGAGCGGCAAGGAAGTGATCGATGTGATTGAGGGCAACCAGACTGCAGAGGCCCTGCGAGAAAATGAGATCATCCCGAAGACGCTGGCTGCCATCCGCGCGCAGGCGCTGGCCGAGATTCGCAGCAGTCAGAGCGGCGGACAACTGTTGAACCAGCCATTGACCTTGACCATGCCGGAAGTGACCGCGAATGGCGAAAGCAAGAAAGCCAGCGACAACGGGCACGACGCCGGCGACGAAGAGCCGATCATCATCATCAACGGCGGCAGCAATGGCAGCGCAGCCCCGCAGAAAGACAGCAGCGACGCCGGCCCGCAACTGGTTGGCGGTGGCGGCACCTATACGCCTGAGATCGTGAATGGTTCCGACGGTGACGCGCCTAAGCCGGAGCAGAAGTAAGGTCGAAGCTCCAAAAGCCGGAGTCCCTCACAGGCTCCGGCTTTTTTTCGCGCTATCCTTCTGACCCATGCGTGCATTCGTCCTCTCCGGCGGCGGCAATCGCGGCCCGCTGCAAGTCGGCGCGCTCAAGGCGCTGCTGGCGCGCGGCATCGTGCCCGAGCTGATCGCCGGCTCGTCCGTCGGCGCGATCAACGGTGTGTATCTCGCCATCAACCCAACCCTGGGGCAGGTCGAGCAAATGGCGCACCTATGGCAAAACGCCGGCAAGCGAAGATTGTTTACACAATCGCCACCGCGCTCACTCGCCAAGTTGTTGCGTGGGCGCGATCACCTCGTTGAAAACAAGCGCATCCGCGAACACATGGCTGCGACGCTGCCCGCCGGCGTGCGCACCTTCGGTGACCTGCGCGTGCCGATGTTCGTCACGATCTGCCACCTGCACACGCAGACGCTATACGTCTACGGCGATGACCTTACCGCGCCACTGGTCGATGCGATCGTCACCAGCGCGGCAGTGCCGGGTTTCTTTCCGCCGGCGTATCACGCTGGACAGGCATTTGTTGACGGTGGCGTGGTGTCGAATTTGCCGATGAAAGTGGCCGTGGCGCGCGGCGCAAGCGAGATTTGGGCGCTTGACCTGTCATTCGAAGTGGAAGCCGGCGTGCGTCTGAAAAATGCGCTGGAGATCGCAAGCTACGCTGTGAAACGACCGCTGTATGAGAATTCGCTGCGCGAGGTGGAGTGGGCGATTGCGCAGGGCGTCACGGTGCATCACATCGCACTCAACACTTTCGTCAACACGCCGCTGGGCGATTTCAGCCAGACCGGCGCGATGATGGCTGAGGGCGAGCGCATCGCCGGCGACTACCTTGCACACCCCAAACCCAATTGCCCGCAGCCGCCCTTGCAGCACACCGCGCGCGCGTTGCCCGCCGGCCCGCCAGGGGCAAAACCATTTGTCGCCCAGGATCAACGCAGCCGATAGCCCGCAATGACGCGCTAGAGTCATCTACGGAGATAACAAAACCATGAGTGAGAAACCCAAAACCACGATCTTTCTGGCCGGGGCGACTGGCGCCATTGGCCAGCCACTCTGTCGCCAACTGGTGGCCGCCGGCTATCGCGTAGTTGGCACGACCCGCTATGAGAAAAAGGTTCCCGTGCTGCGCGCGCTGGGCGTGGAACCGGTGGTGGTGGATGTCTACGACGCAGAGCGTCTGCGCAGCGCTGTCCTGGAGGCCCGACCGGAGGTCGTCATCCACCAGTTGACCGACTTGGCCCCACTGCTCAATGGAACCCAGACGCCCGCGACATTCGAGGCCAATTCGCGCATCCGCGAGATTGGCACGCGCAACCTGATCACCGCCGCGACTGCCGCCGGCGCCAGGCGGATGATCGCCGAAAGCATCTGCTTCACCTACGCCCCGGGCCAGCCACCGTATCGCGAGGAAGACCCGCTCAACCCAAATGCGCACGGCGTCATGAGCCTGGAGGAGCAGGTGCTGAACGGCCCGTTCGTGGGCATTGTCCTGCGCTACGGCAAGCTGTATGGCCCCGGCAGCGGCACTGACACCCCGCCTGCCGGCGGTCCGTTGCACGTGGAAGAAGCGGCCGAGGCCGCCGTTCTTGCCGTCACCCGCGGGCGCGCCGGCATTTACAACATTGCAGAAGATGACGGGGCAGTCAGCATCGACAAGGCAGCAGCCGAACTGGGCTGGAAACCCAGGCGCGGCAACAAGCGATAAGAGGCGCGGTGCAGTATTGGCCGGTCGTCAGACGTCAGCGCCACGCGCCGCGCTGCAGGCCGGCCATGACTTCCTTGTGGTCCGCCTCGGTGGGTGGCGGCGTCACCACGTGCAGGATCACCAGTCGCGTTTCAGCCAGGATGCCGCGCGTCTCACCGGCCGGCACGAAGGCGAGCGCGCCGGGCTTGATATTTGTCTCGTGCTCGCCGGCGACCAATCGCCCCTCGCCTTCAAGCACGACCAGCGTGAGATCCACACCTGGTCGATGCACGGGAATGAACTGGCCTGGTTCGAAGCAGACCAGGATGACCTTGGCTCGCTGATTGCCGGCCAGCGCCAGCGGGTTAAAGCGCCCCGGTTGGTAGGCCACCGCCTCTTGATATGAGTTCCAGAATTCAGCCATGGGTTGTGTCCTTCCTTTGCCAGTGTAGCCCATATCACTATTTTCGCGCCGGCGCACCTGGCACGCCCTGAGCTCAACCCAACACAACCCGCATCACAACCGCGCCGGCCAGCGCCAGAATGCCGGCGGAGATCATCACAAAATCGCGGATGCGAAATCGCAACTGCTGAACCCATGTGCGTTTGGTCGTGCCAAAGGCGCGCAACTCCATCGCGTTGGCGCGGTCTTCCGCATCCAGTACCGCCCGCACCACCACCGGCACAATGAGTGGCACGAAGCGCTGGCCGGCGGTGAGCAGCGCCTTCACGCTGCGCTCTTTCGTCTTCAATTCATAGCCGCGCGCCTGCTGCGCATCCATCGTCAGGCGAAAATCGCGCATCAGCGTCGGCACGAAGCGCATCGTCAGATCGAGGACAAAGGCAAATTTATCGGGGAAACCAAGCCGGCGAAAGGTGATGCCCAATTGCGCAGGGTCGAAGGTGAGAATCAGCACGAGTGAGGCCGATGCCATCGCCACTGCGCGCAACGCCTGTTGGGCGGCCTCCAGCGGCGAGCGCAGCAACAGGTTGAACGCGGTGATGATGGCGATGAACAACACCACGCTGACCCATAGTGAGCGCATCTTCTGCCAGTCGACACGCGCCGCGATGAGCAGCACAAGGCCGGCGAGTGCAATTGCCGCCAGCGCGCGCAGGTCGCTCACCAGCAGCACCATCGTGGTGCAGCAAGCATACAGAATCACTCGCGCTCTGGGATCAAACGATTGTGCGCTCATCACAGATGCAACCTTGCCCTCGTCAATGCACCTTCATCGTTCAACACGGAGCCTGGCGTGCCATCTGCCACGATCGCGCCTCCTGCCAGCAACACGACGCGGTTCGCTGCGCGCTGTGCCAGTTGCAGATCGTGCGTCACCAGGATGATGGCCTTTGGCGCGCGCGGTGAGCCGAGCAAGCGCTGCATCATCTCCGCTGCTGTTTCGTCATCCAGACCGGCGGTTGGCTCATCAAGGATCAGCACCTGCGGCTGCATTGCCAGCACGGCGGCAAGCGCAACACGCTTTTGCTGGCCGTGACTCAGGCCGAAGGGTGAGCGGTCGAGCGGGATGCTGTCGAGGCCAACGACTTGCAAGGCCGCCTCGATCGCCAGCGTGATCTGCGGCTCGCGCATGCCGATGTTGCGCGGACCAAAGCGCAACTCTTCGCCCAGCGTATTTGCAAAGAGCATCGCGGCAGGCTGTTGAAATACATAGCCGACTTTACACACGATCTGCGCGACAGTCATGCCGGCCGCGTCCGCGCCATCGACGACTACCCTGCCGGCGCTGGGGCGCAGCAGACCGATGGCGAGCCGGCACAGCGTGCTTTTGCCGGCGCCATTCGCGCCCAGCAGCGCCAGCACATCACCCTCATGCACCTCCAGCGAGATATCCTTCACCTGCGGCTCTGCTGTGTGTGGATAAGTGAAGCGCGCCTGATCGAATGTCAGCAATGCATTGCCTGGTTGCGCTCTGCGCCCTGCGCCTTGCGTTTTTGGCATTGGCTGGAGCGCTGGTTGCCGTTGCCAAAAGGCGCTCGCATCGCCGGCGAATACCACCTCGCCAGCCGCAAGCTCGATGCACTGCTCCGGCTGCGCGCGCAGCGCATCCGGCACGCGATGCTCCACCATCACCACCGTCACGCCGGCATCCGCCAGCCGGCGAAACGCGCTCAGCACTCCCTGTGCTGATGGTGGATCGAGCGAGGCCAGCGGCTCATCCAACAGCAGCGCCTTCGGCCGCATGGCGAGCACAGCTGCAATGACGACTTTTTGCTGCTCGCCGCCGCTGAGCGCGTCTGTGTCACGCTGCAGCAAGTGCGCGATGCGCATCGTCCTTGCAGCATCGTCCACGCGGTCTAGAATCTCCTCGCGCGGCAAACCGAGGTTTTCCAGCCCAAACGCGATTTCGTTGAACACCTTCGTCGCAACGATTTGCTTGTCTGGATCCTGCAGCACGGTGCCGACGCGCTGTGCCAGACGCGCCAGCGGCATGCCGATTGTCGGCTCGCCAAAGCATCGAATCTCGCCGGCAAGTGTTCCATTTTTGTAAGCGTGCGGGATGAGGCCGTTGATGCAGCGGACGAGCGTGCTTTTGCCGCTGCCGCTTTTGCCGGCGATCAGGGTGATCTCGCCGGCACGGCAGATCAGCGACACATCGCGCAGCGCCGGCGCGCTGCGGTTGGCGTAGGTGTAGCTGAGACCGCTGATCTCGATGGACATCGTGCTGCAACACCCAACGCCGCTGGCCGTTGGCGTGTACGATCAGGATTGTACGGGTCGTCGCACCGTGAACCGAAATTTGTTGTTCTGTGATGAAAGGAGTGAATGAGATGACAAGTGCTTCAAACCCCTGGACAGTGAATACGCGCACGCTGGTGCTGGCGGCGATCTTCGGCGCAATGGTGGTCGCACTGCAATTGGTGGGACTGGGCACCATCCCGGTGCCAAACCTGAGTGGCGGCATGACCACGCTGTTCATCCCCGTCATCATCGGCGCGGTGGTGGGCGGACCAGTTGTGGGCATGTTCGCCGGCCTGGTGATGGGTGTGATCTACCTCGTCCTCTTTCCCAGCTTCGGTCCGCTCACGCATCTGCCCGGCCGGCTGATCTTCCCACTGGTAGCGTGGCTGGTTTACCGCGCGCTGCAAGGGCGAAACCGCATCGTGGCGGCAGCGCTCGCAGGCATCGCCGGCGCCATCACCAATACTGTGCTGACGATTGGGCTGGCAGTATTGCAAGGGCAGGCCGGCCCTGAATTTTTCATCGCCGTTGCGCCGCAGGCGCTGGTTGAGGCGATTGCCGCCGCCATCGTTGTGCCGCTCGTCGTCGTGGCCGTCGACCGCGCATTGCAGGCAAGAGCAGGATAGTGCCGGGTATTTCATCGTTAGAATACGCCCCGACACATCATGATTCGAGATCACCTCAACACGCTCGTCGCACAAGCCATCCGCGAAGCGCAGACCGCCGGCGAACTGCCGGCCTTTGATCTACCTGACATCTCTGTCGAACGTCCGCGCCAACCAGAGATGGGCGATTACGCCTCGACGGTGGCGATGCAATTGGCGCGCGCTGCGAGATTGCCGCCGGCGAAGATCGCGCAGATCATCGCGGCGCGCATCCCCGCGCACGCGCAATTCACCGTTGAGGTATCCGGCAACTTTGTCAACTTTCGCCTGACGCCGGCGTTTCTGACGCATGAAGTCGATGCGGTGTTGGCGCGCGGCGAGGCGTGGGGCAATATCGATCTGGGCAAAGGCGGCAAGGCGCAGGTGGAGCATGGCAGCGCCAATCCCACCGGCTACGCCACCATCGGCACTGGCCGCAACGTGGTGGTGGGCGACACGCTGGCGAACACGCTGGCGGCTGCCGGCTACGCTGTGCAGCGCGAGTGGTATGTCAACGATGCCGGCTCGCAGGTGCGCGTGTTCGGCGGCAGCGTGTTTGCGCGCTATGCGCAGGCGCTCGGCGTGGATGAGCCGCTGCCTGAGCGCGGCTACCAGGGCGAGGACGTGCAGGAAGTGGCCCAGCTGATCGCAGAGCGCGAGGGCGACAAGTTTTTGCATCTGCCGCGCGAAGAGGCTGTGCGCGCGCTGGGGCGCATGGGCATCGACCTGGTGATGGAGAACATCCGCCACACGCTGGCGCGGCTGAACATCCACTACGACAACTTCTTCAGTGAAAAGAGCCTGTGGACGAGCGGGCTGGCCGGCGAGATGATCGAGGCGCTCAGCAAGAAGGGCTTGATCGTCGAGCACGACGGCGCGATGTGGTTCAGCGAAGATGGCTCGCCCATTCGCGCCGGCCAGGGCAAGCGCCGCACCGCCGAGGAATATGCTGCCAGCGAGAACGAAGAGGTCGAAGAGGAAGAGGACAAGAGCAAGCCGAAGCCGCTGCAGGCAGTCGTCATTCGCTCGCCGAATGTCATTGCCAATGAAGACGAGCGGCCAACCTACTTCGCCAGCGACATCCCATATGCATGGAACAAGGTGCGCGTGCGCGGCTTCCACCCGGCAGTATATGTGTGGGGCGAGGATCATCAGGCCGATGTGCCGCGCGTGCTGGCGGCGGCGCGCGCGCTGGGGCTGCCGGATGGCGCAGTGAGCATCATCATCTATCGCTTCATCACGTTTTTGAGCGCCGGCAAGGAAGTGCGCATGGGCAAACGCAAGGGCAACGCGCTGTTGATCGACGACATCATCAACGAGACCGGCGCAGACGCCTTTCGCTACATCATGCTCTCGCGCAGCGTGGACACAAAATTTGCATTCGATCTTGACCTGTTGCGCGAGCAGAATGACAAGAATCCGGTCTACTACGTGCAATACGGCCACGCCCGCATCTGCTCCATCGAAAGAAAAGCGGAAGAGGAGAGATGGCTTGATGGAGAAGCCAATCCGCAATCCGCAACTTCGAATCTGCAATATGAGCACCCATCCGAGTTGATGCTGATCCGCAAGATTCTGGAGTTGCCGGAAGTGGTGGAACTGGTGGCGAAGACGCTGCAGCCACATCACTACACGACCTATGCGCGCGACGTGACGCAGGCGTTCAGCAAATTTTACGAGGATTGCCGCATCAAGGGCAGCGCGCCGGCGATCATCCACGCGCGGCTACAACTGGCGCGCGCCGCACAGATCACCCTCGCCAAGACCCTGCGGCTGATGGGCATGACTGCGCCAGAGAGAATGTAAATCACTGGGCATTGCGTGATTGAGTCGTTGAGCGATTGCCGGCGATCTTCTCAATCATCCGATGACCCTATCACGCAATCACACTATCACTATCACACAATCCAAAAATGGGAATCAAGCCTGACCACTGGATTCGCCGAATGGCGAAAGAACATCGCATGATCGAGCCTTTTGTCGAAAGCTCGATGCGACAGGGCGTTGTGAGCTACGGCGTGTCGTCGTACGGTTACGACATTCGCGTGAGCAACGAGTTCAAGGTGTTCACCAACGTCAACAGCGCGGTGGTCGATCCGAAGAATTTCGTGCCGGCATCGTTCGTTGATCTGACGGCCGACGTGTGCATCATCCCGCCGAATTCGTTCGCGCTCAGCCGCACGGTGGAATACTTCCGCATCCCGCGCGAGGTGCTGGTGGTGTGCGTTGGCAAATCAACCTACGCCAGGTGCGGCTTGATCGTGAACGTAACGCCGTTGGAGCCGGAGTGGGAAGGCTACCTCACGCTCGAAATCAGCAACACCACGCCGCTGCCGGCAAAGGTCTACGCCAACGAAGGCATCGCACAGCTGCTCTTCCTTGGCGGTGACGGCATCTGCGAGCAGAGCTACAAGGACAAGAAGGGCAAGTATCAGGGGCAGGTCGGCGTGACGCTGCCGCGCATCGAATCATCCGACAATGGCCGTGCGAGGAAGCGCAGGCCGGCGAAGCGCGCATGAAAGCATGAAGCTTTTTTGCAGAAATCGGTTTTTTGCTTCACGCAGATGGGGTAAGGACGCGAATATCCGGCCAGCTATACACCACGTTGACCACTTTGTAGCCATACTCGTCCAATTCGCGCTGACCGATCACCACCCCGCCGATGGCTTCGTAGAACTTGCGCGCCGGCGCATTCGCTGGCAGCGTTGCAATATGCAACGCGATGAAACCCCGCTCACGCAGCCACTGCGCCACCGATTGCACCAGTCGCCGACCCACGCCACGCCTTTGCCACTCTGGCCGCACATATAACACACAGACTTCACCGGTGCGATCGAATCCCTCTGCTGGCGTTCCCATCGCCAGCCCAATCACCTCGCCAGCCTCATCACAAGCAACAAAAACGCAATCGAGTGGATTTTCGGCGTCAGCGATCTCGCGCAGTGTGCGAAGCCATGCATTCGCTGAGACGTCATACGTCCATTCTTCCTTGCGCCGGCGCATGGCTTCCCCAGGCAACTGACCCATATGCGCAAGCAGAAACGTATCGACGATGACATGCGCCATCGCATCGGCATCTTCATCTTGTGCAGGTCGAACGTACATGGCTGGGTGGATTACTTTTTCAGGCCGGATGCGCCATCAACGATCAACGCATCCAGCGAAATCTCCTCGAACGAATGCACCAGCTTGTCGGCTTCTTTCAGCGGCAAATGCATGGTGATGGTGTTGGCGACAGCGACGACGTAGATGCCGGCGGATTTGGCTGCGCGCAAGCCATTCAATGAATCTTCGAAGGCAACTGCCTCGCGAGCAGACACGCCCAGTGCGCGCAGGGTTTCCAGATACAGATCAGGAAAAGGTTTGCTGCGGCCCGCCGGCACATCATCGCGGCATCTGATCGCATCGAAGCGCCGCAGCAGATCGTATTGATCCAGATAGCCATCGACCCAGGCATGCGGCGATGAGGATGCAACAGCCAATTTCAAACCGCGCGCCTGCGCGTCGTTGAGCAGCGGCAGCACGCCGGCGCGCAACCCCGCCTTTAGGATCACATCGTGGCACAACGCGCGTATTTGCGCTTTGACGGTCGAGCGGTCGAGCGGCCGACCCAGCTTCTGCTCAAGGTCCTCATAGGGATCGAACGCATACCATGTGCCGACGCCCGTCAGCCAGTCTGCCAGCGCCAACTCCGTGCCAAGTTCACGATACACCTGCTGCCAGGCGTGAAACTCCGGTGTCTCGGTGTCCAGCAGCGTGCCATCAAAATCAAATATCAAGGCCTTGATCATTTTTTAGATGGTGCGCTCAGCGCGCAAGGTGCGCAAGGCTTCAAGATCAAGATCTGCCAGCAGCAATTCCGCTTGCGAGTCTGATGCAGTCAACGCCAGCACGCCATCTTTCTGCGCGGTAATCGGCCAGGGTGCGCAGATATAGCTCGGCCCGCGCAGCTTCATGTTCATGAAATCGCCCACCATGCACGCGCGCACGCCAAAGCACGTCACCTCCTGCGTGCGCATCAGCAACCCGCGCGCCATCGCATATGGGTTGGTGAGCGGATCATCGTCGGCGGCGGATTCGACCAGCACTTCTGCGCCGGCGTTGTAGGCCATGCGCGCCGGCTCCCAAAAGCTGGCATCCGCGCTTGTGAGCAACGCCATCACCGCAGCGCAGTCCGCGCCGAGCTGGTCGATGGGAAAGATGTTGAGCGTGTCGCTGGTCTTCAACCACTCCAGTTCGTGAAACGATGCCTGCAGTTTGTCCTGCGTGCCGGCGACACCCTGCGGCGCATACAAGGTGTTGCGCGCGCAGAATGCGCCGGCGTCGTCGATCACTAGTGTGCCACTCACGATGTAACAGCGATATTGCCGCGCCAGCGCGCTGAACGCTGCGTGCATTATCTTGCCGGCGGCCGGCGCGATCCATGCCATCACGTCCTGGTTTTTGTGCCCCGGCAGCAGCATGGCGCTGCGCTCGCGGTTGCGCACCGCTGGCAACAGCCCCAGCAACATGCTGCCGGTGTGTTCAGGGAAAACAACCAGATGTGCGCCTGAGGTTGCCGCGCGCCGCACGCTGCCGGCGACCAATTGCACAAACGCCGGCGCTTGCAGCAATGCCATCTGCAACTGCACAGCCGCCACACGCAGGCTGCCCGGCAACAGCGGCTCCTTCATCTCATCCACGGCGACACTTGATCTCGCAGTCGCCTTCAATGCGCGGTGAACCAGGCCGGCCCGGCTGTGCCAATCCAGCAGCAATCGCGTAGTCGTCGATGGCGCGCTCACGAGGGCAATCTTACGCGAAGTGCAAAAACCCGGCAGCTACTTGCACGATGACATCCGCCTCCAACCCCCGGCTTGTGGCGCGTCAATTTGCCTGCGGCGCAGAATGACTGCTGTAATGCGCTCTGCGTTTGTTTATCCTTCCGGAGTCGGCTCCTCAAGCGGCGGCGCTTCAGTCGGCGCTTCAGTCGGCTGCAACTCTGGCGTGGGTGTCGGCTGCTCCTGCGCCGGATCGAGCGTGGACACGGCTGTTGGCACAGCGGTGGCAACCGGCGCGGGCGTGGGCGCTGGGGCAGTGGTGGTCGCTGGCGCGCTGCTCACCGCCAGCGTCTTCTGATAGCATGGATTGAAGTCGCGGCCGGCGATGATGCGATAGCGCGCGCCGGTTGTCGTTGGCTGCTTGATGACATTCTCTGGCTTCACATACAGGTCACGCAAGATGCGCGACAATGCGCTGCCCTTGTCGGTGGTTGTGTAGTCGATCACCTGCGTCTTGGCCTCGACCTTGCCAGTTTCCTCCACCTTCACCACGCTAAAGCCCAGGTCGCGCAGCCGGCTGGTTGCCACGATGCTCATCTCGGGATTGCCGGTGGCGTTCACAAATTCGACCGGCACGGTATTGCCGGCCTGCTGATTGGTTGGCACGCTCAGCGCCTGCTGCACATACCACGTGATGTTATCGCGATTGGGGATCAACACCGAGCCAACCTCGGGCAGCGTCGTGCCGGTCAGGCCAACGCCCTCGAAGAAACGGCTGCGGATGAGGGTGTCATCAAAGCGTTCAGCCAGCTTCGACAGCGCCAGAATTTGATCCGGCGCCATATCGGTTTGCACGCTGCGGCCCACCTGATTCATCAAGCGCGGCAGTTTGGTCAATGTGCCAAGCCAGTCGCTCTTGGCTTTGTTGAACAGGCCGCGCACCACTTGTTGAGTGCGATGTCCGCGATCGATATCTCCACCTGGCACGCCATAGCGCGCGCGCGCAAATGCCAGTGTTTGCAGGCCGTTCAAGGTATATACACCGGGCCCCGGGATCCAGATTGTTTGCGTCGGCACAGCCTGGCCAGGCTGCCAGACCTCGCCGGTGAATGTGTCGGTGTAAGGCACAGTCACCGTCAATGGCGTGGTCTCGTCCGCAAAGTAATACGGATCCTTCGGAAAGACTTGATACAGCGGGCACGGCGCGATGATGTCGATGCCGCCCAGCGTGTTCACGGTGTTGACCAGCGCCGAGAAATTCACCGCTGCGTAGTTGTCGATGTTCAAGCCGAAGTTGTATTTCATCATCTGCTTGAACGACTCAAATCCGCCATAGGCAAACGCAGTGTTGATCTTGCCGTATCGCTGCTTGCTCGGGATCCATACCAGTGTGTCGCGCGGGATGGATAGCAGCGTGATCGCCGGCACGTCGGGCTGAATGCTGGCGATGATGATCACATCACTGTTCTTGCTGCCGCCCTGCGGTCGCGTATCAACCCCCAGCAACGCCATGTTGATCGTGCCGGCAGGCAGGCGAACCGGCCCCACCGCCGGTGGCGCAACATCCAGCGAGATGGCCACGCTGGGCGCAATGGCTGGCGTTGCGGTTGCGGTGATCGTGCCAGTCACAGGCTGCGCGGTTGCTGCCGCCGGCGTGGCGGTGGCTTCTTGTGCGACGATCGCTCTCGGTTGCGCGCCCGCGTCAGGGCTGGCAGCCTGGGCTGCTGGTGACGACACAAAAACAGAGACGATGGCAATGAGGCTGAAGAGACCTATGATGTTGCGAATGGCCGCCCCACGCGGCGATGACTGCTTCACGTTCATAAAAATGGTTGCAAACTAGCGCGCCATTCCTTCAGGCGCGCATCAATGACTTTCTGTTGCGCTTCGGCGTAGGCCACAATGCCCTTCAAGCCGGCGCGCGCATCGCCGCGCTGCTTCGCCACGAATGCAAGGGCGCGCGTTGCGGCTTCGTGCGCGTCATTCACCGCGCCCCATGCGTCTTGCGCAGCGATGCAATGCGGCAGCAGTGCGCGCGCTTCGTCCAGCGGCAGCACCTCGCACACATAGCGCATCTGTTTGACCGCGATGCGCAGCGCATGAAGCTGCTCCGCCGGCGGCAGCTCTGGCAGGGTGTCGAAGGCGCGCACATCGCGCAAATGCGCGTGCCAGACTGCATGCGCGATATGCCGCACATGCGACGGCGCGCCAACTTCCATTTGCCGGCTGAAACGCGCCTCTTGCTCCATCGCCAGCCAGTTGACGAGCGTGTCGCGCCACTCTTCGTGGCTGTCACTCGCAGCATGCGCGGTCAGTTTTTCGATGGCGCGCTCGCGCCCGATTTGCCAATGCGCCATCAAGGGTCTCAACCCTGCGCCGGCGTCTTCATCGCTGCGCCGCTCATACTCGCCGACGTTTTCGATCAGCGCATCGTACATTCTTACATTGCGCAGCAACGGCACTAGGTTGCGCAACCCTTTGCTGAGAGGCTTGGCGATCCTGCCGCGCACCCCTTCGCCAAACACCTGCAGATCGTTTCTCATGCGGCGCACAGCCACGCGCAGCCGGCCTACGCGGCGCGGCGTCAGATGCTCGTCTTGCAACGTCCACACCGCTTCCCCACCGGCCCAATCCATGCGGAAGCGCAGCGCCTTTTGCGCGGCCAGCGCAAGTGAATCGTTCAGGGAGATGCCCGCAGAATCAAGCCGGCCCTGCACCTGCAAAGCATCCAGATGGTCGCGCCAGTTGCCCGCAGCCCGCATGGCGCCGGCGGCATCGGCATGGCTGTGCGGTCCGCGCACGCGCAGCGTCCATCTGGTTGCAGCCAGATCAGCCGAATGAATGCGTGTGGATTGGGTGCGCGAGGCATCCAAGCCGGCAGCGACGCCTGCCAGCGCGGCAAGCCAGCGCGTTTCGGCTTGCGCCGCCGGCGAGAGCGTCATAAATAGCGGCTCCGCCCTGAGATTGGCGCCCTCGCGCTGAAAGGCAACCACACAAGCCAGCACAGCGCGCTCGCCGGGGGAAAATCCCATCAGCGGCGCGGCAATTACGCGGTCGCGGCCGGCGTTGAAGGCATTCTGCGCGCCGGCGGTCTGTCCGATTTCCAATAGCTGCGCGCCGGCGACGAGCAGATCTCGCGAACGCGGCTGCAAGCCATGCAACGGCTGCAACTCGTCAAACAGTCGTGCAGCGTTCAGCGCTGCGTGTTGCGCATGTGCTGTGTCAATGCCGTATTTTGCGCATATCGCCTCGACCGTTTGCATGGACTGCGTATTATCCATGATGCAATTGATGGCTGCAGCACGTTACCGCGATGATCGAGATACAGAATGCTTATTCACGCGGTTGCGGAGATCCGCGCGGGGCATGGACGCGTTATCCACATCTGCGCGTTTTACACAGGCCGGCAATTCACAGGCTGTGCGCACACTCTGTCAATCCACAAATCCACAGCCACATATCGGACTTATAAAATGCTGTGCGCAAGCGCGCACCCGCGCGCTTCACAAGGGCTGAAACGCGCTTGCCTGCATCCAGGCATACATGTTGGGTTTGCGCAGGCCAGCACCAGCAGATTTGGCGTTGGCAGCCATTGTCCACATGATCCACATCACTACATACGACAGACTGCATGATTTCATGAGAATGCAAACCAGTAAAATGTCTGCATGGGCATCGCCAACCTGCAAGACATCTCCGATCGCATTCGCGCTTCCTTCATTGCAAAAAATGCTGCTCGTGACAAAGCGGTGAATCTATCGCGTGAGGTGATTCGGTTCTGTTCGTTGACGATTCGCGCGGCGCATCGCGATGAATGGGGTGAGGCAGCGCACTTATTGAACGAGGCGAAGCGCGTCGCCGGCGAAATGACTGCCGCCGTGTCACCCTATCCCGAACTGGTGTTCACAGGCTACACACAGGATGCGATGAAAGAGTTGGCTGAGGCGCACGTGACGCTGGCTGTGGCGCAGGACCAGCCCGTTCCTTCACCAGAGGAGATCGGCGTGGAGTTTGCAGCCTATTTGAACGGCCTGGCGGAAGCTGCGGGTGAGCTGCGCCGGCGGGCGCTGGACAAGATGCGCGCCGGCCACAACGCCGAGAGCGAGCGCTTGCTGGCGGCCATGGACGACATCTACGATCTGCTGGTGACGATGGATTTCCCGGATGCCATCACGGGCGGGCTGCGCCGCAACACCGACATGGTGCGCGGCGTGCTGGAGCGCACGCGCGGCGATCTCACGATCAGCTTCCGCGAGGGCGAATTGAAGGCAGCGTTGGAAGCGCTGCGGGCGAAGTTGTAGCCGGCGCGCGGCGAATCACTCCTGGCTGCGCAGGAGCGCTTCAAATTCGCTCAGCACCATCGCGGTTGCCCCCCACACCTCGTGGCCGGCGATGCAGTAGGCCGGCGTGTTTGCCAACTGTCCATCCAGGCTGAGCAAACGGCGCGATATGCTGCACTTGACAGAAGGGTCGAGCAGCAGCGCCAACGGCACATCAAACACTTCGGCCACTTCGTCGGCTTGCGGCGCAAACGCCGGCGCGCTGCGCGCATACCCCACGACCGGATGGATGACGAAGTTGCTCGGCGGCACGAAAAGGCTGCTCAACACGCCGAGGATTTCAACGCCAGCGAGGTCGATGCCCAACTCTTCGTGCGCCTCGCGCAGCGCAGTTGCGATGATATCTGTATCGCCCTTCTCCCGCCCGCCGCCCGGGAATGCGATTTGGCCGCGGTGATGGCCGAGCCGATCGGTGCGGCGGGTCAGCACGAAGTGCAGTGCTCCGTCGATGGGGTAGAGCAGCAATAATACGCCGGCGTCGCGCGGAACTGCGCCGGCGGGTGATTCGGTCGCGCGGCCGGGCGGAGACATGCGCAACTGTGCCGGCAGGCCAGGCAAAGGTTGCTGCAATGCGCATTGCACGCGGTCAAGTGTCAACGCCTTCAAGGTCATGGATGCTGCATTATCGGCCACCTGCGGGGTAGGCTTGCCCTACGTTATAGTTGCCGCATGTCTCAGCAAAATAATCTTGGTTCCCTGCCGCACTGGGATTTGTCGAACGTATATCCGTCCCTTGAATCCGAAGCGTTGAGTGACGATATCGCGCAGGTGAAGCGTGACATTGAATCGCTAAACGCCTTCCTCGACCAGAACCACATTCGCAGGGACGCGCCGGCGCAGGAGGATGCCGCGCTGCAGGCGATATTGAATGGCTATCTCGATCATGCCAATGCCCTGCTTGAGCGCTACGCCACCATTCGCGCATACCTTTTTTCGTTCATCTCCACCGATTCATTCAACCAGACCGCGCGCAAGATGTTGAGCGAGATCGAGCCGCTCGGCGTGCAGCTGAACCAGATCAATACGCGCTTCGCCGGCTGGCTGGGTGGCCTGCGCGACGCGTTGCCGCGCTTGACGACTGAGGGCGCGGCGCGCGCGCATGCCTTCTATCTGCGCGAAACTGCTGAGCAAAGCCGTTACCTGATGAGCGATTCGGAAGAGTTGTTGGCCGCAGAGTTGAGTTTGAGCGGCGCGAATGCGTGGAGCAAGCTGCACGGCACTGTCACGTCGCAGCTCACAGTTGAATTTGAGCGCGTCGGCAAAACCGAGCGGCTGCCAATGCCGGCATTGATCAACATTCAGCAGCACGATCCCGACGCAGAGGTGCGCCGCGCGGCATATGATGCCGAGCTGGCGGCATGGGATGGCGTGAAGGAGACGCTGGCTGCGGCGATGAATGGTGTGAAGGGGGAGGTCATCACGCTGAACAAGCGGCGTGGCCGGCCCAATGCATTGCACAGCGCGCTGGATCAAGGCCGCATCGACCAGGCCACGCTGGATGCCATGCTTGGCGCAATGCACGATTCATTTCCGATGTTCCGCAAGTATTTGCGCAACAAAGCCGGGCGGCTGGGTCATGCCGCCGGCCTGCCGTGGTGGGATCTGATGGCGCCGGTTGGCCACAGTGAGCGCATCTATTCGTGGGAGGAGACCAGTCGATTCGTGCTGGCGCACTTCGCCACATTCAGCGAACGGCTGACGACGATGGCGCAGACTGCCTTCGCCAAAAACTGGATCGATGCTGAGCAACGACCGGGCAAGCGCGCCGGCGCATTCTGCATGGAAGTGCCGGCGGTCGAAGAATCGCGCGTCTTGTGCAATTTCGATGGTTCGCTCGACCAGGTATCCACAGTGGCGCACGAGCTTGGCCACGCTTTCCACAACGAATGCCTGAAGGGCAAGCCACAATTGCAGACGATCACGCCGATGACGATGGCTGAAACCGCGTCGATCTTTTGCGAGAACATCATCGTGGATGCAGCGCTGGCAGATGCGAAGAACCCCGCTGAGGAGCTGTCGATCCTGGAGACGGATCTGATCGGCAAGACACAGGTGATCGTAGACATCACCTCGCGCTACCTGTTCGAGACGGAAGTATTCAAGCGGCGCGAGAAAGCGGAACTGAGCGCAGATGAGATGAGCGCGCTGATGCTGGAATGCCAGCAGCAAACCTATGGCGACGGCCTGGACACGCGCTATCTGCACAAATACATGTGGACGTGGAAGCCGCATTACTACCGCGCCGGCTTGTCGTTCTATAACTTCCCGTATGCCTTTGGCCTGCTGTTTGCAACGGGGCTATATGCGATTTACAGGCGCGAGGGCAAGTCGTTCGTGCCGGCGTATGAGCAACTGCTGGCCAGCACCGGTGAGGGCAATGCCGCCGACCTTGCCATGCGTTTTGACATCGACATTCGCAACAAGGCGTTCTGGCAGGCCAGCCTCGGCCTGATCGGCCAGCGCATCGAGCGCTATTGCTCGCTGTGATTGTTTGCAGGAGAGGAGAGAACAGCGTCAGGCAGAAAATCTCTCTTCTCCTGCAGAAATCTAGAAGTCGTCGGGGTTGATGTGGCGGCGCTTTGCGCGTTCCTCGACCGCGCCACTGAGAAAGAACAAAATCAGCACGTTGACCCAGCCAATGATGGCCGGCGTCACCAGCGGCGCGAGAATTGCAGTCGGGTCGGTGATCGGCGCGGTGAAATACACGCTGAAACGCTGGATGATGATCACGATCATCCATAGCCCGATGACCGCGCTGCCGAGCGCATTGCCGATGAGGATGCGCCGGCGCACCCAGAATGGCAGCGCGATCAGCGCGGCCAGTGCCACCGGCAACACCACCAGCATCGCCGCATCGATCAACAGCGTCACCCAAGCGATTTCCATGAGGCTGTATTATCTGCGCAAGGGCAAGATGATTTCAGGAGGCGCTAGTGATGGACAGATCGGCTTTTTCAGCAACCCGGGCGCGATGGCATTGGATCGCTGTCGGCGCGTTGATCGCAATGCAGGCAGCATTGGCGCCGGTACATGCCGCCACCACCCTGGCGCAGTGGACGTTTGAAGGGGATGTCACGACGCCCGCCACGGGAACCGGAATCGCTGCGCTTGTAGGAGGCGCCACAGCATCCTTTGTGACAGGATCGCCGGGACGCGCCTGGAGCACTGCCAACTATCCGCCACAAGGCACGGGCGATCGGACGCGAGGGGCGCAGTTTTCAGTCAATACCACAGGCTTCACAAATATCATTCTCAGCTACGACGAATATCGCAGCAATACTGCTGCCAATACAACTGTGGTGCAATATTCAACCGATGACGTCACGTTCACCGATGTGCAAACATTCACGGTTAACGCCGGCACCACCTGGTTTACTCGAATAGTCGATCTTAGCGGCATCAGCGCGGCAAACAATGTGCCAACGCTGACGTTGCGCATCGTAACGGCATTCGCATCCGGCACGCTTTCGTATACCGCGTCCAATCCCGGCTCGAATTACGGAACCACTGGAGCCATTCGCTACGACAATGTCACCATCGCCGGCGACGGCGCGCCGGTGGATGTGCCGCCAACAGTGAACAGCACCTCGCCGGCCAATGGCGCCACCAACATCGCGCTGAACAGCAACATCGTCATCAACTTCTCGGAACCGGTGACGATATCGGGCAACTGGTTCACCATCAACTGCAACACAAGCGGGCTGCGCAACGTGGCCGATACCAGCGTGAGCGGCGGGCCGGCCTCGTTCACCATCGACCCCAACATCGATTTCGTTATCGGCGAAACCTGCACCGTGACCGTGATTGCAGCCAATGTGGCTGATCAGGACGGCGTGCCGAACAACATGGTTGCCGATCATGTCTTCGGTTTCTCGACCATGACGCCGACCTGTAATCTGCCCTCTGCCAAAATCGGCACAGTGCAAGGCACGACCGACACCAGCCCGCTCAGCGGCACGGTGCAAAGTGTGCAGGGCGTGGTTGTCGGCGATTTTGAAGGGTCAACGCCCAACCTGCGCGGCTTCTATCTGCAGGATGCTGCTGGCGATGGCAACCCCGACACATCCGACGGCATCTTTGTCTTTAACTCCAACAACATCAGCGTCACGCTTGGCGCGCTCATCAGCGTCACCGGCCAGGTGCAGGAATTTCAAGGTCAGACGCAGATTGGCAACCTGAGCGGGTTTGAGTTGTGCGGCACAGGCAGCGTGACGCCAACCGATGTGACTTTGCCCTTCACAAGCGTCGATTATCTTGAGCGCTACGAGGGCATGCTGGTGCGTTTCCCGCAGACGCTGTATGTAAGCGAGCATTTCCAGTTGGGGCGCTTCGGGCAGATCGTCGCGTCGAGCGGCAGCCGCCTGCGCCAGCCAACCAGCATCGCCGCGCCGGGCGCGCCGGCGCTTGCCATCCAGGCGCAAAACGACCTCAACCGGATCATCGTCGATGATGCGAAAAACAGCCAGAATCCCGATCCCATTTTGTTTGGTGGCGGCGGCAACCCACTAAGCGTGGCCAATACGCTGCGCGGCGGTGACACTTTCAGCAACGCCGTCGGCGTGCTGACCTACGGCTGGGCCGGCAATGTCGCCAGCGGCAATGCCTATCGCCTGCGCCCGGTTGATGCGCTGACCACGACCATCCCAGCATTTGTGCCATTCGCCCCGACGAATCCGCGCCCGCCGGTGCCGGCAGTCGTCAGCGGCACGCTCAAAATCACGGGCATCAACCTGCTCAATTTCTTCAACACCTTTGGCACTGGCAACTGCGCGTTAGGCGTAGGCGGAGCGGCAGCCGATTGTCGTGGCGCAGACAGTCCGGCTGAGTTCGATCGACAATGGCCAAAGACGGTGGCAAACATCACCGGCACCGGGGCAGATGTGATCGGCTACATGGAAATGGAGAACGACGGTTATGGGCCGGCGAGCGCGGTCCAAACACTGGTGGACAAACTGAATGCAGCGACCGCGCCGAACACATATGCCTTCATCGATGTGGATGCGCAAACGGGCATCACCAACGCGCTTGGCGTGGATGCCATTCGCGTGGGGTTGCTCTACAAGCCGGCGAGCGTGACGCCTGTGAGCAGCACAGCGGTGCTGAATACCGGCGCATTCGGTCTATTCAACACCGGCGCCGGCGTCCTTCAGCGCAATCGCCCTGCGCTGGCGCAGGCATTCCGGCATAACGCCACCGGCGAAGTGGTCATTGTGGTGGTCAATCACCTGAAATCGAAAGGGTCAGGTTGTAGCGACAACATCAGCCCGATCGGTCCAGACCCCGACACCGGAGACGGACAGGGCAATTGCAACCTGACGCGCAAGGCTGCTGCGCAGGAGTTGACGGCGTGGCTGGCAACGAGTCCGACTGGCTCAACCGACCCTGACATGCTGATCGTTGGTGATTTGAACTCGTATGCGCAGGAAGATCCGATCACTGCGTTGGTAAGCGCCGGCTACACCAATCTGATCGAGCAGAAGATCGGCGCAGATGCGTATTCATACGCCTTCGATGGGCAGTGGGGCTACCTCGATCACGCGCTGGCGTCGGCCAGCCTGACCGTGAAGGTGGCTGAAGTGGTCGAGTGGCACATCAACGCCGACGAGCCGAGTGTGCTGGACTACAACCTGAACTTCAAGAGCGCCGGCCAGCAGATCAGCTTGTTTGCGCCGGATGCGTTTCGCTCATCCGACCATGACCCGGTGATCGTCGGCATCAACGCGCAGTCGCCGGCATTCTCCCTGTATATGCCGTTCATGGCGCGGTGAGTGGCGCAGAACTTGTTTGCGGCAGCATCCGCCATGCACCGCAATAGCGGAGAGGGCGGATGCTGCTGCATGCTCACAGCAGCGCGTTCACTGCGGCAATGTGATCCGGCGTGAGTGATACATCGCCGGCGGCGACGGTCTCCTCGATCTGGGCTGGCCGGCGCGAGCCGACGATGGCGCTGGTCACTTCGGGCCGGCGCAGAATCCATGCGATGGCGAGTTGCGCCACCGTGAGGCCGGCGGCCTTTGCGATCGGTCTCAGCCCTTCGACCAATGCGAGGTTCTTGCTCAACTCCGGCTCCTGAAAGCGCGCGTCGAGTTGTGAGCGATGATCGTCTTTGCTCAGCGTCGCCACCCATTCGCGGGTGAACTTGTCGGTCAGGATGCCCTTCTGCATTGGGCTATAGCTCACCACGCCGATGTTGTTGGCCGCGCAGAAGCCGAGCAACTCGTCTTCCACGCCGCGCACGAGCATGGAGTAGGGCGGTTGCAACGATGCGACCGGGTGGATGACCTGCACGCGCTTGAGTTGCGTGACGTTGTAGTTGCACACGCCGATATAGCGCAGCTTGCCGGCCTTCACCGCGTCGGCCATCACGCCCCACGCCTCTTCGATGTCCTCGTCGGGCTGCGGCCAGTGCATTTGGCTGTTGTCGATCTCCTCGCGCACGCTGTCGGCCTTGAGCTTGCCGAAGGGCACGCCGGCAGCGTCCCAGCGCCGGCCGCACTTGGTGGCAATCAGCGGCCGGCGGCGCGCGCCCAGTTGCTTCAGCGCCTTGCCCAGCACTTCCTCGCTGTGGCCGAGGCCGTAGATTGCAGCAGTGTCCACCCAGTTCACGCCCAGTTCGATGGCGCGGTGAATCGTGGCAATTGAATCGTTGTCGTCCTGCTGTCCCCAGCTAAACTTGTAGCCCGCGCCGCCCATGGCCCACGCGCCCAGGCCGACGACGCTGAGGTGCAAATCGGTGTAACCCAGTTTTCGTGTTTGCATGGGGCTATTGAACCATGAAGCGTGACAAAGCATGCAAAGCAAGTCCATTCATCTATGCTTGGATGCACTTGATGACAAAGCGCCGTTCTATTCGATGTTGTAGTCTCTATGAGCGATCTGAAAATTCCACCAGGAGATATGACTTATTCTCTTCGCCCTTATCAACCCGCTGACGCCGCGCAAGTCGTGGACGTGGTCAATGCCGAAGGGCAGCAGGTGTTGGGCCTCTCCCGCGCGGCATTGGACGCGCATGGTCAGGTGCGCTTGATGCGCTATGTGCCGCCGGCGAATACGAAAGTCGTGGCTGTCACCGCGCAAGGGCAGATCGCCGGCTTTGCCTATGTCGCCAACCGCGAGCAAGGCATCATCTACGAGCTGGGCGGTGCAGTGCAGCCGGCGCACTGGGGGCATGGGATCGGGGCGCAACTGCTGGCATGGGGCGAGCAACGCATGAGGTCGCTGATGCAAGCGGCGCCGGCCGGCGTGAAGGTCGTGTTGCAGGCCAACCTGTTTGAAGATGAACAGCGCGCCGGCCGGCTCTACCGCCGCGCCGGCTTCAGCCAGGTGCGCGAGTGGACCCATTTCGCGATTGACATGCAGTCGCCGCCAGTGCCAGTGATCCCCGCCGGCATCACGCTCCATCCCATCGACTTGGACGACGATTGGGATCACCTCGGCCCGGCCATGGACGAGGCGTATGCCGATCACTGGGGCGTGATTACAGCGCCTTTGCCCACAGCGCCGCAGCCAGAATTCGCGCCGGCAGAGGAAATGCCCGAAGACGAGAGTTACTCCAATGCGCCCGGGTTCTGCTTCATGGCGCTGGATGGCGATGCGGTGGCCGGCGGTATCTTGTGCAACGCCAGACTGGTGGAGCGCGCCGACACCGGCCGCGTCGGCAGCGTCTTCGTCCGTCCGCAATATCGCCGGCGCGGCATCGGGCAGGCGCTGATGCTCACAGCGTTCGCTGCCTTCTGGCGCGCCGGCTTGCGCCGCATCATCCTGGATACTGATGCGGAAAGCTTCACCCAATCACCGCAGTTCTACGCGCGGCTGGGGATGCAGGCGTACCGGCGCGAATTTTTGTATGAGAAAGTGATTCGCTCCGGGCGAGAGGTGCGCCGGCTTGCCTGATCGCTATTGTCCAATCCCCAGCCGCGCAAACTGCTCCGCCGGCGCCTCGCACGCCTGCAGGTGCGCGGCAATGCGCGCCACGAAGCGCGTCTCCAGCGCCGCGTCGCTCAACGGCGAAACTTGCAGCGGATCGGCGACGATATCGAAGATCTGGTGGCGATTGATCAGCGCCGGCTCGCCATCTTTTGCGCGCGGCGCGCTGCCCTGCGCGGGGATTTTGTAGAGCGGCAGGTTGTAGGTGTGCGTGAAGTAGCGCCCCATCTCCACGCGATCGTATGTCTCGCGCGGATACCAGCGGTTCAACCCGCCGGTCGGCATGGCGGTGTAGGCGTAGAGCGGGCCGGCGTCGTCGTTCACCGGGTTGCGCATGTAGACATGCCTGCCATCCGTGATGTTCATCGCCATGCCGAAATAGCCGAAGATCACATCTTCGTGGATGGGGCGGCCGTGAATCGCATCGCGCAATGATTTGCCATGCACGTGCGGCGGCAGCGGGCAGCCGAAATAATCGAGAAAGGTCGGCATCAGGTCGATGGTTTGCGTGAGCGCGCTGCAGCGTGTGCCGGCCTTTTCACCGCCGGGCAAATGCGCGATCAGCGGGATGCGCACGATCTCGTTGTACATCGGCATGAAGTTCTTCATCCAGTAATCATGCTCGGCCAGCATCGTGCCGTGATCGGTGGTGAAGACGACCAGCGTGTCGTCCCACAAGCCGTGTTCATCCAGCTTGTCCAACACTTTGCCGACCCAGAAGTCGGTCATGGTGAGCAGGCCGGCGTAACACTTGCGGATGTGCTCGACTGCCGCCGGCGATTCCTTCACCATGTCGTAGCTCGGCCAGTCGAACAGCGGGCCATCCCACGTGTCGCCATACATCTCGCGGTATTTATCGGCGCAATAGAATGGCTCATGCGGGTCGAAGATCTCGACCTGCAAAAACCAGTTGTCGGCGGCGTGATTCGCATCCAGCCATTTCGCCGCTGCCTGCGCGGTGCGCGGCCCCGAAAATTCCTCTTCCTGCAGTTGCAACTGGCGGTTCTTCCAGTTCTGCTGGCTCAGTTGGCCCAGATGTGGCGGCAGTGCCAGCGCATCCACCAGCGACGCCCAGGGATCGTGCTCGGTGCCGCGAAAGAAATCCCATGTGTTGAACGCGGTGTGATAGTTCTCGCCGCCCAACTCAAAGTAGTGATCGTGGTCGGTGAGCAGGTGCGTGAACACGTCGCGCTTGCGCAGCTCCGCCGGCAGCGTGTCATCGAATGGTTCGATCGGCCCCCAGCCGCGAAAGATGAAATTGTGCCGGCCGGTCATGAATTCGCGGCGCGCCGGCATGCACGGCAGCGAGCCGACCCAGTGGTTGTCGAAGGTGATGCCGCGCTGCGCGATGCGCTGGATGTTGGGCGTTTTCACCCAGGTGTTGCCATACGGCTCCAGATAATCGCGGCGCACAGTGTCGAGGACGATGAAGATCGCTTTCATGATTACTCCTTCAAAATGATCATGCGTAGGATGGCGGAAACATCACCGGTGCAGAGAGATGCGAGACGCGCCTTGCCTTACACGATCCAATCTCCACCCAGCATGACTCGCTCTATTTTTACATCCAAGATGTCTTCGGGCGGAATCTTGGTGATGTCGTGTGACAGCACAGTCAGGTCGGCCAGCTTGCCGGCTTCGAGCGAGCCGCAATCGCGTTCCATGTAGCCGGCGTAGGCTGCGCCGAGCGTGTAGCCGTGAATGGCCTCCTCGATCGTCAGCCGCTGCGCGGGATACCAGCCGCCGGCGGGCGTGCCATCGCGCCGCTGTCGCGTTACCGCCGCATGGATGCCTGCCAGCGGGTTGAACGTCTCTACCGGCGCATCGCTGCCCAGTGCCAGCCGCGCGCCGGCATTCAGCAGGGCGCGAAAGGCGTAGGCATATTCGCTGCGCCGGCCCCAGTAACGATCCGCCATGAACATGTCCTGTGTGGCGTGAATCGGCTGCACTGCCGCGATCAGACCGAGTTGTCCAAAGCGCGCGAAATCGTCGGGATGGACGATCTGCGCATGTTCGATGCGGTCGCGCAAGCGCGGAGAAGAGGCAAGCGTTTGCGCGCTTTGTTCCTTGCTGGCCAGTTCCAGCGCATCCAGCATCGCGCGGTTGGCGCGATCGCCGATGGCGTGCGTGCTGACCGAGAGGCCGGCGCCGTGCGCCTTCTGCACGAACTCCACCAGTTGCTCAGGGTCATAGATCGCGATGCCGGTGTTGCTCGGCTCCTCCGCGTACGGCTCCAGCATCCACGCTGTCTTTGGCCCCAGCGCGCCGTCGGTGAACACCTTGATGCCGATGATGCGCACCCACTCGTCTCCGAAGCCGCTGCGCAAGCCGGCGCCGATCACTGTATCCAAATCTTCGACCGGCAGGTGCTTGCCGATGCGCAGGGTGCTGCGACCTTGCTCGCGCAGGCGCAGATAGGTGTTGAAGGTGCCGATGCCGCCGGCGCCATCCATGCAATGCACCGCAGTCAGGCCGGCCCGGTTCATGCCTCGCATCGCGACGAGCGTCGCCTCTTCCTCTTCCTGCTTCGACGGCGCAGGGATGATGTCGACGATCAGCCCCATCGCATTTTCCAGCAGCACGCCGGTTGGCTCACCCTGTGCGTCGCGCATGATCTCACCGCCGAGGGGGTTGGTGGTGTCGCGCGTGATGCCGGCCTTGCGCAGCGCCAGCGAGTTGCACCATAGGGCGTGGCCGCTTTTTGCGCCCAGCACGACCGGGTGATTTGCCGTCGCTGCGTCGAGCTGTTGCGCGGTGGGGAAATCGCCGCCCCAGATGGCTTGCTGCCAGCCGCGACCCTGAATCCATGCGCCAGTTGGAGTTTGGGCGGCGCGCACCTTCACGCGGCGCACAACCTCGTCGATGCTTGGCGCCTCGTCGACGTCGACCCGCTGCATGGCGAAGCCGGCGCCTTCCAGATGCACGTGCGAGTCGATCAGGCCGGGCAGCACGAATGCGCCGTGCATGTTCATGCGCTGGGCGTCCGGCAGAGAGATGGCGCTGATCTCGTCGTCGTTGCCCACTGCGACGATGCGACCATTCGCAATCGCCAGCGCGGTGGCATACGGCTTTTGGCTATTGACAGTATGTAGGCGAGCGTTCAAGATGATGGCGTTCATTTTTCTGGCGCATTGTGCCACTGCTTCAGCGTTGGCGCTGCGCCCCCTTCGGCTTCGCGCGAAGCCACATACGCAAGGAGAGACATGACTCGAAGACAACTATTTGTTCGGATCGTCAGCATCGTTGCAGTGGCCGGTATGTTGCACAGCCAGCCGGCATTTGCGCAGGAGCCATCTCCAGGCACGGAGAGCGGCGCAAAGCCGGCCGTGACGGGCGTGTCTGTTGGTGAACCAGACAGCAACGCCGGCAAACGCCCGACTTCGGCGCAGGCCGCTGATGCGACCTTCAGCTACTACATGGTCAGCGGCGCAACCATGACTCCCCGCAATTCAACGACAACTATCAGCTATGACCTTAAAGGCTGCACGCGTGTCACCGCTGGCGCCGATTACCTCACCACTGAGTTGCACATCCCCGAAGGCTCGGTCATCAAATACATCCGGCTGATCTACATTGACAACTCAGCCACGGGCAACGTCACAGGGGCGCTGACGCGCTATAACCCCGGCACGGAAACAAAAGACCTGGCAATCATTGAGTCAAGCACTGTTTTCGCTGGCGGCTACGGATTTGTCATCAGTGATGAGATGACGGAAACAGTGAACAATGGCAACTATGCCTACGCGTTGCTGGGTTTGACAACTGGAACCAATGTGCAGTTGTGCGGCATTCGCGTGGCGTACTATGCGCCGCCTGTCTGGGCGTCTTTCACGCCGGCGATCATGCGGTAGGCGCGTCGCCAGGAACCTGACAGGTTAGGTTGCGCGAGAATATGCTTCTTGCGCGTCCAAACCTGTCAGGGGATGGCCGCAGCACATGGGGCCGGCCATCGAACCAACTCATCCGCCGGCGCATCGTGGATCTTCATTGCGCCTCACGAGTTGATCATCCACAACTCCGTCTGCGGCGTGCTGAGGTATTCCGCGCCGGCCTCCGTGACCAGCACGTTTTCCTCAAGGCCGAGATAGCCATGCCCCGGCACCAGCACGCCCAGCTCGATGGCATACACGCTGTTCGGCTCCACGCGCTGGTCGGGCAGGTCACCATACTTCTCCCAGTGCGGCCCCAGCAAGCTGCCACCGTCGTGCACCTTGCGCCCCACATGGTGGCCAAAGGCGTGCATGAACTCATCGTAGCCGGCGCTCACGATCGCGTCGCGCGCAGCCTTGTCCACCGTCCAGCATGGCACGCCGGCTTTCAACGCTGCGCGCCCCGCTTCCAACGCGTTGCGGCAGGCCTGCCATGCGCGCTGCACCTCCGCCGGCGGCGCGGTCTCACCTGCGCGCAGCACGTAGCCATCGCGTTGAAGGTCCGAACAGTAGTCGCCGTCGCGCAGGCCCAGGTCGATATGCACGATCATGCCTGGCTCGATTGCGATCGCGTCGGGGATGCCATGGCCGATGGATGAGAGATCGCCGGCGTTCACGATCGGACAGTTGATGCGCTCCCAGCCGAACTCGACCTGCATCTGCGCTGCGAACTCGCCGGCGCGCGCGTGCACCTGCTGCTCGGTCATGCCGGCCAACGGCAGATCAAACAGCATGTCATACAGCGCCTCAGTCTTGGCGATCGTGCTGCGGATGCGCTCGACCTCCGCCGGCGACTTGCGCTCGCGCAGCCGGCGCGCAACGCCCTCGGCGCTGGTGAAACGCTCTGCATACGGCTCGCCGAGCAGGCTGCGCAGCCGCAGCCACAGGCCGTGCGTCAGCCCATCTGCGCTGCTGTCGCTCAGCGAGTAATTCAGCGCGATGCTCTGCGGGTTCAGCCGGCTCATCACGTCGTTCAGCGGCTCGCGGATGCCGGTGTCGTAGGTGATGACCTGATCGTAGGCGTCGAGCTTGCGCACATTGTCGCCGTCGAGGCGGCCGACGATGGCGATGGCCTCGCCTTTGCGCGTGACGATCAGCGCGCTCTGCCAGGTCAGCCCGAAACCGAGCAGCAGGTCGAGCGCCGGGTCGTGCGTCTGGCTGGTCTCGCGGACAAAGGTGATCCAGCAGTCGAGGTTCTGCTCGTTGAGCAACTCGACGGCCTGGTTGAGCTTTTGGCGGATGATGGTCTGCATGGGCGGCATATTAGCAGTTTTGCTGGCACGCGCGCGGCGATGCGCGCATACTTGGCAATATGGTCAGTCGCAGATCGTTTGGCAAAATGAGCATCGCCCTGCTTGCGGGCATGCTGATGCGCCGGCGATGCGCTGTGGCACAACCCAGCGCTGCCATCACGCTGGCAGCGACAGGCGACCTGATGCTGGCGCGCTCAATCGGTCGCGCTCTGCAACGCGACTCCAACGATTCGCCTTTCGCCGGCGTCATCGAGGTGCTGCGCGCGGCCGATGTCACTGTCGGCAACCTCGAATGCGCCATCGCCGCCGGCGGCACACGCGCGCGCAAATCCTACACCTTCCTTGCACCGCCGGTGGCGGCAGCCAGCCTTGCCGCTGCCGGCTTCGATCTGGTGACGCTTGCCAACAACCACAGCCTCGACTACGGTGCGGGCGCGCTGGCCTCGACGATGCAACTATTGGATGGCGCCGGCGTGCGGCACGTGGGCGCCGGCTTGAATCGCGCGCAGGCGCATCAGCCTGCCCTCATCGAGGTGAAGGGGTTGCGGCTGGCGTTTCTTGGCTGCGTCAACACCGGCGCAGAGGGCAGCTACCGCCGCAGCGCGTGGGAGGCGACCAGCGATCGTGCCGGCGTGGCGTGGGGCGTGTCAGAAGACATCGCGGCGGATGTGGCCGGCGCAAAATCACAAGCCGATGTGGTGATCGTGATGATGCACGCCGGCACAGAGGGCAGCCGCAAGGTGAATGCCGTGCAGCGCGGCATCGCGCAGGCGGCAATCGACGCCGGCGCATCGCTCGTCCTCGGCGCGCACTCGCATGTGCTGCAATCAGTCGAGCGCCGTGGCAACGGCGTGATTGCGTGGAGCCTCGGCAACTTCGTGTTCGATGGATTTCGCGGCGCGGCTAATCGCACGGGTATCTTGCGGGTGACGCTGGCTCACGAAGGTGTGCGAGAAGCGGCGCTGTTGCCGGTGTTGATTCGGGCCGGCCGGCCGGCGCTGGTGAGATAGCTCAAACGACATCGAACGGCAGACACAGCAGCGTGCCGGTGCGCGGGTCCTTCACGATGTCGGCCTCGACGCCGAACACCTCGCGCAGCATCGCCGGCGTCATGACGGCGTCGGGTGCGCCGGTCGCGATCACCCTGCCATCGCGCATGGTGATCAGGTGATGCGTGTGGCGCGCGGCCAGATTCAAGTCGTGCATCACCACCACGATGGTGCTGCCGGCGCGGTTCAAATCGCGCAGCAGGTGCATCACCTCGATCTGGTGCGACATGTCCAGATAGGTGGTCGGCTCGTCCAGCAGCAGGATGCGCGTCTCCTGCGCCAGCGTCATGGCAATCCAGGCGCGCTGGCGCTGCCCGCCGCTCAGCGCATCCACGGCCCGATTCGCCAACGGCTCCATGCCGGTCATCGCCAGCGCGTGTTGCGTGGCGCGCTCATCTGCATCCGTCCACTGCTGGAACCAGCGCTGGTGCGGATAGCGCCCCTGCGCCACCAGCTCGCGCACGGTCAGCCCTTCCGGCGCGATCGGGCTTTGCGGCAAGATGCCCAGTTGCTTCGCCAGATCGCGGGTCGGCATCTTGTGGATGGCTTTGCCGTCCAGCAACACTGCGCCATGGCGCGGCTTGAGCAGGCGCGACAGGCCGCGCAGCAAGGTGCTTTTGCCGCAACCGTTTGGCCCCACCAGCGCCGTGATTTGCCCAGCCGGCACGATCAAATCCATCTCGGTCACGATGGGCGGCCCATCGTAGGCTAGGGTTAAGGATTCAGTCTTGAGCATGTTCGAACGAATTGCGGCTAGCGGCTTTGACGCCACAGCAGATAAACGAAGAATGGCGCGCCGATGAGCGCTGTGATGATGCCGGCTGGAATTTCTGCCGGCGAAAGCGCCACGCGGCCAATGAAGTCGCTGGCGACGACCAGCAGCCCGCCAATCATGGCGCTGATGCAGAGGTTGCCCTCGTGGCCGGGTCCGACCAAGCGCCGGCTGAGGTGCGGCGCGATCAGGCCGACGAAGCCAAGCGCGCCGACCTGACTGATGGCCGCCGCCGTCAACCCGACTGCTGCCAGCAGCAACAGTCCGCGCTGCGCCTGCATGTGGACGCCCAGGCCGCGCGCCACGTCATCGCCGAGGTGAAAGGCGTTCATCTGCGCGGCGTGAAACAGCACCAGCGGCACAAACACGATGCACCAGGGCAGCAGCGCGATCAGGTTGTTCCACGAGCGGGCATAGATGCTGCCGGTCAGCCAAAACAGGGCGCGCTGCGCGATCTCCGGCGGCGCGCGCAACAGCAGGATCGTCTGCGCCGCGCCCAGCACGCTGGCCAGGCCGATGCCTACCAGGATCAACCTGAGCGGCGAATCGCCGTTGCGCCAGGCCAGCAGATAGATCAGCAGCGCAACGAGCAGCCCGCCCAGCAACGCTGCGAGCGGCAGGGTGACAGCAGCCGCCATCGGCACTGCCACGATCATGATGACCGCGCCCAACCCTGCGCCGGCGGCCACGCCGGTGATGTCGGGTGAGGCGAGCGGGTTGCGCGTGAGCGTTTGGATGACGCTGCCGGCCAGCGCCAGCATTGCACCCACCAGCCAGGCCACCAGCACGCGCGGCAGGCGCAGCGTGTTCACCACGAAGTCGTAGTCTTTCACGTTGTCGGTGGGCAGGCGCAGCAAGGTGCGCAACACATCCAGCGGCGCGATGGCTACCTCGCCCGTGCCGACGCTCCAGACCATGATGCCGAAGGTGGCTAGCAGCATGACCAGCAACATGACCGGCACGCGCCGGTCGAGCTTGAGCGAGAATGCGCCGCCTGGCCCGCGCACCACGCGCCACGGCTGCCTTGCCGGTGTCGCCGGCGTCATCGCTTCACCTTCAACCGCACCAGCGCCACAAACACAGGCCCGCCGATCAGAGCGGTCATCACGCCGATGGCGATCTCATGCGGCCGCGCGATCAAGCGCCCCAGCACATCCACGCCAACCAGAAACGTCGCGCCGACCAGCATGGCGTAGGGCAGCGTCCAGCGGTAGTCGTTGCCGGTGAAGAAGCGCACCGCGTGGGGGATGACCAATCCGACAAAGCCGATCGGTCCCGCCAGCGCCACGCTTGCGCCAGCCAGCACCACGACGATGGCGGCGCAGACAGCCTTGACCCAGCCGGCGCTCTGTCCCAATCCGCGCGCGATATCTTCGCCCAACGACAAGGTGGTGATCTGCCGGCCGATCAGCAAAGAGGTTCCCAGCCCGAGGGCGATGAATGGCAGGGCCTGCCTGACCATCGCCATGTCGCGCCCGGCCACGCTACCGGCCAGCCAGAAGCGCACCTCTTCATACGTGCGCTGGTCGAACAGCAGCATCGCCGTGGTGAATGAGGCCAGGAATGCCGTCACGGCTGCGCCGGCGATGATGAGCTTGAACGGCGTTGCGCCGCCGCGCCCGAACGAGCCGAGCAGATACACCAGGCCGGCGGTTGCCGCTGCGCCAGCGAAGGCAAACAGCGCGTAGGCGCTGAGCATGCTGACGCCGAGGAAATACACTGCGCCCACCACTGCCAGCGCTGCGCCGGCCTCGATGCCGAGCAGGCCAGTGTCGGCCAGCGGATTGCGCGTCAACCCCTGCATGATGGCGCCGGCCACCGCCAGCGACGCGCCGACCAGTGCCGCCGTCAGCGCGCGCGGGATGCGCAGCGTTTGGATGATCAGGTGTTGCGTGTCGTTGGGATTGAACGCAATGATGCTTTGCAGGGCTGTGGCCGGGCTGATGTCGGCTGCGCCAAAGGCGACGCTGCCGAACATGACCAGCGCAAGCGCAAGGCCGCAAACAGGCAGGCCGATCAGCAGCGCGGGCAGTGAGCGCCGGCGGGTGAGCGATGCAGGTTTGGCGGGAGCGAGCGTTGCGCACATATGCTGTTCAGGCCTGGCGTGCTCTCATCAGCAAGGCTTGCATGGCCGGCCGAAAATCGGTGGTTTTGTCGATGGGCTGGTGAAACGCCACGCGCACCAGCGCCACGCGCTCGCCGGCCATCACCTTCAGCTCCACCCCATTCTTGTCGGCGTTTTGCAGGGCGGCGTCAGTCGCCCACGTCTGGCCGGCCAGGCGGTGCGCCAACAGCAGCATCTCGTTGCGATGGTCTTCGTTGATGTGGGCAGCGATCCCCGCCACAAATTTGGCGGGGAGGGCTGCGTCATTTTCAAGGTTGCTCATTCAGCTTTCAGCGCATTTGCAATGTCGTCCAGGATCACCAGGGCCGCCAGTGGGCCGCCGACACTGGTCCACACCGCGCCGTCCACCTGCGCCACATGGTTGTTCTTCACGGCGTTCATCTGTTGCACCAGCGGATTTTTCAAGGCGGTCTCCAGCGCTGCCGCGCCATCGGGATTCAGCGCGCCCCAGAACAGCCACTCGGCATCGATCAGATCGAGCTTCTCAAGGCTGATCGGGTCGCTGTGCGCGCCATCCTCGCCGGCCAGTTCGTCGAGTCCAGCCGGCCGGCCGAGGCCGGCATCGGCCAGCACGCGGCTGGAGAAAGTGTACGCCATCATCACCACCGGCCCTTGTGGCATCCAACGCACCACATTCGCCTCGGCGGGTTTGTCCGCCGGCAGCGATGCCTTCACGGCGGCGGCGCGCTGGTCATAGTCTGCCATGAATGCATCGGCCTTTGCCGATTGGTTCAGCAAGCCGGCGATTTGCTTGAAGGCGGTCTTCCAATCGTCGGTGCGCTTGTAAGTGGCAACCACCGGCGCGATCTTGGAAAGTTCCGGCAATAGCGCCTCGATCTGCGGGATCATCGCGCCGGCCAGAATCACATCTGGCTGCAACGCCACGATTTTTTCAAGCGATGGCTCGGCCAGCGTGCCAACCGAGACGATGCCGCCGGCCCTGTCATTCAGGTATGCCGGCAGACCGGCCTGTCCGCGCCCGTTCACCGAGCCGACCGGCTTGAGACCCAGCGCCAGCGCGGCATCCAGGTCGAGTTCGCTCAAGGTCACGATCCGCTGCGGGTTGGCCGGCACGGTGACGGCTGTGCCGCGCGCATCGGTGACGCTCACGGTCTCGGAGGCGGCATCGCTTTCGCTGGCCGGTGCGGTGGCGGTCGCCGGCTCAGAGGGTTGGGTGGCTGCGGGCGGCGGCGCTGCCGGCGCGGTTGAACATGCGCCCAGCAGCACGATCATGCTGGCCATCAAGGCCGGCAACAAACGAGATTTCATCGGGTTACTCCTATATCTTTTAAGAGGATCAGCGAACGATCATAGGGTGACGCAGATGCGAAACCAAGCACAGAGGGCAAGCCCGGGTGTTAACCCCGGTTTAGTGCGATATTTTGAAGGGCTTGCGCCCGTGGCGTGATACTGGTTGAGCGGCAATGGCGCCGGCGATCAACCCTCTGCCGGCGCGCGCAGCCGTGTTTGCGCCAGTTCTATTGCCTGTTCGCTTATATCGATACCGAACCATCGCCGGCCCAGCGACTGCGCAGCCACTAGTGCCGTGCCGCTGCCGCAGAATGGGTCCAGCACCATATCGCCGGCGTTCGACGATGCAGCCACGATGCGCTCCAACAGCGCGAGCGGCTTCTGGGTGGGGTAGCCGGTGCGCTCGCGGCTGACGTTGATGACGGCCGGCATCTCCCACACGTCGCGCAGCAGCACATCGGCGTAGTAACCTTCGCCGTCACGCTGCGCGTCGAAGAAGCGCTTGCCGTAGCGCACGCGCTCTTTCTGGGGGTGAAAGGTGTAATCGTCCGAGGCGGTATAGAACAAAATCACATCGTGCTTGCGGGCGAAGTGGCGCTTGCCGGCGCCACCGGTGCGATAGGCCCAGACGATCTCGTTGCGAAAGTTGTCGCGTCCCAACAGCGCGTCCAGCATCAGGCGCAGATACGCGCCCATCTTCGGGTCGCCATGCAGATACAAGCTGCCGGTGGGTTTCAACACGCGCCGCAGTTGGGTGAGGCAAGGTGCGAGCGCGGCGCAGAAGGCGAGCGCATCATCCTCGCCGTTGACAGCGCGCAGAGCTTCGAGCGCGCCGGCGAGCTTCGCATCGCTCCGCGCAAGAGCAAACTGGTATTCATCCGCATTCCAGCGCCAGGTGTCGTGGAAGCGCGGACCTTCGTGCTGCCGACCGGTGGCAAAGTAGGGCTTGCCGCTGTTGAAGGGCGGGTCGGCGTAGATCAGGTTGATGCTGGCGTCCGGCACGCATTCGCGCAGCACCGTGACGTTGTCTCCCAGCAGCAGCGACGATTGCAGCATCTCAGACGAGAAACGTGAAATGAAAAACGAGAAAAATGCGCGTCATTCCTCTTTGCCCACCAGCTTGTCATAGAGCGTGGTGAACTCTTCGTCAGAGTAGAACGCGATCACGATCTTGCCACCCTTGCGGCTGCGCTGCAAATTCACCTTCGTGCCAAGCGCCTGACGCAACCGGCTCTCATATTCCTTCGCGCCTTCCCACTTCTCGCGCTTTTCGGCGTTCGCCGGCTTGGGCGGCGTCATCAGCCGGCGCACCAGCTCCTCTGTTTGGCGCACGCTCAGCTGTTCGCGGGTGATTTCCTCCAACGCATACACCTGCACGTCCGCTGTCATGCCCTGCGCCAGCAGCGCGCGCGCGTGGCCCTCGCTGATCTCGCCCTGCATCAGCGCGGTCTGCAGCTTGCCCGGCAGCTTGAGCAGGCGCAGGGTGTTCGCCACATCCACGCGGCTCTTGCCCACGCGCTCGGCGCACATCTCTTGCGTCAGGCCAAAGTCGTTCATCAGGGACTGATACGCGGCGGCCTCTTCGAGCGGGCTGAGGTCATTGCGCTGGATGTTCTCGATCAGCGCGATCTCCAGCATTTCCTGTGGCGAGACGTCCTTGATGATGACTGGCACGTGGGTGAGGCCGGCGACCTGTGACGCGCGCCAGCGGCGCTCGCCGGCGATCAGCGTGAACGGCGCGCCTGGCCCTTGCGTGCGCGTCACGATCAGCGGCTGAATGACGCCATGCTCCTTGATGCTGGCGGCCAGTTCATCGAGTTGCAACGATTCGAGGCTGCGAATCAAGCGCGGCTGGCGCGGGTTGGCGCGGATTTCGTTGATGGCGATCTCGGTGATGCCGACGCTCGCGCCGCCCTTCTCGGTTTCAATCTCGTCGCCGGATGAAAACAGCGCATCCAGCCCTCGGCCAAGTCCTGTTTTGTGTGCCATGTGCTTTATTGCTCGCTTGCCGGCGCGCCTTCTGGCGCGGCTGTCTGGGGTTGTGGCGGGATGGGTTCTGCGCCGGCGCCCCGCGTTGTCAGCTGCTGCGGCGCCTGCTGGTCGGCCGGCTGCCCGCCAAAGCCATCCTGCGCGGCGATCTCGTTGGCCAGTTCGCGGTATGCCTTGCCGCCCGGCGATGAGGGCGCGTAGGTGTAAATGGGTTGGCCGTGACTGGGTGCCTCGCTCAGACGCACGTTGCGCGGGATGCGCGTCTTGAAAACTTTGCCGGCGAAATATTTCTCGACTTCGGCCACCACCTGCTGCGCCAGCGCGGTGCGCGTGTCATACATCGTCATCACCAGCCCGCGAATCTCAAGCTGCGGATTCAGGCGCTGCCTCACCAGTTGCACCGTGCGCGTCAGTTGTGACAGCCCTTCCAGCGCGAGGTATTCGCACTGCACCGGGATCAGCACGCCGTTGGCGGCCGTCAGCGCATTCACCGTCAACAGGCTGAGCGAGGGCGGGCAATCGATCAGCGTGTAATCGTAACGTTCGGCTTCAGCTGCGATCGCCTGACGCAGGCGATATTCGCGCGCGAGTTCGCCAACGAGTTCAATTTCCGCTGCCGCGAGATTGGGAGATGCAGGAATGATGGCGAGGTTGAGCTTGCTGTTTTTCAGCAGCGCCTTTGCCGGCGTCACGTTGCCCAGCAACACCTCGTACGATGACGCTGGCACCTTGTGCTTGTCGATGCCCAGGCTGCTGCTGGCGTTGCATTGCGGGTCGAGGTCGACCAGCAGCACGCGCCGGCCACTGAGCGCCAGATACGCAGCAAGGTTGACGGCAGTCGTGGTTTTTCCCACGCCGCCTTTCTGGTTGGCAATGGCGTAGATGCGGGTCATGGTGATAGCCGCAAGAAGCACTCCGCTGAGGATGCGTTTGTTCGGCTTACAAAATTGTACCGCAGCGAGTGAGGTCTTTGGGGGTGGGCAGGCCGGCCAGCGAGCGCCGCGTGACAGATTGCGCGGCCACGCAATTGGCAAACGCGCATGCCTTCACTGGGTCAATGCCGCGTTGCAGTGTGATGAACAATGTCGCGGCGAAGATATCACCGGCGCCGGTGGGATCGACTTCTTCGACTGGCACAGTTTCAACATGGATTGGCTCGCCATTCAGAAAGAGGGTGCTGCCGGCCTTGTTCTGTGTCACCACAAACAGTCTGGCTTGCGCCGCCCACGTCAGCGCAAGCCGCCAGTCGCCATTCACGTCGTCGATGCTGATGACCACTGCATCGGCGCGGCGGAGAATTTCGCCGGCGCTGTCCCAGGATTTGGCAAACACGTGCCCTGTTTCGTCCCAGCGGCGCAGCCAGCCTTGCGGCGTAACGCCGATGAACACATCGTCAAGCGCGTCGCTTGCAAATGCGGGGCTGACCTCATCGCACACCGGCGCGAGATGCATGATTCTGGCGCGCCTCAGATCGGCGGTCAGGTGCGCCGGCGTCAGCTTGACCGGGCTGGGGCGGGTGTATTGGATGCGCCCCTGCGGGGTGTAGATATTTTCGAACTGCGTGGTGACAGGCGAATCCACGCGAACGACGTCGATCTCTGGCAAGAAGCGGCCGGCGTCGTAATCGGCCGCAGCCGCCGTCAGCACGCTCACCCCATCCACCAGCCGGCGCGCTGCCAGCGAGGAAAACCAAGCCGTGCCGCCGGGCGTGATGCGCCCATCCTTCCACACATCCTCGGTGACGTGGCCGATGGCGAGATAGTCAATCATGCGCTTGCGGCTTGATCTGCACCTTGCGCGACGGACCTTCGCCGAAGCTCTCGGTGGTGACGCCCGGCTCTTCGCGCAGGGTCATGTGGATGATGCGGCGCTCGCTGGCAGGCATCGGCTCCAGCGTGATCGGCTTGCCGCTGGCGATGACACGCTCGGCCATGCGCTTGGCCATGTTGATCAATTGCGTTTCGCGTCGATTGCGGAAGCCATTCACATCGAGGTTGACGCGCAGGCTGCTCTTGCTCTGATGGCTCCACATCGTCTGCGCGATGGTCTGCATCGCGGTCAGCCCTTCGTGCTGGTGGTTCAACAGCAGATCTTCGTCCTCGTCCATGTCGATGTCGATCCAGATCGACGGCTCGTCGTCGCTGTTGGCGGGGAACACGCTGCGCGCGCTGGCCTTCGCGTTCGCCAGCCCCATGCGGTCGAGCAGGGTGCGCACGATGGTGAGCGCAAAGTCTTCGCCTTCGATTTTTGGCGCCGGCTCGTCGTCCTCGTCTGTCGCACCGCCGGCGGTTGCAGCTTCTGCCGGCGCGATGGCAGAGTCAACGCGCGCCGGCGCTTCCTCGGCTTCGTCGATTGGTTGATCTGCCGATTCGGCGGCAGTTGTGCTGGGCTGAGCGGCCTCAATCTCGGTGAAAGGCGTCAGGCGCACGCGGGCCGGCTTTGCGCCGATGCCCAACACCCCGCGGCTGCCTTCGTCCAGCACTTCGATCTTCACTTCGGCGCGCAGCAGATTCAACTGTTGCAGCCCCTGCTCGATGGCGGTTTCAATGTCGGGAGCGGAAATTTCGGTTGCGGCCATGTCATTGAAAGCGCCGGCTTGAATGCGGCCGGCGCAAGATACTCAACTCTTCTTGGCGTTCTTGTCCTGCACCGGGCTGGAGCGATTGACGCGGCCGGTGGATTTCACTTTCACTTTGGACTTGGGCGGCTCGAACAGCGGTTTGGCGCTGGCAGCGGTGATGCCAGCGGCGGCCGGCGCGCCGGCCACTGGCGCAGCGTGCAGCGCCTTCGCCCGGTCCAACTGCGGCTTGGTCAGGTAGTACTGCAACACGCCGACCAGGTTCGACACGATCCAGTAGATGCCGAGGCCGACTGGCGTGCTAAGCATGAAGAAGCCGAACATCAACGGCATCATCATCTGCATCATCTGGTTGGTCTGCTTCATCGTTGGATCTGTCGATGGCGGCGTCATCAGCTTGTTGCTGAAGTACGTCGTCACCACCACCAGGATCGGGATGATGAAGAGTTTGTCGGGCTGGCTCAGATCCCACAGGAAGAAGGTCGAGTTGATCGGCACGAGCCGGCTGATGTTTGGCAGGAAGCTGTACACGTGCGACCCCAACTCCAGCAGGCTGAGCGGCGTGGTCGCCAGCGTGCGCGTGATGGCCTGATACAGGCCGATCAAGATGGGAAACTGGATGAGCAACGGCAGACATCCGCTGAGCGGATTGAAGCCGAGCTTGCGCATCTCGGCCTGTAGCGTTTGCGGATCGTTTTTGTACTTCTCTTGCAGCGCTTTCATCTGCGGCTGCATGGCCTGCATCTTGTAGCTTGACACCTGCTGCTTCAGCGTGAGCGGCAGGGTGATGAGGCGGATGATCAGCGTTAGCACGATGATGGCCAGCACGTAGCTGTTGAACAGCAGCCCATATAGCAGCATCAGCGCGTTGGTCAGCGGATTGATGAGCAGGAGATCGAAAATATTGCCCATGAAAAGGTTGTTTACTTTACCATCACCGCGGGTCAGGGCGCTGGCGTGGTCTGCGGCTTCAGCGGGTACTCAAAGAGCTTCTGGTTGGTTTCAAGGCTGATCGCGGTGACTTTGACATCGCCGTCGAACAGCGGCACGAGCAGGGCGCCGTCGTGCAGCGCCGGCGTGGAAAGCAGGCGCCGGCCCAGCCCATTGTCAATCAGGCGGGTCAACTGCACGTTGCCATTGTTGTCCACCTGCGGGTTGAGCGATACGCTGTAGACGTAATTGTCGAACGACACCACGTAGAGTTTGTCGCCGGCGACCACCGGCTGGGCGCGGTTTGCGCCGCTGGTGAACGCGCGCCACAGCACCTTGCCGTTGCTCGCGTCGAGGGCGTACAGTCCACCCTTTGCGTCACCCACATACAGCCGGCCCTCATGCAGCAGCGCATCGCACCACACCCATCCGCTCAGCCGCTCTGACGACTGCCACACCTGTTTGCCGGTCGCATCGACTGCGTAGATGAACCGGTCGAATGAGCCGAAATAGGCAACGCCATCCTTTACTGCCGGCGTGGATGCGATCGAGGCGTTTGCGGTGAACTGGCCGATCTGCTTGCCGGTGGCGGCGTCGAGGATATAGAGCGAATGATCGAGCGAAGGCACGAAGAGTTTGCCGTCTTCATATGCCGGCCTGGCCCATTTCTTGTTTGTGCCGCCAAACGTCCACTTGAGTTGCGGCTTGTTGTCCGTGACGTCGAGCGCATAGAGGTTGCCATCGCCGCTGGGGGCGAAGATCAATTTGCCGTCGGTGATGACGCCGTCCACGAACTCGCGGTGCGTTGCGGTGATGTTGGGCGATTGCCAGCGCCACACTTCCTGGCCGCTGGTCGTATCGAGGCCGTAGAGATGCGGATCGGCCTGGCCGGTGGCGCCGATGGTGCCGCCGACGATGACGACATTGCCCAGCTTGAGCGGCTTGCCTGCAAACGGGCCGCGCGGGTTGTTGCTGTCCTGCGACGCAGGGAAGCGCCATGCTTCCTGGCCGGTGACTGCATTGAACTTGGAGACGTGTTGGTTGCTGGTGAGGTAGGCGTCATTTCCATCCAGCGAGAGGCCGGGGAAGGACGAGGGCGCCGGCTCACCACCGGAACATGCGGCCAGCACCAACGCGCCGGCGGCCAGCATCATGGAAACGCGAACTGCTTTCTTCATATCAAATTTGAGTTTTGAGCATTGAATGTTGGTTGAATGGGGCGATCCACGTTGCGCATTCAGCGTTCAAAATTCAACCGTCGAAATTTATGGGACGGGATCATAGCCGCCCGGATGAAACGGATGACAGCGCCCGATGCGCTTGATGCCAAGCCAGGCGCCCTTCAGCGCGCCATACTTGGTGATGGCTTGCAGCGTGTATTCGCTGCAGGTGGGATAGAAGCGACAGGAGGGCGGCAGGCCAGGCGAGATGAATCTCTGATAGAAGCGCACCATGCTGATCAGGAATCTGCTGGCAAAGGTGGATCGGACGCCGGCAGTGCCGGCGGATGGCTCAAGGGGGGCTTCCTGATGTTCGCCTTGTTCAATAGCCACTGCAATTCCTCACGCACCTGCTGCATGCGCGCGCGCTCCACAGTGATGGCCGGCTGCGCGATGAGCACCATATCCCAATTGGGTGGAATCGATTCTTGCAAACTGCGCGCCGCCTCGCGCATCAGCCGGCGGGCGCGGTTGCGCTGCACAGCCTTGCCGAGCGACTTGGAGGCAATATACCCGATGCGCGTTGGCGTTGCGTTCGATTCTGCCGGCGCGGCATTGAGCGCAAGAAATCTGCCGCGCCAGCGCCGGCCCTGCGCGCGCACACGCTCGAAGTCCTCACTGCGCCGCAGCCGTCCCAGCATGGGTCGCCGTGAATCAATAATGGCGAGCGTTGAAGGCCGGGTGAAATGCCCGTCGATCAACGCCCGCCATTACCCTGGGCAAATGCTACTTGCTGCCCTCAGTGCCGCGCTTGCTCTTGGCCGGCGAGTAAACCGCATTCCAATCCACCTTCTTGACGTGATTGTTGGCGGTCACGGTGAGTTGGGCGCGGCCCTTCAGGCGCCGGCGTGCCAGCACCTTGCGGCCACCTTTGGTGGCCATGCGCTCACGGAAGCCATGCACGCGCACGCGACGGCGTTTCTTCGGTTGATAGGTTCGCTTTGGCATCTCTTCTCTTACCTCGTTTCTCTGCTCAAATACAGTCCAACGCGCGCGGAATCGCAATACATTGGCTTGTTTACAGCTAAATTAGCCCGCCGATTATACCCAAGTTGGCAGTGTTACCTGACGAAGACGCTGGCTGCGCCGGCGAGCGCATCCTCGATGCGGATTTTGTTCGAAAGCAAGACCGGCTCGGGCAGCGCTTTCACATCGAAGAACCCGATGTCGGTGCTTTCATCCGAGAGCAGCATCTCGCCGCCGATGATTTCGCATGCAAAGGTCAGATTGACGTATTGCACCAGGTTGCCGTCTGGATAGCGGGCGATGCTGTAGCAGGCTGGAGCAGAGTACACCCCGATCAGGCGCTGGACCTTGACGATGAAACCCGTCTCCTCAAGGGTTTCGCGGACGGCAGTGTGTTCGATGGATTCGCCTGGATTCATGCGTCCGCCTGGCAGTCCCCAATAGCCGTTGTCGGCGCGGCGCTGCAGGAGCAATTTGCCCTCTGCGTCGAAGATGACTGCGCATGCGCTCGGCAACAGCAGGTCAGGCATGCGATGCACAGGCGCGCCGGCCCAATCCACAAAACCCGGTGGTGCAGGGGGAGATTCTTTTTGTGTCATACTGCCAGCATCATATAAGAGTCAGGACGGCGCTTTTCCCAAGATTTGGAATTCAGCGCCCAGCACCCAAATGACCACCCATATTCCACGCGGCTTCAAAGAGATTGCCGGAGTCATGCGAGCGGCCAACGACGACATCGTCGCTGCGCTGCGCCGGCACGGCTTCACTTTTCCTGATTACCCGACCTTCGATCATGCCGGCAACCCGCGCGGTGTCGCTGCGGCCAGGGCGCATCCCATGCAGGGCATCCTCAAGTATCACGGTCTGGCCGATTGGGAATGGCGCACGGCGTTTTTGCCCAGCGTCTCGGTCACGAATGACGTGGCATATTCCATCACCGTTGTCGAATTTGATCCTGATCTCAAGGAAGATGAGGCGATGATCGGTGGGGTGTGGGCAAGCGGTCGCGATCTGGAGCGCGTATCGCACAGCCTGACTGCAGTGCGCAATCTGGCGCGCATTCAGAGCCACGCGCGGGTGATCTCGCGCAACGTGGTTGCCGGCGGAATGCTGCGCGCCGGCAAGGGGCTTGGCACCAGTGCGTCTGGTTCTGCCGCGCTTGCCACCGCTGCCATCGCCGCTGCGTTTGGCGAGGAGGTTGTGCAGAACGGGCGTTTCGTCAGCGCCATGTCGCGGCTGCTTGCGGGCAGCGGTTGTCGCGCAGCTGCCGGCGGTGTCTCACTGTGGATGTCGTATCCGGGCATCGCGCACGAAGACAGCTTCGCCGTTCGGCTCGACACGAAGCAGGAGTTGAAAGACATGCGGCTGGTCACTGTGCCGATCGACTCGCGCATCGGGTTGAAGACCGAGAGCGCGCACGTCGACGCGCCGAACAGCCCGCTCTTCAGATGTTGGATGCGCAACCGGCGTGATGAAACGCTGCGCTGCATCGACGCGGTGGCGGCCGGCGATTGGCTGACTGTGGCGCAGATGGCCGAGCTTGACAGCATCGCCTTGCACGGTGTGACGATGACCGGCGGCAACGCGCACAAGCTGTTCGCATGGGAGCCGGAGAACATCACGCTGTTTCGCGCCTGCGACGAGATGCGCGAAGCCGGCGTGCAGGTGTACTTCTCCACCGATACCGGGCCGACGATGGTGCTGCTGTGCCACAAGGATCAGCAGGCGCGGGTGGCAGAGCGGGTGCGCGAGCTGGGTTTCGCTGCTGCCGAGGGCAAGATCGCCCCAGGCGCGCACCTCGTCGATGTGGATGTTGCGCGGGCGGAGGCGGTGGGCGCGTAAAAAACAGACAAATTAGCCGGCGAAGGTCCAGCGGAGAAAATCAAAACCCGATTGGGAAGGCAGCGAAAAATTGTCATTGACGCCAGCATCCGGCTGCATATAATTGTCGGGCTTTAGCGCCGGCGAGATACTGGCGCGGGCATCAATCTACTCTCACCTGAGGCGCGCAGTTCTCTCGCGTGAACGCGCCGGCAGCAGGTCTTCAAGAAGGGAAACACATGTACGCAGTAGTCGAAGTAGGCGGGCGCCAATACCGCGTGGCCCCGGGCGACGTGATCTACGTCGAGAAGCTGGATGCGGAAGCGGGCAGCGAGTTGAAGCTGCCGGCGTTGCTGGTGTCGAATGATGACGGCGTGACGGTGGGCAAGCCCCACGTCGCCGGCGTGGAGATCACGGCGCAGGTGGCTGGCGAAGAGAAAGGCCCCAAGCTCACCGTCTTCAAGTACCACCCCAAGAAGCGCTATCGCAAGAAGACCGGTCACCGCCAGAAATATACGAAGCTGAAGATTGTCGGTTGATTCCATCAACTGAAAAGGGATTTTGAGATGGCACACAAGAAAGGCGGAAGTTCCTCGACCAATGGCCGCGATAGCAACGCGCAGCGTCTGGGTGTGAAGCGCTACGGCGGCGAGTTCGTGCTGGCTGGCAACATTCTGGTTCGGCAGCGCGGCACCAAGATCAAGGCCGGCGAGAACGTCGGCGTGGGCAAGGATCACACATTGTTCGCCATGGCGCACGGCCATGTGCTTTTTGAGACGCTTCCCAACGGCAGCAAGCGCGTGAGCATCACGCCGGTTGAAGTTGCGAAGGAAGCGGCGGAGGCGTAAACGATGAAGAAAGACGTTCATCCCCAGTATTACCCCGAGGCGAAGGTCTATGTGGGTGGCGAGTTCGTCGGCACTGTGGGCAGCACCAAGCCGGAATTGCACGTCGACGTGTGGAGCGGCACGCATCCGTTCTATACCGGACAGCAGCGCATCCTCGACACTGAGGGCCAGGTTGATCGCTTCCAGAAGCGCCTGCAGCAGAAGTCGGGTGAATTGACCGACAAGCAGGAAAAGGCCAAGCGCCGCCGCGCCAAGCGCGCGATCGCCGAGATCGCCGATGAGGGTGAGGCGACAGACGCCGGCGATACCGCAACCGAGTGACAAGTGATGGACGGCTGGCAAATGTGCGAGCCATCCAAATGACGAGTCACCAGTCGCCATTTACATCAAAAAGCCCGTCATGCAGGTTGAGCATGACGGGCTAAAATTTTGTCAGTCATCATGGATGGGATTCACAAGGAAGGCAGCATCGAAGTGGTGTGCGGCTGCATGTTCAGCGGCAAGACCGAAGAGCTCATTCGCCGCGTGCGCCGCGCCACCATCGCCAAACAGAAGGTGCAGGTTTTCAAGCCGCACATCGACAACCGCTACTCCCTCGACCAGGTAAAGAGCCACAACGGGCTCGGCTTTGAGGCAGTGCCGGTGCGATGTTCGCAGGATATTCTGGCGCTGGTGCAGCCCGACACCAACGTGGTCGCCATCGACGAGGCGCAATTTTTCGATAACGACCTGCCACACGTGGCTGGCAAACTGGCCGACATGGGCAAACGCGTGATCTGCGCCGGCCTCGACCTCGATTTTCGAGGCGAGCCATTCGGCCCGATGCCAGTGCTGCTGTGCATCGCCGAGCATGTGGACAAGCTGACGGCGATCTGCGTGGTGTGCGGCGAGCCGGCCACCCGCACCCAGCGCATCATCAATGGCCGGCCGGCCTCATATCACGATCCCATCATTCTGGTTGGCGCGACTGAGAGCTACGAAGCGCGCAGCCGGAAATGCCATGAAGTGCTGGACAAACCCTGATGATTCGACAAATCCCGCCCCTGACCACCGCGCACAAGGCGCTCGACACCTCGCCTGATGTGTTTGGCTTTTTGACCGATTGCACGCCGCTGTTGCATGACGCAGAGGCGCTGCGCGCGCACATGCGCGAGGAAGGATATCTGTATCTGCCCGCGCTGCTCGATCGCGATGCGGTGCTGGCGACGCGGCGGGTGATGCTGGAGCGGCTGGCCGGCGAGGGCGTGCTGGATGATCGTTACCCCATCGACGAGGCCATTGCCAAACCCGATTTGCGCATGACCTTCCGCGGCGACCTTGCGCTGAAGAACCCGCAGATGGCGCAGGTGGTGTATGGCGAGCGCATGATGCGCTTCTTCGACTTCTTTCTCGGCGGGCCGGCGCGCCATTTCGATTACACCTGGGTGCGCGCGGTTGCCCCTGGCTTCGGCACGCCACCACACATGGATATCGTTTACATGGGTCGCGGCACGAAGAACCTTTTCACGGCGTGGACGCCGTTTGGCGATGTGCCGCTGGAGTTGGGTGGGCTGATGGTATTGGAGCACTCGCACCGGCACGAGCGGTTGAACAGCGGCTATGGCAGCAAGGACGTGGACAGATATTGCGAGAACCGCGTCGGCGCTGGCTTCACCAACATGGGTGGCGGCGGCAACATCACCAACGGCGGTTGGTTGAGCAAAGATCCCATCACGCTGCGCAAGCGGCTGGGCGGGTGCTGGCTGACGACGGATTACCACGCCGGCGATGTGCTGATCTTCACCGTGTTCAATGTTCACACCAGCCTCGACAACAACACCAACCGCATCCGCCTCTCAAGCGACACGCGCTATCAACTGGCGAGCGAGCCGGTGGACGAGCGCTGGGTCGGTGAGAACCCCATCGGCCACGGGCCGGCGGGCAAGCGCGGCATGATCTGTTGACAATCCTGATGCAGACGCGCAAGGCCTTTTTGGCGCGCTGTGTCCTCGCGTTTTTGGGCTGAAAAGATATGACGTTGTTGAATGTGGAGCGCGTGCTGATCACTGAGGCGGCCTTGCAGGCGCGCGTCGCGGAGATGGGCATGCAGATTTCGCGCGATTACGCCGGCGAGGATCTGCTGCTGGTGTGCATCCTGCGCGGCGGCGTGGTCTTTTTGTCCGACTTGATGCGGCACATTGCGATCCCATGTCATCTCGACTTCATGAGTGTGTCGTCATATGGGGTGGGTGCGCGGGCATCGAACCGCTCGCCGCGCATCATGCTGGATCTGCGCGAGGATATCGCCGGCCGCAACGTGTTGCTGGTGGAGGATATCGTCGACAGCGGCTACACCTTTGACCATCTGCTGCAGATGCTGCGCACGCGCGAGCCGGCGTCGCTGAAGGTGTGTGCGCTGTTGAGCAAGCCGGAGCGCCGTGAGGTGCACGTGCCAATAGACTATCTTGGCTTTGAAATTCCCGATGCCTACGTGTGCGGCTATGGCATCGATGCCGATGAGTTGTATCGCAATTTGCCGTATATCGCGGCGGTGAAGTGAGCCATATGTCCAAGATCACGGAGTGCATTTCGCAGCAAGGCTATGAGTATCTGCTCGACAGGGTGTTGATCGATGAGGAGACGCTGGCGGCGCGCGTGGCCGAACTTGGCGCGCAACTTTCAGGCGACTACGCCGGCAAGAACCCGCTGCTGGTGTGCATCCTGCGCGGCGGCGTCATGTTTCTCACCGATCTGATGAAGCATCTGCGCATCCCGCACACGATAGATTTCATGGCGGTGTCTTCGTACGGCATCGGCGCGAGGGCGTCGCGCGGACAGCCGCGCATCACGCTCGATCTGAACACCGATATTCGCAGCCGGCACGTGATTCTGGTCGAGGACATCATCGATAGCGGCCATACGATCGACCACGTGATGCGATTGCTGCAAACGCGCGAGCCGGCGTCGCTCAAGCTGTGCGCACTGCTCGACAAACCGGCGCGCCGCGAGATCTATGTGCCGGTTGGCTATATCGGCTTCACCATCCCGAATGAATTTGTCTTCGGCTACGGCCTCGATCTCGATGAATACTGCCGCAACCTGCCTTTCATCGGCACGGTGAAGAAGGAATATCAGTAGCCCCGAAGTCGAGGCCCCGAGATGCGAGATTCGGGTTTCGATCACTGAGTGACAAAGTCGGCGGCATGGGCTAAATATACTGAGGTGCAGGTTTCAATTTTGGCTCTTGGTTCCCGGCTGTTTTGCCTGCCAATCGCCAATCGCAAATAACAGATCATGACCAAACTCCGATGGGGCATCCTTGCCACTGGCAACATTGCCAGAGCCTTCGCCCGAGGCGTACAACATTCCAAGACCGGCACGCTCGTCGCCGCCGGCAGCCGCTCGCAGGACAAGGCAAACGCCTTCGCCAAAGAGTTCAACATCCCACGCGCGCATGGCAGCTATAAGGCCTTGCTCGCCGATCCCGAAGTGGACGCGGTGTATGTTTGCACACCGCATCCGTCGCACCCCGAGTGGGCCATCAAGGCCGCCGAGGCCGGCAAGCACGTCCTGTGTGAAAAGCCGCTCGCGATCAACTACCCGCAGGCACAAGCGATTGTCGAGGCTGCGCGTGTCAACGACGTCTTCCTGATGGAAGCGTACATGAACCGCTGCCACCCACAGACGCACGTGCTGGTCGACTTGATCCAGCGCGGCGTGATCGGCAGGGTTGGCATCATCCATGCGACGTTCAGCTTTTATGCGGATGTCGGCGACGAACATCGCCTGCTGGCAAATGAGATGGGCGGCGGCGGCATCCTGGATGTCGGCGGCTATCCGGTCAGCATGGCGCGACTGATCGCCGGCACGGCATTGGGCAAGCCCGAAGGCTTTGCCAACCCGATCAAGGTGACGGGCGCCGGCAAGCTCAACCCTTCGCAACGCACCGATGAATATGCCATCGGCACGCTGGAGTTTGAAGGCGGCATTCTGGCGCAGATTGCCACCGGCATGATGCTGAACCAGCGTAACGTCGTCGAAATTTTTGGCAGCGAAGGCAGCATCCTCGTCACTTCGCCATGGATTCCAAGCCGCGCCGGCGGCTGCACCGACATCATCGTGCAGCGCAATGGCGAGGCGCGCAAGATCATTGAGGTGAAGACCGACGAGTGGCTGTATGGCATCGAGGCTGACACAGTGGCTGCAAACGTGGAGAGGCGCCAGGCGCCTGCGCCGGCGATGAGTTGGGATGACAGCCTGGGCAACATGAAGACGATGGATGCGTGGCGCGCAGCGATCGGCCTGATCTACGATCAGGAAAAAGCCGACGCGCCACGGATGAAATTCACCGTTGCCAACCGCGCGCTGGCGAAGCGCAAGGATGCGCCGATGCAGTACGGCCAGATCGCCGGCATCGACAAGCCCATGTCGCGATTGGTGCTGGGTGTGGACAACCAGGAGAACATCGCCGCCGGCTCGGCCATCTTCGATGCGTTCTTCGAGGCCGGCGGCAACGTCTTCGACACCGCGTTCATCTACATGGGTGGCCGCTCTGAAGTGTTGTTTGGCCAGTGGCTGAAGAACCGCGGCGTGCGCGAGCAGATCGTGTTGCTGGACAAGGGCGCGCACACCCCATTCTGCACGCCGGCGGACCTGAGCAAGCAACTGCTCATCAGCCTGGAGCGATTGCAGACCGACTACACCGACTTGTATGCGATGCACCGCGACAATCCCGAAGTGCCGGCCGGCGAATTCATCGACGTGCTGAACGAGCATGTGCGCGCCGGCCGCATTCGGCGCTTCGGCGGCTCGAACTGGACAAAAGAGCGTTTTGCAGAGGCTAATGAATATGCGGCGAGGCACGGCTTGCAGGGCATGTCTTTCCTCAGCAACAACTTCTCGCTGGCGCGCATGGTCGAGCCGCCGTGGGCTGGCTGCATGAGCGCCAGCACGCCGGAGTTTCGCGCCTGGCTCACTGAGAAGCAAATCCCACTGTTGCCGTGGTCGTCACAAGCGCGCGGCTTTTTCCTCGACGACACCTCGCCGGACTTTAAGGCCGACCCAGAGCGCGTGCGCTGCTGGTTCAGCGACGATAACTTCGAGCGCCTCGCGCGGGCGAGAGAGCTGGCCAGAAAGCATGGCGTAATGGCGATCAACATTGCGCTGGCCTATGTGCTGCGCCAGCCGTTCCCCACCTTCCCGCTGATTGGCCCGCGCGCGTTGAGTGAGTTGCGCACATCGTTGCCGGCGCTGGATGTGGCGTTGACCGACGAAGAGGTGAAGTGGCTGAATCTGGAAGCGTGAGTTGAACGCCTGATCGAAGCCCTGCGGCATCGCGCAGGGCTCTGGTTTTAACGAAAAAGAGGGATGTCGGGTTGAGTTTGCTGGCATGAAAAAGCCCAGGCTCAACCCGATGTTCGCTGAAGTGGATCAGAATTAGCCGAAGGGCATGTGCGTCAAGCGAACTGTTTCACGCGCAAAAATCTCCGGGTCGACCGTAAGCCAGCGATTGTGGCCTTTGCGCAAACGCTTACAATCTTGGTGAAAACATGCGCACCAAAATCGTCTGCACCCTGGGGCCGGCCATCGACAACGAAGACACTCTGCGCGCGCTCATCCGCGCCGGCATGGATGTGGCGAGGTTGAATTTCAGCCACGGCAAGTATGAGGAACATCAGGCGCGCATTGAAAGGGTGCGCCGGCTCGCCAGCGAAGAGAATGCTCTCGTCGCCGTCATGGGCGATCTGCAAGGCCCAAAGTTTCGCGTCGGCACCCTGCCCGCCGCCGGCATCGAACTCGTGCGCGAAAGCACCGTCACCTTCTGCGACCTGGAGCGTGAAGGCACGATCTACTTTCCGCACGGCGACGTGATGAGCGCGCTCCAGGTCGGCCACAAGTTGCTCATCGACGATGGCGCGATGGTGCTGCTTATCACCGGCAAGCCCGACCTTGATAGCGCAACGTGCGTTGTGGTGACTGGCGGCAGGCTGACCAGCCACAAGGGTGTTAGCGTGCCGGGGCTGAAAATCGCCACATCATCCATCACACCCAAAGACCGCGCCGATCTGGAGTTTGGGATCAAGGCCGGCGTTGACGCCATCGCTTTGTCGTTCGTGCGCAGCGCCAACGATGTGCGCGAGCTGCACCAGCTCATTGCCGACCTCGGCGGGGCGCAATTGATCGTGGCAAAAATGGAAAAGCCCGAAGCCGTCGCCGACCTGCCGGCCATCGCCGACGCCAGCGATGTGCTGATGGTGGCGCGCGGTGACCTGGGCGTGGAGAGCGCGCCGGAAGAGGTTCCGTTCTATCAGAAGCAGATCATCCGGCACTGCCTGCGCGTGGGTAAGCCGGTGATCACAGCCACGCAGATGCTGCAGAGCATGATTCAAGCGCCATCGCCTACTCGCGCCGAGGCGAGCGATGTCGCTAATGCGGTGCTAGATGGCACGGATGCGGTGATGTTGAGCGCTGAGACTGCGGTGGGCGAATATCCCGTTGCGGCGGTGCAGGCCATGACGCGCATCGCCGCGCGCGCCGAGAAACACGGTGATCGTTGGCGTGAAGCAATTGACTTGATGTTGCAGCACAATCGTGATGAAGAGGACACCATCACCGATCATCGCACCGACGCCATCACCGATGCGGCGGTGAAGATTGCGAGGGAGATTGATGCGAAGGCCATCGTGTGCGCCACATCATCTGGCTATACCGCGCGCATGGTGAGCCGGCATCGCCCGACTGCGCCCGTGATTTGCATGACACCGCACGAGCGCGCGCTCAAATACAGCGCATTCATGTGGGGCGTGCGCGGCGTGCTGGCCGAAACGCGCCTCGGCAGCACAGACGAACTGTTTGAATCTGCGGCGAGGCTGACTGCGACGCTGGGTCTGGCCAAGACGGATGATCACGTGGTGGTGACCGCCGGTCTGCCGCTTGGCTCCGGTTCCGGTCAGACCAATGTGATCAAGACGCAGCAGGTGAAGTAGCTACTCCAGCTCTTCGCGTGGCGGCGAAGCGACCTTCGCCGGCGGTTTGGGCTGCGCAGCATTGCCATTCTGCGGCGGCAATGGCTCAGTGAAATCCGCCGCCGGCGCGTTGCTCTTCGGCGTCACCTTTTCGATGGCGCTGTTCACCGCGCCGCCCACCTTGTCGAGCATGGCGGCGATGCCAGAAGGTTGCTGACTGCTGCCGGCAATCTGCTGTTGCTGTGGAGATGGAACGGCTTTCGCCGCCGGCTTGCTCACCTTCGTCGCCGGCATCTCTGGCGTCAACCCGTTGCCACAATACGGGCAGAGATCCCATGACAGGTGCACTGCGCGGCCGCATCTGTTGCAGGCGTTGCGCAACTTGGCGTGGCAGCTTGGACAAAACTGCATGTCGCCATCCACGCGCCGGCCACAGGTGGGGCAAAACTCTTGATTCTCGATGCTCGACAGCAACGACTCTTCCTCCAGCGCGCGCACATATTGCTCGGCCAGCGTCTCGCGCGGGCGCAGCATGAGGTAGACGAGGATGCCGGCAATCGGGATGACGGCCACCAGCACCGGCGCAAGGATTTGCACGAAGATGTCGCGGCTGCGCGAGCGGATATCGCGGAATGTCCAGATCGTGAGGCCGGCGATGAGGGCGACGACGATGCTGCCGCACAGGCTGGCCGCGGCAACGATCAGGTTGCTGATGTTTTCGGTCATGTGAGTGACGCAGACCCCACCTGCCACGCGCCGCATAAAAATACAGCGCAAGACCGGTGAGGTCTTGATGCCGGCGATTATACTGCTCGCATCGTGAGCGACGCCGCACTCAACCACGCCGAATACCGCACGCTTCTCAAGCACATCCCTGAAGGCGAGCGACCGCGCGAACGCTTCCGCGATATCGGCGCCGGCGGCATGTCGCAGCGCGAGCTGATCGCCATCATCTTGCGCGTTGGCGTGGAAGGCACGAGTGTGTTGACGCTGGCCGACCAGCTTTTGCAGCAGTTCAACGGGCTGACTGGCATCGCGCGCGCCTCACTCGGTGATCTGCAGCGCGTGCATGGCATGGGCGAAGCGAAGGCGATTCAGCTTAAAGCTGCCTTCGAATTGGGCAAGCGGCTGGCGTTGAGCGGGCAGGAGGCCAGACCACAGATCAAGACGCCGGCGGACGCTGCGCAGATGCTGATGCTGCACATGGGCCTGCTCGACCAGGAGGAGGTGCGCACGCTGTTGCTCGACACGCGCAACCGCGTGATGGCCTCGCACATGATCTATAGAGGCAGTCTGAATGCGGCCAGCATGAGGGTGTCTGAGGTGTTCAAAGAGGCTGTGCGCAGCAACGCCGCCGCCATCATCGTCGCGCACAATCACCCCTCTGGCGACCCATCGCCCAGCGCCGAGGACATCGCTGTGACAAAGACGCTTTCCAACGCCGCCAAGTTGCTCGACATCGAGTTGCTCGACCACATCGTCATCGCTCACAACCGCTATGTCAGCTTGAAGGAGAGAGGGCTTGGCTTCGAGTAGAACCAGGCAGCAAGCGTCAAGCATCAAGACCTGGGTCGTGCTCGTTCTGATCTTGATTCTTGGCTCCTGGCTCTTGCGTCTGCACGCGCTCGATCAACAAAGTCTGTGGTTCGACGAAGGCTGGTCGTGGCATCTGGCGAAAATGCCGCTGGGTGAGATGGCGTTGACCACCGCCGGCGACCGCAGTCCGCCGCTGTATTACGCGTTGCTGCACGGCTGGATCGCGCTCGCCGGCCAGAGCGAGTTTGCCATGCGTTTGATCTCCGCGCTGGCTGATGTGGCGACGGTGGCGCTGGTGATCGCGCTAGCGCGCCTGCTCACCCGCTCGCGCGGCGCGGCGCTGGCTGCCGGCGGCCTCTATGCGCTCAATCCCTTTGCCGTCTGGTATGCACAAGAAGCGCGCCAATACGCGCTGGTGGCTGCACTCTGCACGGCGTCGACGCTGTTTCTGGTGAAATGGCTGATGACATGCACGGCTGATGAATTGCGATTCGCGCATTCAAAGCCGAAGTCCCCCAAAAATCTTCTTTTGGCGCTCTCTGCTGTCGCGCTTGCGCTGGCCGCCTATTGCCATTACTACGCCATCTTCCTTTTGCCGGCGCATTTTGTGATCGTGTCTGTTGCACTCTGGCAATCCGCCCTTCAACGCCCAAAGTCAAGGTTTGTCGTTTGGCTCTTTGCCGCCGCCGGCGTGGTGTTGTCGCTCGTGCCGTGGCTGTTGATCGCATCGGCGGGCTTCGCCTATGACGATGGCTTCCTCTTCCCGCTGAACACGGTCGATGGCCGGCTGCTGGAGTGGTGGCGTGGGTTCGCTGCCGGCGGCATTGCGCGTCCATTGCCTGACGGGTGGCCGATTGCGCTGCTCGTCCCCGCGCTCATCGGCGCCGTTGGCTTGCTGCGCATGCCGCGCAAGTCGCCATGGTCAAACTGGGTGCGATTGCTGCTGTTGCTCACGCTGATCGCCGTCCCGCTGCTGGCCGCCACGCTTGCCGTGCGCATCGTGTATCCGTACCGCTCAGTCTTCCATGTGCGCTACCTGATCTATGTCGTGCCGGCGGTGTGCATACTGTTGGGCGCGGCGTTTGTCGAGCGCAAGATGATGCGCGCGATCGCAGCCATCGCTTCGATGGCGCTGCTGGCTGCGTTGTGGCTGCCGGCGCTGGTGGCATATTTCACCGACCCTGCCTTTGCGCGCGATGACACGCGCGGCGCGGTGAGGCACGTGGTTGAGGCGTTGGAGCCGGGGGATGTGGTGGTGATGACGCGCGACAACTTCGCAGTGCGCTATTACTGGCCGGCGGAGCAGGCCGGCGCGTTGATCGCTATGCCCCCCAACCTGCATGGCATCCTCAAGGACGATCACGCCATCCTCGGCGCGCTCAATGCCGCGCAACCTGCGCGCGTGCGGCTGATGCTGTGGCAGGACGACGTGGTTGACCCGCAAAAGTTCGTCGAGAGCAGCCTGTGGCCGAACGGCTTCGAACTGGGTGAATTCAACTTCGCGCAGATTCGATTGCCGCTGTACGCCGTGGAGCGGCTGCCGTTGCAATCGCCGGCGCTCATGTCAGATGGCGCGATCTTCGGCGACACCCTGCAACTGAACAGCCACTGGCTGCGCCGCGCCGGCGATTGGTTCTATGTGGTGCTGAACTGGCAGCCGCGCAAACCCATTGACAAGGACTACAAGGTGTTCGTGCATGTGCGTGCAGCAGATGGGACCGTCGTCTTTCAAAACGACAAGTTGCCCTTGAATGCGCTGCTGCCGATGACGCGTTGGCAGGCCGGCGTGCCGCTGCGCGATGCGCACGCGATGGTCATCCCGAAGGACCTGCCGGCCGGCGTGTATCAGGTCGTCGCCGGCGTCTATGATCCGCTCACCAACCAGCGTTTGCTCACCGCCGACGGCCAGGATTCTGTCGCGCTGGGTGAAGTGCAAATTGAGAAGTGATCGGGCAAATCGTCGCTGCCGAGCGGGCAAATGTGCTAGATTGTTGTCGGGGAAGCCGGCAGAATTTTTCGTGATTACCTACCTGACAAAATCCATCTGTGCGCTGCTCTGTGTCACGTGCGTTGTGGCATGGCAGCCTGCCGCGGCAGTTGCGCAATCGACAGAGCAGCAGGATGCGCTGGCGAAGTTGAACGAGGCGCGACGAACAAATGGCGCGCCGATGCTGGCGTGGAGTGTGCTGCTGGGTAAGGCTGCGCAGCGCCACAGCGACGACATGGCAAGCAAGGGCTTCGTCGATGAGGTCGGCTCGGATGGCTCTACCCCGCGCAAGCGTGTGGAAGCCGCCGGCTATCCCAAGTGGGCCGGCGCACAGATCTGGTCGGAAGCCATCTATGCCGGCCAGACCTCTTTCGACGAGGCGCTCAACTTCTTTCTCAGTGACGACAACCAGCGCCGCGCCCTGCTCAGCGACCGCGTGCGCGAAGTCGGCATCGGCATCGCAAAAGACAGCCTGCGCACCTACTGGACGATCACCTTCGGCGCGCAGCCGGGTGTGCTGCCCATCTTCATCAACGACGGCGCGCCGGCGGCCAACGACCGCAACGTGGCCGTGCAACTGACGCAGGAAAATGCCGTGCCGAATGGCGAGGGCAACATCATCGGACGCGTGGTGGAAGTGCGCCTGGGCAGCACGCCAAACCTCGCCGGCGCGGCGTGGCAGCCGTGGGAAGCGCTGCTGCCCTTCACGCTGGAGCGTGGCGTTGGCGAGAAGACAATCTACGTTGAAATGCGAGATGGCGCCGGCCGCACCACGCTTGCTGCAGACACCATCATCTATGACCCAAGCAGCAAGCCCGGCACACTGCCAGTTGCGCCTGGCTTACCGGCTTCATCACCCACACCTGATCTCTTGCCCACGCCCACCGCCCTTGTGCTGGGCATGAACCCGGTGGTGACATTACCGCCCGACCCCAGTGCCACCCCGGCCCCAGCGCTTGTGCCGCCGGCCGCGCAAGCTGCGGCAGCGGCAACGCCGGTGGCGGTGGTGATGCGAATCGCGCCAACGAATACCGCGACGCCGCCGGCACCGCGCGCCACAGCCGTGGTGGTTGCGCCGGCAGTCGGTTCCAGCTTTGTGGAAACGTCCGCGCTGCCTGCGCCGGCTGTGCGACAATTCAGCGCCGGCGCACAGTTGACTGATTGGCTGCTGCCGTTGTATGCAGTCGCGCAAATTGGCGTAATTGCCATCGCGCTCATCCTCTTCATTCGACGCAAATGACACATGCCCTGACCATCGTTTCGACCGCTGAGTTTGGCGAGCAATCGCTGCGAGCGCTGCGTGAGGCTGCGCCGAATGCGGTATTTCATATCTTTCCGCGCAGGCCGATTGCGGAAGTGCCGGCGGAATTGCTGACGCAGATGGACGTGCTGTATGCCTTCACGCAGATGCCCTCGCCCGAAGCCGCGCCAAATCTGAAGTGGGTGCAGGTGAACTGGGCGGGCGTCGATTCAGCGATTGGGGCGCCGATCTTCCAGAGCCGGCGCGTGCTGCTCTCCACTGCCGCCGGCGTGCATGCCATCAACATGGCCGAATACACACTGATGATGCTGCTGGCGCTGGGACACCGGCTGCCGAATGCGTTTGCGGCGATGCAGACGAAAACGTGGCAGCACGCCGGCGACACATTCATGCCGTTGGAGTTGCACGCTGCGACGCTGCTATTGATCGGCTATGGCCACATCGGTCGCGAGGTCGCGCGGCTGGCGCAGGCATTTGGCATGCGGGTGAGGGTGTTGCGCCGCTCCGACCCTCTTCCACAGGGAGAGGATCGGAGTGAGGGCAACATCGAGTTCATCTCGCGCGGACACTTGCAAGATGCGCTGCGCGATGCAGATTTTGTCGTGGCAGCTGTGCCTGGCACCGCCGCCACGCGCAATTTGTTGGGGCGCGACGAGATTGCTCAGATGAAGCCGGCGAGCTACATCGTGAACATTGGACGTGGATCGGTCATCGACGAGCCGGCGTTGATCGATGCGCTGCGCGAAGGCCGCGTTGCCGGCGCTGGGCTGGATGTGTTTGCGCAGGAGCCACTGCCGGCCGACAGCCCGCTATGGGCGCTGGCGCAGCAGGGCAAGGTCATCATCACGCCGCACATCGCCGGCGGCACACCCAACTACGAACGACGCGCCGCCGCGCTGTTTGCCGAGAATCTGCGCCGATTCCTTGCCGGCCAGCCGCTCATCAATCAGGTAGACTTCGAGCGAGGCTACTGAAACCCAACTCAATGAAGCTTTCCATCATCATGCCGGTGTTCAATGAGGCCGGCACCATCGCAGAGATTTTGCAGCGCGTTTCCGATGTCGACCTTGGGCCGGTTGAAAAGGAGATCGTGCTGGTTGATGATTGCTCGCAGGACGAAACACCGCACATCTTGAAGGAGCAGACGCACATCCCCAACCTGCGCGTCATCACACACAAGGTGAACGGCGGCAAGGGCGCGGCGCTGCAAACGGCGATGGAGCATATCACCGGCGACATTGCCATCATTCAGGACGCTGATCTGGAGTATGACCCCAACGATTACGCCAGATTGATTCAGCCGATCATCGAGGGCAAGACGAAGGTGGTGTATGGCGTGCGCGACCTCGGCTCGCAGCGCTGGTTCATGGCGATGGGCAACCGCTTCGTCACGCTGGTGACGAATGTGTTGTATGGCGTGCAGTTGAAGGACATGGAGACGTGCTACAAGACGCTGCACCGCGACGTGGTGCAGGGCTTGAAGCTGGAATGCCGGCGCTTCGACGTCGAGCCAGAGATCACCGCGAAGATCATCCGGCGTGGCTACACGATCATGGAGATCCCGATCCACTACGAGGCGCGCTACGAGCAAAAGAAACTCTCGCCGATGGACGGCTGGCCGACGCTGAAAGCGCTGTGGAAATATCGAAATTGGGAAGGCTGAAAGACAACCCTCGCAGATGCGCATAATCTGCGGGGGTTTTTGTTGGCTGATTTGAGGTAGAAGCGTCAGGCAAGTTGTTGGAATGAAAAAGACCGCCTGTCTGAATCAGCACGCATGAGAGCCAAGAAAAACAATGCAAATCAAACTGATCGCGCTTGACCTTGATGGCACAGTGCTGAAGTTCGATCGCACCCTGTCTGAGCGCGTGCCGCGCGCGACGAGGGCTGCTGCCGCGCGCGGCACGCGCGTCACCATTGCCACCGGTCGCGGCGCGCCGACGGTGCGCGAATTGGCAAAGACGCTTGGCGTGAACGCGCCGGTGATCTGTCAGCATGGCGGCACACTCACCAATCTTGAAACGAACGAGGTGTTGCATCGCATCACGCTCGACGCGACGCTGGCGTGTGAAGCGCTGGCTTTCACGCGCCGGCATCCCTCATGGCATGCAGTGATCTTTCGGCGCGATGACATCCTGCTCGAAGAGCAACGCTATCCAACCGAGGCCTACAGCATCACCAGACAGATCCCAACGCAAGTCCACGATCTGTGCGCAGCCATTGAAACCGACGCGCCGGACAAGCTCATGCTGATGCTCGAACCCTCCGAGACTGTAAGCGTGCTGCGCGCAATGAGTGACTTCATCGGCGACCGCGCCACAGTGGTGCAATCGTCGAAGCGGCTGGTGGAAGTGCACTCAAAGCTGGCGCACAAGGGCGCGGCCCTGGCAAAACTTGCTGGCCTGCTGAACATCCCGCAGGCACAGGTGATGGCTGTCGGCGACCATGACAATGATGAGACGATGCTGGCATGGGCCGGCGTCGGCGTAGCCATGGGCAATGCCAGCCCGCGCGCCCGCGCTGCCGCCCGCTTTCATACCGCGAGCGTCGATGAAGACGGAGCAGCCATCGCAATTGAGAAATTCGTGCTGGATGGATTGGGCGAGGCGCAGGTCGCAGGGTGACTTCGCGCACGAAGCATGCAAAGGGTGACGAGCAGCCCATGGACGCGATTCGCTTCAGCTTCACGCCGGCACAACGCGATTACCTCATCACAGCGCGCGCGTTTCTGCTGCGCCGGCCAGTGATCGTGCTGGGCGTATTTGTGCTGGGGCTGCTGTCATCACTGATCTGGCTGTTGTTCTCGCTTGGCGCACAAGGAACGGATGTGTTTGTGTTCGTGCTGCCGGCGGTCATCCTGCCGTTCGGACTGCTCGCACTTTTTTTGCTCGTCATTCCGATCGTGATGGCGTCGCTGGCGGCGAACAACGCGGCGCTGATGAGCGAGTTGCGTTGCGAGGCGGGTGCCGCCGGCCTGCAGGTGGCCGGCGCGCAGGGTGACACGCTGTTGTCCTGGAAGCTTTTCAGCGGGGTGATCGAGACAAAAAACTACTTCCTGCTCGTCTTTCATCAGCGCCGCAAGCTGTTTCAGCTGATTCCGAAGCGCGCGTTTGCATCTGTGGACGACGAAGCGCGCTTTCGTGAAATGACGAGAAGGGAGATTGAAGATTCGTGATGCGCGCTCGCGTCGGAGCCGCGAACCACAGATATCCCCATCACCCGTTTTCACCTTCTCACTTTCTCGTTCTTCGTGCGGCTCTGCGCGGCCAGTTGCGCCTTGTAGTCCAGCATTTTTTGCAGCAAGCCGGCATCATGCGCGGCCAGCATCTGCACGGCCAGCAAGCCAGCGTTCTTCGCATTGCCAATCGCCACCGTCGCCACCGGCACGCCGGCGGGCATCTGCACGATCGACAGCAGCGAATCCAACCCGCGCAGCGCTTCGCTCATCACCGGCACGCCAATGACTGGCAAGGGGGAGAACGCAGCCAGCATGCCCGGCAAATGCGCAGCGCCGCCGGCGCCGGCGATGATGACTTTGATGCCGCGCGCGTGTGCCGTCCTGCCATATTCGGCCATGTCATCGGGCGTGCGGTGCGCCGAGACGATGCGGATTTCGTGTGGCACGCCAAACTGCGCACAGACGTCAGCTGCGGCCTGCATCGTCGGCAGGTCGCTGTCGCTGCCCATGACGATGCCAACGAGAGGTGAAAGGGCTTGCATCACTGTGGCGATTGTAGCCTTGCGCTCAGCCTGTGCGGGTCGGATCGGCGATGATGTTATCTCTCACCACTTGCGCTGTTTTTCCAATTCCTCGCGCAGCCGGCAATAAGAGTCGTAGCGTTGTTCGCTGATGTGGCCGGTGTTCACTGCGCTGATCACCGCACAGCCGGGCTCATGCGTGTGCGTGCAATCGCTGAATTCGCACTGGCTGACCAACGCTGCCATCTCGCGGTAGTAGCCATCCAACTCTTCAGCCTGCACGTCCCAGATGGCATACGAGCGGATGCCCGGCGTGTCGGCAATCCAGCTTTCTTCATCCAGCGAGATGAGTTCCGGCACGACGGTGGTGTGCTTGCCCTTCTTCCATGCGGCGCTTACACGGCCCACCTCTTGCTCCAGCCCGGGCTTCAGCGCGTTGAGCAGGCTGCTTTTGCCGACGCCGCTCTTGCCCGTCAGCACGCTGAGCTTGCCGTGCAGTCGCTCGCGCAAATCGTCGAGGCCGAGAGATCCATCCTCTTCATCGCCTTCACCCCAACGCCCGCCGGTGGGGGCGGGAGCGAGGGCGGTGTAAACGACATCGTAGCCGAGTTGTTCATATAGCATGAACATCGCGCGGGCAGCGTCCAGGCCAACCAGATCGACCTTGCTGGCGACGATCAGCGCCGGCAGCCTCTGCGCTTCTGCGCCGACGAGATAGCGATCCAGCATGCGCGGATGAAACGCCGGCTCGGCGCAGGCGAATACGAAGGCGACCAGATCAGGGTTGGCGACAATGACCTGGCGCACTTCCTGCCCCTGTTTGCCGCGCGCAGTGACGATGGGATCGAGACGCGAGAGCGTGCGCGCACGTGGGGCAACTTCGATGATGCGGCCGGTGACCAGGCCTTCACTCTTGATCGGCTCGATGGTGACGTGATCGCCCACTGCCAGCGCATCCTCCTCGTGCCGGCCCTTCGTCAACCGGCCGGCGGCCTGACACACAAACATCTCGTCGTCCGTCTTCACTGTGAAGAACCCGCTGTGCGCCTTGATCACCAGTCCCTTGATTGTCATTTCGTGTTTTCGGTTTCACATCTGACTCAGCGCTCACTCGTTATCCTTGCGATCCGTCGGCGTGGTCGAGATGGGCAGCCCGTAATAGGCTTCGATGATCTGGCGCACGAGCGGTGCGGCAAACGAAGAGCCTTCGCCGATGTTCTCCAGCACCGCCGTCACCACAATCTCCGGTTTATCCGCCGGCACATATGCGGTAAACCATGCGAATGGCTTGGCATCTTCGCCGGCAGCCTGCGCGGTGCCGCTCTTGCCCGCCACGACCAGCCTGCGCGCTGTGCGGCGCTGCGCAGCCGGTAGCTTGCTCGCCGACACGATCTGCCCATCCGCGTCGAAGTAGTAGTCGAAGCTGGCAAAGCGATACGTCGTCGTGCCGTAGCGCGCGTTGGTCGTCACGCCAATCATGCCGTCTTGAATCGCCTTTAATCCCTCAGCAGAAATTTGCACCTGGACAGTGGCCTGTTGGGATGGGTCGCGTGGCTGGGCAACGAGATAGGGATGCCGCAGCGCGCCGTTATTTGCGATGGCGGCCGTGTATTGGGCGATCTGAATCGGCGTGGCGAGCATGTAACCTTGCCCGACTGCCATGTTCACAGTGTCGCCGCCGCGCCACGGCTCGCCGATGGCCTTGAGTTTCCAATTGGGATCCGGCACGATGCCGGCAGCTTCAGGCAACTCCACGCCAGTGCGCGCGCCAAAGCCAAACTGGCGCGCCATCTCGGGCAACAAAAACGAGGATTGATCTTCCAGCCGTTTGCCCACTTCATAGAACACCACGTTGCACGAGGCCGTCAACCCATTTTGCAGTGTGATGCGACCATGGCCCGTTTTCAACCAGCATGTCTTGCGGAAGTCAGGGCCGTAGCCTTCCCAATAGCCTGGATCGATGAAAATCTCTTCGGGTTTGGTCACGCCGTCGTTCATGCCGGCGGCCATCGTCACCATCTTGAAGGTCGAGCCAGGCGGGTATTGTCCCTGCGTGGCGCGGTTGAGCAATGCGCCGGCTTGAATCGCCTCATTCGTCACATTGGTCGGCGAATAAGTCGGCGCGCTCGCCATCGCCAGCACCGCCGCATCGCTGGCGCGCAGCACCACCGCCGCGCCCTTGCGGTTGCCCAGCAATTGCTGCACCTGCATTTGAAATTGAGGCTGCAGCGTGAGCGTCACGTCCTGGCCGCGCGCGCCATCGCGCCGGGCAACGACCGTGCGGTTGCCTGGCGCGATCAGGGTCAACTCGCCGCCGGGGATGCCGCCGAGCAAGGTGTTGGCGCCGGTTTCCACGCCCACCAGCCCAATGCGCTCATCGCCCACAAAACCCCGTGCCTTGAATTCATCCAAGCGTTCTGGCGGGATGAAGCCGGTGAAGCCGATGACATGCGGCGCGAGATCGGGGCGAAGATAATCGCGCGTGTAGCGGTATTGCGCGCTGATGGCGGGGAATTCATCGAGCCGGTTGCTGTAATTCGCCAGCGCATCCTCATCCACGTCGGCAATCGGCGTGAACCATGTCGCCGGCTGGTCAGCATATTTCGCCTTGATCTCGTCGGGCGCAAGTCCGGTGATCTCGCTGAGCAGTTGCAGCATCTTGCGCTCCTGCTCGGCATCGCCCACTGCACCGCGCTGCACGCCGATCACGGTGAGCTGATTTTGCTGCGCCAGCACGGTGCCGTCACTAGCGAGGATGTTGCCGCGCACGAGTGGCAAACGCTCCATTTGCAGGCGTCCATCGGCCAGCCCAACTGCGATTGCATCGCGTGACCACCGCACGCGCCAGTGCTCGGCGGCCGGATCGTAGGCCAGCGCGAGTGTGCCGGTGAAAGTGAAGGGGCCGACCAGCGCGCTCGGCCAGTTCGACACGACTGTTGCGCTGACCGTATCGCCGCCCTGCAACAGGCCGCCGCGCAGCGCGGCCGAAGTTTGCGTGACAAAGGTGGTGGTCTTGATGTCGTCGTAGACGGCTTGCAGGCCGGCAGCACTTTTCAATGCGGCTTGCGAATCGGTGTCGAGCAGCGCAAAGGCCGTGGCATAGTCCTGCGCATTGATCGCGTCGATGAAAGCTGAGGCGGTTGCGCCGGCATTGCTCAGGGGAATGCTTGTTGGCGCGGGTTGCGTCGATGAAGTGATGGGGAGAGTGGGTGATGGGGTGATGCCGGCTTCCGGTGTTGGCGCGCCGGCACACGCCGCGATGAGCAGCGTCATCGCCCAAGTCAAAATCGCCAGATTCCTGATCTTCATCAATTGCCGAGAGGATTCTACCCGTCGAACGCAGATCGCCGTGCCCTCACCCTGCGCCGCCCTATAATCCGCGCGATGTCCGTGAATGACTGGCTGCGCCAATTGCCCAGCGTGGATAAGCTGCTCATCGAGGCCGATGGCTTGATCTCGCGGGAAGGCCGCGAGCGCGTGACCAACGCGTTGCGCCAGTCGATCGATGCCGCGCGCGAGGCTATCCGTGCCGGCGGCAGCCTGCCCACTTCCGCCGAACTCATCGCCACGGCAGGCGCATCACTGCAATCCACCGCCCCAAATCCGCAATCCGCAATCATCAATGCCACCGGTGTCATCATCCACACAAACCTGGGTCGCGCGCCGCTGAGCGCTGCGGCGCAAGAGGCGATGCTGATCGTGGCGCGCGATTATTCGGCGCTGGAGTTCGATATGCATGCCGGCGAACGCGGCCGGCGCGGCGAGGCGGTGGAAAATCTGCTGTGCGCGCTGACCGGCGCAGAGGCTGCGCTGATTGTGAACAACTGCGCGGCGGCGACAGTGCTGATGCTGGCAGCCACATCTGCCGGCAAGGGGGTGGTCGTCTCGCGCGGGCAACTGGTCGAGATCGGTGGGGGCTTTCGCGTGCCGGACATCATGGCGCAGAGCGGTGCAAGGCTGATCGAGGTTGGCACAACAAATCGCACCAAGCCGGCGGATTACCAGCGCGCGATCGAGGCAAACTCCGAAAATATCGGCGCATTGTTGCGCGTGCACTCCTCAAATTTCAAGATGGTTGGTTTCACCGAAGAGGTCAGCATCGATGAACTTGCCGGTCTCGCGCGCCAATGCAACATTCAACATTCGAGCCTGGAGATTCCCGTTCTCGATGATCTAGGCAGCGGGGCGCTGATCGATACATCGCAGTTCGGATTGAGCCGCGAGCCGATGCCACAGGATAGCGTGAAGGCAGGTGCTTCGATCGTTGCGTTCAGCGGTGACAAACTGCTTGGCGGGCCGCAAGCCGGCCTCATGGTTGGCCGACGCGTATGGATTGAGCGATGTCGGCGGCATCCGCTCGCCCGCGCCTTCCGCGCCGATAAATTCACGTTGGCTGCACTCGGCGCGACGCTGATGCACTATGCGCGGGACGAGGCGCAGCGCGAGGTGCCGGTGATTCGCATGATGGCGCTGAGGAAGGACGAAATAGCGCAGCGAGCAGAAAGGGTGGCATTGGCCATAGGTCATTGGTTGGCGGCCAATGAAGTGCGCGCCGAACTGGTGGATGGGGAAAGCACCATCGGCGGCGGGAGTCTGCCCGGCGAGACGCTGCCGACCACATTGATTGCATTGACACCAACAGGGACAACCGGCCGGCTGCCCTTGCTGCTGGCAAAATTGCGGAATGCCGGCGTCATCGCTCGCATCAAGGATGATCGCGTGCTGCTAGACCTGCGCACGGTGCTGGACGACACGGTGTTGATTGCGAGGCTTGCGCAGGTTCGCGAGGGTTGGTCAGGTTGACGAAATGACGGTCGGGCGGGCTCTTCACGCGCCCGGTTCATTCAGCATCTCCTTGCTCGGATCCCGGATTCAAGATGAACTTTTCGATGGCGATGGCTGCGCCGTCCTCATCAATCGAAGGCGCCACCCACTTTGCAACCGCTTTGGTCACTTCATTGCCGTTGCTCATCGCTACGCCGACGCCGGCCCACGCCACCATCGTTGCGTCGTTGCCCTGATCGCCAATAGCCATCACGTTTTCTTGCGCGATCTTGAGGTCGCCGGCAACAATCTTCAACGCCGAACCCTTGTCCGCGCCGATGGGGTTGATCTCTACAAACATCGCGTGTGATTGCACCACAATGGCGCGGCTATTCACGAAATCTGTCACGATCTGCATGGCTGCCGGCGTCTCTGCCGGCGTCATCGAAAACAAAATCTTGTCGGCGTCTTCGCCATTCAGCGCGCTGCACAGATCGTGCGATTCGATGGGCGCAAACCCCACCAGGCTGTCAAGATCACGAAAATAAGCCGCATCCGACACAAACACGCGCTGATCCTGATACATCACCGCCTTCCAGGCAGGATGCGCGCGCTCCAACGCGGCGAGGTCGCATGCAAGATCGTGTGACAGCGTGATCTTGTGAAGCGTTTTTTCGGCGGTGTAGTCATAGATCAGACCGCCCTGCTGGCAGATGACTGGCGCATTCACGCCAAAACGTTGCGCGAATGGACGCGTGCTTGGCACGTTGCGGCCGGTGGCAATGACAACCTTCACGCCCTTCGCCATCGCGGCCTGCACGGCGCGCACAACGCGCGGCGAAATATCGATGTCGTGGTTGACAGTCGTGCCGTCGAGGTCGATGGCGAGGAGTTGGATGTTGTGCTGCACGAACCGCGATTCTACTGGGAAGAAAAATTGACAGGGTGAACAGGATTGCCGGCCTGTTCACCCTGTCAAAAACATTCAGTTGAGGATGGCGTCGATCTGCTTCAACTCTTCTTCGCTGAAATGCAGGTTGTTGATCGCAGCAGCGCAATCTTCCACCTGCTGCACCTTGCTCGCGCCGATCAATGCGGTGGTCACGCGGCCATCGCGCAGCACCCACGCCAGCGCCATCTGCGCCAGCGTCTGCCCCCGTCCCTGCGCGATCACATTCAAACGATTGGCTTTTGCAATGCGTTCATCGGTCACGCCTTCGGGCTTGAGGAAGCCCCATGGCTTTGCGGCGCGCGAGTCGCCTTCGATGCCGTGCAGATAGCGGCCGGTTAGCAAGCCCTGCGCCAGCGGCGAGAACGGGATGCAGCCGATGCCCTCGTCCGCCAGCGCGTTCAGCAGATCCGGCTCGATCCAGCGGTTGAACATGTTGTAGACCGGTTGGTGAATCAGCAGCGGCGTGCCGAGCGCGCGCATGATCCTCGCGGCCTCGCGGGTTTTATCGGCAGGGTAGTTGCTGATGCCGGCGTAGAGCGCGCGCCCGCTGCGCACGGCATGATCCAGCGCCAGCATGCTCTCCTCCAGCGGCGTGTCAGGGTCGGGGCGATGGTGATAGAAGATGTCGACGTATTGCAAGCCCATCCGCTTCAGGCTCTGATCGAGCGAGCTGATGAGATATTTGCGCGAGCCCCATTCGCCGTAGGGGCCGGCCCACATGCGATAGCCGGCCTTGGTGCTGATGATGATCTCATCGCGATGCGGCCTCAGATCCTGCGCCAGCAACTTGCCGAAATTCTCCTCGGCGCTGCCGGGCGGCGGGCCATAGTTGTTTGCCAGGTCAAAGTGGGTGATGCCGAGATCGAACGCGCGCAGCGCGATGGCGCGGCTATTTTCATACACATCGACGCCGCCAAAGTTGTGCCACAGGCCGAGCGCAATCGCCGGCAGCAGCAGACCGCTGCGGCCGCAGCGGTTGTACTTCATCGCGTCGTATCGGTTGGATGCAGGTTGATGGGTCATGATCTTTTCAAGTCGGTCAGGTTGGTTGAGCCTGCGCCAGGCCCTGAGCATGGCGAAGGATCAATGGATCGTCAAGTCGGGTTATCGCTCAGTTGCGCGGGCGAATCGAATGGCCAGCACGCGATCGAGCTGCGCGAGATCTTTTTTGATCTCGCACTGCGCGCGCGGCAGGATGGCGCGCGCGGCTTGCAGCACTGCCTCACCCTGCGACGCGCCAAATTCAAGAAATGCAGCGCGCAGAGGCGTCTGACCCGCTGTTCCTGCCATCCAGGCGATCTGGCTCAGCAGCCGGCGCACCAGATCCAGCCCATCTTCTCCGCCATCCAATGCGACACGCGGTTCGTGCGTCTGGATTTCTGGCGGCAAGCCATCGATCTCCGCGCATGTGACGTAGGGCAGATTGGCTGTGATAACCAGCGGCAGGGTATGAATGCCGGCGAGCAAATCCGCCTGCACAAACGCGATGCGATCCATCACGCCGTGCCGCGCGGCGTTCAGGCGCGCCACGTCCAGCGCATCTTTGCTGATGTCGGTGGCGAGGATTGCGATCGCCGGCGCATGCTTTGCGATGGCAATCGGCACTGCGCCGCTGCCGGTGCCGACGTCGATCACCTGAATATCGCCCCTCAGCCCGGCGCTCCGTCCCTGCGCGAGCGTGTCGAGCGCCAACTCCACCAGCATCTCCGTTTCGGGCCGGGGGATCAGCACGCGCTTGTCGATATGCAGGTCAAGCCCGAAGAACTCGCGGTGACCCAGCACATAGAACAGTGGCTCGTGCGCCATCACGCGGGTGAGCAGCGATTGAAAATGTATCTGCTCGTCTGCGGCGAGAGATTCATCGCTATGCGCGATGAGCCATTCCTTGGACTGGCCAGTGGTTTGCGAGAGCAACAAGCGCGCCGTAGTCGCCGGCGCATCCACTCGCGCCGCATCCAATTGCGTCATCGCGGTTCGCAGCGTTGCTTGAATGGTCTGCATCGATCAGACGCCAGCCGCTTGCAATCGCTCGGCCTGTTCGCGTTGCGAAAGCTCATCGATGAATTCGTCGAGGTCGCCGTCGAGGATCGCCGGCAAGCGATACAAATCCATGCCGATGCGATGATCGGTGACGCGGTTCTGCGGGTAGTTGTAGGTGCGAATCTTCTCGCTGCGGTCGCCGGTGCCGATCTGGTCGCGCTTGGTCTGCGACATCTCGGCGTTGAGCTTGGTCTGCTCCATTTCGTAGAGCCGCGCGCGCAGGATGCTCAAAGCGCGCAAGCGATTCTGCGTCTGGCTGCGCTCGTCCTGCACCGCGACGACGAGACCGGTCGGCTTGTGAATGATGCGCACGGCGCTTTCGTTCTTCTGCACGTTCTGGCCGCCGGCGCCGCGCGAGCGATAGGTCTCGATCTCCAGGTCGCTCATCGGGATGTTGATCTCGACCTCATCCACCTCCGGCAGCACAGCCACGGTGACGGTGCTGGTGTGGATGCGGCCATTTGCCTCGGTGGATGGGATGCGCTGCACGCGATGCACGCCGCTCTCGAACTTCAGGCGCGAGTATGCGCCCTTGCCTTTGACGGCGAATACCACTTCCTTATAGCCGCCGATGCCGGTCTCGCTTTCATCGAGCAATTCGACCTTCCAGCGATGGTCTTCGGCATAGCGGGTGTACATGCGAAAGAGGTCTGCGGCGAACAAGCCGGCCTCATCGCCGCCGGCGCCGGCGCGAATTTCCACGATCACATCGCGCTCATCTTTCGGGTCCTTTGGAACCAGCATCAGCCGCAGATCGCCTTCCAACTTGACAATGCGTGCTTGCAGCGGCGCAATCTCGCTGCGCGCCATCTCGGCCAGTTCATCATCGCCCGCGGCCAGTTGCTCGTTGTCTGCCAGTTCCTGCTGCGCCCGCTTCAACTCGCGAAAGTGCTGCACGATCGGCTGCAGATCGTTGTGCTGCTTGGCCACCTCGGCATAGCGCGCGTAGTCGTTGGCCAACACCGGGTCAGCCATCTGTTCGGTTAGTTCATTGAAGCGCTGCTCGATGCTCGCAAGTTTTTCTTCCATCATCTTTCTCCTCCCTGCACAGCAGGGGAGGCCGGGAGGGGGCACAAAAAAGCCGCATCCAACGCAACCAGCGCGTCCACTCTTTTTGAGTGCGCGCCGATTGCAAAGGACGCGGCGGCTAGTACAACATCGGTTTCCAGCACAAATTATACTGAGAGCCAAGGCCAAGATCTGATTGAGTCAAATTGACTCGAATCCCGAATCTCGAAACTTCTCCATGACCAACCTCAACCACTCTGCCCAACGCATTCAAGACGCGCTGCGCGCGCTCGGCTTCGAGCATCTTGAAGTCAAGGAGTTTCCGCAAACCACGCGCACCGCTGCCGAAGCTGCGGCAGCCATCGGCTGTGAAGTGGCGCAGATCGCCAAGTCGTTGGTTTTCAAGGGCCGGCATACTGGCAAGGCCATCCTGGTGATCGCCAGCGGCGTGAATCGTGTGAATGAGAAGCGCATCGCGGCGCTCGCCGGCGAACCCATCGAGCGCCCTGATGCAGACTTCGTGCGCGCGAAGACAGGTTTTGTGATTGGCGGCGTGCCGCCGGTCGGCCACGCCGAAAAGCTTGAGACGTGGATCGACGAAGATCTGTCGCAGCTTGAGGAAATCTGGGCTGCTGCCGGCACGCCCTTTGCCGTGTTCAAGCTCGCGCCGGCAGACCTGCCGCGCATGACCGCCGGCGTGGTCACGGCTATCAAGTAAGCGCGACGCCGCGCAATGATTTATTCGCAGATCGCCCGATCGGCTTCTGCTGCCTCGGAAGGCAGCACCCGCGCCGCCGGCAACAGTCGCGCAATGTCAGCGCGCGCGCACTCGGCAGTGCCTGCCCTCATCAGTGTTGCGGCTGCACAAGCCACGCCCAATCGCACGCCAGCATCAATCGGTTCACCGCGCGCGATAGCCGCCGCGAGGCCGGCCACCAGCGCATCGCCCGCGCCGGCCGGGTTCACCACCGGCACAGACAGCGCCGGCGCATAGTGCGTTGCATCGGCCGTCACCACCAGCAACCCATCTGTGCCGAGTGACGCCAGCACATTCACGCCGTAGCGCGCACGCAGGGATTGCGCAGCATGAAATGCATCGCGCAAGGTGCGCACCGCGCAGCCGGCGAATGTTTCCAACTCCTCACGATTCGGTTTGATCCAGTCTGGCTGCGCTGCCAGCGCAAGCGTCATGGCCGCGCCAGTGGCATCCACAATGGTTGGCACGCAATGCTGCCTTGCGATGGCGATGAGTTGCGCATAGAGCGATGGGTCGACGCCAGCCGGAATGCTGCCGCCCAAGGCGACACACTTCGCCGACGGAATCTGTCGGGTAAAGGCATCGACCAAGGCGGCCACGTGATGTTCGCGCACGATCAACGATTCGGCGGTGATGGTGGTGTGGCTGCAATCTTCTTCACCGATGATGACGGTGTTGATGCGCGTTGCGCCGTTCACCCAGATCAACGCTGGGGCGATGTTTTTTGCGCGCAGCGCTGCTTCAAGTTGCTGGCCTGCGTCGCCGGCGACGAAACCCATCGTCACCGATGGCACGCCAATCTCCGCCAGTATCAGCGACACATCGATGCCTTTGCCGCTGGGGCTGAGCATCGCCGGCTGCGCGCGCAGCGTGTGGTTGGGCAGCAGCCGCGCCACACGCAATATGCGGTCCAGCGCGGTGTTGGGCGTGACGGTGATGACCATCTTCAATGCCTTGCCAACGCATCGGTCAGTGCCGCGTTCTCTGCCGCGAATTCCGCCGGTGAGAGCAACGCGCGGCTCTCCAGGATGATGCGCGCATTGTTGTCGATGCGCTCGACTGCGTCAAAGGCGGCGTCGAGGTCTTTGCCGACGCAGAAGATGCCGTGCCAGGGCGCGATGACAGCGGCAGCCTGCTTGCGGATGCGGCTGTCTTGTCCGCGCAGGCCTTTGGCCACATGCAACGCGAGGTCGGCGCTGTGCGCTGGCGCAAACTCGGTCACGTTGATGACGCCGAACTTCATCGTCGCTTCCAGCACCGGCGGGATGGGCTGGCGCGCAGCACAAAAGACCAGTGCGTGCCGGGGATGCGCGTGAATCACTGCGCCGCCGTCGGGAAATTCGGCGTACAGCCGCAGATGCACCTTGCTCTCGCGTGAAAGGTCGCCGGCGCCGGCCAATTTGTTGCCCTGCAAATCCACGACCAGCACGTCATCAGGCTGCAGATGCCACTGGTGCTTCTGGCCGCTATAGCGCGGAGACAGGCAGACGAGATCGCCGGCGCGCGCGCTGATATTGCCGCCGGCGGCGTCGGTGAGAAAGCGGTCGAACAGCATGCGGCCAAACGTTGCGATGCGCTCGCGAGTGTGTTGAATCTCCTGGGAATCAACGGAAAGTTGCAAAGCAGTCATGCGCGTATTCTCGCGCAGATTTCCAATCCAAAAAACTCACGGGCTTGAAAAACCTGCGAGGTTTGTCAAACAAACCCCTACAGAATCAAGGTGCTTTCGTTCATTTTTGGCCGCATCCTCAGCGTGTAGACCAGCATCGACAAGCCGAAGATGCCCACGATTGCTTCTGCGGCCACCACGCCAAAGCTGCGCTGCGCAATCAGCGCGGCGCCGTTTGCAGCCGCATGGATGAGCATGGCGAGGAGCAGCCACTTCGATCCGCGCCCTTCGACCGCCTGCATCACAATCACGCTCAGGCCGACATGCAGCATGATGGCGAAGACGCGCTCGATCAAGGATGCGCCGATGAGGCCGGCGTTTACCGTGCGCAAGAGGTCAATTTGCTGCGTCAGCGCGGCCACGCTGGCCGGCGCAACTGCTTGCGTTTGCGCCAGCAGCGCATCGGCGTTCATCAGCACATAGGCGTTGGAAAAGGCGGAGAATGCGACGAGCAGGATGGCCTCGATGCCGCCATGACCTGCGCCGAACATCACTGCCCCGCGCCAACCGCGCGTCTCCTTGCCAAGGAAGCGCAGCACCAGAAAGCGCGCGCTCTCTTCAAACAAGCCCGACGTCAACGAAAGCACCGCCCAGTTGAACCAGAAATTGCCCTCCTGCCCGAAGTTCCAGCCGAGCGTCTGGCTGACAACGGTGAGCGCGATCAGCAGCGGCATGCGCACCAATTGCGAGGCGATGAAGGCGATTGCGCCCCATACCCAACTGCGCCACATTGCCGGCAGCCGGCGGTGCAGCGCCAGTGCGAGCGCAATCACGCCAACCAATATGATCAACCCCTGCGCGATGAAGAGCCAAGGTGAGTTCATTGCATCATGTTGTAGCACAGCCGGCACGTTTCCATGTAGGATTGGGAAGGCGCCCCGCGCCTATGAGATGCACATCACCAGCCTGACCAACCCGCGTGTGAAGCACGTTGTGGCGTTGAAGGATAAGCGCCAGCGCGACGAAGACAACTTGATGTTGATCGAGGGCTTCGATCCGCTCTCGTTCGCGCTGGATTGCGGCGTGAAGCCGGCAACCGTGTTCCTTTGCCCTGCGCTGCACAAGCCGGCGCACATGCCCAACGCGCATGCTGAATTGCTGGCGCGGTTGCGCGGCGCCGGCGCGGAGATCATTGAGGTCACGCGACCCGTGTTCGAGAAGATGGCATACCGCGACGGCCCCGATGGCTGGTTGGCGATCGCACCCCGCCCCAATTTCTCGCTTCAGCGCATTGCAAAGGTGTCTGGCCGGGCGTCCCTGCTGCTCGTCGCCGAAGCGGTGGAAAAGCCTGGCAATCTCGGCGCGATGCTACGCACGTGCGATGCCGCCGGCGTCGATGCATTCATCTTCTGCGATCCCAAGGCCGACCTGACCAACCCCAATGTGGTGCGCGCGTCGCAAGGTGCTTTGTTCAGCGTGCCGGTGGCGCAGTGCAGCAACGTCGAGGCCATCGCGTGGCTGCGCCAGAACGATATCAAGATCGTCGCGACCACACCCAACCCCGTTCGCGGTGAAATGCCATTGCCCTATACGCGATTCGATTTCACGCAGCCGTGCGCCATCGTGATGGGCGAGGAGAAATACGGCCTGACGCCGGCCTGGCTGGATGAGGCCGACACCGCCGTGCGCATCCCGATGATCGGGCGCATCAACTCGCTCAATGTTGCCACTTCGGCCGCGCTCATGATTTACGAAGCGGTCAAGCAACGTGGTATCCTGTGACCGTTAGACCTCGAGTGGCATGGGTTTTGACGAAGGGTGCCGTTCGCGGCAATCGTTTCCTTCGCCAGTGAGTCTTCCCAGCAATGAATTTTTCTGATTTTGGCGTGGATGCACGCCTGCTGCGCGCCGTACAAAGCGCCGGCTACGAGTCGCCCACGCCCATTCAAGCCAAGGCGATCCCAGTTGCCCTCGAGGGCAAAGACCTGATCGGCACGGCACAGACCGGCACCGGCAAGACGGCGGCCTTCGTGCTGCCCATCTTGCAGCGCCTGTTGACTAGCGGCCGCAACGGCCATCATCGCGCGCTCATCGTCACGCCGACGCGTGAGCTGGCTGAGCAGATCAACGACACAATTCGCCTGTTCGCCAAAGGCACCGGCATCCGCAGCGCCACGATCTATGGCGGCGTGTCAGCCGGTCCGCAGGAGCGCGCCTTGAAGGATGGCGTTGAGATTCTGGTCGCCTGTCCAGGCCGGCTGCTCGATCACATCGGCGCCGGCTTGTGCAAGCTCGACCGCATCGAAGTGCTGGTGCTGGATGAAGCCGACCGCATGTTCGACATGGGCTTCCTGCCGCAGGTGCGCCGCATCCTCAATCACGTGCCGAGGAAGCGCCAGACGATGTTGTTTTCGGCCACCTTCCCGCGCGAGGTGGAAGCGTTGGCTGCCGATGAACTGCATCAGCCGGCGCGCGTGGACGTGGGCAAGAGCAAGGCTGCGCGCACCGTGGCGCACGCGCTCTACCCCGTGCCGCAGCATCTGAAGAGCGACCTGTTGATTGCGCTGTTGCGGCAGACCGACGCATTCTCGATGCTGGTGTTCACGCGCACCAAGCATCGCGCTGAAAAGCTGGCGCGCGTGCTGGACAAACAGGGCTTTACCACCACCAGCCTGCACAGCGACCGCTCGCAAAACCAGCGCCAGCGCGCCCTGCAGGGCTTCAAGGCCGGCAAATATCAGGTGATGGTGGCGACCGATATCGCCGCGCGCGGACTGGACATCGAGAGCGTGTCGCATGTGATCAACTATGACGTGCCGGACACGACTGAGGCATACATCCATCGCATTGGTCGCACTGGCCGCGCCGAGCGCGAGGGTGATGCGTTCACTCTGGTGACGCCGGATGACAAATTGATGGTGCGTGACATCGAGCGCGCGCTGGGCAAGCCGATTGAGCGCCGGCACTTGGATGACTTTGATTACGATGCGGCAGCGCCGGAGCGGCCGGCGCAGCAGCAGTCGCAGCCCATTGCGCAGCACGCGCCGAGGAGTCAAGCGCCAGCGCAGCATCCAACGCAGCGGCCATCACAGCACCCGCGCCGGCCGTTTGGCCATCCGCAACGCCGGTCACAAAAGGTTCGCTAAGATCGAAATGAAACGCGACGCACCCTGAGCTTGTCGATGGGTGCGTCGCATTTTGTACTATGGAAGTGCCTTCAGCCGCGTGATAGAAGTACTGCGATTCGCCCATGCGTCATCGTCCTCCACCAATCGTTGCGCTGGTGCGCCCGATAGATCGGACTTCCACACATGCCCATTGGCGACAAATAAAACGGTGTTCTTGTCTGACAGGACTGCGGCATTGGCGCTACGCAAGCGAAAGCCCTTGAATTTGTCGCCACCAGGATTGACTGGATAAGCACTGATCTTTTTGAGTTCACCATTCGTCAGGTTCAGCAAGAACGTGCCACGCGCCTCCAAATCACTCTGGTCTTGCACGCCAATCACCGCATAGTTGCCGTCTATGTGCAACTCGGTGGTGTTGGCCGGCGCTTCGATGTGGCTTCCCGTATCAACATTGATCATGACCGCTGTTCGCTTTGGGTTGGGTTGTGGAGTTGCAATAACGTAGTTGCCTTGGCAGCCGGCGATGCTGTCAATTTCCAATCCATCCAGCGCCACCCGCGTTTCGGATGCGCCATTGACCACCCACAAACCATCCTTCTCGGCATACACAGCGCGATCGTCATCCAACCAGCAACTGCCACGATCACGATTCGCTGAGGACCGGAACTCCGTGCCGGCAGCAATATCATAGATCGCCACATTTTTGTTCGTGTACTGCGCGGCATAGCGCGCGTTTGGTGAAAAGGAAGACAACCCGTCCAGCGTTTTAACGTCACCCGTTTGCAGGTCAACGCGATACTGGCTGTTGATGACAACGACCTTGCCGTCCGGGTGCCAGTTGAACTTCATGCCACGCCGGCCAGCACCCTGAAACAACCCCACTTGGGTCAACTGTTTTGCATTCTTAATCGTGCCTGTCTCCCAATTCACATCACCCAACCAAAGATCGCCTTCCAACGCGAACAACGCACGTTTGGCATCTGGCGACGTCATTGCCTGCGGTGCCTGAACGTAAACCCCCTGAGCCTGGAATTGGGGCAAGTCAGGCGTGAGTTGCTGCCAGTATTCGCCATTGGCAAAGATGACCCACGCGCTACCGCTGTTCTGTGGGTCAAGTCCGAGAAAACTCTTGCGATCTGGACGTAATGCGTCGGCGAAGTCGAAGCCGCGCCCGGAGAGCACGACTTCGCCCGTGTCATGGCGGATCACCTTTGATCCGATCACGACCAAATCTGCCGGATTGAGCGTGAGTGGAGCCAATTGCAATGGCACATTCACCACTTGGTTGGTTTGGGTCAACTCAATGGGTATGCTCACATCGCTGTAGCCTTTGCTGCGCACATGTAGTGTGTAGTTGCCCAGCATCAAACGGCCGACGTAGCTCCCCTCTCGACCATTCAGCGGCACAGGCTCCTTCAAGATTTCGCCGGAGATCGTGACCTGCTCGTCTTGACCGGTGTCTTGAACGGTCGTCGCACCATAGTCGATGTTGCGCCAGTATTGGCCGGTCAGCCCCTTCAAGCTCACCTGAATCTCGAAGGGATAGGGCATGGTGGTGGGCATGATGCTCGGCGCAGAACCGCCGACCTGCGGTTGCGCCAGTTGGTATATCAACGTCCCCGATGCCTGTTGTGTGCCGGCAGGCGCTTCAGCAGTGCGCTTGTACACACTCGCCAACTCCAGAATCAGATACGCATCGTTGAGCAGATGCACCTGGCGCTGGCGGACGCCCTGCTGCGCGCCAAATGGCTCAACGAAGGTGATCAGGCGATTATCATCCGAAACCTGATAGCGTCCTTTTCCCTCAGGCTGCCCAGACAGAAAGACGGTATACGTGCCATCCGCTTTGAAGTCATAGCCGGTGCCGGCGTAGTCGCCTTGCTGCCACCAGCCAAGAATCCGTTCGGTGGCGGATTGATTCGGTTGAGCAACGCCTGCAACGCCACCGGCGCGCATGAACCCCGTGCGATTCACAGTCAAGACGTCTCCTTTCAAACTGATCGGGAACTCTGAGAGACCGTTGTCATTTTCGAACTGGAGTATTTTGCCGTCGGCGCTCAACGCATAGGTGCCGGCAAGGGTCGCGCCGCCGCTGCGCGTTTGAACCGCGATGCCGTTTGGAAAGAACTCGAATGTGCCGTTGACTTGACTGCTGTGCCACCTGCCGATCAACCCTTCTGCGATGTTGGCTGGCGCCGATGCACCTTCGACGGCGATGACTTCGGTTGGCACCGACTGAACAGCATCAGTTGCCATTGACAGCATGGGTGTGGGCGTCGATGTGTTCACAAGCTCGCTACCGCCACACGCACTAAGCATGAGCGCCATACACAGCGCAATGATCCCTGTTGTCTTCAGGTCCATTTTCCACTCTCTTTACATATTCATTGATTAAGCGGCCATTGCTGCACGTGGAAACCAACCGTGTTCGGTGTTGAGCTTGTTAGCGCCGCACAAGTGGCAGGAAGACAAACGTTTTGCCTTCGGCGGCGCAAGGACCAGAACTACACGCGAGTGACAGCGAATAAGCACCTACGCCGGCGGTCTGCAAATCATCGGTTAGCGCGATGTAGGTGCCGGTCGTAGGGATTGGACACTCGCGCGTATCAGCTGTATCACCATAGCTGTAATCAGAGCACAAAGCCAAACCGCCTGAAGTAAAAATACGGATGCGCGGCAGAAATGCGCCACTCGTGCGCGTCATTTTCATCCGGATCTTGTCGTTCTGCGTCGCCTGAAAGGTGTAAGTGTCTACGGCGGCGACACTGGCAATCGAATCGTTGATCGATTGTCCAAATGCGATAGATGATGCATTGCCAGGATTGTTGATGCGCTGCGTGTGCAACGTGTAATCACCAGTTCTAAGCTCTTGCAACTCATCTACGATCAATGCGTACGTGCCGGCTTTCGTGATGGCACAGCCATCATCATCAGCGAGCGCTGAATAGGAATAAACGCTGCATGTCAGAACACCATCCTGATCGAACAACCGGAAGCGTGGTTGATAATTTCCACTCGTTCGCAATAGGCGGATGAGCAGCAAGTCATTGGTTATCAAGTCAAGTTTATAAACGTCCATCTCCGCGCTCTGACTCAAACTGCCGGCAATAGGTTGTCCAAAAGTGTTTTGCACTGCATTGCCAGGTTGGTTGAAACGTTGAAAGTGCAGCGCATAAGCACCTGTTGCCGAACTGTTAAGGTCATCCACCAAAATCGAGAAAGCACCGTTGGTGGTGACGGAGCACGTGATGGATACGAGTTCGTCATAGCTGTACTTGCTGCACATTGATACAAGGTTGCCCGCATAGTCGTAAACACGTATTTGCGGCAAAAACGTTCCAGCACTGCGCACCAATCGTAGTGAAAGCTTGTCATTGACACTTGCACTAAACGAATACGTATCGCTCTCAATAGGTGTATCCAACGTGCCAGTTACCACTTGCCCGAAAGAAACTGCTGAGGCTGCACCAACCCCATTGAGCCGCTGCACGTAAGCCTGATACGTGCCAGTGGAAGTATTGTTGAGATCGCGGATCCGAACGGTGTACGTGCCACTGCTTGTCAGCGAGCAGTTGAAACTCACCAGCACGCCAAGTGAATAGCGACTGCACGCATTGACGATCACGTTGTTTGGGTCATAGGTGCGAATCTCTGGCAAGAACGCGCCTGAAGTACGCAGCATACGGAACTTCAACTGGTCATTCGTGGAACCAGAGAAGGTATACGTGTCTTCTTCGCCGACAATGCTCAATGAGCAATTGAATACTTCGCCAAATGGGATGGCGGCTGGGCAGGTTGCGTCACTGGCGAATGGTGCATGCGCGTTGGCTGAAGGAGCGGTTGTATGAGTGGCAACAGAACACAGCAACGCAAAGGTGATAACAAATGATCGTTTCATGATTTCCCCTTGAGCATGAGTGGAAGATCAGCACAAACTGGCCTTGATCGGCACATCGCCGCCAAAACGTGCGCGCACCTGAAAAGTGGCTTTGCCGGCCGGCACGCCATCGGCAAACAGTTCCAGCGTGTAATCGCCATAGATCAGGCTAGACGTGTTGAACACCTTCGGCCCATTGCCCTCAACTGCGGAAAACACGACCTGATACAGCGAACCATCTGCAACCGACTTGGGCTTGAGCGCGCCGGCGCTGCTGAATAGGCATGTCGTCGGCTCATTGCCGCCTGGGTAGAACGACCAGCGCCGCGTCCATTCCTTCACAGTCTGGCCTTTGGGCAAAGTCCAGTTGACGTAGATGCGCTTCAAGCCACCACGCGGAATTTCGAATGTGGTTGCCGGCTTCGTGCAGCGCCCGCCCTTTTGATTGGCGGCATCGCAAAAAACAATGTTGCTTCCGTTCTGTGCAGAAACTGGAGCAACCGACAGCGCTGCAATGACACCTGCAGCAAGTGCGAGAAAACATCTGTTGAGCGAGAGATGTTTGAGCATGATGCGCCATTGAACAAAATTCTGCGGCGGCGTTCAACCATTTGCAGCTACACTTTTGGCACAAAAGTGGCACAACGACTCCTCACACACAGAAAGTATGTCGCAATCCATCACTCTGAAACAATGGATCAAACAGCGCCGCCGGGCGCTGAACCTGACGCAAAAAGAAGCCGCCGCGCAGTTGCATTTGCCCAGAGACACCTATCGCCGATACGAAGACGGCAGCCGGCGCACGCCGGCATCCATCGCCAAGGATATGCTGCGCGTGTTCGATATCCCATTGCATACACAAGCGGCGTTTCTTGAGTTGGCCGCCGGCTTGAGCAACAGCACTTCCATCGCTTCGACAAATGGCCCAGGGAAAAGCACATTGCAACAGTTGCTTCGTGCTCAGGTGCCATCGCCGGTCACACCACTCTTTGGCCGTGAGACAGATATCGAAGCTACTCAGCACCGCTTTCTCCATGCCGGTGCGCGCTTCATCACGCTCACTGGCCCACCTGGCGTGGGCAAGACGCGCCTGGCGACCGCAGTTGCAACACAGATTGCAGTGCATCTGGCTGCCGGCGCATGCTTTGTCGATCTGACGCCGGTGTCAAACGCCGAAGGTGTGCTTGCAGCAACTGCGCGCGCCTTAAATGTGCGTGAGATTGCCGGACAAACGCTGACTGACGCATTAATCGCATCCCTGCACCAGCGCGATATATTGGTGATACTGGACAACTTCGAGCATGTGCTGGATGCAGCCAAGGATGCTGCTGATCTGGTGGCACATTGTCCTGGCATGCGCGTGCTGGTCACCAGCCGTGAACGATTGCGCGTGCGGCCTGAGCAACAGATCAAAGTGGAGCCACTCACAGGCGAGCCGGCGATTGCCTTCTTCATTGATCGCGCGCAGGCCGCCAACCCGCACTTTCACATCGACGACGCAAACATGCCACTCATCCAGCGCATTTGCGCGCGGCTCGATGGGCTGCCGCTGGCATTGGAACTGGTCGCGGCAAATTGCGATGACATGGATGCAAGCGCGTTGTGTCAAGCGGTGGAGAGCAGCCTCGATTTACCCGCCAGCTTGCGCGACCTGCCGGCGCGCCAGCAAACCGTGTTCTCGACCATCGCGTGGAGTTACGCCTTGCTGACGCCGGCATTGCAACGCGCATTTGCCACGCTGGGCGTGTTTGCCGGCGGCTTCGATGCAGAGGCGGCGCAAGCGTTGGGCGTGAGCGCGCGCCAACTCGAACAACTGTGCGCGAAGAGCCTTGTGCAAAGGCAGGCTGTTGCGCCGGCGCGTTTTCGCCTGCTGGAAACCCTGCGCGAATTTGCACTGGCGCAACTTGCACAAGCAAACACACTCGATGAGACACAGGCTAAGCATGCCGAATATTTCGCCGGTGTGGTGCGCGCTGCTGGCAAAGTGGCAGCCCGTGGCAATGACAGCGCGACATTGCGGCACTGGGTGACAAATCTCGATAACCTGCGCGCCGCGCTCGACTGGCTGCTCCATCGCGGCAGCCACGAAAGCGCGGTGCTGGCATTGGTGATGGCATCTGAATCGCATCAGGTGTGGCGACAAAACGGGTTGTTTCGCGAAGGACTGCAATGGCTTGAGCGAGCGCTGGCTGGATGTGATGAGGCGCGTGTTGATGCCGCCATTCTGGCTGAGGCGTATCGCCAGGCCGGGTTTTTGTCGTCACAACTCGGTGAGGCGCGTTGCTCTGAATGGCTGCGGCGAGCCGGCGTGTTGTTCGAGCATGCCAATGACAGCGCCGGCAAAGGGCGCGTGCTGATGTTGATGGGCATGTTGTCGCGCTATCCGGGCAATCGCCGGCGGACCGAGCGGTTTCTCGATGAGAGCATGGCGCTGTTGCGCGCGGCTGGGTCGCCGGCGGATCTGCTGCCATTGCTGACGCAATACATCTTGCTGCACCTGCAATGCACCGGAGATGGCGCGTTGGCCATGCGCTATATCGAACAACAACAGGACATCGCACGTCAGTTGAATTCGACGAATTACCAGATCAGCGCACAATCGGCATGGGGTATGGCGCAACTGCTGGCCGGCGATCTGGATGCAGCCGAGGCGCATTTCAACACAGTACTGCGCGTGGGCGACGTGGCAAAAGGTGAACTGATTGAGTTGCACCTGGGGCTGGGGCTGGTTTCAGAACGGCGCGGGGAATGGGCCGCAGCACGTCAGCACTTCAATGAAAGCCTGGCGCATGTGCGCGCACAAGGCCTGGCGCATGGACACACGGTGCTTACTGCATGTCTTGGTCGTGTGGCGGCGCGCGAGGGGAAATGGGCTGAAGCGCAGGTGCTGTTTGCAGAGGGCATGCGAAATAGTTTGGCGGTGTTCGACGTCGAACCCGTCGCACAGTGTTTGGCAGGTCTGGCATACGTCGCAGCGCATCACCAACAGGACCATGCGCACACTGCGCGGTTGCTGGGTGCGTTTCGCGCCATGCGCAGTTTGTTTCAAATCAAAGCAAACCCATGCGACGCGCATTTGGCTGATTCAGCACGCACTCATGCGTCGGCATCTTTCGGATAGGCGACCTTTGATGCGCTTGCCAAACATGCCAATCATGTCATGCGCGCGCACATCCCCACCGTCGAGTTTGATAGCGGATGGGAAGCGGTTAAAAAAATCAAACTGTCTGACGCATTGACAGCCGCGTTGCATCCCATGCCTCTGCCATGAATTTCATCACGTTGCGTCCTATGCGTCTCGGCGGTTAAATCAGCCGCATGAAACTTGGTCTTGGCCTGTACGGCAACATGCTCACTGCAGAGAACTTCCGTTTCGCAAAACAAGCCGGCGCAACGCACATCGTAGCCCATATCGTCGGCCACTTCAAAAAACCTGGCAAAGACGCCATCACCACCGAAGGCTCGAATGCCTATGGCTTTGGCATCAGCGATCCCATCGACGCGGCCTGGACGCTCGACTGGCTGCGCGACCTGAAGGCAGCGGTCGAGCGCGAAGGGCTGGCGCTGGAGGCCATCGAGAACTTCGAGCCGGCGCACTGGTATGACGTGCTGCTCGACGGCCCGCAGCGCGACGCGCAGATGGCGCGCCTGAAACAACTCATCCGCGACATGGGCACGGCCGGCATCCCGATCATGGGTTACTGCTTCACGCTCGCCGGCGTATGGGGCCGCGACCACGGTGAGTTCGCGCGCGGCGGCGCTATGTCGGTCGGCTATCACAATCCCGCCGAAACGCCCATCCCAGATGGCATGGTGTGGAACATGGTCTACGACACTGCGCTGTTCGATCCCGAAGGCCGGCGCGGCACAATTGCATCCATCACGCCCGAGCAGTTTTGGGAACGCTACACGCGCTTTGTCGCGGAGATGCTGCCGGTGGCCGAGGAGGCCGGCGTGAGACTGGTGGCGCACCCCGACGATCCGCCGCTGCCGACGCTGCGCGGCACGCCGCGCCTGACGTGGCGCTGGGATCTGTATCGCCGGCTGCTCGATCTCTCACCCAGCCCAAATCATGGCCTGGAGTTTTGCATGGGCACGCTGGCTGAAATGAGCGAGGCGCTGGGCGCGCGCGAGGGTTTCAGGGATTACTACGACATGGTGGATCAATTTAGCGCCACTGGCCGCATCGGCTACATCCATTTCCGCAACGTGAAAGGGCAGGTGCCGTTTTACGAGGAGGTATTCGTGGATGAGGGCGATGTGGACATGGTGAAGGCCCTCAAGGTGCTGCACAAAAACAACTTCGCCGGCGTGTTGATTCCCGATCATACGCCGCAGATGAGTTGCGCCGCGCCGTGGCACGCCGGCATGGCCTATGCGCTTGGCTACATGAAAGCTGCGATCAAGATCATCGCTGGCGAGTAAATTGGCCCCTCGCTAGATGGCACAGGCGCTGGGGTTGCATCAAGGGATGGCTATGGTGTTGATCTGCTCGCGTGCTTCCCAGCGCGGGGTGGAAGTTGCCTGCGCTTGTAGCGCTTGATCGTATTCGTATTGCTGGCCGGCGACGTAATCCCCCCAGCTCTTCCACACTCGCACCAGCACGGCGCGCTTGCCCCATATGCGCGCCGTGGCAATGTCCTGCTCCGTATCGCCAGTGCGGATGACCAGATCGAGATTGCCATTGCCGACATAGCCGCCGCGATCGCGGCATTCCACCACCTGCGGCAGGCCATATTCGCGCATGTCGACCATGATCTCGAACACGGTGCCAAAGGGATAGTGCGGCCCGCATGCGGCAAAGCCGATGTGCGCCTCGCTGCCGTCGGCCATGACAAGATCGCCGTTGATCCCGCCGGCTTCCGGCGCGTACAGTGTGACGTGCATTGTGAGCATCAACGCAAGTGCAATGTTCATGTTTGATGTCCTTCAAGCAGCTTCAAGGCTGCTTTGTATGGAATTGTGCGAACCCTCTTCTCTCGTGTCTCGTGAAATGGCTGCTATGGGTTTTGTCGTTCACTGGCGCCCAGCAGCTTGCACGCGTCGCTCGCGCCCGGCAGGCGATGGCGATTGCGCGCCACCCAGGCATACAGCGCATCTTCGACTTGCTTTAGGCCAGGAATGCAATATAGGATGGGGGCGAGGCTGAATATGCCGCCGAGCGCGCCAAGCGACGTGTTGATGGCTGCTGCGCCGCGGAAGGCACAACCGGCTGCATCGACATACCACGCAGCATCCTTGCACTGCTCGGCGGTGAGCTTCACGCGCGCCAGCAGGCCGGCTGCCTGCCAGGGCAGCACATCAATTTGATTACGCGTGTTCAGGCGCTGCACGGCGCTGGCCGCTTGCGCTCAGAAACCGCAATCGCCATCGTAGATCAACACAGGTCGCATCTTGTGAGCAGCGCTGTGGATGAGGCCACAGCAGAAATCCAACTACACTATACCAAGACTCATGACAACCATAACGGGCGACTTGCGGTTGCGGATCTCGGGCTGGATCGAGGAGCACGCCGGCGAATTGATCGACGCGCTGTGCGAATTGGTGCGCGTGCCGAGCGTGGTGGGCAACGAGGGCGAAGCGCAGGCGATGATGCGCGAGCATTACCTCGCTGCCGGCCTCGATGTAGATGTCTTTGAAGCTGATCGTGACGCGCTGCGCGATCACCCGGCATTTGTCGATTCGGGCATCTCGTTCGCGGGCCGGCCCAATGTGGTTGGCATGCTGGCCGGCGCTGGAAGCGGCCGCTCGCTCATTCTCAATGGCCACACCGATGTTGTCTCGCCCGAGCCGGCCGGCGCATGGACGCACGATCCGTTTGGTGCATCTCTTCTCCCCTCTCCCTTTGGGAGAGGGGTTGGGGGTGAGGGTCATGGCTGCATGTTTGGTCGAGGCACACAAGACATGAAGGGCGGCCTGATCGCCAACCTGTTCGCTGCGCGCGCCTTGAAGGCATGTGGCGTCTCGCTGAAGGGTGACCTGATTTTGCAAAGTGTGATCGAGGAGGAGGCTGGCGGCGGTGGCGGCACGCTAGCCTGCTTTCAGCGCGGCTATCTTGCCGATGGTTTCATCGCCACCGAACCGCATTGGCGCGACATCAGCATTGCGCATCCGGGCATCCTGTATTTCCGCGTGACGGTGGATGGAAAAAGCGCGCATGCCGGCCGCGCCCATCAGGGCGTGAATGCAGCAGTCGAAGCTGCGCCGATCATCGCCATGCTCGGCGAATGGGACAAGGCGCGCGCGGCTGCGCTGCACTATGAGCCATTCGAGCGCGTCGATCCTCATGCGGGTCGCTCATGTCACCTGAATGTGGGTGTGGTGCGCGCCGGCGATTGGCCCAGCACCGTGCCAGGCCGCTGCGAGATCGAAGTGCGCATGTCATTTGTGCCAGGTGAAACGGAAGCCGGTGTGAAGCAGGAAATCGCCACGCGCGTTCATGCCATCGCCCAGCGCAGCGCGTGGTTGCGCGACCACCCGCCCCGCATCGCGTATTTCGGCTGGCACACCGAGCCGTGGATTCAGGACGAGCGCCACCCATTTGTGCAGTCGTTTGTGCGGTGCGTAAGCGAAATGCGCCATCCATACAGTGACGATCCCTTGCCCGTGCCGATGGGATTGACCGCCGGCCTCGACACGCGCTTCGCCGGCCTATACGGCGTGCCGGCGCTTGCGTGGGGACCGAAGGGCGCGAATCTTCACGGCGCAGACGAATACGTCGAGATCGATTCTGTCATCGAAGTCGCGCGCATACTGGCGCTGTTTGCAGCAGATTGGTGCGGCGTCTACTGAGTGCCTGCTGCGGTGAAGGGGAAATGCAATGTGAATGCGATCTGCGCATCACAAGCCTCCCCGCCGCGATAGATCACTTCTGAGTAGCGCGTGTCGCTGCCGCTCTTCAATGGCATGATGCGGTAGTAGCAGGCGAATGCAGGCAGGTTGGACACAAGCACGCTGTTTTCGAAGCCGGTGCGTGAAATTGTGCTCGTGTAGGTCAAAGTGCTGGATCGGTTCCAGCCCTCGATGCGGTAGTCTGTGATATCGGTTGCGCCATTCCAGCTGAAGTGCAGCGCCGGCGCGCCGGCGATCGCATCTGTCAGCACCAGCGTGGGCGTGGTTGTCGGCATTGCCTGCCACGGGAATCGAAAGGCGCGATAGATGCGTCCAGCGCCGGGGTCAACCGTCATCTCGAAACGCTTCGACCCATCGGGCCCGATCTCATTGATGAGATTTTTGGGGCCACCCCAGCCTAGAAATGAATTGCCATTGGGTAATCGCTGGGTATTGCCCATGAAGTAATTGAAGACATCCGGCGTCTCCCGATACTCCCACACGCGCGTGATCGTCTTGGTTGCCTCATCGATCTCGTATTCCACAGCGCGCGAAAACGGCGGCAATCTCTTGTTGCCGTTGTCCCAGAGGGTGATGTGTCCGTTGGGCAGCCGGCGAATGTCGTGCTGATACGAGAAGCCGCTGTCGTTCGTGAAGGTGAACACGTTGCCCTTGCCACCGAGTCGCCACATTACATCGCCGCTGGCGCGGTTGATTTTGGTGATCTCGGAGAGGTGCCGGCTGGAGATCAGCACATTGCCATCCCAATCCAGCTCCACAGCATTCATGTGGTAGGGGTCGGCAGTCGTGCCGGTGATGACTTCGTAGGTGTCGCTGATGGGGATGTGATCGCTCTGTCGCCATTCCCACACCAGCGCGCCATCGGGGCCGATTTCCTGAACCAGACAATCTGCAAACAGGGTGTTCGTCATTCCGCCGACACTCGAGAGATCACGCGCTTTTCTTTCGTAGGTGACCATCAACGCGTTGCCGTTGGGCAGGATCTGAAGATCGTGACTGTCGGCATCCACGCCGTTTTGCGCCTGCCATGTGTGGGTCAGTTGATAGGATGCATCCAACTCCCTGTATTCGCCGGCCCCGCCGCCCAGCGCGCTGTTGCCGATGAAATAGGTGAGATTGCCGTTGGGTTGTCGCTTGAAATCTGCGATGAGTTTCCCCGCCGGCATCCGCTCGTAATATACCGGCTCACCCTGCGGGTCGAGAATGAGCAGATAGGGCGAGTTTGTGCCAAAGAACACAGCGAGAAAGACATGTCCACCGGCAGTGTTGCTGGCCGGCACGGTTGTGGTGATGATGGGGAAGTCCGCCGGCGCAGTGGCATAGCGCTGCGTTGCTTCCGCCTGCATCGGCAGGCGCATGGGCGCGTGCCAGGCCGGCGCAGAATCCTGCTGCAGGCCTGTTGCAGGCGGAGATGAAGCCGGCGCGGCTTGTGCAGAAAATAGAGGCAGAAAAGACAGGGATATGGTTAGAAAGAAGGTTGTCAGTTTTGCCGATTTCATTTTGGTTCAGGGAAGGTCAACACACTGAGGCACGGTTGCCTCCACTCCTGCGCAGGCGGCATTTTTAGACCAAACTGTCGGAAACTGCAAACCTCTGGAATTTTCAACACTCACCATCGATTCAGACAACGTCGCTACAATGCGCCAATGATCTCGTTCAGCCAGCCGCTGTTTCTGCTGTTGCTGGCGCTGGTGCCGATCAGTGCGTTCATCGCGCTGCCGCGATTGGTGAAGCGCCAGAAGCCAGATATACGCGCGCGCCTGCCACTTTGGCGCCGGCTGAACCGGCGCGCGTTGGGCGGCTTGCTTGTTCGCAGCGCGCTGATCGCCTCGGTGGTGCTGGCGCTCGCCGGCATGCAGGCAGTGCAATACACCAACAAGCTGGCAGTCGTGTTTTTGATCGATGCGAGTGACAGCGTTGGCCCTGCCGGCGTCGAATCGGCTACGCTATTCGTGCGCGATGCCCTGCGCGCCATGCGCCCCGACGGCCATGACAGCGCCGGCGTCATCGTGTTCGGTGCAGACGCGCAGGTTGAGCGCGCCATGTCCGACGTGCGCGATCTCGCGCCCATTGGCACGCAAGTGCGCAGCGCCGGCACCAACATCGAAGGCGCCATTCGCCTCGGCATGTCGCTTTTCCCTGCCGATGCCGCCAGACGGCTCGTGCTGCTGAGCGACGGCAAGCAAACCATCGGCGATGCCGAAAGCGCGGCGCGGCTTGTGCAGGCAACCAACGGCCGGCTCGACACGGTGGCGCTGCCGTCGGTGCAGGGCGCAGATGCGGCCATCGAGCGCGTCGATGCACCGCAACGTGCGTCGGTCGGACAAGTCATCCCTCTGCAGATCATGGTGCGCAGCAACCAGCCGATGCGGGCGCAGTTGACTGTGTTCGCCGGCCCCGATATCGTGGCCCAGCAGGACGTCAACCTCGTCAGCGGCCAGAACGAATTCAGCGTGCGCGCCAATGCCACCCGCGCCGGCTTCTCATCCTTCAGGGTGCAGATTGCGCCAGAAGAAGATGTGCGTCCGCAGAACAACACGCTCGCCTCATCGGTCATCGTCGGCGGCCCGCCGCGCGTGTTGCTGGTGGCTGTGCCGCCGGCCACGTCGTCCACTGGCGTGGATGAAACTGCGCAGATCAAAAAAGCGTTGGATGCGACTGGCATCGTGTATGACGAGGTGTCGCCGCGCGCGATGCCGAGCGAGATTCAGTCGCTGGCGTCATATCAATCGGTCGTGCTGGTGAATGTGCCGGCGCGCGAGCTTTCGCTGCGCACGATGTACTCGCTGCAAAGCTATGTCCGTGACATCGGCGGCGGTCTCGTCGCCATCGGCGGTCCGAACAGCTTCGGCGTCGGCGGCTATTTCAAGACGCCGCTTGAGGAGACCCTGCCGGTGGACATGCAGGTCAAGGACCCCAAGCGCTTCCCGTCGGTCTCCATCGTCGTGGTGATGGACAAGAGCGGCAGCATGAGCGCGCAGGAAAATGGCGTGTTGAAAATGCGCCTGGCTGCCGAAGCTGCAGCGCGCGTAGCCGAGTTGGCAAACGACGACGATGAAGTGACCATCATCGGCTTCGATACGGAGATGGTGGATTTGATCGGTCCCTTCCCCGGACGCGACCGGCAGAAATATCTCAACCAGATTTTGAGCATCGCGCCAGGCGGCGGCGGCATCTACGCTTACGAGTCGTTGAAGGAAGCCGAGAAGATCGTGCAAAACTCGACTCGAATGTCGAAGTTCATCATCCTGCTGGCCGATGGCAATGACACCGAGCGGCAGGAAGGCGTGCGTGAACTGGTGCGCAAGATGCGCGCCGAGGACAACACCACGCTGACTGTGGTCTCCATCGGCGACGGCAGCGATGTGCCGTTCCTGCGCAACATCGCGTCGATCGGCAAAGGCCGCTTCCACCTGACCGACAAGGCTGCCAACCTGCCGACAATCTTCACTGAAGAGACGGCGCTGGCGCAGCGCAGCTACATCGTCGAACAGAGCTTTTTCCCGAAGCAGGGCAACAGCAGCCCGATTTTGAGCGGCATCACTGAGGCGCCGGCGCTCGAAGGCTACATCGCCAGCACCGCCAAGCCGGCAGCGCAAGTTGTATTGCGCGCCAATGAGAGTGACCCCTTGCTCGCCACCTGGCAATATGGCCTGGGTCGCGCAGTTGCCTTCACCAGCGATGCCACCGGCCGCTGGGGCAAGAACTGGGTGGCCTGGGAGGAATTCCCGCGGTTCTGGGCGCAGGCTATCCGCTGGACGATTCTAGAGCGTGGACAATCGGCGATTCAAGCCGGCGTGCAGCAGCGCGGCGACCAAACCGTGATCGTGGCGGATGTGCCGGAAGGCCGTGTCAGCGATGATCTGAAGCTGACTGCGACGGTGCTCGATAGTGATGGCCGCGCGCGACAGGTTGCGCTGCAACAGACTGCGCCGGGTCGCTACGAAGCTGAAACCTATCTCGACCAAGCCGGCGCTTATTTTGTGCGCGTCAATCCTGTCATCAGCGATACCACAGCAGTGACCACCACCAATGCATTGGGAGAGGCGACGGTGGCGTATGTGCGGCCCTACTCGCCGGAATATGCACAGACTGCTGGCGGTGAAGCGGCGTTGCGCGATTGGGCAGGCTTGGGCGGCGGCAATCTGTTGAGTGCGCCGGCGGAGGCCTTTGTGCTGAATGCGCCGGTGGCCGCCTCGCGCACCGACCTTTTCCCGTTCCTGCTGGCGCTGGCAGCGATTCTGTTGCCTTTTGATGTGGGCGTGCGACGCATCACAGTGAGCCTGCGCAAATTGTTTGGGCGTGAGGCGCAATTGGCAACCGCGCCGGCCGGCGCTGCCGAACAAGGCCGCGTGACACAACTGATGCAGGCCAAGAGCCGCACCACGTCGCCAACTTCATCAATTGCGCCGCGCAGTGCGCCTTCGACATCGCCGGCGGCCAATCCGACTCCACAATCGGCGCCGCAGCAACCAGCGCCGGCGCAGACGGCGCAGCCGCAAGCTGCTGCCACCGCCAGCGAGTTGCTCAAGCGCCGCAAGCAGCGCGCGCAGGACGACGCCGGCGAAAAGAAGGCCGACCCGAAGTAGAACTGGACAGGATGAACAGGACGAGGTTGCATGGATCGAGACAAACCCTGTCAAATCTGTCTGAAACTCTGTTCACCCTGCATGGAAAATCTGTGACCGGACACAAGATCACCGTCTACCACGACCTCATCGCGACGATGGCACAACCGGGTTGTCCGGTGTGCCAGTTGGTCGATCGCGGCGTGCGGCAATATGTCGACATCTTCTTCTACGAGAACATCACCAATGTGCAACGCCGCGCCGAGATCCGCGCAGCGCGCGGCTATTGCTCGGTGCATGGCGCGATGTTGATTGGACACAGCCGCATGTTGGGCACAGCCATCATCCAGCACGATGTCATCAACGACACCCTGCGCGAGATCAACCGCGCATTGCCGGCGAGCGAGCCTGATGTGACGCGCGCGAGGCCGCGCGCGCGCAACCCGCTGGATGATCTGGCGAGCGCGCCCATGCGCAACGCGCTGTTGAACGCAGTGAAGCCGCGCCGGCTGTGCCCGCTATGTGAATACGAGCGCGATCAGGAGCAGATTTTCATTCGCACGCTGATCAATGAACTGCATGAGGAGTCGATGCGCGAGGCCTTCCAGCGCTCGTCAGGTTTGTGTCTGCCGCATGTGCAGACGGCCCTGCAGATGCGCGGGCTGAGCGCCGGCGGCTTGAAGCTGGCGATGCAGATCGAGCGCGACATCTTGCAGGTGCTGAAAGCTGAACTTGATGACTACTTGATCAAGAGCAATGGCTCGTACGATTACGAAGGCATGGGCGCGGAAGCAGACGCGCCGGCGCGCGCAACAAAAGCTGTTTCAGGGCGGGTGTTTGGGCGAAGGTGAAAATGGGCTCGCGCCGTTTGTGCCTTGAATATGAGCGCCTGGCCGGTCTCATCCGAATTTCAGCCTGGCCTGTATAGTTTTGCGGCAGGCAATCGAAGCGCGTGCGCGCTGCCAGACTTGACGCAGGGCAGCCGGAAGACACAAGGTCATGCAGGAAACCATCTCCATCACCCAGGCATTGCCGGCGTCGCGCCGCGTTGGCGGCCGACTCGGCTTGATGGACACTCTGCACAGCGCGTTCAGCGTTTTTGCCCGCCACCCGCTCGCTCTGTCTGGCTGTGCGCTGCTGTTCTTTGCCAGCGCCGGCCTCATCGGTTCCTTGCTCTACGGCGGCTTGATCATCGAAGCAGTGCAGCGCACCGGCTCGCACACGGACTCGGTTGTGCGCATCTTTAATTTGCAGATGCTTGTGCAGGCCATGATCGGCTCATTTCTGCTCGTGCTTGGGCGTGGCGCAGTGGCGTGGATCGCCTTGCAAGATGCGACCGCACAAGTGACCTTTGGCACGGCGGCGCGCGCGGCGCTGCGTGAATGGCAACCGTTGCTCATCAGCGGGCTGCTGTATGGCGCGCTCATCACCGCCGGCACTGTTGGCCTCAGCGCGCTGCTGCGCGAACTACGCATCGATGTGTCAAATACGCGCTGGTTGCGCGGCGATCTGAGCAGTGTGATGAACTGGATGATGGTGCGCGGATTGGCGCTGTTGCCCCCCGATGCCGGCTCACCCTATAGCGAGTGGATCGCTGCCGTCAAATACAACCTCTCGCGCCTGAACGGCACAATATTCATCACCTTCGATAGGAGCTTGAATCCCTACGGCGGCATCCAGGGGATTTCGGCGCGCACATGGCTGATGGGAATTGTTTCAGTCGCACTGCTTTTCCTTGTTGAATCGCTCCTGTGCATGAGGAGCGCCGCGATCATGGCGTTGGGTGGCGCAGCGGACTGGTTGAGCGAAACGCTGGCGCTGAGCGCGCGGCATTTCTGGCGCGTGGCGGCGTGGCGATGGGCCTTGCGGCTGATGGTG
>CAZPVX010000014.1:6542-123674 GCA_964590135.1 uncultured Anaerolineae bacterium | reverse complement strand
ATGGACTTTTTATTCCGGCCCGTTGTGGACTTTTCTCGCCGGCCTTGACACTTGCCACGCAGCATCGTATGCTGCCACGTTCCGGGAGCCAGCTTCTGTTGCGCCTTCTCCGACTTACTGAGGAGCGAAGCAAGCGGACGTCGCGCTGCCTGAAACTCATTCGCCGTAGGAAAGGTCATCATCTTGCCTCTTCGCCGCCGAACGCTGGCAGTGAGCTGCTGGGAAAAAGCTAGCGCTTTTTCCCAGTCAGCTCCAGTGCCTGGTTAGACGGCACTTCTGCCCAGCATGTGCATCACAGCCTCGATGACATCGCGAGCATCTTGCTCGATTACAGAGTAGGGGTGATCAGCTTTGCCCAATGCCCGAAACTCGATTGAATCCTCAGATAAAGGGGCTCGGAAGTGAGTGACAGGATTGCGCACGAGTCGGATTCGCTCTAGCTTCCCATACTCATCGTTCGTAAGCCAACCCTCATTTCTTGCTTCACGTAGCAGCCGCGAAATATTTGCTCGCTCCAGGTCATTTCGGCCTGATATGAAAAACCATGCGGCAAGTGTCTTTTCGAGAAACGCTAGCCCGAGAACGATCACTGCGAGAAACTGACCGTAGACAAAGCAATATCTGGCTTCTTCAAAGAGATATTTGGCCATGGAGCCGCTAGGAAATGTGAGGTGTTCTGCTGTGGGCATGATTTCGGCAATCCAATCCAGGCGCGCTGCACGGTCCGCGAAGCAAACCGTATCCTCTCGCATTAGCCAGTCTTCGGATTGGTTCATGGATGATTCTCTCTTTGACGTCTAACTAATTAGTATACAGAACGAACAACGGCCCAGAGTATACCTTGAGAATTCAGTATTTGCGCCGAAAAATGGATTGTATGCAGACCCATTTCATGGCCAATATCGGTATAATTCGAATGTGCCTGACACACCAATACCTGTGCCCGCACCGGCAACCCCAATCGTCTACGCGCCCAGAGACAGCCCGTTCCCGAACGAGGTGCGGCGTTTCACCGCCTCGATGATGGTGCGCGGGTCGATGCGCTCGTGCACGTGCAGCGACACCGCCGGCACCTCGAAGGAGGTGTGCTCCGCCTTGCCTGCCCACTGCAGTTGCGGGTCGAGGTGCGGGTCGTAGGTGTAGGCCTTCTTTGCCCCCGCGTCCAGGTCAGTCTCCGGCGTCACCAGCCCCACCGGCGGGTTGTTGACGCGCTGCTTGTCCTTGTGCTCGTAGGACTCGATCGGTCGTTGGGTCATGGTTGTCTTCTTTCGTGCCATCGAGTCCTACCAGTCGGTTTCGTCATGCAGTGGTCGGGAGGCTAACGCCTGAATTAAGCCGCACCGCGCTCGCGCAGAATACCACCGAGCGCGGGAACCCGTCGACTGCAACGCCGTATTAGCCAGCCCTATTCTTCGAAATAGTCCGAGTCCAGTTTTGGCACTTTGATGGGGCGGAGGGTGACGCCGACTTCGTGCTCCATCATCAGGCCGGCTAGTCGCTCGCCGTCGACCAACACCACGCGTTCCACGGACCGCGCAAACTCAACCGCCTGCTGGCTGAATATCGATGTCGTGATGAACACGCCCTTGTTCGCGCGCTGGCCGGCAAGAGCGCCATAGAACGTTTGGACTTCAGGGCGTCCCACTGAGCCCTGCCACCGTTTTGCCTGAACGTAGACCTTTTCGAGTCCGAGCTTGTCAAGTGAGATGACCCCGTCGATACCGGCGTCACCGACACCGCCCACGCGTTGCAGGTCTTCGCGGCTGGCGCCGTAGCCCATGCGATGAAGGACATCAAGGACGATCGTCTCGAAGTGCTGTGGAGACACTTGCGCCAGCATCTCAAGGAGTTCCGCCGCAACCGTTTGCTTCAATTCCGATAACGCCGCTTCCAGGCGGTCATCAGGAGTAGCCGTTGCCTGGGGTGGCGGGAGCGGCACGAGCGGAGGTGGGGCATCAAGCGGCCTCAGCCTTACGTCATGATTCTCGGTCGCAAGTCGCTCAACTACGTCTTCCGGGAGCGCGCCTGGATGTGCCGCTGCGAATGTGTGGCCTGTATCGGTGAGTTTCCAGAAGCCTCGCCTCAAACTCGTCGACAATCCTGAGCGCTTCAGGCGGTCGTGAGCCCAGCCGGCTCTGTTCTTGTATACGGCCTGGGGGTGCCGCTCGGCAGCAACTCCGCCCGATCCGATTCACTCAACCCCAGTGCAGCTGCCGCTGCATCGTGGGCGTCGCGGGCAGGCACTCCATCGGGATGAGCGGCGAGGTAGCGCAGGATTGGCTCGATGAAGCGGTCGTAGGTCGGGACGGGCATTTGGTTGTCTGTGTGGTTGTCTGGCTAACTCAATTATTAAACTGCTATTCGCAGCTTAAGTCCTCGAATTCCAACACTATATTGCACACATCATCTTTGTCAAATTGAGCATGTGTGATGGAAAAGTTGACTGAGAATAACATTCAGCGCGCACTTGCGACTTTGCCATTGCTGCAAATTGCCCACTACCAAATTCGACTCAAGCGATATAGTCTCAGCGCCGAGCGGACATGCCTTCATCACATCGTCGACTACGTCTACGAGTGCAAGCAGCGCAACGGTGACATTTACGTTCACCCTGCTCAACTCGGCAGCGAAGACATCCGCGCGTAGCTACTCTGCCTCAATACGGATCGCCGCGTGTCTGCATCGAAGAAAAACAGCGCGCTGTGAGCACTCTCGTTTTTGTATCGTCTTTGCCACGCATCTGCTGGAGGCGGGCTACGACATCCGCACGGTGCAGGAGTTGCTCGGTCATGCCGACGTGAGCACGACCATGATCTACACCCACGTGCTGAACAAAGGCCCCAAGGCAGTCCGCAGCCCGCTGGACGCGTGAGTTGTCTACAGACTTCATCAGCCTGCGCGGCGGCGAGCAGGGATTCGCTATAACCGCGCGATAACGGCTTTGCCCATCTGCTTCGTCGTCAGCACCTTCGTGCCGGCAGAGGCGATGTCCTTGCAGCGCAGACCATCGTTCAGCGCCTGCTCCACCGCCCGCTCCACGCGCGCGGCTGCATCGTTCAGGCCAAACGACCAGCGCAGCATCATCGCCGCGCTCAGGATCATGGCGAGCGGGTTGGCGATGCCCTTGCCGGCGATATCGGGCGCGGTGCCATGAATCGGCTCATACAGCCCGCGCCGGAAACCATGCGCATTCAGCTTGTCCCCCAGTGACGCGCTCGGCAGCATGCCCATCGAGCCAGTCAGCATCGACGCCTCATCACTCAACACATCGCCAAAAAGATTTTCGGTCGCGATCACGTCGTAGTTGCGCGGGTTGCGGATGAGGAACATCGAGCAGGCGTCCGCCAGCACGTCTTCATATTGCACATCGGGATACTCGGCGCGCACCTCGTGCGCCACCGTGCGCCACAGCCGGCCCGTCGCCATCACGTTGGCTTTGTCGGCTTGCGACACCTTGTTGCGGCGGTTGCGCGCCAACTCGAATGCCATGCGCATCAGCCGGCGCACTTCCTCTTCGCTGTAGGCCGTGGTATCGACAGCAGTGCGATTTGGTTTGCGCCCAAAGTTGCCCTGCGGCTTGCCGAAGTAGCAGCCACCGGTCAACTCGCGCAGGATCATCATGTCGACACCGCGCACCACGTCAGGTTTGAGCGTCGATGCGTCGATCAGCGCGTCAAACACCTTGACCGGGCGCAGGTTGGCAAAGAGTTGCAACCCTTTGCGCAGGCCGAGGATGCCCTGCTCGGGGCGCACCCTGGCGGTGGGGTCGCTCCACTTGAGGCCGCCGACCGCGCCGAACAGCACCGCATCGGCAGCTTTGCCCTTCTTCAGGGTTTCCGCCGGCAGCGCCTTGCCCGTTTCGTCAATGGCGCAGCCGCCCACCAGCGCATGATCGAGTTCCAGATCAAGCTTGAGCGCCTTGAGGACGTTGATGGCTTCGGCGCACACTTCGGGGCCGATGCCATCGCCGGGAAGCACAGCGATTCGCAATTTCATGGTTTGCCCATTCAACCACGAAGCGCCGAACGGAATCGCCGGCTGTCTGACAGGTGGCGCCAGCGCCCTCCGCTACCTGCCGCGTGATTGCTGGTAACGCGTGATGGCGTCGGCCAGCGGATGTGAAGGATCGACATCCAGAAACGTCAGCGGGATGACAACGGGTATGTCGGTTCTGGGCAACACGAAGCAGATCAGGATGCCGAGGTGGCGATCAGCATATATCGAGGCGAACGATTCGTAGAGCACCCCCGGCTGCATACCCTTCGGTTTCGGCTTGATCCGGTCGATGACTTCCTGGCTGGCTTTGAACGCGACCGCCGGCAGCACCGAATTGATGGCCCGAATCAGCTTGCCGGCGCCGGCCTCCATCTGCTCGGCCATCGCGATGATCTGCTCGGCCTCGTCGAGGTCATCCTCGTCAAGTTCATCGTCATCGCCGCCCAGCCCACTCAAAAAGTGGTACATGGCTTCTGTGTCCACTGACGGTGAATCCTCGCCGGCAGCCTCACGCGCATCCATGCGCCGCTCGACGCGCTCCTCAAGCCCCTCCACCGGCCACTTCAACGAGATGGTTGCGCCGTCGTGCGCCGCCGGCAACGAGATGGTTGCGCTGGCGGGTTGCGGCTCACCCTCGCCGGCCATCATGCCGGCCACCACGAACTGCGGCAGCACGCGCAGCGCCGCGGCAGCGATCTTCAGATCGATTACATCGGGCGTATCGAATGAGACCGGCATGCGCACGCGCACAAACATCGGGAAGGCCATGAAGTCTGCCGGCACGATGCGCTGCTTCTCCATGTAATCGGCATCTTCGATGGCGATCGTTGGCGCCTCGTCGTATGAGACAGTCAGCCAGATCATGCCGCGCCGGATATCCATCGGATGCCCCGACGTCAGCACATCGACCACATCATCCGGCGAGGTGTAGAGCGCAAAGCCAAACTCCTGCCCGCCATTGCCCATGATGGCGCAATAGCGCGCTGGCTCATTGCCATAGCGCACTTCGACGATGTCGTCGTTGTAGACGTATTGCCACACCGCTGAGCGATAGTACGAATCGGCTGCGTCAAAGAACTCGCGCGTGAGATCAGGTGAACTCGGCACAATGCGACTGATCGCAGAGGGGCGCGGGCCCGGGTTCATGTACTGCAACAGATGTTGGTACAGGTCTTCGCACACTGGCAGGTCATCCGCCGGCTCAACCGCGACCCCGATTTCACTCAGCGCCTCCTGCACCGCTTCCAGCCGCGCAATCCAATCGAACTTCACGCGTGTGGGGCGCTCGGCGCGCGGCTGACTCTCATTGGGGAGATATTCCGAAGTGCCCGGCTCCAGCATCGCCTGCAACAGGCCGGCGATCACATTGTCTGCGCTGGGTTGCGCCTTGGGCATGTCGGTGAAACGAATCAGCGTTGTGGCTTCCTCTGCGACGAGGATGCACATGGCGCGCATCAAGCCGCCATTGCGGGTTTCATGCCATGCCGGCGCCTTGCGCACAGTGCATTCCCAGGTGGCATCGCTTTGCGGCAACCCGCCGGCCCGCTTCAACAACTGCTTGAGTTTGGTGGGTCGTGCCATGCGTTCTCCGGCACAGGCTGAGGTTCAACCTGCGGTTGCCTGTTTTTATCACATCTTGTCGGCGATGCGATTTGCGCGCGAATGACGCGCCATCGGGGCCGCACTCACGCCCTGGACTCATGCGCCTTGCTCGTTGGATGTGTTTGGCGCGGCCGGCGCGGTTGGGAAGGCCCTCGGATCTTTCTTCAAATTCAGGCGCTGGCTGACGATGGCCAGCGCGCTGAGCAAAAACACCACCAACAACGTGCTGAACGCGCCGACGATGTACAGCCCTGCGCCACATGCCATGCCAATGGCCGCAACAGCCCAGATGCCAGACGCTGTGGTCAGGCCATGCAACATGCGCTTGGCGTGTTGGCGCTGAATGATGGCGCCGGCGCCGATGAATCCGATGCCGGTGACGATCTGCGCAGCCACGCGACCCGGGTCGCCCCGCCCAAACGCGAAGAGCGATAGCACCGTAAACAGCGCCGATCCCAGACCCACCAGCATATGCGTGCGCAAGCCGGCGGAATGCCCGCTGCGCTCGCGTTCGAAGCCAACGATGCCCGACAGCACGGTGGCCATGAACACGCGCACGCACAACTCAAGCTGCTGTTCAACTGTCATCTCAATCGTCATCGCAATGCTGCCTTGCGCCTACTTCAACGCATCCAGCGCCATCAGGGCCGCGCCAATGGCGCCGGCCTGCTCGCCCAGTTTCGCCTCAACGATCTTGATGCGCTCGAGGCCGTTCTTGTTGATGGCGTATTGCTTCGCGATGTCGCGAATCTGCGAGACCATCCACTCGCCCAGCCCTTCGATCACGCCGCCGCCATAGACCAGCATCTCGGGATCCAGCACATTGATGAGCGATGCGGCATGCAAACCGAGGTAGTGCGCTGCGCGGCGCAACACATCGAGCGTAAGCGGATCGTTCTTGCTCACAGCCTTTGCCAGCACGCTGCTGGTGATCGCGTCACCGCCTTTCTCCTTCAGCAGATCGGGCAACACCGACTTGCGGCCGGCGGCGATGCCGGCGCGCAACTCGCGGTCGATGGCGCTGCGACTGGCAATGGCCTCGATGCCGCCGCGCACGCCGCCACCCACCGCAAACGGCCCGTCGGCCAGCGTGACCATGTGGCCGACCTCGCCGGCGCTGCTGCGGAAACCGACCCAGGGCTGGTCATTCAAGATGATGCCGCCGCCGATGCCGGTGCCGATGAACACCGCGATCATGCTGTGCGCGCCTTTGCCGGCGCCGACGCGATGCTCGCCCACCGCGGCCACGCGCACATCATTCGACAGTGTGACCGGCGCGTTGTGCCACTTCTTCAACGCCTTCGCCAGCTCGATGTTGTGCCAGCCAGGCAGGTTGGTGAGATAGACAGCTATGCCGCGCGCGTTGTCAACAATGCCAGGCGCGCCGACGCCGATGCCGGCGATGCGATCCTTTTTAACTTTTGCCGCTTCGACCGCCTCTTCCATGCTGCGCTCAATGCGCTCAATCACGGTCTCCGGCCCCTTCCCGGCCTGCGTGGATTTCTTCGCTGTGCCAAGCACATTGCCGCGCGCATCTACCACCGCCGCCAGAATCTTCGTCCCCCCCAGATCGATGCCAATCGCATATTTTGGTGCCACATTCCCTCCACAACCTGATGCAGGTCGTCAAGTCACCGGTCATCAAGTTCGAGTTGCGTGTGCTAATGTTAAAATCGCGCATCCTTTTTTGCAAAGCGAGCAGTTCACTTTCTCATGCGCGTCCCAATTTCGTGGCTGAAAGACTACGTCAATGTCGCCCTCTCCCCCGAAGCACTGGCCGAAAAGCTGACGCTGGCCGGCCTTGAAGTCGAGAACATCGAATTCATTGGCCTGCCCGGCAGCGAACTGCCCTGGGATCGCGATAAGCTCTTCGTTGGCGAACTGTTGAAGGTGGAGCGCCACCCCAACGCCGACCGCCTCTTGCTCGCCACCGTCGCCTACGGCGCAGCGCAGCCCATCGTCGTTGTCACTGGCGCGCCAAATATCGTCCCCGGCGACAGCGGCCACAAGGTTGCGCTGGCCTTGAAGGGCGCGCGGCTGTATGACGGCCACAAGGAAGGCAAAGTCATCACCACGCTCAAGGAAGCCACCTTGCGCGGCATCAAAAACGACAGCATGGTGTGCAGCGAGAAGGAGCTTGGCATCAGCGAGGAGCACGACGGCATCATCATCCTGCCGCCCGACGCGCCGGCCGGCATGCCATTGGCCGACTATCTCGGCGATGTCGTGCTGGACATCAAGATCCTGCCGAACATTGCCCGCGCCGCGTCGATCATCGGTGTGGCGCGCGAGGTGGCCGCGCTGACTGGCCAGACGTTGCGGATGCCGGCGCTGAACTTCAGCGCCACCGGCCCAGCCATCGAAGACGAATTGGCGATTCGCATCGAGGACCCAAAACGCAATCCGCGCTTCACCGCCGGCATCGTCCGGGGCATCACGCTCCAGCCCTCGCCCTACTGGATGCAGCGCCGGCTTGCGCTGTGCGGCCTGCGCGCCATCAACAACATCGTCGACATTTCCAACTACGTGATGCTGGAGACTGGCCAGCCGACGCACATGTTTGACTTCGATGCAGTGCGCATGGGCGCCAGCGGCAAGCGCACCATCGTGACGCGACTGGCGCGCGCCGGCGAAAAGTTGGTCACCCTGGACGGACAACCGCACGACTTGCTGCCGTCGGACATCCTGGTGTGCGATGAGGCCGGCGCGCTGAGCGTGGCCGGCGTGATGGGCGGCGCAGACAGCGAGGTAAAGGAAACCACGACCAATGTGCTGCTGGAAGTCGCGGCGTGGGATCCTATCAGCATCCGCAAGACGGCGCGCCAACACAATTTCAGCAGCGAGGCGTCCTATCGTTTCCAGCGCGGCGTGCACCCGGCGCTGGCGATGCTGGCGCAACAGCGCGGTCTGCATCTGTTGCAGCAATACGCCGGCGGTGTGATCGACGCCGGCATCCTCGACGTCTACCCGCAACCCGCCCAGCCTGTCACTGTGAAGCTGCATCCTGAAAACGTGAACAAGCTGCTGGGCGTGGCTGTGCCGGTCGATGAGATGGCGCGCATTTTGAAAGCGCTGGAATTCAAAGTCGAAAATGCAGGATTCGATGCGCAGCATTCAAATTTCCTGGTCGTGACTGCGCCCGACCATCGTCTCGACATCGAGGGCGAGCATGACTTGATCGAGGAGATTGCGCGCATCCATGGCTACGACAAGCTGCCCAACACGCTGATGCACGATGAGATCCCGCATGCCGCCGGCACGCCTGAACTCGATTTCGAGGAGCGCGTAAAGGATATCCTCGCCGGCGCCGGCTTGCAGGAAATCATCACCTACCGCCTCACCACGCCGCAGGCTGAGGCGCGCGCATTCGCGCCCGGCACGCCGGCGGATGACCGCCCATACATCACGCTGCTCAACCCGATGACGGCGGAGCAGACTTCGATGCGGCACTCGCTGATTGCCGGCGTATTGGAAGCGCTGCAGCGCAATCTTCACCACCTCGCGCGCGTGGCCCTGTTTGAAGTGGGCAATGTGTATCTGCCTGGCGAGGAAGACAGTCTGCCCGATGAGTTGCCGCGCCTGTGCATCGCCATGAGCGGCGCGCAGCATGGGGCGGTCTGGCGCGGCGGCAATGCGCCACACCTGGATTTCTTCGACCTGAAGGGTGTGATTGAGACGCTGCTACGCGAGCTGCATATAGAAGGTGCGACATATCAGTCGGCGACGCATCCCACGTTCTATCCGGGTCGCGCGGCAGCCATCCAAACCAAGGCGGCACAGCTCGGGTTGCTCGGTGAATTGCATCCGAAGGTGCGCGAGCAGTGGGGATTCGATGCTTCTACGCCGGTGCTGCTGGCCGATCTCGATGTGAAGGCATTGCAGCAGGCGGCCAGCAGCGCGCGCATCATTCAGGATGTGCCGCGCTTCCCGGCCACGGTGGAAGACCTGGCAATTGTGGTAAATGAGGATGTGCCAGCGGCGGACGTGGAGATGACGCTGCGGCGCGCCGGCGGCAGTCTATTGCGCGGCGTTGCATTGTTCGATGTGTATCGCGGCGAACAACTCGGCGCCGGCAAGAAGAGCCTGGCCTACTCACTCACCTATCAGGCCGGCGATCGCACTTTGGGCGAGAAAGATGTGGAGAAGCTGCGCACCAAGCTCATCCGCGCGGTCGAGGGGCAGCTCGGCGCGACCGTTCGCAAATAGGCTCTTACCCGAGCTGGTTTTTCCGCCCCACAATCAGCACCTGCGGCCAGGTGAAGGTAAGCCGGCTCCCGCGCGATTGCGGCTTGAAGAACTCGCGCATCGCCGGCGAACCATGCAACAGGCGCCGGCGCAATGCATCCGTCGTCGCGGCGTCCCGGCCGGCGCGCGACATCAAGTCATCGAAATCGATTTCGACCTCAAAGGTGTTGATATGCACCGCGTCGAGGTTGGCCGCGCAGAACAGCGACGCCCAGCCGTTCACTGTGAGGCAGGCGACATGCGATGGATCGCGCAGCATTTCCCACGCATTGATCTCGTCGGCGGCAGCGCGCTCGTAGGGCACAACCGGATCAATCAGCCCGACCTGACCGCCAGCCTTCGTCACACGCGCCATCTGCCGCACGCCCTCACCGGCGTCGCTGAAGTGATGCGCGGCGACGCGGCATGTCACTGCGTCGAAGACCGCATCGTCATGCGGCAACGCCTCAGCGTCGGCCGCTTCGAAGGCGATGTTGTGCAGGCTGCGCTCTTGCGCAACGATTGACGCAGCGCGCAACATCGCCGGCGTCACATCCGCCGCGATCACCCGTTGCACCGCCGGCGCAAAGGCAAACGCAGTGTGGCCGCCACCGGTTGCCACATCCAGCATGCGCCAATGCGATGCCGGCTGCATGACCTCGATCATCTCGGCCAGCGCCGCATTCATGCCGAAGTAGGCTGCCCGCGCATATTTTTCGGCATTCGGCGAAAACTGTTGCTGCGCTTTCGAAGTTGTCATGTCAGGTCGCCGGGGCTTCAGCCATGCAGGTTGCGTCAAACCTTGCTCTTTCCCACTTTCGCCGCGCTCACTCCACGCTCCACACCGTCATGCCATTGTCGGCATAGTTGGTGGCGAGATGCGCGCCGTCCTCGCTCATGCTGGCAGTGAAGATGGGGTCTTTCGTCTCGATCTTGCGCAGCAACCTGCCGGCGTCCTGCACATCCCACACGCTCAATTCGCCGGACACGAACTGCCGTTGCGCCAGGGGTTTTTCGGCTGTGTCCAGCGAGGCGATCTCCGCCGCCGTCACCAGAATGCGCGCATCGCGCGGGAACAGCACGGTTACCAGGCTGCCCTTCGGCAGGTCCAACGAGATCAACTCGCCACTGGCGGTGTCGACCACATCCACGCCATCGCCATAGTTCAACGCCAGCCGGCTGCCATCGTCGCTGAATGCGCCGGCCAGCGGCTCACGCGGCACGCGCACGCTCTGCAACTCCTCGCCTGTGCCGGCGTCATACACCATCGCCAGCGTCTTGCCGATCACGCCCAGCTTTGCGCCATTGCGCGAGAGATACAGTGCGTTGATCTCACCAAGGTCCGCCGGCATCTCCACCCGCGACACGCGCTTGCCATCCATCTGCATCACTTCCACCGTGTCGGCGTCGGCAACGGCGAGCCAGCGCTTCTCATTGCTGCATGTGCTGAGCGCCGCCGGCTGAAAGGGCAGATCGACCTTGCCCACCGGCACATTCTGCGCCACCGGCTCGGCCTTCACCGCATTGTCATCCAGGTAATACACGCGGCTCTCATCCAGCGCGAAGCACAGCAGCGCGCGCACAGTGTCGCTCGCCGGCACGGTCACATTGGCCAGCATCTCCGCCGTCGTCGCATTCCACAGGTTCACCGTGTTGGCATAGGTGAGCGAAGCGATATAGCGACCGCTGGGGCTGTGAATGAGCCAGCGGATGGGCGCTTCGTGCGGCAGGCGCGCCGCCGGCACGCCATCGTCCAGGTTCAGCACAGCGGCGTCGCCCGACGCAAAGGTGGTGCTCCATGTCGCCACCGTGCGGCCATTTGGCGAGAAGGATGCGCGCGTCAGCGGGATTTGCGCGGTCGCATCGATGGGATCGCCGCTGGGCAGGCTAAAGCTGGCAAGTTGACCTGAGCCGATGAGGAAGAACGCCTCACCCGTTGGGGCGAAGCCGGCCGACCATACCGGTTCGTTGCCCGGCAGGCGAAATTCACCCAAACCCTGATCGGTTTCAAGATCGAACAGGTAGGCTCCCGGGCCGGCGATTGCAGCCAGGTAGCGCCCGCCGCGGTCAAACACCGGTTCAACCGCCGTCTGCAGATCCGCAAACGCGCGCTGCACCTTCGGCTCGCGCCCGCTCAAATCCCACACCAGCAATTCGCCGTTAGTCGCCACGCCCAGCTTTTCACCGTTTGGGCTGAAGTTCAAGGTGGTGATTGCGCCGCTCAACTCATTGGTCAAAGTGATGGCCGGCGCGCCGGAGAGCGCATTCATCACCACGATCTCACCGCTGGGTTGCACAGCAGCCACGCGCGAGCCGTCTTCGCTGAAGCGCACGAAGACCGACGCCGGGGGCAGCGATTGCCCATCGCCGATGAGGCCGCCCCGCTTCAGATCGATGCGCCGCAACTCTCCGCGCGAGATGACGATGGCTTCGCTCGCGTCGGCGTTCAACGCGATGTCTGAGGCGATGTCGCCAGAAGGCGCCGGCACCAGCAGGGCAGTGATGATCTGTGAGGTTGCGAGATCGTAGACATCGATCGCGCCATCCAATTGCATGATCGCGCCGGCAGTGCCGTCGGACGAGAGGGCGTACCAAAAATGCTGCGTCGCATCGTTGCTCAGCGTGATCGGCGTGCGCGATTGAATCTGCAGAGTGCGCGAGTCGGCAACCGTGAACTCGCGCGAACCAAACATGGCGATGCGATCATCGCTGATCGAGAAGATGCTGCGCGGCACAGGCAGGCGCAGGGTAAACACCGGCTTGAGTTGATCGACATTGTCGCGCGTGAGGCCGGTGAGGGCTTGCGGCGCCGGCGCTGCAGTGACGGCAGGTGTGGCGGTCGCCGGCGCTGCTGATGGCCTGGGGGCCAGCGTGCGCGTCGGCTCCAGGCGCGGCTCAGGTGTGGCGTTGTTGCGACTGCACGCCCCTATCAGCAACGCAGCCAGCGCCAACGCGGCCATTGATCTGCAAGTTAGTCGTTTCATCGTTCCACCACCTTGTCGAAGAACGCATACACGCGCCGCTCAAACTCATCCGGCAACTCATGATGCACGGAGTGGCCTGCGCCGGCGGGGATCCACATCTCCGCGTTGGGCAGCCATTCATGCAGCACCTGGGCGTGCCGGCCCGGTGCATTCGTCGCATCGTGCTCGCCCTGCACGCACAGGCACGGCGTTGTCACGCTCTGCAGGTCGCTCTTCGTCCAATCGGGATTCGTGATCGTCTCGGCGATCGTGCCTTCGAGCAGCGTGCGCCAGTGGCCATGCCCGTGGTGGGTGTCATGCAACTCGATCATCTCGTTCGCCCACGCGCGGCGCTCGCGCCACACGCGGTCGGGATGCATGTTCACCGGCACGCGCGTGCGTATATGCTCATCGATGTAGGCATTCGCCGCGAGCAATACCGCCGCGCGCGTGTGCTGCGGCTGCTCCTTCGCGAAATACAGCGCGACGTTGCCGCCATTGCTGTGGCCGATCACAAACGCCGGCGATGCGTTCAGCTTCACCAGCAAGCGCGCCAGCCGCGCCGCCATGCGTGAGAATGAATAATCCAGCGGCTCGCCCACCCCGCTGCGGCCATGCCCCGGGCAATCCGGCACGATCACGCGATAGCGCTTCGCAAAGCGCTCGGCCATGTTCGACTCGACGCAGTAGTCGTGCCGGCCGGTGATGGTGCTGCCATGGATGAGCAGCAGCGCCGGCGCGCCAGGGTCCCCGAATTCTTCATAGTAAATGTTATCGAGCAGCATTAGGTGCATTGTAGGGCTTGTGGTGTGGCGATCGGAGCGCTCCAGACGCCCTTGGAGCGCGCGCCGGATTGGACCTCTGCCGGACGCTCTTACACTTGGCAACATGCCCACCACACTATATGTCACCGGCGCCTTCAGCGTCATCCTCGGTATTCTGCACTTCTTCTTCCCGCTGCTGTTCGATTTTGAACACGCCGTGCCGCGCGACGGCGCGAACCTCAAGCCGTTCAAGCTGCTGTTCGTGAAATACGCGACCACACGACAGGATGTGCGCGGCATCGCGTGGGTGATGAATCACTTCACCAGCTACAACCTGGTGGCGTATGGCATCTTCGACCTGTTGTGGCCGCTGTGGCTGCACACGCCGTTTGGCGTGCCGCTGTGTTTGTGGATGGCCGGCGGGTGGTTTGTGCGGGCCGGCTCGCAGCTGTATCTCGGCCGGCGCAAGGGCGACTGGCTGATTCTGGCCGGCTTCGCCCTCATCGGTCTCATTCACGTCATCGTGGCGCTGACCCAGGTTTAGCGCTCATCGCAGATTGCCTTTCTGCCTCACCGGCTGTGCGCTCTCGACATTGAAAATCAGATTTCACATGGCCGCGCGACGACCGCGACGCAATCGCCTTGCTGCGTCAAGGGGATGGCGCGGCGCGTCATCACAAAGCCGGCTGTGGCAGCGCGCACGATCACCGGTTGCCAGGCCGGCTGCTCGATGAAGTGGATGCAGCCGACCGGCTGGTCGGTTTCAACTGCATCACCCAACTCCAGCAAAGGCTCGTAGATGCCCGACGCTGGCGCCATGATGTAGTCCTCGCGCAACTCCGACGACACAAGCTGGCTCACCGGTTTGCTGGGGTCGACCGTCGGCGCGTAATCCGCCAAAATGCCCATCGCGTGCAGCGCATTGCGCAGGCCATCATGGGTCAGTCTCAGCGTCGCCGGCCCGTATTGCGACTGGCTGCCCATCTCGGTGCCGAGCGTGATTTTGCCGAGCGATTCGGCGTAGCTGGGCAGCAACCCGCCGCCGGCGACGTCCTCATAGATGAACACGTAGGGCGCGCCCCATGCCATGCCAACGCGCACCATCTCGGCCATCTGCTGCGGGTCGGCCACGCGGTGCATGTTGGCCGAGGGCAGAAAATGCATCGAACGGCCGCCGGAGTGCACGTCGATCACCAGATCAGCCAGCGGCATGAGCACCGACGAGACGAAATGGGCGATCTGGCCAGTAATCGTATCGGTCGGGCTGCCGGGGAAGGCGCGGTTCATGTTGCGGCCATCCACCGGCGAGAGACGGGTGTTGGCCTGCACAGCGGGCAGGTTGAGCGCCGGCACCAGGAGAATGCGCCCGTGCACCTGTTCTGGTTCTATCTCGCGCGCCAGCTTGAGCAAACTCACTGGCCCCTCGTATTCGTCGCCGTGGTTGCCGCCGAAGAACAGCGCAGTCGGCCCGTCGCCGTTCTTGATGACGATGAGCGGAATGAACAGGTTGGCCCAGCCGGCGGTGTTGGTGGATTGCGGGGCCTGGATGTAGCCGAACTGTTTGCCGCCGGCGTTCAGATCGAGGGTGGTGAACATGATTTGATGGATGGCTAATCATGCAGGAGTGACTGCATTTGCCGATATATAAGTTGTGAGGCGTGCTTCGAACTGGCGCGATACAGCAAGTCCATCATCGCGGCATCCTGACCGACCAGGATGCGATAGCGGTTCTTCTCGATGCCGTCCAAAATGATTTGCGCGGCCTTGCTGGGGGAGAGAGGTTTGATGGGTTGCCGACGCCGATCGCTACCCGCGCCGGGCATGTGCGTCAAGCCGGAGTTGACGGCGATGTTGGTGCCGATGGCGCCCGGAAAGATCACCGTGACATGCACCTTGGTATTTTCAAGCTCAGAATGCAAGCCTTCGGTGAGCAACTTGACGGCTGCCTTTGACGCGCCGTAGATAGTTTGCCCAGGCACTGGCAGAAATCCGCCCATGCTGGATACATTGGCGATGTGGGCTTCGGGGCGCTGAAGCAAGAGCGGCAGGAATGCCTTGATCATGTAGAACGTGCCGAAGAAGTTGACATTCATCACTCGCTCGATCACGGCAAAGTCAAGGTCATTGACCTTGACGAAGGGCTGAATGATGCCGGCGCAGTTGATGAGGCCATCCACAACGCCATGTCTGGCAGTGACCTGGGCCGGCAGCGCCGCAACCGCCTCTCTGTCGGTGATATCGATGAGATGCGTGGAGAGGGCGTCTTTCTTGTCGCCGGCGAGCACAACCGTCTCCTGCAAGGCGGATGGGTTGACGTCGACCGCTGCCACACTGGCATTCCTCGCCAGCAGGTTCAGCGTCAGCTCTCGCCCCATGCCGTTCCCACTGCCCGTAACGACGATGACTTTGTTTTGGACTTTCATGTTCGGTTCTTTAAGGCTGATGCGCGATACACAACGATTGTAGCCATCCCTGCACTGCCGGCCATGCAAATTGCCCGTGAAAGGCTAACCTTCAGACATGGCAGACGCACCGCACGCCGAACTTGAAGAAATGACCCTCGCCGAAATGCAGCGTCAGATGGTCGTCGGCGCCCTTAACGCCGTCGCGCTCACCGAGGCGTATCTCGCGCGCATCCATGCCATCGACAAGCAAACGATCAACAGCGTGATCGAGATCAATCCCGATGCGCTCGACATCGCCAAGGGGCTGGATGCGGAGCGCGCAGCCGGCCACCGGCGCGGCCCGCTGCATGGGGTGCCCATCCTGCTGAAGGACAACATCGACACCGGCGACAAGATGCAGACGAGCGCAGGCTCGCTTGCGCTGACGGGCCAGCCGGCGATGCAGGACGCGACAGTGGCGTCAAATCTGCGCGCTGCCGGCGCCGTGATTCTAGGCAAGGCCAATCTGAGCGAATGGGCCAACTTCCGCTCCACGAACTCAAGCAGCGGTTGGAGCGGACGCGGCGGTCAGACGCGCAACCCATACGCGCTTGACCGAAACCCCAGCGGCTCCAGTTCCGGCTCGGCGGCAGCAGTCAGCGCAAATTTGTGCGCAGTCGCCATCGGCAGTGAAACTGATGGCTCGATCATCTCGCCGTCCAGCCACTGTGGCGTGGTTGGCATCAAGCCAACGGTCGGCCTGACCAGCCGCGCCGGCGCGACGCCGATTGCGCACAGCCAGGACACCATCGGCCCGCACGCGCGCTGTGTGGCCGATGCTGCCGCGGTGCTGAGCGCCATCGCCGGCGCAGACCCGCGAGACCCTGCGACTGCGAACAGCAAGGTGATGGATTACACCCGGTTTCTCAATCCAAATGGCTTGAAAGGTGCGCGCATCGGCGTGCTGCGCGGTGGTCGCTTCACTGGCTACAGCGCCGGCACGGATGCCATCTACGAGAGCGCCCTGCGCGTCCTGCACGATGCCGGCGCAGTCCTCATCGACCCAATTGACATTGCGAGCGCGAGCAAACTGGCAGGCGACCCTGCCGAAATGATCGTGCTGGTGCATGAATTCCGGCGCGATTTGAATGCGTATCTTGCCACCCGCAGTGGCGTGCCGGCGCAGACGTTGGCAGGCGTGATCGCCTTCAACCGCGCGCGCGCCGCTGCCGAGTTGCCGTTCTTTGGCCAGGAGATGATGATCCTTGCCGAGAGTGATCCTTTTCCTGAGGATGTATATCAAAGGGCGCGGATGCGCGGGCGCAGACTGGCCGGCGTGGAGGGCATCGACGCTGCGTTGCAGGCGCACAATCTCGATGCGCTGGTCGCGCCGAGCGACATGCCGGCGGGACTGATCGATCTGGTGCATGGCGACTTTCATTCAGGCGACAGCACATCGCTGGCGGCGGTGGCTGGCTATCCCATCGTCACGCTGCCAGCGGGGCTGTGGTTTGGTTTGCCGGTCGGCCTGAGCTTCATCGGCACGGCGTGGAGCGAGCCGATGCTGATTCAGCTGGCGTATGCGTTTGAGCAAGTCACACAGGCGCGCGTGCCACCACAATTCCTGCCGACGCTGCCGCTGACCGAGAACATGGCGGGCCGGCGGATCGAGAAGACCGCATGGACGATCTTGAATGAAGTGATGAAGGGGAAATTGTTGGAACACGATTAGGCGGTGGGTCACCCCGCGCTATACTCCCGCCTACCCATGTTCAAGAAAATCCTGATCGCCAATCGCGGTGAGATTGCTGTGCGCATCATCCGAGCCTGTCAGGAGTTGGGCATCAGCACCGTTGCGGTGTATTCCGACGTGGATCGCAGCGCGCTGCATGTGCGCTTCGCCGATGAGGCGCACCACATCGGCCCGCCGGCCTCGCGCGATTCATATCTGCGCATCGACCGCATCATCGACGCGGCGCGCAAAGCCGGCGCTGATGCCATTCACCCAGGCTACGGCTTCCTGGCCGAGCGCGAGGATTTTGCCGGCGCCTGCGCCGATGAGGGCATCGTGTTCATCGGCCCGCCGCCCAGCGCCATCGCCAAGATGGGCGACAAGGCAGTGGCGCGCGAGACGGCTGCGAAAGCCGGCGTGCCGGTCGTGCCTGGCACCGAAGGCGAGGCCAACCTGCCCGACGAGGAGTTGCTCGCCATCGCGCCAAAGATCGGCTTCCCACTGCTGATCAAGGCCAGCGCCGGCGGGGGTGGCAAGGGTCAGCGCGAGGTGCGCAACATCGAGGAGATGCCGGCGCTGCTGGCGAGCGCGCGGCGCGAGGCCGAGAGCGCCTTTGGCGACGGCGCGGTATATCTCGAAAAATTGATTGAGGGCGCGCGGCATATCGAGTTTCAACTGCTCGGCGACCACTACGGCAACATCATTCACCTGGGCGAGCGCGAATGCAGCCTGCAACGCCGGCGGCAAAAACTGGTGGAAGAGGCGCCCTCGCCGGCGTTGGACGCCGCCCTGCGCGCCAGGATGGGCGAGATGGCTGTGCGCGCGGCCGCTGCGGTGAACTACACCAACGCCGGCACCATCGAGTGCCTGCTCGACAAGCATGGCAATTTCTACTTCATGGAGATGAACACGCGCCTGCAGGTCGAACATCCCATCACCGAGCGCATCACCGGCGTGGACATCGTGAAGGAGCAAATTCGCATCGCGCGCGGCCGGCGGCTGCGCTACACGCAAGCCGACATTCAGCAGACCGGCTGGGCCATCGAATGCCGCATCAACGCCGAGGACCCCTTCGCCAACTTCATCCCCAGCACCGGCATGGTGACCAGCATCAACTTCCCCACCGGCCCCGGCGTGCGCGTGGAGAGCGGCGTGTATGAGGGCTATGCCATCACCCCGTATTACGACAGCATGATCGCAAAGCTGATCTGCTGGGGCGACACGCGCGCCGAGGCGATCTTGCGCATGAAGCGCGCGCTGAACGAATTTCGCATCATGGGCGTGAAGACGAATGTGCCGTTTCATCAGCAACTGTTCAGCAGTACGCGCTTTCAGGCCGGCCAGTTCGACACGCGCTTCGTCGAAGACCGCTTTGAGATGGAAGAGCAATCGATGCTGCACAGCGACGTGGCTGCGATCGCCGCCACGCTGATCGCGCACAAGCAGGGGCGCGAGGCGGCCGAGCAGATCGACCGCAACATCGAGCGCGCGTCCAACTGGCGTTGGTCGATGCGCAAGTGGTGGGTGGAGCATTGACGCGCGGCGCAGAGTTTCGATCGACGCGCCTCGAAGCCTGGCTCTGTGCAGGGGATCTGTTGAGCGAGCGGATGATGCCCATCAAGCAAGCCGGCATTCAACGCTCAACATTCGACTTTGAATGAAGCGCAGCCCTGAACGCATCGCATGGATGGTGTTGTTTGCCTCGCTGTTCGCCTGCTGCGCGCTGGCGATTGGCGTGCCGGCGACCGCCTACACCTTCGTCAACACCGCCACCGTCGATGCAAGCGTGAGCGTCAAGCTGCAAGCCGGCATCCTCAAAGCCTACAGCCAATATGAAACCGAGAACGACGCGCGCGTGGTGTCGTTGGAAGGGCGCGCGCTCAGCGAAGGCAGCACTGTGATTGTGGGGCCAGAATCGGTGGGGCTGCTCACATTGGGCGATGGCAATTCTGCCGCGCCGTTTCACACGCTGCAACTGTATTCGAATGCGCGGCTGCGCATCGAGCGCGCGCGGCTGCCGCGCTTTGCGGGCGCCGGCGCCGGCGACGATTTCACGATCAGCATGACAGATGGCCGCATGCAGATCACGGCGCGCCCGCCAGAGGGCCGGCGCTTCACCTTGCGCGTCAACGGCAAGCATGCCACCACCATCATCGACAAGCCCGGCTCGTACTCCATCGAGGAGACTGCGGGTGAAACGCGCGTGAGCGTGGCCGAGGGGCAGGCGCAAGTCAGCATGCCCGGCGCGAACCAGGCCTTCACGTTCTATGGCGGCCAGCGCACTGCAGTCTCGGATCAGGGTATCGCCGGCGTGTTGCCCGGCTTTCGCAACCTCATCCGCAATGGCAACTTCGAGCCACCATTGGAGCGCGACTGGCAGGTGCAAACGCTGACCGACCCCAACAGCACCGTCTCTGGCACCGTCACCATCGTCGGCATGTCGCCCAACACGTCACTGCTGCTCAAGCGCACCGGGGCAAATCTGGGCTGGGGGCGCACTGGTGTAACGCAGGAGATCAACGAGGACGTGCGCGATCGGCGCGCAGTGCAGTTGCGCGTGGACTTCGCCATTCTGGAGCAGGAGATTCCAGTGTGCGGCGGCGAGGGCAGTGAATGCCCGTTGATGGTGCGCATCGATTACCGCAATCAGGCCGGCGCGGATGCCTATTGGCAGCAGGGTTTCTACGCGGTTGGCACGCCATCGGCCACCCTGCCCGACTATGTGCGCTCGAATAATCAGGGCAAGCACGTGGCGCGCCGGTTGGGTGTGTCAGAGACCTTTGAATGGGAGAACCTGATCGAGTTGCTGCCGGACATGCAGTTGATCAAGTCGATCACGCTGTATGCTGAGGGCCATTCGGTGCAAACGCAGATCAATTCGGTGGAGTTGCTGTTGCAAGACTGACATCCGCCGGCAACTCTGGCACAATCTCAAGCTCGCCGCGATACTCGCTGATCTCGCCTTGCAGCCGAATCATGTCGCCGGCTTGCAGCGTGTTCGAAAAAGGCATGTGCTCCCAAACGCTGTCGAACAGCACGGCGGTGAGCGTCGCATCGCCCTCGCGCAACGTCATGCGCACACCCTGCGCAAAGGTGCGCAAATCGTCGACTTGCGCCTGCACGCTCACCCACTGGCCCAGCAGATCATCGCTCAGCGCGGCAATGGGGCGCAGGTCGGCCAAAGGCGCGCCGATCTTCATGATGGCTGTCGCAGATGAGGGCAGCAATTGCCTGGTATCGCGATACGATCCCACCCCGCCGGTTACGCGCACCCAATCCCCCTCGCGCAGCGCCGGCGCAGCGCCGAACATGATGTCATCGACCGGCAACAGCACATCAGCGGTTGCATTGCCTTCGCGCAGGGTCAGCACGCGCAGACGCGGGCTGATCTCGCGGATGCGCCGCACCTGCCCGATCACTGTCGCGCGTTCGCCCAGCGCCATCGCATCCAGCGCGCGCAACTTGATCGCCGGCGCATCCGGCGTGCTTGCGGTCAACCCATCCGCCGAGTTCAGAATCAAGGACGGCTCATCATCGCGGATGCGCAGCGTGCCTTCCACAATCACGTAGTCACCAGGCTTTGGCACGCGATCTTGCGCGATGAGTTGCGCAACAACATTACGATAGGCTGAGACGCGCATCTCACCGCCGGCGTCCAGCACGCGGAAGGAAAGGTAGTCATCATCCTGCAGCGAGGGGAATGCCGGCACCACGCCTTCGATGCGCACATAGGCGTAATTCATGGACGGTTGCACGGCGGCGATGGCAGTGAGCGGGCGCGGCGTGGCGCGCGAGGCGATGACGAAGGCAAGCGTGCCGACGATGGCAAGGGCGACTGTGAGCAGCTTCAGGCTTCGCACCGCCCCATCATGCAGCGAGGGCGCTGTGGTTGCGCCCTCACAAAGAACGAAATCGAATGTGCAATGCTCGTGATCTCGCGGGGAGGGTGACAGGATGCCGAGTGCGACATCGACGCCCTCACGAGAGGGAATTCATTCCGCCGGCGGTGGCACGGGCAGGTCTTCGGGCTTGGTGTTCATCCACTTCTCGCCCGTTTCCACCAGCATGATCGGGATGCCGTCGACAATCGGATACTTGCGGCCAAAGACTGGCTCAATCAGCCAGCAGTCCTTGTACAGCGTGAGCCGGCCGGGGTCATCCCCGGGCTGGCGCGTGGCGGTGCTCACGCAAAAGGGGCAGCGCAAAATATCGAGCAACTCGGTGTTAATCGGTGATGCCATGCGACAAATTGTAATTGGTAATTCGCGGTATGATGCAGGATAGTCGGGCCGTTAGCTCAGTTTGGTAGAGCAGGGGACTTTTAATCCCTGTGTCGCAGGTTCAAATCCTGCACGGCTCATCCGCCCTTTCGTGAAGGGCTGCTTTGGCAAAGGGACTGTTGAATTTCACGGGAAATCCCATGCCGGCGGCAGAAACAACCACTGCGACCACCTTCGGCGATCTGCTGAAATTTCTGCGCAAGCGTGCCGGCCTGACGCAACGCGAACTCGGTATCGCCGTCGGCTATGCCGAAACGCAAATCACGCGGCTGGAAGGCAACACACGCCCGCCCGATCCGGTTGTCGTCCGCGCACGCTTCATCCCTGCGCTTAAGCTGGGGGATCAATCGCCACCGGCACAGCAGTTGATTGCGCTGGCATACGCGGCCCAGCCAACAGAGAAGCGCCGCACCAACCTGCCGCCGCACCTCAACCTCTTCATCGGCCGCCGGCACGAGCTGGATGAAATCGCCGGCCTGACGCGCGCCCATCGCCTGGTCACACTGACTGGTGCGGGCGGTGTGGGCAAGACGCGGCTGGCTGTGGAAGCTGGCGCAGGGTTGATCGATGACTTCCCGGATGGCGTCTGGCTCACCGAGTTTGCCGCTCTGTCTGATCCGGCAATGATCGCCAACACGCTGGCCGCATCGCTCGGCTTGCGCCCCACCAGCCGCCCGCCGCAGACGGTGTTGATCGATTTTCTGCGCGACAAGGATTTGCTGCTTATCATCGACAACTGCGAGCATGTGCTGGATGCCTGCACTGTGCTGGTTGAGGCGATTTTGCGCGCCTGCCCGCATCTGCGCATCCTCTGCACCAGCCGCGAACCCCTGTGCGCAGCCGGCGAGGTGGCATGGCGCGTGCCATCGCTGGCCTCGCAGGAAGCCGTCCTGCTGTTCGAGCAACGCGTGCGCATGGCAAAGCCCAGCTTCGCGTTGAACGAAGCCAATATGCCGGTCGTTGTGCAAATCTGCAAGCGGCTCGATGGCGTGCCACTAGCCATCGAGTTGGCTGCAGCGCGATTGGGCGTGTTGTCGCTGCATGACATCGCCGCTCGGCTGGATGACCGCTTCCGATTGCTTGCCAACGGCGCGCGCACGGCACTGCCACGGCATCAAACGCTGCGCGCGATGATCGACTGGAGCTACAGCCTGTTGAGCGATGCCGAACGCGCCTTGTTTCGGCATCTATCCGTCTTCGCCGGCGGCTGGACGCTCGAATCGGCGCAGGCGATCTTCAATCACCCTCAAGCGCTCCAGCTGCATGCGCAACTTGCCGCCAAGTCGCTGATTGTGATGGATGAACCAGCGGAGAGCGATGCTGGTGAGCGTTATTACATGCTGGAGACCATTCGCCAATACGCCCACGAAAAGCTGAACGATGCCGGCGAATGGGTCAATGCGCGCTGTCGGCATCTTGATCACTTCATCCAATTTGCACAGAGGGCAAAGCCCCATCTGTGCCGCGCTGAACAAGTGCAATGGCTGGAGCGACTGGATGCCGAGGTCGACAATTTCCGCGTCGCGCTGGAATGGACGCGGCAAAGCCGAGACATGGCTGCCGGCGAAGCGCTGATCGATGGCATCTGGTGGTTCTGGTTTCTGCGCGGCCATTTGAGCGAAGGCATTCGATGGGTGAACGACTTGTTCCTGACAGATGTGCGAGTGAGTGACGCGCTGTGGGTGAAGGCGCACGCGTGGATGGGCTGGATGGCGCTGCACAAGGGCGATGTCTTCGATGGCCGGCGCTGGTTCAACGCAGCCAATGAGCGCGTGCACACGCTGGGCGATTTGCATCAGGTGCATCAGGTGTACTGGGGATTGGGGCTGGTAAATGTCGATTTTGAAGCGGGCTGCCGGCTGTTAACCGAGGCGATTGAAATTGCGCACAACGCCGGCTGGATGTGGGAGGAAGTTCAAGTGCGCTGGGCATTGGGCGCATATATGCGCAAACAAGGCAATCCACAGGTGGCGCTTGAGACGTTGACCGTTGGTCTGTCGCTTGCCCGCCAGACCGGAGACCGACTTTTCCTCTCGCAGATGCTGCTGAAACTGGGGCTGCGCGCGATGGATCGTGGAGATCACAGCGAAGCCCGCCCCATGTTGCAGGAGGGCGTGGCGCAAGTGCGCGAGTTGGGGGATCCAGTCGGCGTGGCTGATGCGGTGATCGAACTCTGCACGCTGGGGTTGCTGCAAGGCGATTGGAAACTGGCACGGGCAATGTTAAAAGAGAGCATCGCAGCCTATGGCAAGATCGGCAACAACGAGCGCCTGGCACAATGCGTGTCCATCGCCGCCGGCATCGCCCACGCGCACGGCGAGCACGAATGCGCTGCGCGCCTGCTTGGCGCAGTGACAACTGCGCGCGCCGGCACGCAGCGTCGCTTCGAGTTCATCTCGCGGTTGTATGAAGACTACGACCGGCTGTTGCCGATGCTCAGGGAGCAACTCAACCCAGCAGCATTTGATCGCGCCTGGGACGAAGGCCTGCGCATGAGCTTGCCCGAAGCCCTATCCCAAGCGCAGGCCGTCTGACCGATTTTTGGGGGCCTTTTACATCACCTTCGTCACGCTCAGCCAGCTGCCGCCGCGTTCGGCGTTGGCTTTGTCGATGGCCGCCGGCGACCCCAGCACCACCACGCGCCCCTTCGCGCTCACCTCTTCGGCCACGTCGGCAAATTTCACGAAGTCCGCCGGCGTCGTGCGCAGCACTTCGTCGCGCACCTGCTGGCGCTGGGCATCGGTGTCGCCAGCCAGCCAGCGCGACATCGACGTGTAGCCTTTCGCATCCGGCAGCAGATAGCCGTCCATCTCACCGATCACGCCGATGATCGTGCGCTCCACCTCAGCGGCGCTCGGCGCGTGGCTGCGGATGAACGCCGGCGTGTTGTCGTAGTTCTCGATCGTGCCAAGCAGATTCGGGTCGCGATATGACAGGTAGGTGTAGATGCCGGAGCGCGGATCGAAGGTGCAGAAGCCGCCATATGCGCCGCCCTGCACGCGGATGCGCTCCCACAGGTAGGTGGTGCGCAGCCAGTTCTGGATCGGCAGCCATGCGCCATTCAGCGTGTGACCCAGCGCATACAAGTCGGCGCCCTTGCCCACGTAATTCACCTGCGCTGGAATGGATAGCCCCTCGTTTGTGGCGTTGCCCGTCGGCCAGTCGGCAGCCGGGGAATTGGTGATGGGCAATCGGGAGATGAAGTCGTGCAGCTTTGGCTGCAACGACGTCCAATTTTTCTGGTCGAGCGTGATGTTGGCGATCAGGCTGCTGCGCGAGACAAGCCCATCGCGCACGGCTTGCAGATCGGCCAGCACGCCGGCCCAATCGCGCTTCACGCGCTGCTCCAACTCGCGCAGGAAGAACAGATAGGCAATGCCGCTGGTCTGCTCATTCACCCAGCCCGCCGCGTTGAATGCCGAGGCCAACCGCATGTTGACGAAGCGATGCCCCGCCGGCACCAATCCACTCTCCACGCCGGCCTTCTCTTCCAGCACGATTTGCTCGAAGCGCTCCCGGTTGTCCAGCCTTGCCGTCAGCAGCACGTCGCGCAAGATGTCGAGCAGGTCGCCAAACTGCGCCACCGTGCTTTTGCCGCGCAGGAAGAAGCGCGCAATCGTCTCGCGCGACGTGCGGTTCATCGTGTTGAGCGCGCTGGCCGAGATGCCGCCCGTCTTGCGGCCAATGCGGCGTGAGAGCGCGACAAAATCCTCCTTGTCGGTGCCCATCTCCAACAGCACATTGCCGAACAGGCCGGCATACGGCGCCAATCGCGCCGGCAGCGCCTTGAGGTCGAAGCCGACGTCGAGGTAGGCGATGCCATTCGTGAAGATGTCGTGATACAGCACCGTGCCGGCATCGTGCTGGCTCACCTCGATGGGGATCGATTTCACCGCGCGATCCAGATCACCCAGCGTGAGCGCAGGGATGGTCGCCAGCGCCTCGGGTGAATCGGGCGTCACCTGCATCTGTTTCAGCATCTTCGTCTCGTCGATGATGCGGTCGAGGTCGGCATCGCTCAGCGTGCTGCGCACGGCATCCAGCCGCGCGCGTTCAGCCGCCTCGCGCTCAGCGTTAAAGTTCGCATCCGGCAGCATGATCAACGTGGTGCGATGCGGGTTGTCGAGCAGATATTTTTGGATCAGGCTTGCAAACACATGCTCGCCGTTGTTCAGGCGGTCTTTGATCGCTTGCAGCGGCGCTTCGAAGGCCATCGGCGTGAAGGGATCGCCGGCATCGTAGAGCCATGTTTGCAACGCTTGAATCATGCGCACAATGCCGCGCGGAAAGCGTCCGGTATTTGCCTCGCGCAGTTGAAATTCAACCGTGTTGAGCGAAGCTTCGACCTGATCCATCGCAAAGCCATCTCGCGCGAGCTGCTTCAGGGTGTCAAAAATGAGCGGCTCGACCTTGTCCACGTCGGCGCGCTGCACACCCTTCATGCCGATGGCATAGTACGACTCGCGGATGTCGTTCTCCATGCCGCCGCCGATCACATCTTCCCCCAGGCCGCTGTCGATCAGCGCCTTGCGCAGAGGCGACGCCGGCGTGCCGGCCAGCATGTGCGCCAGAATCTCCAGCGCCAGCGTGGTTTCGGGGTTGACCTCATCGGTCAGCAGCCAGTTCACCGAGACATAGGCTTTCTTGTCGCCGGCATCCTCGCCGGCGTCGTAGCGCTGCTCAAGTTTCCGCGGCGCGGTGAAGCGCGGCTGCAAATCCATCTTCGGCTGCACGTCGATCCGGTCAAATTCGCGCAGCCACGTATCCAGAAAGCGCAACCGCTCATCGGGATTGTCATCCCCATAGAAGATGATGCGCGCGTTGGATGGGTGGTAATAAGTGTCGTGAAACGCCTTGAACTGCGCGTAGGTCAGATCGGGGATGGCAGCCGGATCGCCGCCGGAATCCACGCCGTAGGTTGTGTCGGGGAAGAGCGATCGCTGGATGTTGTGTCCGAGCAGGTTCTCCGGCGACGAATACGCGCCCTTCATCTCATTGAAGACCACGCCCTTGAATTGCAACGGTTGCGCCCTGTCTTCCAACTCGTAATGCCAACCTTCCTGCATCAGCGTCCAGCGCGAGATGTTTGGGTAGAACACCGCGTCGAGGTAGACGTCGATGAGGTTGTAGAGGTCCTTCACGTTCTGCGACGCGACGGGATAGCACGTCTTGTCGGGATAGGTGAAGGCATTGACAAAGGTGTTGAGCGAGCCTTTGATCAGCTCGACGAAGGGCTCCTTGAGTGGATATTTGCGGCTGCCGCACAGCACGCTATGCTCCATGATGTGAGCGATGCCGGTGCTGTCGGTCGGCGGCGTGGCAAAGGTGATGCCAAAGACTTTGTTCTCGTCGTCGTTGATCATGCTGAGCAGATGCGCGCCACTTCTGGCATGGCGATACAGCCGGCAGAGCGAATTGATTTCAGGGATGTTGCGTTCGGTGATCAGTTCAAAGCCGTGGGTGAGCGTGGTCATGGCGCGAGGATACCATCGCGCCGGCGCGAGGTGAGAACGAGATAAACACCGCGATCAATGCGCTTGCAGGAGACACGCCGCGAATCGCGTCAAGGGCTGCTACGTCACGCTGCCCACGTCGCCATTCACCTGCACCGTAAATGTTTGCAGCGCCTGTTGCGCCGGCCCCTTAACGACCGCGCCGGTGGTCACGTTGAATTGGGTGCGGTGAATGGGGCAGGTGATCACGACGCCGTTGAGCGTGCCTTCGCACAGCGGACCGCCGGCGTGCGTGCATTCCGCCTGCACCGCGTGAAATGCGCCGGCCACGTTGAACACAGCAACTTCGGTGCCGTTCACGGCGACAGTTTTACAGGCGCCATCTGCGATGCTGCCAGCGAGAAATTCATTCGGCTGCAACATTTGCGCCGGCGCAGAAACCGCGCCAGCAAAGGGATCGGGTTGCGCCGGCGCGGCGATCGGTGCAGCCGCAGGCACTGGCGCGACGGTGAACGGCACGCGAACGAACACATCGGCATCTTTTATCACCACCGGATACGTTTCGAGCTTTGCGCTGCGATCCACCAGCAGCTCGCCGTTCGTGACATCGTATTGAAAGCCGTGCCATGGGCAGGTGATCGTCGTGCCGTCCAGCGCGCCGGTTGCCACCGGCCCGCCGCGGTGCCGGCATGAATTCTTGATGGCAAACCAGCCCTTTGCAAGGTGAAAAATACCAATGGAAAGCGCGTTGTCGATGGTGAGGATGCGGCGCTCGCCGACTGGAATATCGTTTACCGCGCCGGCTTTGATCTCGCGGAACTCAATCGCCGGCCGGCCGATGCGCTCGTCAAAGACCATCTGCGCAAGCCGCTCCATGTCGGCATGGTCCACCGGCACCAGCGCATCGAATTTTTCCGGTTCGCGCTCATTGCCATACGCGCGCGCCAGCATCTCCAGGATCACCATCATCAACTTGTCCCATGCCTCCAGCGCCTGCGCAGCCAGCTCGGCATCCATGAGCTGCAATTCCTTCGACATGGCATCGCTGATGGCATGTTGGAGAAAGCCGACTTGTCCGATGACATATCGCTCGGCAATGTAAATGTTGGGGTCGGCGCCATGCGAGGTGTGCGCGCGGCCTACGTAGTCGACATAGCGCGCAAAGGCATCGTCGAAAACGCCATCCGACGCGCGCAACCAGAAGTTGGTGAGATGATCCATGCGCAGTTGAACGTAATCGCGATCGAGCGAACCATCCTTTTTGAGAAACAATTTGCGCGTGGGCGGATAGCGCAGCACTTTCTCGTAAAATGCTGCAACGACATCGGGAATATGGATCGCGAGGAAAGGCTTGGTCTGGCGGATCAGTCTGGCGTCCTCGGCAGTGAAGCCGACAAACTCGGCCATATAGCGAAAATACTGGCCGGCGTCTTCCGCGCCCTGTTTGCCATCAATTGAACCGCTTGCGCTTGTCATAATCGTCTCCCCTGAAGCAAATAGCATGTGTTTCACTGCCTGACGAGATGGATGAGCGAGGACGCAGTGCAACGAAAAGGATACGGTGAAACCGACAATTCGCAAGTAATTTCGAAAAAGGGCTTGACACGACCAACAAACATTGCTATTTTTTGCACGCTGAATAAGCAGGTAATCGGACAAGCAGCTATCCCCCTCTGCTTGTCCGGTTTCCTTTTTCCCGCCGGCTCGTTTATAAGATCCCCACATCCAACGCAATCCAGAGGTTCAACACGATGAAAGTGCTTTTTATCGGCGGCACCGGCATCATCAGTTCCGCTTGCTCTGAACTCGCCGTGCAGCGTGGCGTCGATCTCCACGTGCTCAATCGCGGCCAATCGCACAATTTCGATGTGCCGGCCGGCGCAACCCAGATCACTGGCGATATTCGCCGCGATCCTGCCGGTGTGCGCAAGTTGCTGGCCGGCCAACGCTTCGACGCAGTGGTCGATTGGGTCGCTTTCACGCCCGATCACATCGAACAGGACATCGAGATCTTCGCCGGCGCGACGAGGCAATTTGTCTTCATCAGCTCCGCCAGCGCCTATCAAAAGCCGCCATCACACTACCGCATCACCGAGGATACGCCGCTGGCAAACCCGCACTGGCAATACAGCCGCGACAAGATCGCGTGCGAAGACCGCCTGCTGCGCGCCTTTCGCGAGCAGGGCTTTCCCGCTACGATCATTCGTCCCTCACTCACCTATGGCCCATCGCAGATCCCGCTGATCTTGGGAAATTGGCAGAAGCCATGGACGATGATCGACCGCATCCAGCGCGGCAAGAAGGTGATCGTGCCCGGCGATGGCACATCGCTGTGGACGGTGACATGGAACGGCGATTTTGCGAAGGGGCTGGTTGGCATCCTGGGGCGCGAGCAACTCGCCGGCCACGCCTTTCACATCACCAGCGACGAGGTGCTGACGTGGGATCAGATACATACTGAGACCGCGCACGCACTGGGCGTTGAGCCGAATATCGTGCATATCGCGTCGGACTGGCTGGTGGCAAAACGACCGGAGATGGAAGGCACGCTGCTGGGCGACAAGATTCACAGCGCGGTGTTCGACAACAGCAAGATCAAGCGATTCGTGCCGGAATTCTTGTGCGGCGTGCCATGGAGCGAAGGCGTGCGCCGTAGCATCGCATGGTTCATGGCCGACACGCGCCGGCGACAGATCGACGATGCACACAACCAGTTGCTCGACGACTTGATCGCCGCCTACGAACGCGTGTGATTGCGAAGGGTGCAGCACTACAGACACCCCCATGGACGCGATGAATTCCAAGGCGTTGCTAGCCCGCCGGCTGCACAGCCACGGCCTGACTGGCGCAACTCGATTCAACGCGCCGCATGAAGCCGTCGCGTGGTTTGGCGCGATGCAGGCGCAAGATTACCCACAGTCGAAGTGGGCCGCCGGCGCGCGTTGCAAGAGCGCCAGCGTCGCCGGCGTCGAACAGGCCATCGCAGACAGGCGCATCGTCCGCACATGGGCCATGCGCGGCACGCTGCAACTCATCGCCGCGCCGGATGTGCGCTGGATCACACAACTCGTTGGCCCGCGCCTGATCGCGCAGAAAGCCAGGAGCGACGTGCGCCGCTTTGCGCTGGATGAGGTTGCCTACACTGAAACGCTGCATGCGCTGGAAAAGATACTGTGCGGTGCACAACGCACGCGCAAAGAGGTCTTCGCTGCGCTCGATGCGCAAGGCATTTCCACCGCCGGCCAGCGTGGTTATCACATTCTCGGCCATGCGGCATGGCGCGGCTTGATTTGCTTTGCACCGTGGCGCGGCAAGCAAGACACCTTCGTGCTGCTGGATGAGTGGCTGCCGGCATCGAAATCACTTGCGCGTGATGAAGCCCTGGCCGAGCTTGCGCTGCGCTATTTTCGCAGCCACGGGCCGGCAACCGCGCGGGATTTTGCGTGGTGGGCCGGCCTCACTGCCGGCGATGTGCGAGCCGCACTCGACTGCGCAAAGGCGCACTTGCAATGCGAGCGCAGCGATGGGCAGATTGTCTGGTTTCATGCGGCGAATGCGCCGGCCGAGATCGCCTCGCCAGACGTGCATCTACTCGCCGGCTTCGATGAATACCTGCTCGGCTACACCGATCGCCATTTTCAACTGCAATCCATCCACAACCCACGCGTCATCCACAGCAATGGCATCTTTCTGCCGACGGTTGTGGCAGATGGACAAATCATTGGCGCCTGGAGCCGTAAAATGGCGAAGGGCAGATTGACCATTACACCGGTGCTATTTTCGCCATTGGGCAAACGCGCCATGCGCGCGCTTGACGACGCTGCGCGACGGCATGCTGAATTCATGGGCATGCCAGTCGAAAGGATCAACCACGATGCAACGCAATGAAGGGCTCTTGACCGCCGGCGACGAAAAGCGCCACATCACACACGAGTTTACGGCGAGCGAAGGCGCGCAATCCGTGCGCGTTTGCCTGCGCTATGCGCGCGGGCCGGCGGATCTCGGCAATATGCTCACTGTCACGCTGTTCGACCCCGCCGGCTTTCGCGGCGAGTGCCATCGCTCCGGTCACAGTGAAGGCGAATGGCGCATCCACGACATCGCGATCAACGCCGATAGCGCCACGCACGGCTTCATCGCCGGCGCGATCCCTGCCGGCGTGTGGCACGTCGTCATCAACACCCATCGCGTCAGCGACGACTGCCCCTACCAACTCGATGTCATCACCGATGCCACCCCAGCCGATCCTTCGGGTCCTTCAGTCGCGCAGCCGGCGCAAAACGCGAGCCGGCTTTCGAGCCAGTCGAAGTCCGGCTGGCTGCGCGGCGACCTGCACGCGCACACCTTTCACTCCGATGGGCATTGGGAAGCTGAGGCGCTGGTCGCATGGGCAGAATCAAGCGGGCTCGATTTCGTCACGCTGTCCGATCACAACACCACCGCAGGGTTGAATGGGTTGCAGCGCGCAGCGCAGGGCAGGCTCATCGCGCTTGGCGGCATGGAGCTGACAACGTATTACGGCCACGCGCTGGCGCTGAACGTCGATCGCTGGGTCGATTGGCGCATCGGCGAAAACCGCACCATGCGCGACATCGCGGGCGAGGTGATCGCCGCTGGCGGCGTCTACATCATTGCGCACCCGCACGCCATCGGCGACCCGATCTGCACCGGCTGCCACTGGGATTACAACGACATGCAGCCCGGCAACGCCAGGCTGGTGGAAGTGTGGAACGGTGGCGGGTGGGCAAATGAAAGCTACAACGAACTCGGCCTGGCGCAGTATTACCGCTGGCTGAACGAGGGCTGCCGGCTGGTCGCCACCGCCGGCACCGACATTCACGGGCAGCCGAACACCCGCGAACCATTTGGCTTCAGCGTGATCCATGCACCGCACGGCACGCCGGCGGGTCTGTTTGAGGGCCTGCGCGCCGGCCACATTTTCCTCAGCAGCGGACCGCATTTGGAGGTCACGGCACAACAGGCAGACGGGCAATTGGCGATGATGGGCGACAGCTTGACTGCGAAGCCGGCGCACATCCGCGCAGCGTGGCGCGAGGCGAAAAGCGCGGTGCTGCGCTGGGTGGTCAACGGCCGCGCAGTGCATGAGCGCCCCATTGCCGAGGCCGGCGAACATGAATTGCCGCTCGGCAACATCGACGCGGCGTGGTGCAGCGCAGAGATTCGCCAGGACGGCAAGCTGCTCGCGCTCGCCAACCCCATTTTCTTCGATGGACGCTAGTGACATGCCAGATTTCCTTGCCACCCATGCCTTTGTTGAGGCAGTAAGCTGCGACCCTGAACATTCCTTCAGCAAACCCACCGCACCCAGCATCCGGCTGCTCGCCGGCCTCGGTGTGGAAGGTGATGCGCATCTGGGCCGCACCGTGCAGCATCGCTCGCGCGTGGCGAAAGATCCCACGCAGCCTAATCTGCGGCAGGTGCATCTGATCCACGCCGAGTTGTTCGAAGCGCTGGCGGACGCCGGCTTTCAGGTGAGCGCCGGCAGCATGGGCGAAAACATCACCACGCGCAACATCGACCTGCTCGCGTTGCCGCGCCACACCGAGTTGCACATCGGCGATTCCGCCATCGTGCAGATCACCGGCCTGCGCAACCCTTGCTCGCAACTGGACGACCTGCTGCCCGGCCTGATGCAGGCAGTGCTTGGGCGCGACGCCGAAGGCAATCTCATCCGCAAAGCCGGCGTGATGAGCGTCGTGCTGGCAGGCGGTGAGGTGCGACCGGGCGACCCCATCCGCGTCGTGCTGCCGGCCTTGCCGCACGAAAAGCTGGAGTGTGTGTAACAAATGAGTCCAACTCTTGATCAGGTTGTTGCCTTTCTCGATGCGCATTTCGAGGCGGCTTGCACCGAAGTGACGCATGTCGGCGCCGGCGCGTGGTCGCAGTGCTTCGGCTTCCGGCTGGGCGAGCAGGAATTTGTCATTCGCTTCAACCCGCACGCCGATGATTTTCACAAGGATCAGCGCGCCGGCGCTTTTGCCACTGCCGCCCTGCCCATCCCGCAGGTGGTGGAGATCGGCGAGGCGTTCGATGGCTGCTACGCCATCTCGCAACGCGTGCATGGCATGCCGCTGGAGCGTGTGAATGCGGCGCAATGGCGCGCACTCGTGCCGGCGGTGGCGACTGCGCTGGAGGCGATGCGCCATGCCGACATCGCCTCGACCACAGGCCTGGGCGGATGGGGCAGCGACGGCAACGCGCTCGACGTGGGTTGGCGTGAATATCTGCTGATGGCTGCCGCCGATGCGCCGATCAAGCGCACGCACGGCTGGCTGAAATTGCTGGAAGCATCACCAGAGGGCAAAGCGACGTTCGCATGGGGTCACGGCCTGCTGCAACGCATCGCGCGCGACGACGTGCCGCGCTGTCTTGTGCACTGCGATTGGATCAACCGCAACGTGCTGGTCGCCGGCGATCGCATCAATGGCATCTTCGATTGGGGCTGCTCGATCTACGGCGATCCTCTCTACGATCTGGCATGGTTTGAATTCTGGTCGCCCTGGTTTCCAGAGATGGACGTGTCGCTGTTGCGCGCCGAACTTGAGCGGTGCTGGCGCGAGGCTGGCGACATGCCGGCCAACATGACTGAGCGCCTCACTGCGTGCCACCTGCACATCGGCCTCGATCACCTCGGCTACAACGCCTTCACCGGCGACAACGCGAACCTGCTCGCCACTGCGAAGCGGATGAGGCAACTGGCACAGGCCATTTGATTGGATTTGCGCGAAGCCGTTGCGCTGGCGCGCTGAAATGCATCAGCAGCACATGTGACGCGGCGTGTGCTGGCGCTTGATCAAGGCGCGCTGGTCGGCGCTCAACTCGATCCAGGGCATCGCCGGCGGGTCGCTCGCGCGCGGCAGCGGCTGGCCGGCGATGATCGTCAACGTGTTGCACAGCATCTGCCGGCCTTTGCGCGCATGCATGAACACGTCGTAGAACGTGTAATCGCCCTCGCAAAGGTTCCACAGCGCCAGGTCGGCATTTGCACCGGCTTTCAGCGTGCCAGCCTGCCCCTGCAATCCCATCACCTGCGCCGGCCGCTCTGTCGTCGCGCGAATCACATCGTTCAGCGGCATGCCCAGCGCCAGGAACTTGCTCATGCACGTCGGCAGGTCGAACAGCGGTCCGTGCACGCTCAGTTGGTGAATATCGGACGAGATCACATCCGGCATAAGGCCGTTAGCCAGCATCGCCTCGGCTGTTTCAAACGAAAATGAGCCGGCCCCGTGGCCGATGTCCATGATGATGCCGCGATTCCACGCCTCTCTCGCGGCATCGAGCAACCTGCCTGTGCTGTCGATCAGCCGCATGGTATGGCCGGTGAAGCAGTGCGTGAGGATGTCGCCGGCGCGCATCTCGCGCAGCACATCCTGGATCGCCGGCGGCCCGATGCCGATATGCACCATCATCGGCAGGCGCGCGCGCTCTGCCGCCAGCCGCGCACGCCGGAGTGGTTCGATGCCGTTTGCGCCGACGGTGTTGGCGTCGATGCGCGCCTTCACGCCCAACACGAGGTCGCGGTTCAGATCGATCAGCTTGCAGCACATGTCCACGTCGCAGTGGTTCAGGTTTTGCAACTCCCACGTCATCGCTGTCAAGCCAATCGACGAGATGTTGAGCAGAGCGTAGATATGCGCGCGCGCCGGCCTTGCCACATACTCGCGGAAGCCCGGGAAGTTGAAGGCGCCGGATGAGCCGACATCCAGCCATGTGGTCACGCCGCTGCGCGCGGCGATGGGGTCGGCCTGCACGCCCCAGAACGTGCTGCCATAGTAGACGTGCGTGTGCAGGTCAACCAGACCGGGCGTGATGAGCTGGCCGCCGGCGTCGATCACTCGCGCCGCGGAGGTCGCCGGAATGTCACGATCGAGCGCTGCGATGCGATCGCGCAGGATGGCGATGTCGCGCTGCGCGTGGATGCCTTGCGATGGGTCGATCATCGTCCCACCCTTGATGAGGAGATCGAAATACATGCGGGGAGTTGTAGCGCAAGCGGCGAAAAATGCTTGGGTGCGCTGACGCCGCGAGAATGTGCTGCGCACGTTTGTATCCCGCATCTATACTGACCCTGTGACTACTCAACCTGCAACTCCAATCTACGATCTGCTGCTGAAAGGTGGGCGTGTCATCGACCCAAAGAACAATATCGATGGCCGGCGAGACGTCGCCGTGAAGGGCAACACCATTGCCGCAGTCGAGGCCGACATCAACCCGGCGCTGGCCGCGAAAGTCGTCGATGTGTCGCGCTATCTCGTCACCCCCGGCATCCTCGACATTCACATGCACGCCTATCACACCCGCGCGCCCGAAGTGGGCAGTGAGGGGCTGAGCGTGGTGGCCGACGCGCACACGCTGAAGAGCGGCGTGACGACGACAGTAGACACCGGCACCGCCGGCGCAAAGCATATCCGCCACTTCAAACTCACCGTGATCGACCGCGCCAAGACGCGCATCTTCGCCTATATCAACATCACCAGCGGCGGCATGCTGGGCGAATGGGAGCAGGACCCCCGCACGTTCGACGTCGAGCTCGCCGCCGCGGCGGTCGAGGCATATTCCGATGTCTGCGTCGGCATCAAGACTGCCCACTACTGGACGCATCTGCCCTACGACGACGCGCATCCCACCTGGGCTGCCGTTGACCAATCGATCAAGGCCGCCGCGCTGTGCAAGAAACACGTGATGTATGACTTCTGGCCGCGCTACCCCGAGCGCAGCTACGAGGAGCTGATCCTGCAGAAGGCGCGCCCGGGCGACATCCACACCCACGTCTTTGCACAGCAATTTCCCATCATCAACGACGCCGGCAAGGTCAATCCATTCATGTTCGAAGCGCGCAAACGCGGCGTGATCTTCGATCTGGGGCATGGCGCCGGCAGCTTCTGGTTCCGCAATGGCGCGCGCGCGATCAAGGACGGCTTCTGGCCGGATTCGATCAGCACCGACCTGCACACCGGCAACGTGCATGGCGTGGTGATCGACATGCAGACGACGATGAGCAAGGTGCTGTGCATGGGCGTGCCGCTGGCCGATGTGATCCGCATGTCCACGATCAACCCGGCGGTCGAGATCGGCCACGCCGAGCTTGGGCATCTCAGCGCCGGCGCGTGCGCCGACGTGGCTGTGTTCGACATCCGCGACGGGCAGTTCAGCTATATCGACTGCGGCAAGGCGCGCATGGACGGCGACAAGAAGTTCGAGTGTCAGCTTACGGTGCGCAATGGCGAAATTGTCTTCGACCCAGGCGGGCTGGCCGCGCCGGAATGGACGCAGGCGCCGCCGGCATACTGGGTCAATCCTGCATTGCAGAAATAAGCACTCCCTACAGCGCAAAAACATCATGAGCATTCACGACGATCTGGGCATCCGGCCCGTCATCAACGCAAGCGCGACCCTGACGAAACTCGGCGGCAGCCTCATGCCGCCAGAGGTGATCGCAGCCATGCAGGATGCCGCGCGCCATCACGTCGACATCGAGGAGATGCATACGCGCGTGGGCGCGAAGCTGGCCGAGTTGACCGGCAACGAGGCGGCGATGGTCAGCACCGGCGCGGCCGCCGGCATCGTGCTGGCCATCGCCGCGTGCATGACCGGCGGCAAACGCGAGCTGGCACATCTGTTGCCGCGCGCTGAGAAGCTTGACAAGCGCGAAGTCGTCATGTTCACCTCACATCGCAATGGCTACGACTTCGCCGTGCGACAAACCGGCGCAACCGTGATCGAGATCGGCACGGACGAGCGCACTGATCCAGCCGAACTCGAAGCGGCCATCAACGAGCACACCGCCGCGTTCATCTGGTTTCAAGGCGGGATGTCGGGGCATGGTGATCTTCCTCTAGAAAAAGTGATTGAGGTCTGCAGCGCACACAATGTGCCGGTAATCGTGGACGGCGCGGCGCAATTGCCGCCGCTGGAAAATCTGTGGCGATTCACCGAGCAGGGCGCAGCGTGCGCCATCTTCAGCGGAGGCAAGGATCTGCGCGGACCGCAGGCCAGCGGCCTGGTCGTCGGCAAGCGCAGGATGATCGAGGCGATGCGGCCGCTGAGCAGCCCAAACCAGGGCATTGGCCGGCCGATGAAGGTGAGCAAGGAGGAGATGGCCGGCCTGCTCGCTGCCGTCAAGCGCTACGTCACGCTCGATCATGAGGAGCGTCGCGAGCGTGACGAGCGCGTGGTGGCTAGCTGGAGCGAGATGCTGAACGAGATCGCCGGCGTCCATGCGCAGCGCGCATTTCCCAATGAAGCCGGCCAGCCCTTGCCGCGCTGTGCATTCACCATCGATCCATCAGTCGCCGGCGTTACCCGCGACGAGGTGGTCAGACAACTATGGGATGGCGAGCCGCGCATCGCTGTGGCGGAGGCCGGCAAAGACGGCATCTACCTCAATGCCATGACACTGAGCGACGAGGAGGCGAATATTGTTGCCCAGCGACTCAAACAAATTCTGGGCGGCGCCGGCGACCGCGCATAAGCAAAACTTTGGTATAGGTCGATCCCCATCTACGGGATGTTGTGAATGGGCAGCAGAATAGGCATACTGAGCGCCACATCACTGCCCACCGCAGCCTCATCGCAGCACATCGCACCAAGACAAAACAATCAGGATATTGCCTCCGCAACTCCTGATTGTTTTGTCTTGGCATATGGCTGATCTTTTCCCGGGGAGGGAAGGACTCACTTCAAAGCATCTTTTCGTTGCAGGGTGAAATTTACTTTCAACACCCAGCCCGAAAAGATGCTTTGCTTGTGTACAGCCATTCGAGACCGATTTGATCTCAGCCCAATTCGTGTTAAGGTCACTGGCGAGATTTCCAAACAACCAACCCAAGAGGTAATTCATGGAAGCTATTCAATCCCTGTTGAATTCCCTGCTGAGTGGAATCGGCCAGGTTCTCCCACGACTGCTTGCCGCCGCCGCCATCGTAGCTGGAGCGTGGATCATTGCCAAGGTCGTCAAGGCTGCGCTGACCAAGCTCACCCAGCGCATCGAGCTGGACCGCCGGCTGAAGACCGAAGGGCTGAGCGCCACCTTTGCCAGCCTCGGCTATTGGATCGTGTGGCTGTTTGCGCTGCCCATGCTGCTCGGCACGCTCGGCCTCACCGCGCTGCTGGAGCCGGTGAACGCGATGATGGGCCAGATGTTCGCGTTCATCCCGCGTCTCATCGGCGCAGTCGCGGTGTTCGCCATCGGCTATCTGGTGGCAAACGTGATTCGCCAGGTCATCACGGGTCTGCTCACCGCCGCCGGCTCCGAGAAACTGGCCGCCAGGCTGAACATGGCCGGCGCGTTGGGCAAGGGCGGGCTGGCCGGCATCATCGGCCTGATCGTCTTCGTGCTGATCATGCTGCCCATCGTCGCCGCCGCGCTGCAACCGCTCGGCCTCGAATCGATCTCGCAGCCGGTGACCAACATGATCGACACCATCACCGCATTGATCCCGCGCCTGTTCGGCGCGGCCATCATCCTGGTGATCGCCATCGTGCTGGGGCGCGTGGTGGCCGACATCATCGCGCGTCTGCTTGCGAGCGCCGGCGCAGACAAACTGCCGGAAAAACTGGGCTTTGCGTCGGGGTCGATTGGCGGGCGCACCGCTTCGGAAATTGCCGGCTCGCTGGTGCTGGCGGCCATCGTGTTGATGGCGCTGGTGCAGGCCAGTGATGTGCTGGGCTTCCGGCTGCTCACCGATGCCATCGCCGCCTTTGGGGTGGCAAGCGCGCAGATCATCGCCGGCCTGTTCGTGCTGGCAGCCGGCCTGTGGGTTTCAAATCTCGCTGCCAATGCGGTGCGCGGCAGCAGCCTGGACAACGCGCGCATGCTGGCCGCAGTCACGCGCGCAGTCATTTTGTTCTTCACCGTGCCGCTCGCGCTGATGCAGATGGGATTGCCGGCGCAGATCATCACGATCGGCTTTGGCGCGATCATGCTTGCGGTCGCAATCGCAGCCGCCATCGCATTTGGCGTCGGCGGCCGGCACGCCGCAGGGCGCATCGTGGATGGCGCAATGCAAAACATGCAATCGCGCGCAGCCGACAAGGGCGCGGCCAACCCGCAACGCCGCGCCTGAGGCCGGCGCGCTTTCTTGAGGGTCATGCGCAAACGCTTCGCACAGTTGCCGCTTCGGCAGCAATTCATCATCGTCGGCAGCATCATGGGTGCGCTGCTGGTGCTGCTGTGGTTGCTGGCGCTGCGCTGGCTGGCTGGCTGGGCCATCGACACGCCGGCTGCAGCGGCGCAGGCGCTCATCTTTGCGCTGCTCACGCTCGCGATTCCGTTGATCGGGCTGACGTTTCTGGGGCGCCGGCTGTTGCACGCGCAATCGCGCATCGCGCACGCCGCGCATCGCATTGCAAAGGAAGAGATGGAAACGCCCATCCCCCTGGCCGAGACCGACACCAACACCCGCAACATGAGCGTGGAGTTGCGCCACATGGTCGATTCACTTTTTCAGCATATCGGCTCGTTGCGCGTGAAGAACATCCTGCTGGAAGATAACGTGAAAGACCGCACGCTGGAACTGGACACGATGGCCGAGGTGTCGCGCCAGATGACCGCCGGCACGGATGAGCAGCACCTGCAATCGGCCATGTTGACAGCGCTGGAGCAGGCCATCGACTATCGCACCGCGTCGATCTGGGGCCGGCGCGAGGATCACATCGCGCTGCTGAACTATCGCATCAGCACCGCATTCCAGGAAACATCGCTGCAAAATCCCATCGGCATGCGGTTGGCGCGCGCCGACCAGCGCACCTACGAAGAGATTGAGGCCACGCAGCAGCCAGTCGTGGTCAATCGCGGACCGCGCGGCCTGCTGGCATGGCTGGTCTTTCAACTGACGAATGAGGGTCGCACCGATCAACTGTACCAGGAAGGCCGTTCGTGGATGGCTGCGCCGCTCATCATGCAGAATCGCGTTGTGGCTGTGCTGCGCGTCGATCACAACAAGCCTGACTTCTTCACGCCGGAGCGCCAACGCTTGTTGATGGCAGTGGGCTATCAGGCTGCGCTGGCGATGGAAAATGCGCGGCTGAGCGCGCAGGCGCGCGACGCAGCTGTGTTTGCCGAACGCAGCCGTATCGCGCGCGACTTGCACGATGGCGTGTCGCAATCGCTGTTTGCCTCGACGGTGATCGCTGGCACGCTGAACAAGACCATCGACCGCGAGCCAGTGCAGGCGCGTGAGCAACTGCAGGAATTGCAAAAACTGAACCGCCGCGCAATGAGCGAGATGCGCATGATGTTGTATGAACTGCAGCCCGAAGCGCTGCAGCGCCTGCCGCTGCGCGAGTTGATCCAATCGGCAGTGGACGCTGCGGTGGCGGCGATGCCGGCGAAATTCGATGTGCAGTTGCAGACTTCCGCGGAACCGCCGGCGGATGTGCGCGCTGGCTTCTACCGCATTGCGCAGGAAGCGTTGAACAACGTGGTCAAGCACAGCCAGGCCGCCAGCGTGCAAGTGGAGTTGAACTGCCCTGCCCCCGACCGCTGCCTGCTGCGCATTGCAGATGATGGCGCGGGCGACTTGCACAACAAGCCGGGCCACTTTGGCCTCGACAACATGCGCAAGCGCGCCGACAGCATGGGGGCAAGCATCGACATCCAGAGCGCCGCCGGCAAGGGCGTCGAGATCACGGTGGTATGGCAGCCTGAAACCGGCGTGATTGACGACACGGAGCAGCATGACACTTAACCCCGCCAAGAAGAAAATCCGCGTGCTGATCGTTGACGATCATCCCAGCATCCGGCGCGGGCTGAAGTACATGATCAGCATGACGCAGGACATTGAATGCGTCGGCGAATGTGACAATGGCGACAAAGCCATCGAGTTTGTGCAATCGCTGTCACCCGATGTCATCATCATGGATCTGGCGATGGGGAGCACCGACGGCGTGAAGGCGACGCAAGCCATTCGCGCCAACAATCCGCTGGTGCAGGTGCTGGTGCTGACTAGTTACATCGATCCCGACAAGGTGCAGAGCGCGCTGCAAGCCGGCGCCATCGGCTACCTGATGAAGACGGCCAACGACGACGAAGTGATCGATGCCATTCGCGCTGCGGCTGCCGGCCGCGCGGTGCTGGCGCGCGAGGCGACCGAGGCGTTGATCGCCTCTGCGCAGGCGAAGCCGGCGAGCGTCACGCTGACGGAGCGCGAGCATGAGGTGCTGTGGCTGATGGCGAAGGGCATGAGCAATCAGGAGATCGCCAAGCAACTCTTTCTCGCCCTGCCGACGGTGAAATTTCACATCACCAACATCCTCTCAAAGATGCGCGCCGACAATCGCACCGAAGCGGTGTTAATGGCGATCAAGCTGAAGTGGGTGACGCCACCGGACAAAGGCGAGTGAGCAATCTTTAGGCTGTATTCTGAGCATTGGATGGTGGCAAATTCCTTGCAAATGCGCCGGCGGTGATTGAGCAGGAGACCATGAATACAAACGATCAGCCAGACATCATCCGCAATGAATTTGCGCGTCTGACGAAGCCGGCTGCGATGGATCGCGCAGATTGGCAGCCGGCCACCCCTTTCGAAACGCGCCCGCCGCTTGACAATCCAACCGAAGCAGCCTTGAACTTCGCCTTTGCCGCCAACCTATTTGACCTGTTTCACGCGATGGGCCATTTGCCTGAAGCGGAGATGGAAGCGCGATCGGCGCTTGCGCGGCATTGCGCTTTCCCACTCAACCCGATGTTCAAGGGCGTCTGGCAAAGCCGCATTGCGGACGATGAACCCGATGCAGTCATCGACGAAACCGTAACTTGGTTCAAGGCGCGCAACGCGCCTTTCTTCTTCTGGTGGCTCGATCCGCAGGCGACGCCGGCGGATATGGGCGCACGCCTGCTGAGGCATGGCTTTGCCGCATGGGAAGTGAATGCCCCGGGCATGGCAGCCGATCTGGCAAGTTTGAAGTATGACCTGATGGACAAGACACCGGCTGGTTACAGTCAGGAGCGCGTCACTGATGAACGCGGCCTGCTCGACTTCAAGGCAGCTTTCGTCGCCGGTTTCGGGGTGCCGGAATGGGCAGGGCAGGCGTGGGTCGATGCGACACTGGCGTTTGGGATCGAGCGCGCACCGTGGCGCTGCTATGTGGGCCGGCTCAACGGCAAGCCGGTCGCCAGCAATATGCTGTTCAACGGCGCCGGCGTTGCCGCTGTGTTTGGCGTGGCCACAGTCCCAGAAGCGCGCGGCAAAGGCATCGGCGCAGCCATCACGCTCATCGCCTACAACGAAGCGCGGCAGATGGGCTATCGGCATGGCGTGTTGTTCGCCACCGAACTCGGCGCGCCAGTCTATCGCCGCATTGGCTTCCGAGATGCGGGCGCGACCATGAGCCGCTATCTGTGGCGCGCCAGTTGATGCAAGCCATCACAGGCCGGCATCGTCAGGGATGCCGGCCTGTGATCATCACGCTTCCATGCCGCGAAAGTCGATTCGCTTGGGCGCAGGATGCCGTCGGCGCGCTTCCTGCACACTGACGCCATCGCGCTGCGCCCACATCCGAAACCATAGATCGGTCAGGCTCACTTCACCCTCGCGGATGTTGGCAAACTCACGCTGCAAGAGCGCTTCGACCACATCAAGTTTGCCGAATGCCAGCGCCACTTCGGCATAGGCAAGTTGCACGCGCTCGTGCTGCTGCACGTCCGCCGGCAACCCTTCGAAGAAAGCCGCAGCCGGTTGGAATTGCTTCGTCTCGATCAGCAGGCGCAACAATTCGCCGGCCAGCGCGCCGCGATCTTCCGCGCTCAACCCATTCGCCAGCGCCCACGCCTGCATGTAGTGCCGCTCGGCGGCCTCGAACTGGTTGCGCCGCTCGCTCAACCTGGCCAGGTTGCGGTGCGCCCACGCGTTGGCGCGCTGGGCAATGGATTGCTGCCAGGCATGGGTCGCGCCGGCTTCGTCAAAATGTTCGAACTGCCACACGCCCCATTGCAGCCAGGCAAACCAGTTTGGCGCTTGCTTCACCGCATTCTGCAATGCATCGCGCCATTCGTCCTGCACCATGTACGCGCCGATGGGCTGATCGGGATCGGGCGCCGGCAGCTCGCCATGCTGGAGCAAGTGCAACCAGCGCGCCGGCTCGCCATGCAGCGTTTCATCGGGGAATGTGAAGGCGGCCGGCGCGGCGCATTCGCCCATCATCACGCGACGTTGCGCTTCCAGCGCGCCCCAGCCCGCGCCGGCTTGCAGCGCCTTCGCAGTTGCCTCATCGGCCAGCGCGCGGCACTGCGTTTCAATCTCGCGCAGGCGCGCCGCAGAAAGCTGCTGTTGAATGCCGGCGCCGGCCGCCCGCACCGCGCCAGCCCACGCGCCGTGCGCCTGCTGTGGATCGACTTCGAGCAAGCCAAACGCCTCAGTCCAGTCCCATGCGGTGTTCGCCGGCATGGCGCTGCCGTGAACCTGCGTCGGCGCGAGACCGCACTGGATCTCGATGTATTGCACACCCGGCTGCGCGAGGTAGTCCTGCCAATGCCGGCCACCCTGGCTCATGCCCCAGCAGAACAGCTTGCGCACGTTCAGGCGCGGCGTGCTGGCTTCGAACAGGCCGCTGCCGTCTTTGTCCAGCGCGGTGATGAACGGCATCTCGGCCGCTTCACACTGCATGAAGAACTCGTTGGCAAAGGGCGAGTTGGTCGAGTAGGTGCCGTCGCCGCCATTGAGCGTGGGCAGCGCCGGCAACTCGTTCAGGCCAAAGCCGTGTGACTTCGGATCGTGATATAGCGATTGCGTCGCCGGCGCGATCACGCGCACATCCTCGCGCTCCGGCACTGCGATGTTCGTCCACCAGTACATCGAGGCTTCCGTGTCATATGGATTCACCACCCGCGTATACGCGATCAGTTGCGCGCTGTCTGCAGGCAAATAGAAATCGGTCTGCCAGAACAGCTTCTTCATGCGCTCGAACTCGTAGACACGCAGGCCGGGTGAGCCATCGGTGAAGGCAATTTGCGCAGCAAAGACCGGCGCGCAGGTGAACACGGTGTGGCCGTATTGGCCGGCGTTCCACTCGATGCCGCCGCTGAACCACGCGTTGCGAATGGCGAGGTTGGCCGGCTGAAAGACCGGATTGCATGACAGCAACTCACGCTGGGCAGGCTTGTGAACGAGTGAGAGCAGCCGGCCCCCCATCTGCAACAGGAATGTCGCCTTCAAGGTGGCATTCTCCAGCACGGCTACTTGCAGCGAAGTGGGTCGCTTGCGGCGATCGTAGCGATCCTGCACGAGATAGGGCAGCACGCGGCTGCCGGTGTTCCAGCCAGCCAACTCGCGGTAGCGCGCCGGCACGTCTGCGCTGAACTGGATGTGCCGGTCGCGCTCGCGAAAGGTGGGAAATGGATTGTCGCCAACGAGCGAGCCGGGCAGCGTGAGGGTGTCGAGGGTCAAAGTGGTCATTTGGAAAATATTGTAGGGGCGACCGGCAGTCGCCCCTGCGAACATTCTGGAAAAGGCGACCAGCGATCGCCCGACGAATCTGGCGCTAACCTTTCACCGCGCCGACGGTGAGGCCCTTCTCGATGCTGTTCTGGAACAAGACGTAAACCAGCAGCGTGGGGATGGTGATGATGGCGATGGCGGCGAACAGGCCGCTGTAGTCGCTCTGATAGCGCTGCTGGTTCTGGAAATAGAACAGGCCCTGTGACACCACATAGCGCGTCTCACCTTCGGCCACGTTGGCGTTGCTCATCAGCACCGTGGGCAGGATGAACTGGTTCCACTGGCCGAGGAAGTTGAAGATGGCCGCGCTGACCAGGCCCGACTTGGCGAGCGGCAGCATCACGCTGAAGAAGATGCGCGCGTGGCCGGCGCCGTCCATCGTCGCCGCCTCGGCAATCTCCTTCGGCAGCGTCTTGAAGAACGCCGTCATGAAGAAGATCGTCCACGACAGCGAGTAGGCGACGTAGACGATGATCAAGCCGTGGAAGGTGTTCAGCAGCGGGATGCCGGTGATGTCCTTGATGAACTTCATCACCAGGTACAGCGGCACCAGCCCCAGGAAGATGGGAATCATCAGGCCGGCGAGGAACATGTAGAACAGGAAGCTCTTGCTGCGGAAGTCATAGCGCGCAAAGACGTAGGCCGCCATGCTCGACAGCAGCAGCGTGAGGAAGATCGCCGGGATGACGACGATGAACGTGTTGCCGATATACGCGCCGATCTGCGCCTTCGTCCACGCGCGCGCGAAGTTCTCCCACATCGGGATCGCCGGCAGCCCCCACGGGTTGGCAAAGATCTCCATGTCGGTCTTGAGCGCGGCAACGATCGACCAGATGAACGGGTAGATCACGATGACCGCCCAGATGCCAAGCAGGATGTAGGTTACGATCTTCAGAATCACGCCGCCGGCCGACGAGGGCTTCGCCGGCGCAGCCGTCTGCATGGGGGAAGTGACCGATTGTGTTGCCATGGGTTAATACTCCAGCGTGTCGCGGCGCGTCAGGCGCAGGCTGATGATGGAAAGCACGAGCGTGAGCAAGAGCAGCACCACGCCAATGGCGGTGCCGTAGCCGAACGGGTTGGAGCTGTTGCCACCGCCGAAGGCCTGGTCATACATGTAGGTGGACAGCACATCGGCTGCGCGGCTGGGGCCGCCGGTGCCGTTGGTCAGCACCGCCACGTAGGTGAACATGTCCATCGCGGCGATGGCGATGAAGATGATCGCCGTGCGCAGCGTCTCCCACAGCAGCGGGATGGTAATCTTCCAGAAGGCGCTCCAGCCGCTGGCGCCGTCGATGCGCGCCGCCTCGTAGTATTCGTCGGGGATGTTCTGCATGCCGGCGATGAACAGCACCATGTAGAAGCCGACGGCCTGCCAGATGGCGACGACGATCACCGCACCCAGCACGGTGCTGGTGTCGCCCAGCCACGGGAAGTTCGGCCAGCGGACGCCGAATGGCGCCAGCACTGCCTGCAGGATGGTGTTGAGGATGCCGAAGGTGGGGTGGAAGATGAAGCTCCACAAAATTGCGACCACCGCGACCGACATCACCTGCGGGAAGAAGAAGCTGATGCGGAAGAACTTCGACCACTTCAGGCCTTGCGTGAACAGGCCGGCGAACAGCAGCGCGATGCCCAGCGTGATCACCGGCATGACGACCAGAATGATGACGTTGTGGCTCAGCGCATTCCAGAACTTCTCGTCGGTCAAAATGCGTTGAAAGTTTTGCAGGCCGCGAAATTGGATCTTGTCCAGCGTGCTGGTGCCGGTCCAGCGGGTGAGCGAGATGGCGAATGCGCCGATGTACGGGATCACCACAAAGACGACATACAGCAGGACGGGGATCAACAGGAAAGAGAACACAAAGCGGTTCTTCCCATGATGCATCATTGGCGCATTCCTCCTAAGTCAAAGCATCAGTCAACGCATCCTGAACGCAGTGCGGCTTGGGATCGCTGCACCTGAGCAGATCACACTGCCGCACGCAGTTGAAGGATGCGACTCACACCACTTCCACGCATCCTTCAACTGCGCTCTGGCTTGTGTAGATTTTGATCTGCGCAAGTTCGGCGCTCCGTTCAGGACGCTCTGCCTTCTTTTACTCACGCCCATTGTGGCTGCACAAGACACAGGGCGCAAGCGAACACAAGAACAGGGGCGCGCCAATCTTCCCTGCGGATTCTTGGCACGCCCCTGATTGAATCAAAACCTGACAGGTCTTCGAAGCCTGCCGGGTTTCTACATCGCACTACGCGGTGCGCTTGAACTTCGGGATGTCGGGGTTGGCGGCGATCTCGTCGGCCTTCTTCTGCAGGGCATCGACGAACTCTTCCGGCTTCATCTTGCCGGTGAGCAACTCGCCGGTGCGCTGTTCGATCTCCTTGTTGAAGTCGGAGTACCAGTCGGCGATGTTCCAGGTGATGATGTTGTCGCCGGCCTTCTCGACCAGGGCGATGGCGCTCTTGACGCCTTCGCTGGCCTGCAAGCCCGTCACTTCCTTCACCGGCATCAGCGAGCTGACGTTCTCGGCAAAGTACTTGGCCGCCGAGCGCGAGACCTGCGCGCGCAGGAACTCCATGCCACCCTTGACGTTCTTGCCCTTGGCGAACACGACGAATGGCTCACCGCCGCCGGCGGCAATCGAGTCGATGTTGCCCTTGCCGTCAGCATAGCCTGGCACGCCCATCGCCGTCATCTGGAAGTCGGGCGGGGTCTGCTCCTTCATCTCGTTCTCCAGCCAGGTGCCGCAGGGGATGAAGGCAGCCTTGCCCTGCAACCACAACGCTTGCGATTCGGTGTGGGTGAGGCCGGCGGTGCCTTCGAGGATGAGGCCCTTGTCCCACAGCGCATACATGTCCTGCACGGCGCGCAGGATCTCAGGCGTCTTCCACGCATTCGGCTCCAGGTTGTCGATGGCGATGATCTGATCCTTGCCGCCGCTCTTCCACATCAGCTGGTTCAGCACGATGCCCCACATGTAGTAGGGATACTTGCCCTGATACGTCCACGGGGCCATCTTGCCTTCCTTCTTGATGCCCTCCAGCACGGTGAGGAACTCGGCCCAGGTCGGCGGAATCTTGATGCCGGAGCTTTCCAGCCAGGGCTTGCTGTACCAGATCGCGCTGACGGTGTAGGCCACGTTCACGCCGAACTGCTTGCCATCAAAGTTCACGCCGGGCAACTGCGAGCCGGGGAACAGTGTGTCGGCAAACTTCTTGCCGGGGGTGTCGAACGAGGCAGCGCCGAACAATTCTGTCAATTCCTGCAGTTGGCCGTCATTGACCAAGTCGGTGGTCTTGAAGGCGTCCGCGCCGGAGTTGTCGATCACGTCAGGCGGGTTGCCTTCCACAACGCGCGGGCGCAACTCGGTGGCAACCTTCTGCAAGGGCTTGACGCCAACCTTCACGCCCGGGTGGGCGGCTTCCACGAGCTTGGCGGCATACTCGATATAGGCATGGCCGAAGCCGCCGGAGAAGAACACACCATCGATCGGATCCGTGCCGATGTTGAGCGGGTTCTTGGCCGCATCATCCATCGGGAAGGGCATTTCCATCGTGCTGCCGGTTGCCGGCGCTTCGGTGGCCGCAGGCGCCTCGGTGGCAGCGGGGGCTTCAGTTGCTGCAGGCGCCTCTGTGGCAGCGGGGGCCTCTGTGGCTGCCGGTGCAGTCGTGGCTGCGGGGGCTGCTGGCGTGGCAGCCGGCGCGCAGGCCGCCATCAATGCGGCGCCGCCGGCGAGTGCCGAGCCTCTCACAAACGTGCGACGAGTCAGTTTCTGGTTGGTCATGGGTCGTTCTCTCCTAGATTGAATGTGAAAGTCGATGAACCGCGAGTGATGGAACAGCCAGCGTCTCACATCGGCGCGGCGGTGTCGTCATTCGGCTCACAAGCGATTGTAACGACCAGATTCGAAAAGTCAATCACTTCGCGCAAAAAAACATCAAATTTAGGTCTTGCTGTTGACAAACACGCGCGAATGAAGTAGTTTTGATGCATCCTTGAGCGTTTCATGATTCTTTGCAAAGAATTGTTTACATACAATGACCCTCTCCACCCTTGAGCGCCAACAGCATATCCTTCAGTACGTCGAGCGCAACCAGCAGGTGAGCGTGCAGATGCTGTGCGACAAGTTCGGCATCAGCCTGGCCACGGCGCGGCGCGACCTCGATGCGCTGGCAGAGCGCGGCAGAGTGAAGCGCATTCACGGTGGCGCGCTGGTCGCGCAGGATGGCAACACGATCTCGCCGGCGGTGGTTCGCATAGCCGAACAAACCGATGCCAAATCGCGCATCGGCGCGGCAGCGGCCGAAATGGTGCGCGACGGCGAGACCATCTTCCTCAGCAGCGGCAGCACCGTCCTCGAAGTCGCCCATCATCTGCGCAACCGCAAACGCCTGAACGTCATCACCAACTCACTGCTGGTGCTGAATGTGCTGGCCGACGCGCCGGAAGCATCGGTCGTGTCACTCGGCGGCGTGTTCAACCGCAACGAGATGTCGTTCATTGGCCACATCACCCAGCAGGCGCTGAGCGAGGTGCGCGCCGACAAGGTGTTCATGAGCATCAGCGCGCTGGACTTGCAGCATGGCCTCACCAACGTGGACTTGCAGGAGACATTGACTGATCGCGCCATCCTGAAGATCGCGCGCGAAGTGGTGCTGCTGGCCGACCACAGCAAGATCGGGCGCGCGGCGGCAGCCTTTGTTGCGCCGCTGTCGGCGGTGCATACGCTGATCACGGACGCCGGCGCGCCGGCGGGCTTCATCGACGAAGCAAAGAGCGCCAACCTGCGCGTGATCGTTGCATGAATCGCACAGCCAGCCAGCGCGCCTGCGCGAAACCAATGCCCCGTTAACAGAGCGCAGCTATCATCCAGTCACGCACATCGCAATCAAAAGGAGTGCAGACATGGTTGGAGAGATCACATTTGCCCCTGAAGAGTGGGAAACCCTGAGACAAACACCGCTGCTGGCCGGCATGGCCGTCGCCACCGCAAGCCAATCCGGGCAATGGGGCAGCGTGCGCGAAGAGGCCACGCTATACGACGTCATCGCCAAAACCGCATCCGATTCAGCAGAGATTTCGCTGATTCAAGACATCGCAGCCAGCATCAAGCAAAGCCCGCCGGCGATCTTCAACGAGATCGAAACGCCAAACTACCGCGAGCGCGCACTGGCCGCCTGCGCCGCCGCGTCGAACATCCTGGATGCGCGACTGAAGCTGGTGGCCGCGCAACGCTACCGGAATTGGGTGGTGAGTGTGGGGCAACTCGTCGCAGAGGCGTCCAGGGAAGGCGCGCTTCTCGGCCTGATCGGCGGCAAGCGCGTAAGCGACGAAGAGGCGCAACTGCTCAGCGAGATCGAGGTTGCGCTGCGCTCACAGTTGGTCGAAACCGCGCTGGGCAAGCCGGGTTTGGAGAGCGACAACACGCCGCCGATTTTGCCGGAGCAACCCGACGCGACGCTTTTGGGCAACGCGGCCATGATCAGCACGCTGCTCTCGCCGGCGATCACCGAGCGCGAAATCACGGAGTTTGTGCAGCCGCCGCGCGAGGCGCGCGAAGTCTTCTAAAAAAAGAATCGCCTGGATAGCTCCAGGCGATTCTTTTTTGCGCCCGCGGCAGGACTCGAACCCACAACACACGCCTTCGGGTTTGCGTGGGTTTCCCCAACTCCCTGGACTATACCTTCGCCATCGCGCAGATGCGCCTTAGGCGGCAGCCGTCTAGTCTCTACACCTTTCAGTCGTTGCCGACTGACTTGGCTCGGAATTGCCACTGACAGGTTCCTCCGAATTTGACTGCATTCATCCAGCGGGTTTCCCCGCCGGCGCCCAAACGATTCAGGACGGCGTTGTTCTATCCGTTTGAACTACGCGGGCTTGACGCAATGATTTTAGCGCATCTCCATCTGCCGGATCAGCGCCGGCGAGCGCGGGCGGCGCTCGATCACATAGCTCACATACGCCTGCATCGCGCGCTCCAGTTGATCGTGCACCTCGCGCGTGACAGCCAGCGCGTTGATCTCCTCGAACGGGCGCGTCTGCAGGGCGCGCAGCAGCAGCAATGTGCTGCGGTTGATGAAAAGCGCATCGCGCGCCAGCATCGCCGCCGACGACATCAGCGTGCCGCCCTGCTGCGGCGAGAACGCCGCGCGCTCCACCGCCGGGTCGCGGTCGATCTCCAGCGTCTCGCCAGTGCGCGAGCAATGAAACAGATCGGGGCGATAGCCCTCCAGCGACAGCAGGCGCATCTCGAAGAAGCGCGCCGTGAGCAGCGCATCCTTCGACTGCCCAAGCCAGGCCAGTCCGCTCGCCAGCAGATCGTAGAGCGCCGCCGCGTCGTTGTCCTCCGGCGCAAACTGCTCGGCCAGTTCGCACAGATAATGCGCCTGCCCGCCGCGTGAGACGTCCTCGCGCAATGCGCGATGCGGCTCGATCAATTCGGCCTGTGTGACGATGTCGAAGGCGCGGCCCCTGGCGAGCAGCACCTGCGTCTGGGTGAAGAGTTCGATATGGCCGGCCTTGCGCGAGGTGATCTTGCGCGCGCCTTTGGCCAGCACGCGCAGCTTGCCGCGCTCGGGCGTGAGCAGCGTCAGCAGGCGGTCGGCTTCGCCATAGTCGGCGCGGCGCAGGACAATCGCCGGCGTGGAGAACAATCGCACACGGCTCATGATGCGGCCAGTCTACCCGCTCTTGCTGTGCGATAAATGAGTGGATGCGCGTGTGCCACGCCTATAATGCCGTCCGCAATGTACAACGTCCTCATCCCTGATGATTTATCTGCGGCCGGCCTCGAACTGCTCAACGCCGACCCCACGATTGCGGCGCACGTCGTGAAGAAGATGCCGCGCGCCGATTTGCTCGCAAAGATTGCCGACTTCGACGCGCTGATCGTGCGCAGCGAAACACGCGTGGATGCCGAGGTGATCGAGCATGGCGCGAAGCTGCGCGTGGTGGGGCGCGCCGGCATCGGCGTCGACACCATCGACGTGGATGCCGCCACTCGCCGCGGCATCATCGTGATGAACACGCCGCAGGCCAACACCATCGCCACCTGCGAGCACACCGTCGCCATGATGCTCGCGCTCGCCCGCAACATCCCGCTGGCCGACGCCTCGCTGCGCCGGGGCGAGTGGACGCGCGGCAAGTTCATGGGCGTGCAATTGCAGGGCAAGGTGCTGGGCGTGATCGGCCTGGGCCGCATCGGCACGCAGGTCGCCAAGCGCGCGCAAGCCTTTGGCATGGAGATCGTCGCCTTCGATCCGTATGTGAACGAGGAATCGGCGCGCGCCAACAAAGTGGCGCTGCTCTCGCTGGACGAGGTGCTGGCGCAGGCCGACTTCATCACGCTGCACTCATCGCTGACGCAGGGCAGCCGCGGTTTGCTGGATGCGGAGGCCATCGCAAAGATGAAGCCGGGCGCGCGCGTGATCAACGTGGCGCGCGGCGCGCTGGTCGATTCGGACGCGCTCTATCAGGCTTTGAGCAGCGGCAAACTGGGCGGCGCAGCGCTGGATGTGTTTGAGGAGGAGCCGCCGCCGGCGGATCACCCGCTCTTCAAGCTGTCCAATGTCGTGGTCACCCCGCATCTGGGCGCCAGCACCGCCGAGGCGCAGCGCGATGTGTCGATCCAGATCGCCGAGCAGGTGATCGACGCGCTGCACGAGCGCGATGTGCGCAACGCAGTGAACTTCCCGCCCATCGACCCGGCCGCGCTGCACATCGTCAAACCCTATCTCACGCTGGCCGAAAAAATGGGCAAGCTGCAGGCGAGCCTGCTCGACGGCCGGCTGAATCGCGTGGAGGTGGAATATCGCGGCAGCGATGTTGCGCCGCACGTGAAGGCGCTGACAGTGGCGCTGCTGCGCGGGCTGCTCGCGCCCATGCTTGGCAGCGACCGCGTGAATTTTGTCAATGCGCCGATCATCGCCAACGAGCGCGGCATTACCGTGACGCAGGCGCTGAACCTGACCAGCAGCGATTACACCAACCTGGTGTCGTGCCGCGTCAGCACCGATCAGGAAGAGCATCTGGTCGCCGGCACGCTGTTCGACAGCACCGAGCCGCACATCGTGCAGATCGACAGCTTCCGCATCGACGCCGTGCCGTTCGGGCAGGCGCTGATGATCTCCTCGCGTGATGTGCCGGGCGTGATTGGCCGCGTCGGCACCATCCTCGGCGCGAACTACGTCAACATCGCCGAGTATCGCCTGGGTCGCACCAAGCCTGGCGACCTCGCGCTGTCGTTTGTAAACCTGGACAACCCCGTGCCAGATTACACCATCAAGGCGCTGAAGGATCTGCCAGAAGTGGTGTGGGTGAAACAGATGATGCTGTAGATCATGGCGAATCGCAGCGCGATCATCATCGGATCGGGGTTTGGCGGGCTGTCGCTCGGCATCCGGCTGCAAAGTCTCGGCTTCGACACGACCATTCTGGAAAAGTTGGATGCGCCGGGTGGTCGCGCCTATGTGCGCCGAGCGCAGGGCTTCACGTTCGACATGGGGCCGACGGTGATCACCGCGCCGCACTTGCTCGAGGAGTTGTTCTCGCTGGAGCGCGGACAGCCGCACCTCAACAACGAAGACTTCCCGGCGTCGATTTTCGGCGCAGAGACGCATGTCAGCAGCGGCGTCAGTGGCGGGCCGAACACATCGCGGCACGTCACGCTCGCGCCGATCCTGCCGTTCTATCGGATTTATTTTGAGGACGGCACGTATTTCGATTACGACGGCGACCCGGCTCACACGCGCGAGCAGATCGCAGCGCTCGCGCCGGCAGACCTCGCCGGCTACGAACGCTTCCACGCCGACGCAAAGGCCATCTTCGAGCAGGGCTTTTTGAAGCTCGGCTACACCTACTTCAAAGACCTGCCGGCGCTGTTGAAAGTGGCGCCGGCGCTGTTCAGGCTGGATGCGGTGCGCCCGCTCTTCTCATTCACCAGCAAATACTTCACGAGCGACAAGCTGCGCCGGGTGTTCTCGTTCGAACCGCTGCTGATCGGCGGCAACCCGCTGCGTGTTCCAGCGCTCTACGCCATGATCCACTTCGTCGAGACGACGTGGGGCGTGCATTTTGTGATGGGCGGCACCGGCGCGCTGGTGCATGGCCTGTTGCAAAAATTCGAGGCGCTGGGCGGCGCATTGCGTTGCAACAGCGAGGTGAAGCGCATCGTGGTCAGTGACGAGAGGGGCGGCAGGCCGGCGCGCTATGGCCGGCGCGTGGCGCGCGGCGTGGAACTGGCCGATGGCAACGTGATCGAGGCCGATCTCGTCGTGTCGAATGGCGATTACGCCAACACCTACCTCAGGTTGATCGACCCGGCGGATCGCCTGTTCAACACCGACAGACGCATCCGCCGCACGCGGCAGAGCATGTCGCTGCTGGTGATCTACTTCGGCTTTCGCGCCGACGGTCTGGCGCTGAACCTGCGCCACCACAACATCATCCTCAGCCCGCGTTATGAGGAATTGCTGACCGACATCTTCGAGCGTAAGGCGCTGACAGGTGAGATGTCGCACTACCTGCATGTGCCGACGCTGACCGACCCCAGCCTTGCGCCGGCCGGCCACCACGCCGCCTACACGCTGATCCCTGTGCCGAACAGGAGCGGCGCCGGCGCGGCCATCGACTGGAACGAGGCAGGCCCGCGCCTGATGGATGCATCGCTGCGCTTCCTCGACGCGCAGGGCTACATTCCCGAGCTGTGCGACCGCCTGGTCTACAAGAGTTGCATCACGCCGCATTACTTCGAGCACGACCTGAGCAGCTTCGCCGGCAACGCCTTCGGGCCAGAGCCGGTGTTGACGCAATCGGCGTACTTTCGCCCGCACAACCGGAGCGAAGACATCGAGCGGCTGTATCTGGTGGGCGCCAGCACCCAACCCGGCGGCGGCGTGCCGGGCGTGATGATGGGCGCGAAGATCACCGCGCGCCTCATCGCTGAGGATTTCAAACTGATTTAGCGCCAGGTTGCGCCGGCTTTGTCCTTTGCATCCCTGCGACTTTGCGTTAAAACCAGCCTCGTGAAATTCGAAGATGTGTATCGTGTGGTGCGGCGCATCCCGAAGGGCATGGTGATGAGCTACGGGGGCGTGGCGCGACAATGCGGCAACCCGCGCTCGGCGCGCTATGTCGGCTTTGCGCTGCACGCGCTGCCCGACGACAGCAAGGTGCCGTGGTGGCGCGTGATCAATTCGCAGGGGCGCATCTCGAATCAATATGCGCTGCTCGAACAGCGCCGGCGGCTGGAAGAAGAGGGCGTCGTCGTCAGCGACGAGATGCGCGTGGACATGAAGCTGTTCGATGCCGAGGAGATCGTTTATCAAAAATTGCGGCGCAAGCCGCCGCCGCAGAGTGCCAATGGCGCTGAATGAGCGCCTCGCCGGCATCCGAGGCGAGTAAAATCGCGCGATCATCATGGACAACACGTCACTCGACCGATTGAACGCGCTGGAGAGCGAGGCGCTGGCCGCCTTGCAGGCCGCCGGCGACAGCGATGCGCTGCAAGCGTGGCAGGGCCGCTACTTTGGCACCAAGCGCAGCAAGGGTGAGTTGGAGCAAGCGCTGGCGGCGCTTGGCACGCTCAGCAAGGAAGCGCGGCCGGCGTTTGGCAAGCGCGCCAACGAGGTGAAGCAGGCGCTCACCGCCGCGCTGCAAGCCCGGGAAGCCGACGTGAAAGAGCGCGAGCTGGCTGCGGCCATGCAGGCCGGCGCGCTCGATGTGACGCTGCCCGGCGCGCCGGTGACGCTGGGCCGGCTGCACCCCAGCACGATCACCCTGCGCCGCATCACGCGCATCTTCACCCAGATGGGCTTCGAGGTGTATCGCTCGCCCGAAGTCGAGACCGACGAATTGAACTTCGAGTTGCTCAACATGCCGGCGGAACACCCCGCGCGCGACATGTGGGATACGTTCTACACCACCCAGCCCGGCGTGCTGCTGCGCACGCACACCTCGCCAGGCCAGATTCGGGTGATGCGCGAGCGCGGCGAAGGCGGCGCCAAACCCATCCGCGTGATTCTGCCGGGCATGGTGTATCGCTACGAGCAGGTCACCGCGCGCAGCGAGATGCAATTCAACCAGGTCGAAGGGTTGGTCGTCGGCCACAACATCACGCTGTCCGATCTGAAGGGCGTGTTCAGCGAATTCGCGCGCCACATGTTCGGCAGCAGCCGCGCGATTCGCTTTCGCGGCTCGTATTTCCCCTTCACCGAGCCGAGCGTCGAGATCGACGTGCATCTCGGCGTGGACACCGAGCGCAACCGCATGTTGACCAAAGGCACGGGCTGGCTGGAGATCAGCGGCGCCGGCATGGTGCATCCCAGCGTGCTGCGCAATGGCGGCTACGATCCAAACGAATGGAGCGGTTTCGCCTTTGGCATGGGGCCGGAGCGCCAGGCCATGCGCCTGTTCGGCATCAACGACATCCGCTACTTCTGGCAGAACGATCTGCGCTTCCTGGAACAGTTCTGATGATTTTGGATTTGGGGTTGCAGATTTTAGATTGAAGTGCACGCATGCTGTAGGGGCGACTCACTGGGTCGCCCCTGCTGGAGCGCTCGTGCGGATAACGTCCTATTTTCTAAGCGCGGATTACAATTCAGGACACGGCGCATGCCGCGCGGTTCAACTGACATGAGGCATCTTTCATCGCGAATTCATCCACGTTTTGTGGCGGCGCTGTGGCTGACGCTGGCCGGCGTCCTCACGCTTGCGGTGATCGGGCTGCTGCTGTCTCGCCCTGCGCAGGCGGCGGAGTTGGCCAGGCCGGCGATGCAAGTTTCCGATATATATGAGCCGAACGACACTGCGCAGACTGCAAAGTTTCTGCCGCAAACCGGCACCAGTTCGCTGACCTTCTTCACCAACAATCCGCCCACCTCAACCGGTTCAGCGGCCGATGACGACTGGTTTTTGTTCTCGCTCGATCCGAATCGCTCCATCGTGATCACCGCAACGGCACTGGCCGGCGCCGGCAGCGGGTCGCTCATCATTGAAGGATTTTCAGACGCCAATGGCACGGTGGCTGCTGGCACAACCAGCGGACTAGGCAATGTGTCTGCGGTGACCATCGTCAACAGCACGGGTGTGCAGACAACCTACCGCATCCGCATTAAGAATATGTTGGGCACCAGCGCGCCTCCTTATGGCTATCGCCTCGACTACACGATAGCAATTATTGGCGCGCCGACAGTCACGCCCATCGGTGCGAACCCCGACGCCTACGAAGACAACGAGACGCCGATCATCGCCTTCAACAACCGCAGGAGCTTCGTCAACGTCGGCTCAACCCTGCAAAACCTAAATTTTTACCCTAATACCAACTCCGGCAAAACCGGTATCCGCAACGACGGCGACGTGGATTGGTATTACTTCTACGCGCGCGCCGGCATCCGCCTGCGCATCACCACCGCCGTGCAGCCGGGCGTGGACACCGAGATGTTCCTGTTCAATCAGACCATCCAGGGCAGCCTGCCGCCAGACCGGCCCGACATCAACATCACCTCCGACGGGCAAATCGCCTATAACGATGACCACCAGCCACTCGACCGCGGCTCGCAGATCATCCTCGACACGCCTTACGAAGGCATTTACTGGTTGAGGATCTGGAACAAAGATCCCACGCCGCGCGGCGCCGGCCAGGCCTACAACCTAACCGTGGTCGAGGTGAACACGCTGACGCCGACGGTGCCGGTGCCGCCGACGCCGTTTCCCGCCGGCGCAGACCGTTTCGAGTACAACGGCGACTTTGACCGCGCCTCGCTCATCGCGCCAGGCGTGAAGACCGATCAGCTCAACTTCGTGCCGTTCCAGCCGCCCAGCCCCGACACGGTGGACAACGACTTCTACCGCCTGCCGGTGAAGCAGGGCATTCCCTACACCTGCGAGACGCTCGACCTGTCCGCCGGCACCGACACGAACATGATCGTCTTCAACGAGAATCGCGAGGGCATCGGCGGCAATGACGACATCTCGGAAGAGGAGCGCGCGCGCGGCGTCTTCCGCAGCCGTTTCTCGTGGGTCGCCAACTACACCGGCAATTACTACCTTCTGATCGGCGAGGTGAACCCGCCGCGCTCCAACGAGGGGCAGGGGCGCAGCTATGCGCTGTTGTGCAGCATCGGCTTCCCGGCCACTGCGACGCCGACGGTGAACCCGAACCCGCCGACGCCGACGGCGCCATTTGTGCCGCCGACGCCGCTGCCCACCGCCACGCCGTTCCCCACCCCGCGCCCGCCGCAGCCGCTGGTGGTGCTGCCAGTCGACCTTGGGCAGTTGCGCCCCACTGCGCAGCCCTCGCCCACGCCGCGCGTGATGGTGATCGAGGTGCAGACGTTCATCGACTTCAACCGCAGCGGACAACTGGACCCTGGCACGAACGAGGGCATCGCCGGCACGCCGGTGCAAATCTACGACGCAAACACCGGCACGCCGCTCGGCCAGGCCTTCACCGACGGTGACGGCCGCGTGCGCTTCTCCATCATCAACGATGGTCCGGTGCAGGTGCGCGTGCCGACCTTCGGCTTCACCACCGTCGTCGACCAGCCCAGCGCCACCGTGCGCATCGCGCTGCAGCCGGCGGTCGATACGCCGGAGCGCATCCCATAAAACCACAAATGCGCAATCAGACACGAAGAGACATCTCTTTCACGCTCAGCCCTGATTGCGCATCGCGTATTTGATCGATGTCCGCCCCCGCTTCCACTTCGGTTCACATCCGCGCGCGCGATGCGTTTGGGCAGGTGGTGGATGTGGCGCGGGTGCAGGCCGGCACGCTCACCATCGGCAGCGCCGCCCACAACGCGCTGGTGCTGCCCTCGCCAAAAATCTCGCCGACACACCTGCGCGTCGATTGGGACGGCGCGTCAAAGCACGTCACCGTCACCAACCTCGGCGAGCGCGCCGTGAGCCTGGGACAGATCGACATTCAGCCGCGGGGGTCGTTGGCGTGGGATGGCGTCGAGCCACTCGTGGCCGGCCCCTACTCACTGCGGCTGATCGGCATGAGCACGCTCTCTCTGCCGCCGGAAGAGGGCCGCGGTGACGGCGCGCGAGATTCATCCCGCCAGGTCCGCCCCAGGCGCGTGTGGTGGCCGGTCGTGGCCGCGCCGCTGCTGGCGTTGCTGGCGTTGGCGCTGCTGATCTACAGCGTGATCGGCGCGCCGGCAGAGATCGTGACGTTTGCCCTCAGCAGTGACGCCGGCGCGCAGCGCAGGATCGAATTCAAGGTGAACAACGCGCAGCGCATCGCCCTGACGGTGGATGGACGGCCGGCGGATGCATCGCGCCTGCAATTCGATGCGCAGGCCGGCGAGGGCGCGTTCACGCCGAGCGCGCAGGAGCAATCGTTTGAGTTGACCGCATTCAACGCGCTGAACCAGCCCACGCGCAGCCGGCTGGACGTGGCGCTCGCGCCGACTCCATCCCCCACACCCAACCCCACCGCCACACCGCTGCCCGGCCAGCCCTTCGTCGCCGAGTTCAGCTTCAACGGCGTGAACAAGGCCAGCGAACTGAGTGATGTGTTGCTGAGCAAGGGTGATGGGCTGGTGATTGCGTGGTCGGTGGCAAACGTGGATGGTGTGGAATTGCTGCCCGCCGGCATCTTCAAGGCAATCGACAGCGTGCGTGTCGCGCCGCAAGAGACCACCGTCTACACCTTGCAGGCGACGAACCCATTTGGCGAGGCGCGCCGCAGCGTGAAGGTGATCGTGGTGGATGCGCAGGCCACCGCGCAGGTCGATGCGACGCGCATCGCCGCGGCAGATGCGACGCAGCAGGCGCAGGTCGATGCCCAATCACAGGCTGCCGCCACCGCAACCCAGTCTGCGCAAGCCACTGCGACCGCGATTGCCGCCGTGCTGGCCGACGCGCAGGCGCGCGCCACGCAGGCCGCAATGCAGATTGCGGCAACCGGCACGGCGCAGGCGATCCTCATTGCGCAAGGCACAGCGCAAGCCGGCGCCACGCAGCAGGCTGCCGGCGCGCAGAGTGCCACCGCCATCGTGCAAGGCACAGCCCAGGCCGGCGATGCGCGCTTCGCGCAGTTCAACGGCACGTGGGTGAACAGCGCGCCGACCACCGCCGGCCTGCAGCGGCTGGTGATTGCGAACGACGGGCCGGCGATCACCGTGCAGGCGTGGGATGCGTGCACGCCGCAGCCATGCGACCTGGGCCGGCGCAGCATGACCTACACCGACGCGCCTTTTGTCGTGCGCTATGACTTTGGCGATGGCGCCGCGCGCACCTTCGTGCTGACGCGCGAGGGCGACGCGTTGAAGGTGCAGGACTTCCCCTCGCATGGGGCAGCGCGGGTCTATACGTTCGTGCGCGGAACCTGACTGGCCGCATGATCGCCGTGATTCGCGCATATAGGCGGGCTGCATATAATCCGCCATGTGAAGCTGAAATGCCGCATCAATCAGGTCATCATGCACGCGTTTGCGGTGACTTTGCATGGCTTCCTGCTTCTCAAACAACTGCCTGAACACCACAATCCGAAAGACAAAGAAAGGAATTGCTCATGCGAACAGTGGCAATGATCCTCGCCGGCGGCCGTGGCAGCCGCCTGAGTGTGCTGGCGAACAAACGCGCCAAGCCGGCGGTCCCCTTCGCCGGCAAATACCGCATCATCGACTTCCCGCTCTCCAACTGTGTCAACAGCGGCATCACCACCGTCGGCGTGGTCACCCAATATCGCCCGCGCTCGCTGCAAGACCACATCCGCAATGGCGCGCCCTGGGATCTCGACCGCTTGAACGGCGGCGTGTGGATGTTGCAGCCCTATCAGGGCAAATCGGATCTGGACTGGTATGCAGGCACGGCGGACGCGATCTACCAGAACATGGATTTTCTGCGCAACACGAAGGGCGATCACGTCGTCATCACCGGCGGCGACCACATCTACAAGATGGATTACTCCATCCTCACCGCGTTCCATCAGGAGAAGCAAGCCGACGTCACCGTCGCCACGCTGAAGGTGTCGCTGGAAGAGGCAACCCGCTTCGGCATCGTGCAGACCGACTCGAACTACCGCGTGATCAACTTCGAGGAGAAGCCGAAGCAGCCCAAAGGCACGCTGGCGTCGATGGGCATCTACGTGTTCAACTACGACACGCTGGCGAAGGTGCTGTACGAAGATGCCAAAAACGAGCAATCCTCGCACGACTTTGGCAAGGACATCATCCCCAAGATGCTGGCCGAAAGCTACCGCGTGTTTGCCTTTCCGTATGCCGACTATTGGGTCGATGTCGGCACGATCCATAGTTTTTGGGAAGCGCATATGGATCTGCTGGCCGACCAGCCCCGGCTCGACCTGCTTGACCGCGAATGGATCATCCACACGCGTTCAGAAGAGCGCCCGCCGGTCAACATCCGCACCGGCGCGACGGTCAACCACTCGCTCATCACCGATGGCTGCGTGGTGGAAGGTTCGGTGGAATACTCGGTGCTGTCGCCGGGGGTGCGAGTGGGGCGCGGCGCAGTGGTGCGCTACTCCATCATCATGGGTGACGCGACGATTGAGCCGGGTGCGATGGTCGACCGCTGCATCATCGACAAAAACGTGGTGATCGGGCGCGGCGCAAATGTGGGCTACGGCGCAGACTATACGCCCAACAACGAATTGCAGTTGACCACCGGCCTGAGCGTCATCGGCAAAAACACGATCATCCCGCCGAACATGAAGGTGGGGCGCAATGTCATCGTCGGCAGCGATCTGATGGACGATGATTACACTGGCGACATGATCAAGAGCGGCGAGATGTTCCGCGTGGACAGCACCGACTGAATGATGAAAATCGATCACCTTGCCATCGCCGTGCCGGACCTGGACACGGCGATGGCTTTTTATCGCGATGGATTGGGGCTGGATGTGCAGCGCGTGGAAGATGTGCCGCGCGAGGGCGTGAAAGTGGCATTCCTGCCGGCCGGCGAAGGTCACATCGAACTGGTGCAACCGACCCGCGACGACACCGGCATCGTGAAGTGGATGGCGAAACATGGCGCCGGCATGCATCACCTCTGCCTCGCTGTCGATGACATCGACGCGGCGCTGAAGCGACTGGCCGCGCATGGCTGCGAACTGATCAACCCGCAGCCGGTGCAGCGCGACGACGGCACGCTATATGCCTTCGTTCATCCGCGCAGCACCTTCGGCGTGCTGGTGGAGCTGTATCAAAAACCGAAGCCGTAGGGACAACTGATTCGATGGCCCCGGCTGCCGGCGCGCTTTTTGAGCGGCAGCCTGCCGGCCATCGACACGAGCTGGTTGCGCGCCGGCAAAGAAGCGCTCAGGTTGCTCTTAACCTGCGGGATATGCTAGCGCCATCAGCCGCAGTGACGCGGCAAGGAAGAAACGCATGACCAACACCCAACGCGCGATGCTGGCCGCCGGCGTCGCTGCCATGCTCACGCTCAGCGCTTGCGGCAACCTGCCCATTACTGGCGCCACTGTGCGCGACATGCTTACCAACCGCCAACCGACACAAGCTGCCGACGCGCTTCCGCCACGCATTCAGGCGCAATTGCGCGATTTCGATTTTGCCGTGACCAGCTTGAAGGCGATGTATCTCAACTCAGCCGCCACTGGCGCGGAGTGGCAGAAAGTCGTGGATGAAGAGCGCAACAAGATCATCAGCGCGAAGGACGAATCTGGCGCGCAATTTGGCGCGAGTTTGCGCGCCGTCGTCGACAAAATCGGCGATCCCGATCTGGTCTTGCAGGCAGCGCAGCCGCAAAGCGCAGCCACGCCGCGCTACCCGGGCATCGGCGTGCAGGTCGATCTGCCGCGCGAGGGCAAGGACCGCCTGTTGATTTTGACCGTGTATCCTGATTCGCCGGCCGACCGCGCCGGCATTCAACCTCACGATGCGATCATCGCCATCGAAGGCCAGCCGGTGAGCCACACCACGCCGGCGGATCAGATCATCGGCAAACTGCGCGGCGAAGAGGGCAGCGACGTGAAGGTGACCGTTCGCACGCCCGGCCAGCAGCCGCGCGAGGTGACGATCACCCGCCGCATGATCGAGCCAAACAGCCCGACCATCTACAAGCGCCTGCCTGACACAAACATCGGCTACATCGCGCCCGACCCCACAAATCCGACAAATCTGCGCGCGGATCTGACGAAGGCGCTGCGCAGCCTGAACGCCGATCAAAACATCGATGGGTTGGTGCTGGATCTGCGCGTTGTCCGGGACAACAACTTCCCGCTCAACGATGCGCTGTCGCTGTTTGTGAATGGTCCGGTGGGCAATGTGCTGGTGCGCAACAAGAGGCAGGCCATCGACATCGCCGGCAAGAGCATCGGCGGCTCACAGGAAGTGCCGATGGTGGTGCTGGTGAGCGAGATGACCACCGGCCAGGCCGAGGCGTTCGCCGGCTTGCTGCAAGACGCCGGCCGCGCGCAGATCATCGGCACCGCCACGCGCGGTTTGCTCGCGCAATTCAGCTCGACCATCCTGCCCAGCTCGCAGATTCAGATGCTCATCCCCAGCGGGGATTATCTCGGCCTGAAGAACACTTCGTGGCGTGGCAAGGGCGTGCAACCCAACATCACTTCCGACAAGGCGTGGGAAGATTTCACTGCGCAAGACGACCCGCAGTTGCAACAGGCAATCGAGGCGCTCACTGGCAAATGAGAGAGGGAGAAAGTGTGAGAAGGAGACTCGATGTCTCCGCCCTCACTCGCTTCAAGGTGTCGGCGTCGGCGTTTCCATGCCCACCACAGTCGCACCTTCGGGCGGAACGAAGCCCTCACCGAAGCGGAAGACGTTCTGCCAGGGCACATATCGGCTGATCACGCGCTCGTCAATCAGCGTCTCGCCGTTGCGCGTGACCTGGCGGGTGAAGGAGATCGTCGCGCCATCCACCGCATAGTCGACCTGCTTGGCCTTGCCGGCCGGCACTTCGTTGTCGGTGTCCTTCTCATACACGTCCGGCCCGTGCGGCACAGTGTTCTCAATCACGCTGGGGCTGATGGTCACCTCGCGACCATCCGGCGTGCCATAGAACTTGAAGGTCAGCGTCACCTTCGCCGGATCGTACACCGTTTCGATCAGCAGGTGGCTCTGTGTGTCGTTCTTGAACTTGAAATCGGCGCTCGGCGAGAACACCGCTGCATCGTAGCCGGCGCCCATGCCATTCTCGTAGTATTTCACGCGGTAGCCGTGCGGATAGCGCTCCAGCATGGGGAAGCCGGCGCGCAACGCCGCTTGATAGACCGTCGTGCTGACCTGGCACACGCCGCCGCCGACGCCTTTCACCGTGCGGTTGCCGACGATGATCAGGCCGATCTCGAAGCCCTCTTTCTCGCTCACATCGCCGAGATATTCGTTGAAGGAGAACACGCCGCCCGGCGGGATGATGACGCCGTTGAATTTTGCCGCTGCCACTTTCACATTTGCGATGCGCGCCGCGCTGGAACCCTTGAAGTAGGTGGTGGCCTGCGTGATGAGTTGGGTGATGCCGAGGTCTTGCGCGGTGGCGGTGGCCGGCACGGGCGCCGGCGTCACATCCACGGCCAGCGTCACCTCGCGCTGGTCGGTGGTGCGCGCTGCCGCTTCCATCGCGTTCAGCGTCGCCTCCATGTTCAGCGCGCGGCCATCTTTTGACGCAGCCACGTTCACCAGTTTGCCGGCGTTGAAGTTGTAGGTGAACTTCGCGTTCAGTGGCGTCTGCGCCACTGCGCCGGCCAATGGCTCAATCAACCCGCGCATCTTCTCGCGCTTCAAGCGCACCTGAATTTGCGGCGCGCCGTCTGCGCCAGGGGCCTCTTCGATCACCACGAAATCCGGCATGTCTTTCTGCAAAATGCGAAAGGCTTCCAGCGCCGGCTGCGGATTGCCTTGCTCATCCCACTTCGGCACCTTCACGATGAGGTCGCCGCTGACGATGCGCTTGACCTCATCGGCGGCAGCAGAGGCCGTCGGCACGCGCGGGTTGAGCGTGGCATAGGGCAGGGTGATCATCGCCGGCTTGGCCTGCAAGATGGCGGAGTTCACCAGTTTGAGCGCGCTGTTTTGGTCAAGTTGCAGACCAGTTTGCGCCGCAGTCTCCTTCAACGCGCCGCCGTCGAGGGTGATCTGCGCATCCTGCGGCTGGCGCTCGGTCTGGCGCGCCACCTGCTTGATGACGTGCTGCGCTGCGGCATCGTCGAGCCGCACCACCGGCGACACATCGATGCCGCGCCACCAGGCTTCGAAGCGCTGCTTGATCTGCGCTTGCAGATCGCCGGCGCGCCCCACATTCAGCGCAGCTTTTGTCGTCTCGGCCGGATCGAGGCCGACGCCGAAGTCAGCCGGGCGGAAGGTGAATTGCTGCTCGCCGGCGCGCAGCCTGATCTGCGGCGATTGAAAGTATTGCGACTGCGCCTGTGCGACGAAGAACACCTCTTCGGGCGACATGCCACTCACATCCACACCCTGCAGCCGCACGCCGGGGAAGGCGCGATTCTGGTAGTGGAAATGCTGATAGCCCAGCGCGCCGGCGAGGCTGATCACGCCGACCAGCACCACCGCCAGCAGCAAGAACGCAGGACGAAAAATCGCTCGAAACATCGCTCAGGTATTCCGCTCGCGCAGCGGGCAAAGCCCTTCGCAGGCGAGCCAACGCAAGCCCATTCTAGCGGCGCAAGCTGTGTGTTTGCTGATTAGAAAGGCGGTGATTGGGCTACGAATTATTTCTGCGCGCCATTCGCAACGATGCCGTTTGCAGGCACGCGCCTGTCACCGAACGCCTCTTTCAGCATCGCGCGCGCCGCATCGGCCACGCCGGCCCAGTCGCCGCTGTCGATCAGGTTTTGCGGCAGCGCGTTGGCATTCAAGCCGACGATCTGCGCGCCGGCGGCCAGATACGCCTGCGTCTCGCTCGGCTGCAACATGCCGCTCACCCACAGCGGAATATCCGGCAGGGGGCCGCGAATGGCCTTGATGTAGGCCGGCCCGCCCACGCTGCCGGCGGGGAACACCTTCACCACATGCGCGCCCTCGCGCCACGCAGTCATGATCTCGGTCGCGCTCAGGCCGGCCGGGATGGCGACAGCGCCGGTCTCGCGGCATGGGCGAATGATGTCGATCTCGCAGATGGGCGAGACGATGAACTGCGCGCCAGCCTTGATGCACGCGCGCGCATCGGCGGCGCTGGTCACGGTGCCGGCGCCGATCATGCTGCCCTCAGGCGCGGCCTCGGCCAGCGTCTTGATCACATCCAACGCGCCAGGCACGGTCATCGTCACCTCGACGCACTTGAAGCCGGCCTGCAACAGGGCATGCGCCAGATTCACTGCCGTCTCCGGCTGCGGCACACGAATGATCGCGGTCACCTGCTCCTCGAACATCGTGCGAATTCGTTTTTCAGCAATTAACATGTTGGGAAACTCATCATTCACAAGGGCAGCCGGCGGTTGTTCTGTTGGCTGCCCTTGCAACATCACGCCAATAGCAAAGAGACGCAGCCATGCCGCGCCTCTTTGAATAGACATCGTGCGCTGCGCGCTACGGGTTGCGCTGCTCCATCGGCAAGTAATGCACATCGAGCGGGCCGATGTACTCGGACTGCGGGCGAATCAGCACATTGTCCTTGTACTGCTCGATGACGTGCGCGCTCCAGCCGGCGACGCGCGAGCAGGCGAACATCGGGGTGAACAGATCGATCGGGATGCCGATGTAATACAGCATCGACGCGCTGTAGAAGTCCACGTTCGGATGCAGTTCGCGGTGGCGCAGCACGGCTTCCACCACCTTCAGCGACATGGCGTAGTATTTCGGCTCACCGGTCTTGTTGCCCAGTTGCTCCGCCCAGCGATTCAGATGGATCGAGCGCGGATCGCCGTTCTTGTAGATGCGATGGCCGAAGCCCATGATCTTGCGCTTGGTGGCAAAGGCGCTGTCAACAAATTCATCGACCTTGTCCAACGCGCCAATCTCCAGCAGCATGTTCATCGTGGCTTCGTTTGCGCCGCCGTGCAGCGGGCCTTTCAACGACGCAAGCGCCGACGTGATGGCCGAGTGCAAATCGGCCTGGGTGCTGGCAACGACGCGTGCGGTAAAGGTGCTGGCGTTCATGCCGTGATCGGCCAGCAGAATGAGATAGGCGTTCAGCGCGTCAACAAATTCACTGTCAATGCTCAGACCGAGCATGTGGAGGGCATTTGCGGCATGTGACAGGCTTGAGTCCGGCGCGATCGGCTCCTGGCCGGTGCGGATGCGCTGATAGGCAGCGCACAGCGTCGGCAATTGCGCAATCAGGCGAATGGCCTTGCGCTGCGTGGCCTCAATCGAGATGTCCTCGATGTCGGAGTCGTAGAACGACAGCGCAGAGACAGCCGTGCGCAGAGCCACCATGGGGATGGCGTCAGCGGGCAACGTGCGCAAAAAATCGTAGATCGGCGCAGGCAACCAGCGATTTGACACCAGGTGCGAGCTGAAATCAGCCAGTTCGCCATGGCTGGGCAGATGGCCATATAACAGCAGGAAGGCTGTCTCCTCGTAGCTGGCCTGCTCAGCCAACTCGTGCATGTTGATGCCGCGATACAGCAGCGTGCTGTTGGGGCCGTCGACCGAGCTGATCTCGGTTTGCACGGCGACGATGCCATCGAGACCCTTGACAAAGGGCTGTTTGGCCGGCTTGCTGCCGCTATCATGGGCTGCGGCAGCCGGTGCAGTTGTCATGCCTTTACTCCTGTCATGATTTTTTGTGGTTCGTGCGGCGCCATGGGTGGGATGGTCGCCGTGTTGACCGCGAAGTTTTGCTGGGTAGCATTATAGAAGCGAGTTCAACTTTGTTGAGATCGCGCCACTGACCGGGCCCCAGGCCGGCGAGCATCACTGGCCCAATCTGCACGCGCACCAGTCTCAATGTGGGCAAGCCAATCGCCGCCGTCATGTGCCGCACCTGGCGTTTCTTGCCCTCAGTCAAGATCAACTCCAGCCACGCGGTGGGGCCGTGCGGGGTGATGGGTTTGTCGCGCGCTGGCAGTTCTGGCTCCGCCGGCAAGACGCGCGCCGCGCATGGCAGCGTGCGGTAGTCCTTGATCGACAACCCTCGCCGCAGCGGTTCGAGCATGGCATCAGCCGGCGCGCCTTCCACCTGCGCGAAGTATGTTTTGGGCAGTTTGTGGCGCGGATCCGTCAGGCGATGGATGAATGCGCCGTCGTCGCTGAGGATGAGCAATCCCTCGCTGTCAAAGTCGAGCCGGCCGGCGGCATACACGCCCTTCGGCAGGCCAAATTCACTGAGTGTGCGCCTGGGCAATCCTGCTTCCTCATCGCTGAATGACGACAGCACCCCATACGGCTTGAACAAGGCGATGTAGCACGACATGCGTTTGGTATCATCGCGCACGCATCAAACCTGTCAAGCGAGCTGCCCGTCGTCTGACCTGTTGCATGGATTTTGTCCGGTTGCGACTAACGACGTGAGGGAGAAACCACATGAGAATACTCGTCACCGGCGGCGCCGGCTTCATCGGCTCACATCTTTGCGAACGTCTGCTGTCCGAAGAACATGAGGTCGTCGCAGTCGACAACTACATCACTGGCTCGCGCAACAACGTTGCACACCTGCTCAACAACCCGCATTTCGCGCTGATCGAGCAGGATGTCATTCAACCTTTCAGCGTGGATGGGCCATTTGATGCGGTAATGAATCTCGCGTCGCCGGCCAGCCCGGTCGGCTATCTCGACAACCCGATCGAGACGTTGCTGGTGGGCAGCCACGGCACGCATCATGCGCTGGAGATCGCGCGCAAGCACAATGCGCGCTTCCTGCACGCCAGCACCAGCGAAGTGTATGGCGACCCGCTTGAACATCCACAGAAAGAGAGCTATTGGGGCAACGTGAACTCGGTTGGCGTGCGCAGCGTGTATGACGAGGCCAAGCGCTTTGCCGAGGCATTGACGATGGCCTATCATCGCAAATACGGCCTGCGCACGCACCTGATCCGCATCTTCAACACGTATGGCCCGCGCATGGCGCTGAACGATGGCCGCGTGGTGCCGAACTTTGTCAAGCAGGCCGTGAACAACGAACCGCTCACGGTGTATGGCGACGGCTCTGCCACGCGCGCATTCTGCTATGTGACCGATCTGGTGGATGGCATGCTGCGACTGCTGTGGAGTGATGAGGCGATGCCGGTGAATGTGGGCAATCCACGCGAGATGACGATCCTCGAATTTGCACGGGCGGTGAAGGATGCCGCCGGCCCTGAATGTCGCAGCGAGATCGTGTTCTATCAACCCAAGAAAGAGCGCACCGCCGACGACCCGCAGCGCCGCCGGCCCGACATCACGCGCGCCCGCGAGATTCTCGGCTGGGAGCCGCGCGTCTCGCTTGAAGATGGCTTGAAGCAGACGCTCGCATATTTCAGAACCGCAGTGCCGGCGTAGCCCTTGCCCTGCCCTCTTCTGCATGGCGGGAGAGGGCAGTCACGCCGTCAGCACCCGCGCAAGGGTGACCAGCGCGCCAACAAAGCAAAGGGCGCTCAGCACGCTCAGCGCATTGAGCGCCAGCAGGGTGCCGCAGATGAGCAGCGCGGCGAACACCAGCGCCCACGTCAGCCGCGAAACGCCGGCCTCGATCCGTTTCAGGTCGTTTTTTGAGGCAGGATCCAATTGCGCGCGGACTTCCAACTGCCCATTCAACGCGCGCGAGTAAAAAGCCTCTTGCTGATTGGGCAATTGCACCGTCCGCCGGATCAGTCGCATCCCCTCGTTCAACACGTTGCCGGCAGCCCCGTGGGCAGTGCCGGCGCCGGCGATATCCTGCGCGAACGGCTGGATCGCCTTCCACGGATTGAACGTTGGGTCCAGCGCGGTCATCATGCCGACAAGGATGTTCGCCGCGCGGCCAAGATACAACACATTCTGCGGAATCTGAAAGGGCAACTCCGAGAGCAGATCGCGAAACTCGCTGGCGAAGGCATACATCTCGTCAAAATTCACATCGCTGAGGTCGTTCACCGCCACGCCCCAGAAGCGGTCGAACAGCAATCCGATGGCCTGCTCCACGCGCGACAGGTCGGCTTCTGGCAAAAAGAAACCCATGCGTTGCGCCGAGGCCGTCCAGCGCCGCGCATCCTTCAGCGCGATCGAGATGATGAACTCGCGCAACTCCTGCACGAAGGCCGACGGAATGCGCCCCATCATGCCGAAGTCGACATAGGTCAGGCGAAAGGGTGTGCCGGCCTTCACCTTCACGCGCCACGCCTTCGCCAGCGCCGGGTCGAGCGGCTGCACAAACAGGTTGCCTGGATGCGGATCAGCGTGGAAGAAGCCGTGCACGAACACCTGCTGCAAATACGTGTCAAACAGTTTGCCTGCCACTTCTGCGCGCGAGACGCCGGCGCTCTCCAGCCCTTCGAAATCCAGCACCTTGATGTCTTCGACATTCTTCAATACGATCACGCGGCGGGTGGTGAACTCGTGATACACCTTCGGCACGCGCACGCCGGTGTCGCCGGCAAAGTTCTTGTTGAAGTCCTCGGCGTTCTGCGCCTCCTGCAGATAGTCCAACTCCTCAAACACCACCTGCGAAAATTCACGGATGAGCGCGTCGAGGTTGGCGCGCCGGCGAATCGGCTTGTAGAGCTTCAACCAGCCAGCGATGGTCTTGAGTGAGCGCAGGTCGGTGCCGACGATGGCGCTCATGTGCGGGCGCTGCACTTTCACCACCACGCGCTGCGAAATTCTGGGTTGTGGATTGTGGGTTTCGGCTTCAGCGTGAGTTGTCGGCTTGAGGGTGGCCAGATAGGCCTGGCCGAACGAGGCGGCAGCGACGGGCAGCGGGTCGAACTCTTCGAAGAGGTCGCTGATTGGCTGGCGCAACTCACGCTCGATGACTGGCAGCATCACCTCGGGCGGAGCCGCCGGCACGGCATCTTGCAAGCCGGCCAACTCCTCCACGATCTGCGGCGGCAGCAGATCGACGCGGCTGCTGAGAAATTGGCCAAGCTTGATCCACACGCCGCCAAGGTCGACCGCCAGCGTGCGAAAGTTGCGCGCCAGTTGGATGAAACGCTCCATGCGGCCGACATCCACGCGCTCCGGCCCGATGAACTTGACGAGGATCACCTCCCACCAGATGAAGTCCATGACCATCTTTGCCCCGAACCACAGCGCCCTGAACGCGCGAGTGCGCAGTGCCCAGCGGTTCGCCGGCGGCTCGTCATTCGCCGGCGCAGGCTGAGGCGCATCGGGCTGGGGGATTGCCCGGCCTGACATCTTCGATAACATCCTCATCTTGGCGTGGGCCATTTTGGTGATCACTGGCATGGGCTACCTCGCGCTGCGTTGCAGGTTCATCTCCAATGCGATTTCATCGCGGATGGGGATGCCATTTTCAGCGATGAGCGGGATGGCCGGCTTGAGCTTGCGCGATGCATCCACTGCATTGCGATACAGCGCGGCGAGGACAAAACCGCGCCGCTGATAGAAGGCCAGCGCGCGGACATTGTCATTGGTGGTGATGAGCCAGATGCGGCTGCAATCTCTCAGCTTTGCTTCCTGCGCCACTGCGTTCAACAGTGCCGTGCCAACACCCTGCCCTTCGCGCAGGCTGGTGAGCGAGGTCACCTCGCACGCATCGCCGGCGATGCGATACGTGATCAGGCCGATTACTGCATCACCATCGAATGCCGCGAAACCTTCATGCATGTGCGGTTGCATGACCTCGCCGTGACAGATCATGTCCACGCCGGCCCAATGGTCGATCATGAACTGGCGCATCCACGCGCGGTCGTCGTCGGTGATGGGTCTGATGGCAACCTACCGCATGATCGCGCCATCCAGTCCGACGCGACGAATCTCTTTCTCTTCGTCCACGTCGAACAGGGCAAAAGTGAGTTCGGCGTCCAGCGACGCGCCGGCTTCGAGCGTGTGGTGCGTCCTGGTCGTGTTCATGATGTTGACCAGACCGTGCGGATAGCTGCTATGCGGCTCCAGCGCCATGGTGTAGCTGCGTCCGTAGAACGGGAAACCCTGCGAGGCGTTCATCTCCTGCCACAGCCACAGGTGGCGGAAGGCATTGGGCGTCCATGCCACGCCGACGCCCACCTTCAGCGCGGCGTTGGTGATGGCATACCACGGATCGCCGGCAAAGTTGCTGAGATAGCCCATGAAGAAGTTGCGCTGGCTGGCCGGCGTGACGATGCGCTTGTCCACGTTGCTGCCATCCTTGCCCTTCGCATATGGCCACGCGGTTGTCTGGCCCGGCACGACGACGCAGAACTCACTGTCGTAGTTCGGGTCGGTGAAGAGCGTCTGGGCGTTGGTGTGGATGCGGGCGTGTTCACTGAGGAAAGGCGCGCCATACGCAGGGTGATGCCCCCACACGAAGTCCATCGTCTCGCCGGCGAGGTTGGTCACCTTCTCGATCAGCCGCATGTGACTTGCCCGCGCATCCATCACCATGCGGCGCTGCAGGCGAAACGGCGAGCGATAGAGATTCACGCTGAAGTCGACGACGATCTCATCGCCGGCTTCTTTCACGATCTCGTAGTTCCACGGCAAAAGCGTGCTTTCGCCATGAAAGCTCAACTCGACGCCCTTGTAGGTTTCCGGCGCGCCGGTGTGCGGCAGCAATTCCTGCCAGCCGCCCTCGTAATGCTCCAGCCACGCCACCTCAGATTGCGGGGCTGACCAGCCGGCATCCAGCCGGCGCAACCCCAGCGGCGACTGCCACATCACATCCACGCCGGTCGCGCGATGCACGATGGAGCAGATGTCCGCGCCCTTGTCCGGCAACACATCCACCTGCATGAATGGGTTGCGCATGCGCACGGCGCGCGTGCGGTTGCCCAGCGTCAGTTCCTGAACATCGCAAACAAGATTTTTCATTTTCGGGATTCAGCCTTGACCGCTGAGGAAGCGCTCGACCAGCGCGTCATCCTTGCGCCAGCCTTCGCGCACCTTTGCCCACAGCTCCAGATAGATCTTTGCGCCCAGTTCGCGCTCGATCTCCTTGCGCGCGCCGGCACCGATCTTCTTCAGCATCTCGCCGGCCTTGCCGATCAGGATGCCCTTCTGCGAATCACGCTCAACGTAGATCGTTGCGCCGATGTAGATCATGCCATTCTTGCGCGGCTGCCACTCGTCGATGGCGACGGCGATGCCGTGCGGCACCTCTTGTTCCAGATAGCGCAGCGCCTGCTCGCGCACAAACTCTGCCACGAGGATGCGCTCGCTCTGGTCAGTGACCTGGCCGGCGTCGTAATACGCCGGCCCCAGCGGCAGATTCGCGATCAGCATCGCCAGCAACATTTCGATGTTGTCACCGCGCGCCGCCGAGGTGAGGATGGCCGATCCGCGCATCTCAAAGGGCGTGCCTTGGGCAATGGCCTCGCCGGCTTTGTTCGATTCGTCCTTCGTCATGCCCATCAGCGCCTCATGCGCCGACACGTTTTCCACCACGCGGCGCGGATCCAGCGTATCGGCCTTGTTCAGCGCCTGGATCACGGGTTGCTTCATGCCCAAAACGCGCTCGGCCACGCGACGGTCTTCGGCGTCGGGCGGCCGGCTCACATCGGTCACAAACAGCACCGCGTCGCAATCGTCCAGCGCGCTCTCCACCTCGCGCATCATGTATCGGTTGAGCGCCTGCTTCGGCTCATGGATGCCGGGCGTGTCGACGAACAAGATTTGCGCATCGTCGCGGGTGAGGATGCCGAGGATGCGCCGGCGCGTGGTTTGCGGCTTGCTTGAGGTGATGGCCACTTTGTGGCCCACGATGGCGTTGATCAAGGTCGACTTGCCCACATTGGGCTTGCCCACCACTGCCACATAGCCGCTGCGAAAGCCGGCCGCAACATTGTTGCCCGCCTTCGATAGATACTGATTCAGCACATCATCGCTGGCTTGCTCGGGGCTTCGCTGTTCATCTGTCATGACGCCTCCGGTTTCGCCTTCTGCCCGCCGGCGATGCGAAACGCTTCGAGTATTTTGTAGTAACCCGTGCAGCGACACAAGTTCCCGCTGATGCTCTCTTTGATCTGCTGCTCGCTGGGATGCGGATGCTCCTGCAACAGCGCAGCGCCGCTCATGATAAAGCCTGGCGTGCAGTAGCCGCATTGCACCGCGCCGGCGTCGATGAAGGCCTGCTGCAAGGGATGTAATTCCTCTTCTCCCGCAAGTCCCACAAGGGAGCGGGTTGGCGTGAGGGCCAGCGCCCCCACACCCTCCACCGTCACCACCGTTGCGCCATGCGCGCGCGGCGCCGGCGTCAGGCACGCCATCACCGCTTTGCCATCCAGCAACACAGTGCAGGCGCCGCACTCACCTTCGTTGCAACCCTCCTTCGTGCCGGTTAGCCCGCAATCTTCGCGCAGCAGGCGCAGCAGCGTTTTCTCTCGCGCTTCCGGGCTTTCAATGGCGTGCTCGCGGCCATTCACAGTCGTAACAATCGAATGGCCCGACCTGACAACCTGATGACCTGGTGACCGCCCGGCCTGAGCAACAAGCAACGCCGGCGCAGCGTGCCATTCGTTGCGCTCTGCGCCATGCTGCAATTGAGACAAAATGCGCTGCGCCAGAGCGACAATCAGTTGCCGGCGATATCTGGCCGATGCGCGCACATCGTCGATCGGCGCAGTTGCTTGTGCTGCCAACTGCGCGGCATGTGCAATGACAGCCTCATCCAGCGCCCGCCCCATCAAAAACTGCTCCGCCTTCACCGCATGCACGATCTTCGGCGCGACAGCGCCCAGGGTGATTGCAACCTGCGTGATCGGCAGTGAATCTGCCATCTCCAATATCACGCAGCAGTTCACCACGCTGATGGCCTGTGCGCGGCGCAGGCCAAACTTCAGGTATGCGCCGCGCTGATTGGGTTTCAGCGCCTTGAACGCAATATCGACCAGCATCTCATCTGGCTGCAGCACGGTTTTGCGCACGCCGGCGTAAAACTCACTCAAGCTCACCCTGCGTTCACCCTGCACGCTGCGCAGCGTCAACACCGCGCCCAACGCCATCAGCGGAGTGATGGTGTCGTTTGCCGGCGACGCGGTGATCAAGTTGCCGGCGACCGTGGCGCGATTGCGAATTTGCGGCGCGCCCACCTGCCGGCAGGCTTGCGCAAGCGGGAACGCCCTTTCCACGCACAGCGCCGACGCAATCACGTCGTTGTGCGTGACCAGCGGACCGAGATGCAACCAGCCAGCGTCGTCGAGCCAAATACGATTCAGGCCGGAAAGACGCGAGATATCGATCAAAATGCAGGCCGGCCGCACCTTCAACTCCATCTCGACGACGAGGTCGGTGCCACCGGCTATCAGCCGCGCATCCGCGCCATGCTGCGCCAGCAAATCCAGAGCATGTTCAAGTGAATCGGGAATGAGGTAATCACGCCACATGTGTCGGCGTCAATCGTAGCAGCAATCGAAAAAGCGTCACGACTTTGATCGCAAACGACTTTCAATCTCACTCCAGCTCGCTGATCTCCAGCAATGCGTCGTCGAAGGGATCGCTGTCGTAAAACGAGCCGGCGAAGGCAGGATGACTGCGGCGGGCGTGGCGCACCACCAGCGCGCGCGGCGTGTGGCCGGCGTAGCTCTCGGCCAACTCGCCGGCCTCGCGCACATCCCGCGATGGCACGAAATGGCTGTCGCGCGCGAGTTGCTCGCGCGGCGCGCCGGCGGCGATCACATGATGGCGCTGCATCACATGCGCCAGCAGGTAGGCGCGGTCTTCACCTCGCTTCAAACTGCGGCCCTGCAATTGCTCGATCACATGGTCAGGGGTGGGCGCATTGGTCAGCGCATCGTAAAAAGCGCGCGATTCTTCGCTGTCTTCAAGCGCGTCAGCCCACGCATCCACCGGCAAAATGAGCGAACCACCGAGCATCAGCACCGGGTTGCGCACCAGGCTCAGGCGAATGGCGTCGCGGCTGACGTCATACAGGCCGCTGCGCTGATGGCTGTCGGGCAGCAGCACGTCGTAGGCATAGGACCGGACGCTGGCGTCGCGCATGGCATACAACTCGCGCGTCAGGGCATCATTCACCGCGTTGGGCGCGCCGGCGCACACTGCCAGCGCATGACCCTGCGCATCGACGATGGCCTCCACCACGAAGGCGAGGCCGGCGCGACGGGCAATCTCGCGCGCAACACGGGTGCGCAACGGCAGGGCCAGCCCGGTCGGCTCAGCTTGATCATCGTAGAAACGCGTGGTGCGCAACTCGCGCATGGTGGCGTCGCCAGTGATGCCGCCGGCCAGCATGCCGGCGCTGCCGCCATCATATGCGTCATCGTCCAGATGAGATGCGCAAACGGCTATCAGCAGGTCTGCCTCCGCGGCTTGGCAGTTCACAAACAGAGGCACGCCCTCAAACATGCCGAGGTCGCACAACTCGCGCTGGTCGTGCGGGTCGTGACGCACAACATGGATGCGACTGGCGTAACCGCGCGCGCCTGCTGTCGGCGCATTGTCGCCACGGATGTGGCCATCGGCCTGAGTGGGGATGAGCAGTATGACGCGGTCTGGGTCGACCTCGGCGCGCTCCAACTGGCGCAACACAGCTTGCAATAGCGCAGCGCGCGTTTCAGGCGGCGCGCATGCATCGCAGATAATGACGATGCGGGCAGTCGGACTGCACAGATCGATGAGCGGCAGCCTGTCAAGCGGATCGTTGAGGCGGGTTTCGATTGCACCCCTCAAGTCTTGCAATGCCTCGACGGGTTGCGATTCAGTGGTCTCAATCTGCCAACTGGATGGCAGGCTGTTCATATAACCGGCGCTATCTCCATCCATGTCAACGCTCCTCGCTTCACAAAGATTATATCTATCCATCAACGCAGCGCTGTCAGCACCGCCAGCACCACCTGCGCCAGGATGATCTTGCTGATCATGGCGACTGGGAACACGCCGGCGTAGCCTGTATTTGGCACGTCGTTGCCTTCCTGCTCGATGGCGAAGCCGAGCAGCGCCGGCTGCGTCTGCAGACCCGACAGCAGGCCGGCCACCAACCCAAACGGCATCTTGAAGGCGCGATACGCAACCACAATGGCCAGCACAGCTGTGACACAGGTGATGATCGCGCCGGCCAACAGCATTTGCAAGCCGCCGCCCTGCTGCAAGGTGCTGATGAAGGCATGGCCGGCCTGCGTGCCGATGCCGGCCAGGAACATGACGAGGCCGGCCTGTCGCAGGGTCAGATTCGCGCTAAAGGGGATCGTCCATACTACCGGACCGGTGCGCTGCAACGCGCCGAGGATGAGCGCAACGATGAGCGGACCGCCGGCGATGCCCAATTTGAACGTCAATCCTCCTGGCAGCGGAATGGGGATGAGGCCGACCAGCAAGCCAAGCGCGATGCCCAGACTCAGCGCCAGCACGTCCACCTCTGCGCTGTGACGATACGAATCACCAAAAAATTGATTGACCGAATCCATCCGCTCGCGCAATGTCAGCACGCGCACGCGGTCGCCTAGTTGCAACACCGTGTCGCCATGCGCAGCGAGGTCATGGTCGCCGCGCCGCACGCGCGTGATGAGCGCGCCATGGTGCTCGCGCAGATGCAGGTCGCTCAGCTTGCGCCCGACGATATTCACATTGGAGACAAATATGCGCCGAAAATCGAACTCGGATCGCTCCAGTTCGAGGTGTTCCTTTGTCGGCGCGCCGATGAAATCCACCGCCTGCCGAATGGCCTCGCTATCGCCAATCACTGTGACCAAATCACCGAGCGCCAATCGCAAGTCGCCATCAGCCAGCATCATGCTGTCTTCGCGCTTGACGCGGCCAAACACCACATCCCAATGCTGTTGCGCGCCCATCTCTGCGATGGTCATCTGCGTCGCCGGCGCCTGCGTCACGCGGATGGTCTCCACCCGCACCGATTCAGTCTTTACGCCAAACGCTTTCAACCGCGCCACTTCGCTGTGCGGTGATACGCGAAAGAGCCGGCGCAGCACGAACACCGCAGCAATCATGCCGATCACGCCGACGGGATACGCGACGGAGTAGCCAACCACCGGCAGCGCGGCGGCCTGCGCATCAGGCGCGCGGCTGTTGATGGTTTCGATGACGCCGGCGAGCGCAGGGGTGTTGGTGAGGCTGCCAGCAAAGAGACCGGCAGCAAGTTCTGGCGTGAAGCCAAACGCCTGCGCCAGGATGATGCACATGAGCGCCGCAAATGCCAGCACACCTGCCACCAGCAGCATATCGCGCGCGCCGCGCCGCCGCAGCGACTGCACAAAATCCGCGCCGCCGCTCAAGCCGACGGTGTAGATGAACATCAGCAACCCAAGCTGATACACGATGTCGGGCAGGCGCATCTTGGGATCGAGCGCGCCAAAAGCCAGCCCAACGAACAACACCGCAGCGATGCCGAGGCTGGCGCCCTTGATGCGGATGCGGCCAAGGAGAAAGCCGATGCCGGCGACAAGGAACAACAGCAACAGCGGATTGTCAATCAACAGCGCGACCATCCGTCGAAGTATGCCCTTTTTGCCGCCACTTTCCACCAGCATTTCAGCCGGCAGGTTGGCCAGTACAAAAAACCTGACAGGCCTTGGCAGACCTGTCAGGTTGACGGCAGATGCCGGGAGGATTTGCGGCGCTGCAGGCGAATCTATTTTGCCGCCGGCATCGGCTGTGGTTGCTCGGTTGGTCGCTTCGCCTGCCCATGCGCCAGCTTGTGCCTTTGCAGCCGGCCGGCCAGGAAGTAGCTGCCGATCACGAACGCCGCAGCAGCGAATTGCAAACCCAGCCCTTCCACCGTCGGGTAGGTGCCGAACCACACGCCGAACCAGTATGGCAATTGCAGCCAGCGAATGGGGTTGAGCGGCAGCCAGCCCACCACCTGCATGATATGCACCGTGTTGCCCACCATCACCAGCAGCACCGCGCCGATGAGGATGCCGGTGAAGATCAGCATCTTCATGATCGGAAGCCGCGCTTGCAGCGCGAAGATCGCCAGGCCAAACAGCACGACCAGCGCCATGCCGGCAGCTGCGCCGATCAGCACGATGCTCGGGCCGGCCTCCAGCACCAGCGCCTGCAAGAACAACGCTGTCTCGAACCCCTCGCGATACACGCTGGTGAAGCCGAGGATCAACAAACCGATGAACTGACCGGCAGCCCCCTTGATGATGGATTGCTTCTGCTTGTGAAAGTTTGCCATCCAGCCCTTCCAATACACGTCGTGAAAGAACCAGTTGGTGATGAGCAGCAGCACACCGATGGCGACCACGGAGACGACAGCCTCGAGCTTCTCGCCAAAGCTGGCAAACAGCGAAAGCGTGCTGCGCATGATCAGCCAGGTGGCGATCGACGCGACAAATGCCAAGGCTGTTCCCAGCCACATCGGCTTGCGCAGATGTTTGTTGGCAGAGGTGCGAAAGCTCGCCATCAGCGCAGCCAGGATCAGCACCGCCTCCAGCCCCTCGCGGAAGACGATGATGCCGCTGTTGGTCGCCACGGCGATCGGCGCATTGCTGCCCTTCAGCGCATCCTGCGCCAGCGCCAGTTGCCCATCCAATGCCTTGCGCGCAACCTTCACCTCGTCCAGCGACGCCTTTTGCTGGATCAAGCCGGCCAGACCGGCGTCGCCATCATGGCCAAACCAGAAGTAGCCTTCGATGGAAGTTTTGAACTGTGGGGCAAATGCTGCGATCTTCGCTTCTGGACCGCTTTCCAGAATGGCATACGCCTCGATGCGCGCCGATTCGGCCAACTCATACTGACCGGTGGCAACAGCTTGCTCCATCTGGTCGAGTGCAGTGGCGACCACATCGAAATCCGCGCCGGTATCCTGACCGGCCCACGCCGGCGGCACCAACTTGGTCAACAGCGCGATCAGCCGGTCGCTTTTTTCACGCACCACATCGGGTGAAGCCACTGCGCTCTGGTCGCTGGCCTGGGCGATGTGCGTTTCAAGCTCGTTGAACAGTTGCGCGGCCTCCGTTGCGCCGGCGGCGTCGCGCGTTTCGAAAATGCTGCGCAGATCGTTGAATGCAGCTTCCGCTCCATCGCGGAAGGTCGTCGCCTCGCGAATTTCCAGATCGACTGCCACCTGGCCATTGCGGATGCCCCGCCCGTATTCGATGGGGACCAGCTTGATGTAGCGCATCATCTGGCCGGCGCGACGCGCCTGCTCCGCCTCGGTCAGCGGAGCAGCCCGAAAACCGCGCAACACAGCTTCCACCTGCGCCGCTGCTGCGTCGACATCGCTGCCAGCCAGCGCCGCCTGCTCAAGCTGTGCAAAGCGCTGCTGCGCATCGGCCAGCGCTGCCTCGCCGCGCTGGGTTTGGAACGCCGGCGCGAGGATGGCAAAATAGCCATGGGCAAGCGCGCCCGCTTCGGCGCGGCGCGTCGTGTAGTTCTTCGCATTCGTTGCCGCAAGATCGTCCAGCGCGGTGTTCAAGCGCGCCTGATAGGTGTCGAGCAAATCGGCGTGCGCGACTTCCAGCGCATCCGCCGGCTGCATCGCGCCTTTGGCCAGCGCATCGATGGCGAGTGTTGCATCGGCATTGGGGCGGGCAAAGCGCGTGGCGCGACGGAACTCGCGCACGGGCAGCCAGGTCTGCGCCAGCGCCGCGTCGTCGCCGGCAATCGCGCCATCGACGATGTGGTAGCTGCCTTGCAGCACAGCCGTCCACACATCCGCGCGCGCTGCGGCAAACGCCGGCGTATCGCTGGCTTGGATGGCCGCATCGAGGCGCGCAAACCCCTCGACGATGCGCTGATGCGCTGCTGGCGCGCGCTTGATCATCTCAGGCGCCAGAGTGGCCTCGTAGGTCGCGCGGGCAGCCTGCACGCCGGCTATCGCCTCGGCAGGTTGTGACAGATCCAGCTGCGCCTGCAACAGGGCGCTGCGCAGCGCCTCTGCAGCCAGCGCCGGCGGTTGGGCCGCATTGGCGCTGGCGCCAAACGGCGCAATGAGCAGGCCGGCGATGCACGCCACAACAGCAAGGATCGTTTTCTTCATTTGATTTTCTTTCTTATTGCTCGATCTTGATGCCCAGTCTAGCTGCAATCTGCGCAACCTGGCCAACGATGGCATCGGCGCGGTCTTGCGCCTCTTTGCCAAGCGTGTCGGCATCTTCTGGCGAGAAGCGCTTGCCGCCCTTTTCCTGGCTGTGAACGTTGGCTACGAAGCTCTTCAGATCGGTCAGGCCTTTGCCGATCGCCTCATCTTGTGTCTTGTCCACGCCTTGAATGAGCGGGCTGAGATTTTGATGCACAACTTGCAGGCTGCCCAGGATATCCTGGATGTCGGCCAGACGCGAGATGGCGACGAAATCGCGCTGCGTGCTGGCCTCGCCTTGAATGAAGCGCGAGTTCTTCCATGAGTCGAAATACTCGCTCATGGTTGGCACCATGACCACCAGCGCGGTGAAAGCGTCGGCTTCTGTGGGCGTCCATTGCGCCGCAGCGTCGGCCAGCTTGCCGGCTTGCGCGGCCAGCATGTCCACTGCGCCCTTCAGCACGTTGGCATCGGGCAGAGCTTCGCCAAATGCGATCGTGCCATCACCGTTCAAGTCGAATTCGCCCTTGGCGCGGAAGGCTTCAAAGGTGCCCCACAGCGCGCTTTCGCTCACCCCGAACAAGTTGCCGGGTTTCTCCAGCACGCGGCCATCGGGCAGGGTCAGGTCGATGGGTGCGGGGTTGGCCGGATCCTCTTCCTTGCTCGCGCCGGCGTCGAGGATTACATCGAACTCAGCGAGAGACGGCGTGCCGGCGACGATGCCTTCCATCTGCTCATAGAGCGGCGAGGCAACTGTCCACTTCGCTCGCGCGTCTTCGATCAGGCTGACAATCTGGGCTTTGTTGCCGGCGAATAGCGCAGCGTAGTCGAAGCCAGCAGCCTTGGCCAGCTCGTAATACTGGTCGCTCACAGCCTTCAGATCGCTCGTGGCAGCCTTGAGCGCGGCGGTTTTATCCAGCAGGTAGGTCTTGATGCCGCTCAGGTCGGCCTGGCCGGCCGGCGCTGAGGGGGCAGTCGTGTTGGCGGGTTGTGCCGGCGCAGTCGCCGGCGCGGCAACAGGCGCGCTGCATGCCGCCAGCGCAACGCAGGCGAGTCCGCAGGCCGCGCTGCGCAAGATTTGTGGCAAATTCAATGTGGGTTTCATCACGACAAGAAAGCATACGCCTTCTTTGCGCCATGACAATCGCCTCGTGTTTATGCGCGAGCTTGCGCGTTTGCAACACGTTTTTCCAAGCCCGATCAAGCCTGCTTTTCGGGCAGATCAAGCATGGCATTAACTGTGGTTATTGGGACTCATCGCCGGCAGCCTTCAGCGTTGTCGCTGATCTTGCACGGCAGGTCGAATTTGTCGCTGAAATAGGTCTCGACGATGTCACTGATGTTCTTGTTTGTGTGCCGCGCGATGGCATCGAAGAACGCATCGCGATTCGAGACCTTGTACTGTTCGACCGTAAAAAAATCCTTCAGCACTGCATCCATCGTGTCCTGTCCCAGCTTGCGGCGCAGATCGTTCAAGAAGATCATGCCGCGCCGATACACCGCGTCGATATAAGCCTTGGAGTTGCCAAAGTCGGCGATGCCGAGATCGATTGCGCCATTCGGGTTGGGGCGGTTGCGGCCGAGGATGAAGTAGCCATACCACCAGTCGGCGTCATCGGGATAGACTTCTTGATAGAAGCGCAATTCGGCGTAGCGCGCCAGCGATTCATCCAGCCAGGGTGCGCGAATCTGGTCGTTGCCGACGACATTGAACCACCACTGATGCGCGACCTCGTGCGCGACGGTGGCGATGAGGTCATGCCGGCCGCCGCTGCGATAACCGTCATAGATCGTTGTGCCGATGCCGACCATCGCGCTGTATTCCTGCCCCTGTTGGCGGCCGGTTTCAACGATGCGCAGGGTCTTGTAGGGATACGGTCCGTAGAGTTGCGAATACAGCTTCACCGCGCGCGCTGCCGTGTTCAGCACGGCCTCGGCATTTTTGCCATGCTGCGGGTAGCCGTAGTGCAGGAAAGTCACGCCATTTTGGTCGAGCTGATCGACGGTGTAGCGGTTGCTGGCGGCAAAGGCGAATACGCGCGCCTTGTTGAGCGAGTAGCGCCAGAGCCGGCCAGTGCGCACCTCATCGCCGGCGCCGGCGATCACCACTCCGTCGGGGGCCAGGATGCTCACCTCATAGTCAGCCAACTCGCTGGTGTAAGGATCGCCGATCGGCACATAGGCCGGCGTGTCCCACGCATCGTTGCGATACGGCGCGAGCATGACATACCAGTGGCCTGCAGTCAGGCTGAGCGGTCCGCGCGAGGTGTCGTCGCCGCCGATGCCGGTGATCACTTCTTGCAACGGCACCTTGAAAGTGAAGTCGAAGGTCAGGGCGATGGCTTTGTCGGGGGCGAGCGGCGCCGGCAACTGCACTGTGAGCACGGCGTCGTTCAGGGTGAACGGCAGCGGGTCGGCCTGGCCGAAGATGCGCGCGTCGCGGAATTCGACTGCGCCTTCGCGGCGCGCCGGCGGCACATTGAACTTCACCTCGGTGATGTTCTTGCCCGTGGGGTTGAGAAATTCGATGCGTTGCTGCGCATGGACGTTGCCCTCTTTGTAATCGAGCGTGACGTTCAGCACATAGAGCGGGCGCTCTGGCGCATCATCCAGCGTGGGCAGCACGCCGGCGTTCACCAGTTGTCCACCAACCACTTCGCCTGGCGTCACCACCGCAGTCGGCATGACGATGGGTTCGCCAGAAGCGCCTGTGCGCGAGCAAGCCGTGAGCGCAGTGATTGCGATGAAGAGCAGCGATGCAAGGCGTTTCATGTGCGCCTATTCTAGAGGAGGGTAAGCGGGGAAGTGCCAAATGAGAAAGGGCGAAAGTGCGCAGGCGTGAAAATATGGCGCTAAATCTGCGGTTGAAAAATAGAAACAGCCAGACCGAAAGATCTGGCTGTTGCATTGAGGGGCAAATGCCTATGGAACCACCGGCGCGGTCTTCGCAGCAGCGTTGGGCAACGTCAGGTTCGCCATCACCCATGCCGGCTCGCCATTGAAATCCACCTGATACCAGGTGCCATCGGCATTTCTGGCAGTCACAGGCAGCACAGCGCCGCGCTTGGCGTTTCCAATCACGCGCGCAGTCGCATTTGGCTCTGCCCGCAGGTTCAAGCTGACGCGGGCATTGACTGTCAATGCCGGCTTGTCTTCCGCCGGCGCAACGATGCTGCCAGCAGCGGCTGTCACGGTGGTGGTTGCGGCGACCGTGGAAGTCACGGTCTCTGTCGTCGTCACAACTGCTGTGGGGGGCGGTGTTGCAGATGCCGTGCCGGCCACTGCGATGGATCGCGCTGCCTCATTTGGCAAAGTCAAGCTGGCCGACACCCAGCCCGGTGCGCCGTTATAGGTCACCTGATACCAGGTATTGTTTGCGGTTCGGCCAATGACCGGCAGCACCGTGCCACGGCGCACATTGCCAATCACCCGGGCATTCTGCGCAGGGTTCTGGCGCACGTTCAGCGTGGTGCGGGCGTTCACCGTCAGCGCGGGGTCGTTGCCAACTGGCGCTTGCAATGCCGTGCTGGCTTTGCCTGGCGCGGGATTCTGACTCGCAGTCACGGGTGTGGTGTCCTTGATGCTGGCTGCATCCTCGCCCACCGGCATCAGGTTCGGACCGGTCGGCACATAGCCGGCGCCCTTGCAGATGCCAGGCGCATCGGCAGCCGGCAGCACCTCAAAGCAACTGTCATCGGCGTAGATGTCGTTGTGCTGCACGGGAATATCGGCTGTGCTTTGGATGATCACGTTGACCGCGCGGTTCTTCACCACGCCATCCACCACGAGTTGTTCCCAGCGGTTGTTCGGTTGCGCCCAATCCGAGCAAACCAGATTCGGATCTGTCACGTCGCGCGGGCCGCCATCCTGATCGATGCAGATGCGCACCTTGAGGTTGCCCTCGTTGACATCCTTTTTGGCTTCCACGGGATAGTCGTCGTTGGTCGACCACACCTGCAACCACGAGGTGGCGCGAACCGGCGCGCCGACGGGCAGGTTCACCACGTATTGCATGATGCCGGCATTGCGGTTCAACGCAAAATAGTTAAACCAGCGATCCGAACCGCCGCCGCTCTTCACGCGCTCGGGGTAGTCGCGGGCGAAGGGGGGGCGAAACTCTGGCGTGCGATAGTTCTGATCGCGCGGGTCGGCGCCGGCCGGCGGCTCTTCCCAGAATGGCACCCAGTTCCACGTCACGTTGATCTCACCGCGGCCGCCAAAGTACGATCCGGGATGTTCATGTCCTGGGTTGGTCAGCAGGTTGATGCCGGGCCCAGGTGGCGGGTAGGTGGTCTGGGCCGCAACAGTTTGCGCGCCGGCGACCATTGCACAGACGGCCAGCATCGTGGCAGCACAAATGGTTTTTTTCGAGAATTTCATGGGGTTCACTCCTGTGGCAGCAGTGGGTGCAGTCTTGCATCACTGACTTCTGTGAATCGGGCGGGGTTATACCACACCCAGCCCGTTCACTGGCGGGCGCGCAGCCTTCGCCTGATCCACGCAGCATCGGGCGCTGCTATGATGGCGCACGAACAGACATGAGATGCATGACAAAACGCCGGCAGGTGTCGCTGGCATGGGTCGCAGTGATGGCAGTGGCGGTGATGTTGATGGGTTGTGCGGCGCGTCCTTTGACGGTGCAGTCCACACCGACGCCGGCGACAGCGCAGTTTTGCACGATGCGCGTGGATGGCCGCTTCGTGAAAGATGAAGCCGGCACGATTTTGGTGATGCACGGCGCGCAGTTGCCCACGCTGACCGAGATGATCGAAAGCGATCGCAAGCCGGAGCAGCGCCTGAGGGAATTGGCCGCCGGCGGCGCAAAGGTGGTGCGCGTTCTGGTGCGTGAGCATGAGCTAAGCCCGACATTTGTGCCGGCGACGCTCTCGCCCTTCATCGATCAGGCCAATGCGCTCGGCCTGCTGGTGATCCTTGCCTATGACAACGACACGGACTTCGGCTCGACCAGCAAGATCAACGCCATCTCGGAGAACGCAGAAGATTGGTTGCGGCTGGCGATGACGTATCTGTTGAAGTCGCCGGGCATCTGGTATGAGCCATTCGTCGCGCCGCCGGCGCAATCGCCCAAGTGGCCGGCGGTGGCGCAGCGCATGGTGGATGTGATGCGCGGCTTTGGCGCAGACACCGTGATGCTCATCGATGAGCCGGTGTGGCTGAAGCGCGGCGGCGCGCTGTTGAAGGGTGGCAATGTGGTGTATTCGGTCGCTTCGCTGGAGGGCTACCCGATCAACGATGCGCCCTTTGTGCTACAGCCGTTCGATGGCAACAGCGCGGAAGCCATCCAATCTGCGCAGGTCTGGACGCTCGCGTCAGAGCTGCAAGCCGGCGCGCTGTCGGGGCTGTGGAAGAGCAGCGTGTCGTGCCGATGATCGCAACGGGTCGCGTAAATATGCGACCCCGATCCAGCACGAGCAGCGACCCGTGACACCGCGTTTGGGTGAAGTCTCAGCCGGCGGGGCCTCGTTCATGCCTGCAAGCCGCCATTTCAATGTTTCTCAAATTCAGCAACACGCCTTTGTCACTGTGATAGCATTTATTCGATATGGCGATTATTTTTCCGTTCACGGCGATCGTTGGACAGGAGCGCATGAAGCGCGCGCTGATTCTCAATGCAATTCATCCCCAGATCGGCGGTGTGCTGATTCGCGGCGAGCGCGGCACAGCCAAAAGCACCGCTGCGCGCGCGCTGGCAGCCATCCTGCCCGAGATTGACGTGATTGCGGACGATCCGTTTTCATGCGATCCAAAAAGTCCAGCCGCATTCAGCGACGAGTTGAAGAAGCGCGCGGCCGGCGGCGAAAAGTTCAACATCGCCCGCCGCAAGACGCGCTTCGTGAACCTGCCCGTCAGCGCCACCGAAGACCGCGTGGTCGGCACGCTGGATATCGAGAAAGCGATTCAAAAGGGCGAACGCCACTTCGAGCCGGGCGTGCTGGCAGCAGCCAACCGCGGCGTGCTGTATGTCGATGAAGTGAACCTGCTTGACGACCACGTGGTCGACCTGCTGCTCGATGTGGCAGCGATGGGCGTGAATGTGGTTGAACGCGAGGGCATCAGCTTCAGCCACCCAGCGCGCTTCGTGTTGATCGGCAGCATGAACCCCGAAGAGGGCGACCTGCGCCCGCAGTTGCTTGACCGCTTTGCGCTGTGTGTGGACATCATGGGCATCAAGGACGCGCGCGCGCGGATGCAGATTCTGGAACGCAACCTGGCATTCGAGGCTGACCCCGCCGGCTTTGCCCGCGAGTGGGCGCAATACGAGCAGGCGCTCACATTGGAGATCGCCGAGGCGCGCGAGCGCCTGCCGCGCGTCAAGCACACGCAGCGCGACCTCGCCACAATCGCCAACCTCGTTGCGTCACTCGGCGTCGATGGCCATCGTGCCGATCTGGTGATCTTGAAGACGGCGCGCGCGCATGCGGCATTCCAGGGGCGCGAGGAAGTGACCGAGAATGACATTCTGCTCGCAGCAGAATTGGCGCTGCCGCATCGCCTGAAGCGTCACCCCTTCCAGGATACCGAGCAGGCCATGGCCGTGTTGAGCGAGAAGCTGCAACAGATCGAGCAGCAGACGCAGCAGATGGTTGAGCAACAGCAACAACCGCAGGAGGCCAACGCAGACGCAAACACAAAAAAAGCGAAACGGGGCTGAACGAAAACGCTGAAACCTCCGATAGCCCCGCGGAGCCCACGCAACAAAGCGTGCCGAGCGCGCCGCAAAGCGCACAGGATTTTCAGGGCGGGCAAAAGACATCCATCGGCGCTGAATTTCAAACCCGCAAGCTGAACACGCCATTGGACAAGATGACGCGCAACAGCGCCGGCAAGCGCAGCACGACGCGCACCAAGCGCAAGCGCGGCCGCTACATCAAGGCCACACCGATGCAGGGGCGCGTGGAAGATCTTGCCTTCGACGCCACTTTGCGCACCGCAGCCGTGCATCAGAAGCGCCGGAGGGATCAGGAATTGGAGAATGGGGATTTGAATGATGGCACAGAAGCTGCCACCTCCACCTCCAAGTCCCAATCCCCAGCTTTTCACGTTCGCCGCAGCGACTACCAGAAGAAGATTCGCGTGCGTCGCGCAGCCAATCTAATTTTGTTCGTTGTGGATGCGTCGTGGAGCATGGCTGTGGCTGAGCGCATGGCCGCGACAAAGGGCGCGATCATGTCGCTGCTGAACGACGCCTACCAGCGCCGCGATCGCGTCGGCCTGGTGGTCTTTCAAAAAAGCACTGCCACGTTGATCCTGCCTCCGACATCATCGGTGGAACTGGCGCAGAAGGCGCTGCAGGACATTCCGGTGGGCGGCAAGACACCGTTGAGCGCCGGCCTCACGCTGTCATATCACGTCGTCATGCGCGAGAAGCGCCTGCACCCGGATGTGATGCCGCTGATGATCGTGCTGACAGATGGCGCCGGCAATGTGAGCATGAGCAATCTGCCCCCACAGGTGGAAGCGCACCGCATGGCCAACCAGATTCGCGACGAGCATATCCGCTCAGTCGTGATCAACATGGAGCATGTCGCATTCGATCAAGGTCTGGCGCGCAAGCTGGCCGAGAATCTCGATGCGCGCTGCCTGTCCTTGCGCGAGTTGCACGCCGAAGCGCTCTATCAAGCGGTGAAGAGCGAGTTAAAGTGAGCGGGAATGCGCAATTGATCGCTGCAAATCGCCGCTGCCGCTGTCCAATGAAGAATTTCCATTCACCTGCGCTCATATAATTCGCGCAAAGGAAACACAAAGGAAGATCGCCAAGACATGTCTGAATCTCAAAGTGTGATCAAGTTCTACGGCGCGATGTGGTGTGGGGATACGCGCCGCGCCCGCAGATGGTTTGATGACAACAACGTGCCATACGAGTGGGTGGATGTGGACAAAAACAAGGATGCCGAGGATTTTGTAAAGTCGGTGAACAACGGCTTCCGCAGCATCCCAACGATCATCTTCACCGACGGCTCCAAGCTGACTGAACCAAGCACGCGCAAGTTGGAAGAGCATGCGCGCGTGCTGGGGCTGATTCCGCCGGCGTCTGAGCCTGTCAAAGACTGAGCCTGTCGATGTCTGAACAGCCCACCGACCAGCAGCCCAAACCCGCGCCGCCGGCCACGCGGCCAGAAAGCGCGCCGCTCGTCACCCTGACGGACCCGCCGGCGCAACCCGCGCTGCCCAGCGTCAACGCATCCACCGGCTGCCTGATCGGTGTCGCGATCCTTGCCATCTCGCTCGTCGCAGCAGCGCTGCTGATCGCGTTTGCCATCCGTGATTCGGCCAACCGCGCCGCTGAGAGCGTGGATCGCATGAATCCGGTCAATGTGCTGGCGACGCTCGCGCCGCCACCCACGCCGACCATCGTGGTGCGGCCGCCGGCCATCCTCTCGGTACGCGCCATCAGCGACCTCGCCACTGCGCAAACGCTGATGTCCACTGTGGTTGAAGCTGACCAGGCGCGCGTGGGCAACATCCTGTACGAGAAGCTGATCCTGATCGCATGCGGGCGGGTGAAGGCCGGCATCGACCTGAGTCAGCTCAAGGACAGCGACGTGACCGAGAGCGCCGACGGCAAAACCGTGCGCGTGCGCCTGCCGCAGGCCAAGTTCCTTGACAGCTACCTGATCGACGATCCTTCGCAGCCCTGCACGACGAAGGTGTATGACCGCACCAACCTGATCGTGTTGCCGGCGGCGAAGGAGTTGGAAGGCCAGGCGCGCGAGAAGGCGCTGGAGGCGATTCGCCAGACCGCTGAGCAGAGCGGCCTGCTGAGCGACGCGCGCCGCAACGCACAGATCGCCATCGAGCGGATTTTGTTGAACGCCGGCTACGAGAAGGTCGAGTTTGTGGAAGAGTAGCGCTTCGGTTGATTCAGATTTTTTGGCGGTTGCTTAAGCTCGAGGAGATACAGACAAGCGCCAAAAGTTAAATCGGCGCAACGCTGTGGATTTCATGCATCCACAGCGTTGCGCCGATTTTGTTGAGCAGATGGATCAGACACAACCAGGCAGCATCGTGATCGGAAACCAGCCTGCGCTATCTGTCACCCTCTCAAGCCGTCAAAGCACCTTGCAATGATTGGTGAGCGCGCCGATCTTCTCGATCTCCACCGTCATCACATCACCATCCTTCAACCACAGCTTTGGATTGCGGCTCATGCCCACCCCGAATGGCGTGCCGGTGGCGATCAAGTCGCCGGGCTTGAGCGTCATGAAGTGGCTGAGGTGCGCAATCAGTGTGGCGACATCGAAAATCATCTCTTTCGTGTTGCTATGCTGCACCGTCTGGCCGTTCAGGATGCACTTGATATCGAGCGCCTGCGGATCGGCAATCTCATCCGCTGTGACAACCGCCGGCCCAATCGGACAGAATCCGTCAAGGGTCTTGCCGAGAATCCATTGCTTGCCGCTGTCAGTCATTTGCACATCGCGCGCGCTGATGTCATTGACGCAGGTATAGCCGCCGACATGGCTCAGCGCATTTTCCTTCGAGACGCGATGCGTCGACTTGCCGATGATCACGCCCAACTCGGCCTCGTAGTCCACTTCGCTGCTGGCGTCGGCGTGCCATGTGACAGTGTCGCCTGGGCCGGCGAGCGCATTGGCGAATTTGCCAAAGATGACCGGTCGTGTTGGCGTGACGCTGTTTGTCTCGCGCACATGATCCATGTAATTCAGGCCGATGCAGATGAGCGAGTGCGGGGTGTATGGCGCGCGCAACGCCGGCGCAGCCACCGTGGGCGCGCTGCTCAACAGCACATTGGCTTTCTGACGGGCGATGGAATGGGTGAGGATGTCCAGCACGCTGCCAGCGTCGGTCACATCGACCGCGCTGCCGTCGGCGCGCAGGGCGCCGGTGCGCCGACGGCCGTGTGATTCAAAGGTAATCAGTTTCATGGCAAGCCCTAGTGTAGTGCGCAAACAAAAATTCTGGATTGCGCATGCAAGTCGCGCATGTTGCTGCACGGCGCGCGGTCGAGCAAGCCATCATGCCGGCGAGCTCAGACCACGCTGCATTTCATCTGCTACTTGATCTGCAAGTCGTATGCGCCTGGCACCGTGGTGACTTGTGTGAGTGGCGAGATCGCCAGCACGGCGCTGCGCACATTGCCGCCGAGGTCGATCGGCAGCGTGCCAGTATTGTTCTTCAGCGCCATGCGCTGCACAGTGACCTTGCCGTCACGATCCGTCAGAATCGCCTGCACCTGCCAGAATTGCGGCAGCGTATTTTCCACGCGCGACCAGCCTTCGCTCTTCCAGCCGGCGTCGCTGCTGCCATCATCCTTCCAGTTGATTTCTGGGATGCTGATGTTGTCGATGGCGAAACCCTCGCGGTTCACGCCGGCATCGGTGATCGTCTCGAAGCGCAGCAAGAATTTCTTGCCGGCCAGCGGCGTCAGATCAACCGTCTGGTCGATCCACTGTGGCGCATCATCACCGCCGGATGTGCCGTTGTAGCCACAGCCGAGATTGGCGTTTTGCGGATTGGCCGTGGTGCAGTCCGATGTCTCCAGGGTTCGCCACGTCACACCGCCATCCTCACTCACGCTGACATAGGCGTAGTCGTAATCCGCCTCCATGCGAAACCAGGCGCGGAAATTCAGCGTGGCGCTCTTCACGCCGGTCAGGTCGATCTCGCGCGTCAGGCGCGGATTGCTCTGGTCGGCGCGATTTGACCACCAGAAAGTGCCGTCGGCATCCTGCATCGGCAAAATCGGCACGATGGTAGAGCCGGCGAAGGTCACGTTTACCGGCTGGTTGCCCTTCAACTCATAGTAGTGTGTGCCGAATTGCGGCACAGCCTCGCGCGCACTGAAGGGCAGATCGCTGCTGCCCAGACTGTTGCGCGTGGTCATCGGCGGCACGTCGATGCTGGCGTAGTTGAAGCGGTTGCCACCCGGCTCGATCTTCTGCCGGCCAACGAAATTTGCCACGACGAAATCCGAGAATACCTCCTCAAACGTGAAAGGCTTGCCGGTGTCGGGATTCGCCACGCCGTTGTCTGCCAGCACCTTCATCAGCGCCTGCGGGCTGCGCTCGGGATTGCGCGCCAGCTTCTTCACCATGTCTTCGCCGAAGCGGTCGTAGAGATATGACCAGAACAGATAGCCGCCGCCGTAATGCGCGCTGTTGCCGCCGGCGCTGCCCTCGCCCCATGTGTTCAACTGCGTCTCTGGCGCAGCGGCAAAATCGTACACACTCGTCACAGTATCGGCATAGCCATTCAGCCGCTCAGCCAACTGCGCTGCGCCCTCTTCCAGCCACAGCGAAGGCGCATGCGTTTGGTTGAAGGAGATCATGTGCTGAAATTCATGCGCCAGCGTGCTCATGTAACTCTCGCTGCCCGGGTCGCTGCCGTTGTAGCCGCGCTCGGCGTGCATGATGAACATCTGCCCCTCGTTTGAATCGGATCGCACCGCGCGTGGGAAGCTGTCCACTGAGGAGAAATAGCCGCCGACAGTGCGCCCTACCCCCGTCACATGCAGCACATGCACATGCTTGTCGCAATCCACGCCCGGTGATGCTTCATCGCCGAAGAAAGCGCGGTTGGTGGTGTAGATCTGCTGTTCAAATTCATCGGCGGCCTTGCGCAGCTTGTTCGCGTTCAAGCGCACGCGCTCTGGCTGGGTCTGCACCCACATGTAGGCGTGCGGGGTCTTGTATTCCAGCTGCGCCGTGATGACGAACTGCGTGTTGTCGTCCTGATTGCTGAGGGTGAAAGTGCGGGTTGCGCCGACCTCGTAGCCCTTTGACAGCGTAGGACAACTGATCTGCGCTGCGCCAGCCGGCACCCCTTTGAAGCGCACAGCTATATCCGCCAGATCCTCGCGCGGCAGCATCGCATTTACCAGATTCTGGTAGACGTTGTTGATGGATGAATTTGTAGCGATCGGCGTGCGCGCCACGGTGGGCACAACCGCCGGCGCTGCCGTGTGGCTGCTGGAAGGCAGGCCGCCCGGGCGCGTCGCGATGCCGCCCTGTGATGAGGCTTGCAGTGCGAAATAGGTGAGGCCGGCGCCGGCGGTGGCGAAGCACAAACACGCCACGATCAGGCCGGAAATGACGATGAGCCAGGCGGATCGGTTGCTGTTTCTCATGGGTTGTTTCGGGTTGTCGTTGCCCGAACATTACCCTGCATTGCTGAGGGTTCGTTAAGCGCGCGCTCAATGAAGCGCGAAGGTATGTTGCTGTTTTCTTAACACGAGGCTGCGGGGTTGCCGACTGTGCCTGTCAGACGGATGTCGCGCGACGACGCGCCGATTTCGACGCGCACATCGCCGGCAGGCACGCGCCACCCGCCTTCCCAGATTTCAAATGGCCGCTCGAACGACGAGGGCTGCAGCGTCACTACCGCGCGCCTGCGCTCGCTGGGCGCCAATGGCATTCGCGCCCAGCCGGCCAGCCGGCGCGGCGGCTCGTTCGCATCCGCCGGCAAACCCAGATAGACCTGTGCCACTGCCACGCCGGCACGCTCGCCCACATTCGCCACCTCAAATGAGATCGTCACCTCGCTGCGGCCATCGGTCATTGCCGGCGTGATCCGCAAGTCGGCATAGGCGAATTGCGTGTAGGACAAGCCGTGCCCGAATGGAAAACGCGGCTCGATGCCGAACTGGTCGTAGCCGCGATAGCCGACAAAGACGCCCTCGCTGTACTGCACTGCGCCGCCTGTGCCTGGGTATTGCTCGCGCGTGGTCAGCGCCGTCCGGTCGTCGCTCATGGGGAAGGTGACCGGCAGCCGGCCTTGCGCATCCACGTCGCCGAACAGCACCCGCGCGACCGCATTGCCTTGCTCCTGCCCAGCAAACCATGCCGCCAGCACCGCCGGCACGCCGCCATCCCAACTTGCCGTCTCCACCGCGCTGCCGCTCATCAGCACCACCACGGTGCGCGGGTTGGCCGCTGTCACCGCGCGAATCAAGCGCGCCTGATCATTGGGCAGTTGCAGCGACGGTCGATCCATGCCTTCCAACTCGCACGTGCGCGCCACGACAATCGCTACATCGGATTGCGCAGCAAGATCGACGGCTTGCTGCATCAACGGCGGAAGCACCTGCGCCGGCGGCGCCCAGCCGAAGCGCATCTGCGCGCCATACAAAAACGAGATCGCCGGCACGTCGGCGACATACTCGATCTTCACGGCATGACGCTGGCCTGCGACAAAATGCAGACTGGCCGTCTGCACCTGCGCCACGTCGCTGGGCGTCGTTTTGCCGTCTATCTCGATGCACAACTCGCCATCCAGCCACAGGCGCGCCGAACCGAGCGCGCTGAGCGAGAGCGCATATTCGCCGGCGGCCGGCGCAGTGAACACGCCAGTCCAGCGCGCCGAAAAGCGCGGCGGCAGATTTGGCACAAGCGAGGATCGCTTGGGCGATGACGCGCTGAGCGCCGGCGAGTCAAACAGAATCTGATTCAACTCGACAACCGCATCGATGCGCGACAGCGCCGGCGCGCCTTCGAAGTTTGGATTCGGCCAATATTCGGCGCGCAGACCGTGTTCGCCTTCTGAGCCTTCCAAAGTCAGCAATGCCGACGGCACCACCGCCGGCCCCGGCGCCAACGCGCCGGCGGTCACCGGCTCCACACCTTGCGCGTAAACGACGCGCACATTCTCCCCTGCCCTCGCACGCAGGCCATCCAACACGCTCACTGCGTAGGTCGGCTCCACATGCGCGCTGCCGCCGCATGATGCCGAGATGTTGTCGGCATCCGAGCCGATCACTGCGATGGATGCCACCTGCCCAATCTGCAATGGCAAGAGGCCCTCGTTCTTCAGCAGCACCAGACTGCGCTCGGCGATCTCGCGCGCCATTGCGCCGTGCTGCTCTGCCGGAATTGGCCTGGATTCAAGCGGGTGGTCGAGTTGACCCATCGCCACCTGCGGGCGCAACTGCCGGCGCAGCATCGCATCAAGTTGCGTTTCGGCGACATCGCCGACCTGCACCGCCGCGCGCAATTTGTCACCCCATTCACGCGGTCCCAACTCGCGATCCAAGCCGGCGCCAGGCGACAGGGCCGTCTCGTGCTGAGCCATGAAGTCAGTCACTGTGAAACCGCGAAAGCCGAATTGCTCGCGCAACACCTCGGTCAGCGTATGGCGATTGCCGCACGCCCATTCGCCATTGATCTTGTTGTACGAGCCCAACACCGCGACCACCTTGCCCGCCTGCACCGCAGCCGCGTACGGCGGCAGGTAAATCTCCTGCAGCGCGCGCTCATCCACGCGCACGTCGATAAAATTGCGCTGGTATTCCTGGTTGTTGACGAGGTAGTGCTTGACACAGGCCATCACGCGATGCGCCTGGATGCCGCGAATGACGCCGGTGGCCATGCGCGCCTGCAGCAGCGGGTCCTCGCCGAAGGATTCGAAACTGCGGCCACTCAGCGGCGTGCGATTGATGTCGACCGCCGGCGCCAGCATCAGACGAATGCCGGTGGCGGCAGCTTCTGCGCCGATCACCTCGCCATGCTGGCGCGCCATGTCTTCGTCCCACGTGGCGGCCACGGCGATGGGCGCCGGCAACTGTGTGGCCTGACCCTGCACTTCCTGCATCGTCGCGCGGCGCAGGCCGGCCGGCCCATCGGCAATCGTCAGTTCACCGAGGTCGGGGTGAATAACGCCGGCAACGCCGCTGACCAGATCGATCTTCTGGTCGAGCGTGAGCTTCGCAATCAGCGCATCGATGCGGGCTTCGATCTCTGGCATTTCGTCCCAGGCAGGCGCACTGTGTTCCATGTGTTACTCGTTGAATAGCTCGCCCACGCTGCGACCCTCGTGCACGCGGCGAATGACCTCACCCAGCAGTGGCCCAACCGAGAGTAGCTTCACATTCGGCAGCATTTTCTCCGGCGGGATCGGCACCGTGTTGGTGGTGACCAGCTCTTTGATCGGCAGGCGGCGCAGACGGTCGACGGCCGGCGGCGCAAATATGGGGTGTGTGGCGCTCACATACACATCCTGCGCGCCATGCGCCTTCACCACCTCGATCGTGTTGTTGATTGAGCCGCCGGTGGAGATCTCGTCATCCACGATCACCACATTGCGGCCCTCCACATCACCGATGACGGTCAACGCTTCGGAACTCGCGTCGTTGCCGGTGCGACGCTTCTCCACGAAGGCCATCGGCACCTGCATCTTCGCAGCGAAGTTGCGACCTTTCTTGGCAAAGCCGAGATCGGCAGTGACGATCACAGCGTTCTCAATTTGCTTCTTGACGAAGTAATCGCTGAGCAGGTGAAAGGCGGTGATCTCATCGCCGGGGATGCTGAAAAAACCCTGGATCTGGCCGGCGTGCAAGTCGACCGTGATGTAGCGATCCGCGCCGGCGATCTGGATCATGTCGGCCAGCAGGCGCGCAGTGATCGGCACGCGCGGCTGGTCCTTCTTGTCGCTGCGCGAGTAAGCCATGTAGGGCATGACCACCGTGATGCGGCCGGCGGAATCGCGCCGCAGACAGTCGATGGCGATCAGCAACTCCATGATGTTGTCGCTCACCGGCGGGCAAAGTGTCTGGATCAAAAAAACGTCCCGCCCGCGCACGCTCTCGTGAAGTTGCACAAACAGGTTTTCGTTAGGGAACTTGACGATGTCGCGCCCGCTCAGCGGCACGCCGAGGTATTCGGAAATTTCTTTGGAGAGCGCTGGATGGCTGGTGCCGGCGAACAGCTTGATGCCGCTGTACATGCATTGCTCCTCAAGGTGACCATTCCTCATGATGACGGTTGTTGTGTTTGATGGAAGTGTGACAAATGAAGCTTCTTTGCGCGCCTGCGCTCGCGCATCAATTGTAACTTCTACACCAATCCGCTGATTCCCTGAAATGCTTCAGGATTTCACATCGTCATGCCCGCGCAGGTCGAAGATCCTCGCAGAGGGTGGGCATCCAGAGCCAACACACGCCTGGATTCCCGCTTGCGCGGGAATGACGGACAAAAACCTCAGACAATCAGTCCAACCCATATCGGATTTCCGATTGTTGATTTGCGATCTCACCTCACAAGACGATGGCCGCCGATGCAACTTGTCGCCCTTTCACCTCTTCACCCCCCTCATCCCCTCACCGCCTCACTTCCCTTCCAATGGTCGCGACACATATGGCTCCTTGCTCACCAATTGGCTGGTCATGCCGCCATCGGCGAAGATATTCGCGCCGGTGATGCAGATGCTGCGGTCACTGAGCAAGAATGCGGCCAGCTCGCCAATCTCCGCCGGCTCGATGGCGCGGTTGATTGGGATGTTGCTGTTCCAGTAGTCGGCGCACGCTTCGGCGCTGGGCGCAGCGGCCTGAATGTCCTTCCAGATTTGCGTATTGAGCAGCCCTGGCGAAATGCTGTTCACGCGGATGCCCTTTGCCCCGAGTTCCACCGCGATGCTTTTGCCGAGACCGACCACACCCCACTTGGCTGCATCGTACGGGCCGGCGCCCGGCAGGGCCGCCACGCTGTGCACGCTGGAGATGTTGACGATGCTGCCGCCAGCGGGCATCTGCGCCAGCATGCGCCGGCACACCAGTTGACTGAGGAAAAACACCGCGCGCAGATCGACGCTGATCACGCGATCCCAATCTTGCGCTGTGGTGTCGAGGAAAGGCTTCGCAAAGTTGACGCCGGCGTTGTTCACCAACCCATCCACGCGGCCAAATGCGCTGATCGTCGCCTCGACCAGATGCGCCAGATCATCGTCGCGTCGCACATCGCACGTCACCGCCAGCGCGCGTTCGCCGAGCGATTGCGCCACCTGCTGCGCCGCCTCGCCGCGCACATCCGCGATCACCACGTTTGCGCCTTCACGGTGGCACACGCGGGCGATGCCCTCACCCAGCCCGCCGCCGGCGCCCGTCACGATCACCGTCTTGCCCTGCACCATGCCTGTTGTGTTTGTCATCGTGCCGGCATTGTGCAGACAAACGATGCAAGAGGCAACCCGCGGGGGCGAACGAATTCGTTGCCCTTTGCTGACAGATCAAAGCGCGCACGACGACAACCGCACCGAACGCGCCTGTTCGACGGACATGCCCGGCATTTTTGCAGGCTACGCATCCAGCGCAAACGCCACCGCCTGCTCCAGCGTCATCGCCTCGCCCTTTGCCCACATCGCGGCAATCTCAGGTTGATCCAACTGCGCCTGCACTGCATGCAACGATGGCTCATACAACTGTTTATCCCATGGATAAGCCTGCCGGCCAGTAGCCTGCACCGTCTTTGCCGCGGCAGCAAACAGGCAGGCTGCGCGCGGCACATCTCCTGCCCGCTCAACCATCACCCCAAAGGCAAACAGGCAGGCACCGAATGCATGCATGTCGTTGAGGGCATAGTTGTCCAGCATACTCTCGCGAAAAAACGGTAGGGCATTCGTTGCATCGCCCGATAAGAGATGTGCATAGCCAAGCCTGCGTGCAATGCCCGATGATGAAATCTTGTTGCCGCGTTGGCTGACGTGGGTGTAAAAGATTTGGTGACCTTCGATTGCCTCTGGATAATTCCCTTCCATAAGCGTCAACAGTGCTTTCGCGCCGTTCATGTAAATCTCAAAGACTGCGTCTGGCTTGAAATTTGCATCCAAAGTCATCGCCTTATATCGATTCAGATATGTATGAGCTTCGCTGAATTGCTTGCCATGAATAGCTATCCAGATCAAACCAAGTAACCCCCGTGCAAGCAGATGCTTATCATCTTGTGAAGCACCAATCGTCATGAGTTGGTTGATCACCGATTGCCCTTCACGAAAACTACCAACGGCGTTGTAGGCATCAGCAGCCAAAAGGATCGCACTCGCACGGATGCGATCATTCATAGCAGGATTTGATGCAATCAACGACAGCCAGCCAGTCATCTCATGAATGTGCGCAGTTGGATATAACAGCCCATAAAAACCCTGGATTAATGAATGCGCCACCTCCATCTGATCTGTGTCGATGGACCAACGTATTGCCAGTCGAATGTTATCGATCTCTGGATTGAGAAGCTTGACGTATAGCACCTGTCTTTTAGGTTTGACGCCCGTCAACTCATCAACAACTTGATCGTGTAACTTTAGGTAATAAGCCAAGTGCCGGTCCCGCATCGCCTTCGCCTCATCGCCGGCGTTCAACTTCTCGATGGCATATTGGCGGATCGTCTCCAGCAGAAAGTAGCGCGTCGCGATGCCGGCGTCGTCCATCACCACCAGCGACTTGTCCACCAGCCGGCTCAACAACGTCAAGATCTCATCGCGCTCAATCCCATCGCCGGCGCATACCTGCTCCGCCGCCGCCAGCGTCCAGCCGCCGGTGAAGACCGCCAGCCGGCTCAACAGCAATCGCTCCGGCTCGGATAGCAGTCGATAGCTCCAATCGACCGCGGCTTGCAACGTTTGCTGGCGCGGCAGGGCGGTGCGGCTGCCGCCGGCCAGCAATCGAAAGCGATCATCCAGCCGCGCGGCAATCTCTGCCGGCGTGAGCGCCTTCACCCGCGTCGCCGCCAATTCAATCGCGAGCGGGATGCCTTCCAGCCGCTTGCAGATGCGCAACACCGCTGGCGCATTCTCGGGGGTCAGTTTGAAGGTCGGCGAAGCAAACATGGCGCGCTCCACGAACAGCGCAATCGCCTCGCTGCGTTGCAGGACCACAGGATCGACATTTTCCGCATCCGACACACTGAACGACGGCACGCGCCACGCCAATTCGCCGACGATGCCCAGCGCCTCGCGGCTGGTGCTGAGGATGCGCAGATGCCGGCAACCGCGCAGGAGCGCATCAGCCAACTGCGCGCACGCGTCGATCACATGCTCGCAGTTGTCCAGGATCAGCAGCGCGTGTTTATCTTGCAAATGCACGATCAGGCCGGCGGTGGGTGATGTATCCAACAACTCGCGCAGGTTGAGCGCGCTCAAGGCAGCAAGGGGCACCTGCGCCGGCTCGGACAACGGCGCCAACTCGACCAGCCACACGCCATCGGGATAGCCGGCCATCATGCGCTCGGCCAGCTTCAACGCCAGGCGCGTCTTGCCCGTGCCGCCCGTGCCAGTCAGCGTCAGCAAGCGCGTGGTGGGCAGCAACCTCTCAAGATCTGCCAATGCCTGCTGGCGCCCGATGAAACTCGTCAGTTCATACGGCAGGTTGTTCGGCACAACGCGTGTTGGCGCAATTTCGCGCTCGTCAACCAGCAAGGGCTGTGCATGCGCTGCCTGTGCCAGCCTGACAAGCAGGGTTGCTTCCTGTGAATCAGGTTTGAGGTCGAGCGGCGCAAAGAAGCGCGCCTGCACTGTGCCCACATCAGGCAGGCGCTGGTTGCTCTCCAGCCGCGCGATGTGCGCCCGTGAATAGCCGACGGCCAGGCCGAATTCATCCTGCGTCAGATGCGCGTGCTGGCGCAGGCGCCTGAGCATCTCTCCGAAGGTGGCAAACGCCGGCCATTTCGATTCTGTCATGTCTTCCCCTCACTGATGAACAGAACGCGATTGCCATCATTCTATGCGCAGCCGGCAGCCGGCGACCCGTTTTTGTGTCAAGCAGGTGTCAATCGTTGACACACGCGCCGGCACAGAACATCACCTTCTTGCCCTGTTCGATGCGTAAGCTGGGTCATGTCAAGGACAAAAAAAGCATGCACACAGGAGGAGATCCGTCATGAACGCACAAACACTCAAATCTGCGCCGTCTCAGGCATTGAAAGTGCTGTTGCTGGTATGCGCCGGCGCGCTGCTGGTCATCATGCTCACGATTGCAGATGCGATTCGCAATGCGCAGTCGTCACTGGTGATGCTACTCGCGCGCCAACCCGCCGACGCGCAGTTGGTCGCCCCGCGCGGCCCGGAGGCTGATCCATATCTGCGCCGCATCCCCGGCGGCTACGATTACGAGCTTGAGCCGCCGCCGGCGGAGATGCCGTGAGAACTAAAACCCGACTTCATGAAAGTCGGGTTTTCAAAGATTCAGCGGACCGCGCTGCGAATCTGTTCAAGGTGCTCGCGGGTGTGGTCGGGCCACGCCAGCATGGTGCGTGCCACGCGGTCGTACGAGCCTTTGCGCGCCACAAACGCATCCGGCAGCGCATTGAGCATCGCTACCGTCTCGGCTTCGTTGCGCTTGAGCTCGGTCAGCAGCGCCTGAATGGTGGGAAAGCCGTTGATCACCGCATCGAGTCGAATGCGCAGGTTGCCTTCCCACTCATCCTGCCATGGCTCCTGTCCACCGATCACGGTGGTAATCCAGTAATTGACGTGGCGCTCGCAGGCGATGAGGTGTGCCAGGATATGTCGCGCACTCCACTCACCGGGAGCCGGCGCGCGGGCTGCCTTCTCCTCGCTCACGCCCTTGAACGCTTGTGTCAGGTCACGATTCACATCGGTGTATTTGCGCGCCACGATCTCGGCCAGCGCCTCGGCGGTTGCCGGCACTGGCTCCAGGTTGCGCGCGCTGAGCTTCACCGTCAGCGGCGCCTTCTTGCCGTCGCGCTGTACGGTCACCTTCACCTTGTCACCGACCTTGTGCGCGCCCAGCGCCGCTTGCAAGGCATTGCCGTCGGGCGTGACAAATTTGCCGATGCTCACGATCAAGTCGCCCTTCTCAACGCCGCCGGCATGTGCGCTACCACCCTCGACCGTGCTGGCGATGCGAATGCCCTCATCCCCTGGCTTTGGCGAGTCAATCTCGACGCCCAGCATTGGCCGCTTCACCAATCGCTGGTCAATGCCTGTTTCCAACACTGATTGCAGGTTATCCAGCGCTTCATTCCAACCGCGCTCGCATTCGGCCATTGCGCCGGCCCCTTGCTTGCTGTCGCCGCTGTCGATCAATGTGAGGACGCTCACACCGGCTTTCTCAGCGATGGTCACCGTCACTTCTGAATGCCCGCCCTCACCGTCACCGCGCAGCGTGAAGGCGACTTTCTTCTCCGGCGTCAGCGCGGTGAACTTACCCATCACTGCCTCGCCATTCGCCCACTGGCAATACAGCCGGCCGCCTGCGCGCGGCTGCGTCATCGCTGCATCGCAAAACCATTCACGCAGCGCAGTGGAATTTGTAAAGGCCCGATAAATTTGCTCGGCCGGGGCATTGATGTTGCGCTTGAATGTGAGGGTCTTGGTAGCCATAGGTGCCTATTCTCCCGCGAAGGATATATTCCTCGCAAGGGAGCATAAAAAATTGGTGTGGGATATTAGCACGAACGTTCTAGTGGGTCAATATTTTTCATGCCGTTCGCGGGCCGGCCCACTTCAACAGCTTCGCCATCGGCCAGGTGTTGATCACGCTCTCCGGCGTCAGCCACGCCCGCCGCGCCACCGTCACGCCATAGTGCATGTTCAACAACCCGTCCGGGTGATGCGCATCGGTGCTGATGCTGATGCGGCAACCCAATTCTGCAGCGCGCCGCGCGTGAACGTCACTTAGATCCAGCCGTGCCGGGTCGCTGTTGATCTCCAGCGCCACCTTGTTCTCCAACGCGGCTTTGAACAACTGTTCCCAATCGTAATCCGCGCCCTCGCGCTCGTTGATCAGCCGGCCTGATGGATGCCCCAGGATATCGACGTGCGGGTTTTGCATGGCGCGAATGGCGCGCGCAGTGATCTTGTCGCGCGGCTGCGTCAGTTGCGTATGCACCGACGCCTGCACCAGATCGAGGCCGGCCAGCACCTCATCAGGCAGATCGAGTGAGCCATCGACCTTCACCTCCACCTCCGCGCCGGCCAGCGCGCGAAACTTTGCGCCCTCTTTTTTTAGCAGCGCATTGACCTTGTCGATCTCTTTGCGCTGCTGTGCGATGCGCTCCGCTGTCAACCCGTTCACCACGCCCAGGCCGGCGGTGTGGTCGGTGATCAAAATATATTCATAGCCCAACGTCATCGCCGCGCGCGCCATCTCCATCACGCTGGTCGCCCCGTCGCTCCATGTGGTGTGCATCTGCAAGTCGCCGCGCATATCCTTAAGCTGAATCAAGTCGGGCATCACGGCGCGGCCGGGGCCGAGTTCGAGCGCCTTCTCGACTTCGCCACGATCCTCGCGCAACTCCGGCGCCACGTAGGCCATGCCGAGCCGCGCATACAGCGCCGACTCGTTGTCGAAGGTTTCACCCTCGCTCGCACTGTCCTTGCCGCCGGTTTTGGAAACGGCATATTCGTTCAGCGTCAGCCCTTTGCGCTGCACCAGCTCGCGAACCTTGACGCTGTGTGCCTGGCTGCCGGTGAAGTAGTGCAGGGCCGTGCCCCACACGCGCGGTTCAATGGCGCGCAGATCGACCTGCAGGCCATTCCGCAAGCGCACCGATGACTTCGTGTCGCCGGCGCCGATGATCTCCTCCACCAGCGGCAACGCGCGAAAGGCCTCCATCAGCGGAATGGGGTCGCGGGTGGCAGCGACTATGTCCACGTCGCCAATGGTCTCCTTGCCGCGTCGCAGCGAGCCGGCGTATTCGATCTTCTCCACGCCGCTCACCTGCCGCAGCGCTGCCACCATCTCCAACGCAAGCGGCAGCACATCGCCGATGCGCCAACGGCCGGTGGCGCGTCGCTTCATCGACTCGATGCCGGCGATGATCTTCGCCTCGGCCTTCTCGCCCATCTTCGGCAAATCGCGCAGTTTGCCGGCGCGCGCTGCCGCATCCAGTTCCGCGATGTTCGTCAGGCCGAGCGCCTGCCAGAATTCCTTCGCCCGCTTTGGCCCCACGCCAGGCACCTCAAGGAAGGCCACCACGCCATCCGGCACTTCGGCGCGCAACTTCTCGTAGAAATCGAGCTTGCCGGTGCGCATCAGCTCGTCGATTTTCTTCGCGATCTCCTTGCCGATGCCGTGAATCTGATCCAGCGCGCCGGCCTCCCACAGCGCGCTCACATCCTGCGGCGCGTTGCGGATGTTTTCGGCGGCAGTGCGGTAGGCGCGAATCTTGAAGATCACATCGCCTTGAATGTCGAGCCGGTTGGCAATGTCATCGAAGATGCCGGCGAGCTGTGAGTTGGAAAGTCGCTGCGTCATGGCGTAATGATAGCCAAATGGGGAAGACGCCGGCAGAGTGAATGGGATAATCGCCTGCCGCCCCATGAAAAAATCTCTTCCGCTGTTTGTCCTCGGTTGCTATGCCTTCGTCAGCATCGGCATCAACGCCTCGCTGCTGGGGCCGGCACTGCCCACCCTCGCCGCGCGCGCGCAGGCCAGCATCGAGCAGGTCGGCTTCATGTTCACCGCCATGTCGGTCGGCTACCTCACCTCTGCGCCGATCATCCACTTCGCCAGCCGGCACGTCAGCCGGCGCAACATGCTCATCGCCAGCCCACTCATCGTCATTGCGGCGCTGCTGCTGTTCGCGCTCGGCCAGTCGCTCGACGCCATCTTCCTTGCGGCCTATCTGCTCGGCCTCGGCCACAGCGGCACACAGGTCACCTACATCACCAGCATCGGCACATTGTTCGAAGGCCGGCGGGTGTCGGCGGCGCTCAATCGCCTGAATGCCTTCTTCGGCCTCGGCGCGCTGATCGGGCCCGTGATTGTGGCGATCAGCTATGCGTTGTTCAACACGGCTGATGTCTCATTTTGGGTGGCGATGCTCGCCTGCGCCCCACTCATCATCGGCGCAATCGCGCTTACCAACACCTTCAAGGCCGGCGCACATGATGAGCCACGCGCGACGCGCAACGCACAATCGGATCGCAGCGTGATGCGCTCGCCGATTTTCTGGGGCATGTGCGTGGTAATGGGGCTGTATGTCGGTTGCGAAGTGGCCTTCAGCAGTTGGGCGGCCGAGTTTACCCGTCTGACTACTGAGCAAGGCATGGCGCAGGCGGCCTTGGCGGTCAGCGCCTTCTTTCTGGGCATCGGGCTGAGCCGCTATTTCACCGACCTGTTTGTGAAGCGTATCGCGCCGGCCAACTTCATCATTGTGACAACGGCAGTCTCCATCGCCGGCTTGCTGTTGATGATCATCGCCGGCGGCTACGTTGGCACGCTCCTCGGCGCGCTTGTGTTCGGCCTCGGATGCGGGCCGGTCTATCCCACGCTTGTCGCCATCGGCATCAATCGCTTTCGCAGCTCGGCGCAATTGGTGTCGAGCGTGCTCACCAGCACCGGCTCGCTCGGCGCATTCTTTCTGCCGGCGCTCACTGGCTTTGTGATTGGCGGCAGCGCGGCCGGCGCAGTGAATGCATGGCTGCTGCTCGCCATGATGTTTGCCAGCATCATCGCGATGTGGCTGTTCCTTCGCCCCAACCTGCTCCACAGCGACGCCATCGAAACTGCGCTGCTGCCGCAACGCCAGGAGCCAACATAGAGGCGGCCGGCGGTCGCCCTCTTTGGAGCTTCAAGGGAAGGTGCGCCGCTCGCCTCTACAATTTCATCGCCAGCAACGCCGCGCCTTGCGTCACCACGTTTTCACGCAGCGCGGTTTGCACAAATCTGCAGTGGCCGCGCAGGGTCGGCATGACAAACGGCGCGGCCATCTCCTCGATCAGTTGCACGTAGCGCGCGCTGCTCGCGCCCACGCCGCCGCCAAACACGACCATGTCGGGATTGACAATCTGGATCACGCTGGCCAGCGCCTGGCCGACAAATGTGGCGATCACGCGCAGCGCGCTGCTGGCGAACGGATCCTGTTGCTCATAGCCGATCATCAAGTCTTTCGCAGTGAAGTGGCTGTCGTGCATGGCGCGCTGGGCAACCGCGTTGCCCTTCCAGTCGCCGGCCTGATCCCTTGCCAGCTTCTTCGCCAGAACAGCCATGCCCGGGCCGGCGGCAACTGTCTCCAGGCAGCCCCTGTTGCCGCAACCGCACGGGAATCCATCCTGCGACATCACGATGAGGTGGCCGATCTCGGCTTCGCCGGCGTCGCCAAAATCCAGCACCTGCCCATCCCGCACGATGCCACCGCCAATGCCGGTGCCGATGGTGACATAGAACACGGTGCGGAAGCCAGCGCCGGCGCCCATGTGCGCTTCGGCCAGCGCCGCCAGCTTGCAATCATTTTCGATGGCGCTTGGCAGGGCAAACGCGCGTTGCAGTTCGGCCTGCACGTCGATGTCTTCCCAGCCGGCTTCATGTGGACAAGCCAGCGCGCGCCCTGTGCTGCGAACAATCTGGCCGCCATAGCCGAAGCCAATGCCGCGAAAGGTCGCGCCCCTCGCCTCATATTCCGCGCGTAGAGCCGCGCCGGCTTCGATCAATCGCGATAGGCTGCGCGGCGCGGCGTCGGCATGCTCACGCGTGAGCATGCGCGTCTCGATCAATTTGCCATCTGCGCCGGCGACGCCGGCCACCAGCTTCGTGCCGCCTGTTTCAAAGGCAAGGAAAGCATCGTGTGTCATCGCCGCCGATCTTCGCACATTTGCCAGATCGTCGGAGTATCGGGCTGCCTGGTCAAGCGGCCTACAATCACCTGCATGACATCGAACACAATCATCGCTGTCGGCTCGCGCAACCCAGTCAAGATCGAAGCGGCGCAGGCCGGCGCCAGCCTCATGCTTGGCGAAGTGGAAGCGACCGGCATCGAAGTGGATTCCGGCGTGCGCGCGCAGCCATGGGGCAATGCGGAGATGATCGCCGGCGCAACGCAGCGCGCGCGATCTGCGCTGGCAACTGTGGCGCATGCAACCTACGGCGTGGGGTTGGAAGGCGGTTGCGTCGAATTGAACGGAGAGCTATTCTCCGGCGCGTGGTGCGTGGCGGTGAATCGCGCCGGCGTGGCAGGCATGGCCAGCACCGGCCTGTTTGTGCTGCCGCCGCGCGTGGCCGAGTTGGTGCGCGAAGGCATGGAACTCGGCTACGCCGACAACCTGGTGCATGGCCGCAGCAATTCCAAACAAACCACCGGCTCCATCGGCATCCTCACACACGGCAAATACATGCGCGCGCAGTTCTACACGCCGGCGGTGATGATGGCATTCATCAAGTTTGCGAACGCCGAATTGTTTTAGGGCTCAAAGCCAGTGTTCACGACGACACGCCCGCGGATGCGTCCGCGCAGGATGTCGTCGATGAATGGATCCAGGCCATCGAGCGCGCATTCAGTGCGAATGGCGTCGAGCACGGCGTCGTCTGGCTTCCATGCGCCAGCGAGGTTGCGCCACATCTGCGCGCGCAAAGACATTGGCGTCTCCGCCGAATCGATGCCCTGCAATGTCACGCCGCGCAGGATGAACGGATACACCGTTGTCTGCAGCGTGTTCGACTGCGTCAGGCCGCACGCGGTGATGCAACCGCGCCGCTGCGTCGCCTTGATTGCGGTGGCGAGGATGTTGCCGCCAACCGTGTCGACCACGCCGGCCCAGCGCTCCTTCAGCAGCGGCCGGCCGCCGGCATCATCGACGTCTGCGCGGCCCAACACCTGCGCCGCGCCGAGTTGCCGCAGCCAGTCGTGCGCGTCGGCCTTGCCAGTGGCCGCCGCCACGCGGTAGCCCAATCGCGCCAGCACAGCCACCGCCAGGCAGCCCACACCACCGGTTGCGCCGGTCACCAGCACGTCACCCATCGCCGGCGTCACATCATGCCGCTGCAACTGGTGAACGCACAGCGCAGCAGTGAAGCCGGCGGTGCCGAGCGTCATCGCAGCGCGCAGGCTCAACCCATCCGGCAGTGGCACAACCCATGAAGCCGGCACGCGAATGTATTCCGCGAATCCGCCGCTTGTGTTCATGCCGAGGTCGTAGCCAGTGACGATGACAGAGTCGCCGACCTGCAACGTGGTGTTGGCCGACTCGACTATTTCGCCGGCGGCATCGATGCCCGGCGTGTGCGGGAAATTGCGCGAGACGCCCTTGTTGCCGGTTGCGGAGAGCGCATCTTTGTAGTTCAGCGACGAGTAGTGCACGCAGATGAGCGTGTCATGCGCCGGCAAATCATCGAGCCGGCGCTGCGCCACTTCGCGCTTGAACGCGCCATCCGATTGCTCGCTGACAACATATGCGCGGAAGAGGGTCATCGTAGTTCGAGGGGCGAAGTCGACGCGGCGACGCGCCGCTAGCCCGCTAGCGCCGCGCCATCTGCGGGTCGCGCTCGCGCGGCAGATTGAACCACGCGGCATCACACACGGCCAACTCATCCGCATCCAGCATCAGGTCGAGTTTGCCGAGGCTGTCGCGCAGTTGTTCGACTTTGCTTGCGCCGACGATGGCGCTGGTGATGCCGGGTTGCCGCAGCACCCACGCCAGCGCCACATGCGCCAGGCTCTTGCCGCGCGCGGTGAAGAAATCACCCAGCCGGCCCACTTCGTCAAACACGGCGTCATTCCAATAGCGCCTGCGATACATGCTGCCGCTGTTGTTGCCGAGTGTGAAGCGCGAGCCCTCTTGCAGTTGGCGCTCGCGGTAGCGCCCGGTCAACACGCCGCCGGCGAGCGGGTTGTACACAATCAGGCCGACCCCATGCGCCATGCACAGCGGCACAATCTCATCCTCGATCATGCGGAAGAGCAGGTTGTAGCGCGGCTGGTCACTGTCGAAGCGCGCGAGGTGATGCAGCCGGCTCGTCCACAGCGCATCAGCCAGTTGATGCGCTGGAAAGTTCGAGCAACCGATATAGCGCACCTTGCCGGCGCGCACCAGGTCATCCAGCGTGCTCAACGTTTCATCGATGGGTGTTGCGGGGTCTGGGGCGTGCACCTGATACAGATCGATATAGTCCGTTTGCAGCCGGCGCAAACTGGCATCACAGGCGCTGAGAATGTGCTTGCGGCTGAGCCCCTCGTCGTTTGGAGCAGCGCCCATCGCCCCGCGACACTTGGTGGCCAGCACGATGCGCTCGCGGGCGTGGCGCGCCTTCAGCCAGTTGCCCACGATCACCTCAGTGTCGCCGACCTTGTTCAAGCCGCCACCCAGCGGATACACGTCGGCAGTGTCAAAGAAGTTCATCCCAAGCTCGTCGGCGGCATCCATGATGGCAAATGACGCCGGCTCATCGCATTGGTTGCCAAACGTCATCGTGCCAAGGCAGATCTCGGTCACTTTCAGGCCAGTGCGGCCAAGCTGTTTGAGCTTCATTCAGTCCTCCACGACGCGCCGGCGCAGCGCAGCAACTTCATCATCGTGCAAGCCGATGGATTGAAGGTAGCCGGCAGCGCCGCCGTAGCGCGATTGCAGGTGGTCGAGCGCAGCCATCATCACATCGGGCGGGCATACCATCAACCCCAGCGCCCACTCGCGCTTCTCCTCTGGCACCCGCGTCAGCCACTCATCGTGGCGCGGCTTCAGGTAAACGTCGCTCAGGCTGTAATCGCCAGCGATCACGTCGTGTGGCACGCCGGCGAGGTCGAGCAGCAATGCCGCCACGATGCCGGTGCGGTCTTTGCCGGCGTGGCAATGAAACAGCGCGCCGCCTTCAGGCGCTTGCGCGAGGGTGCGCATCACTGCCGCCATATTTTCCACGCGCTCATCGAAAACCAGCAGATGCCACTGCAACCGCGACGCGGCAAAGACTCTATCTTCCTCTTCGCGGCGCGCCTCATCCAGCAACGATAGGTGATGGAAGTGCGGCTGGCCGGCGAACGGGCTGGGATGCGCATCCAACTCTCTTGGATAGCGCAGATCGACGATCGTTCGGATGCCATATGCGCGCAACGCGGCGCGGCCGTCATCTGACAAAAACACCAGGTCGTCGGTGCGCACCAGGGATTTCCAGCGCGTCATCCTGCCTTCGCGCGTGACATAGCCGCCCAGTTCACGCGCATTGATCAAGCCATCCCAATTCAGTCGTCTGTCTGTATGTTCCACAAGTTTGGTTGCCATATCCTTGATAAAGCACATTGTACGGCTTGCTCATCCGGCTTCTTTCTGCGGGGATACATGGCCATCGCGCTTGGCGCAACACAGTCGCCGGATGCACTTGCAGAGCCGTGCATTCTCCAAGAATTCACGATGGCTCCGGCGCACCTTCATAATTTGCGCACAATCTCGGCGCATCCTGTCCGTTGTAATACGTTTCGATTCAACGAGCATGAAAAGGTATGCAAGGAGATAAATGAACAACCCCAACAACAGACGAATGATCGTAGCTGCGATCGTGGCGATTGCCGTGATGTTCGGCGTGCTTTCACTGGCAACGATGTCGAGTTACAACCAGGGATTGGTGGACGGCCTTTCGCGCAGCACGCAAGTCGTGATACCGAACAACGGCGCGCAGGTCGTGCCAGCGCCTTACGTGTATCAGCAACCGCAGACCTATAGCCGGCCCGGTGGTTTTAGCTTCTTTGGCGCGCTGTTCAACGTGCTGATCTTCCTCGCCATCCTCTTCATCATCACGCGCGTGTTGAAGTTCGCGTTTTGCCGGCGGCGCTGGGGCCATGGGCCATGGGGCAGCGGGGATGGCAACTGGCAGAAATGGCATGACTGGCGCAACGGTCCGCCACATGGCGATCCGCGCGCCGCACCCAACAAGCCGGACGAGCAGGTGATTTAACATTGCACAACCCATGAAGACGATTCTGGTGGTGGACGATGAAGCGAAGATCGTGCAGATTGCGAGCGATTATCTACAGCACGCCGGCTTCACCGTGCTGACCGCCGGCGATGGCAGGCGCGCCATCGACATCGCCCTCAGCCAGCAGCCCGACATGATCGTGCTGGATATCGGATTGCCAGCAGCCGACGGCCTCGATGTCACGCGCGCGGTGCGCAAATATGGCGACATACCCATCATCATGCTCACTGCGCGCGGCGAGGAGAGCGACAAGCTGGTCGGCCTGGAGCTTGGCGCGGACGATTACATCGTCAAGCCGTTCAGCCCCAAGGAGTTGGTGGCGCGCGTGCGGGCGGTGTTGCGCCGCGCCGAGGCGCGCCGTGAAGCGCCGGCAGCACAGACTGTGCGCGCCGCCGATCTCACGCTTGACCTGCCGAAGATGACAGTGAGTGTGGATGGCAGGCCGGCGCAACTCACCGCGTCGGAGTTTCAGTTGCTCGCAGCACTGGCGCAGCAACCCGGACGCGTCTTCACCCGCGCGCAATTGCTGGATGCCCTGCGCGGCGTGGCCTTTGAATCGTATGAGCGCGCCATCGACGCGCACATCAAGAACATTCGCCGCAAGATTGAACCCGACCCGCGCGCGCCGCGCTACATCCTCACCGTATATGGCGTGGGCTACAAGTTCGCTGAAGCGTGACCTGCTCCCTTCCGCCGGCGCTGCTGAAGGATGGAGGGGGTTGGGCGGGCTTAAAAGATGACTGGCTCTCACGAAGAACAACCGCAGAACAAGCCGCAGTGGTGGCCGGAGAATGAATCGTGGCCGCCGGCGCGGCGCTCTGGCCGGCGCCACAGGCATTTCCCGGGCTTTCTGTTCCCGCTGCTGTTCCTCGCCTTTGTCCTGCTGGCATGCATCGGCGCATCAACGGTGCTGTCGGTGTTGACCACTGGCGAGCCGTCGCGCCCATCCATCTTTGGCGTCTTTATCAGCGTCATCGGGCTGGTTGCGCTCATCGTCGGCGCCGGCGGCATCTTCTCGGTGGCGCGCACCTACCGCAGCGCCGCTCGCCCCATCAACGACCTGATCGACGCAACCGAGCGCATCGAGCGCGGCGATTTCAGTGTGCGCGTGACGGAAGGCGGCCCGAACACTTTGCGCGCACTGGCGCGCACCTTCAACAGCATGGCCGAGCGGCTGCAACAAGATGAAGTTGCACGCCGCAACCTGCTGGCCGACGTGACGCACGAGTTGCGCACACCGTTGACGATCATTCAGGGCAATCTGGAAGGCGTGCTGGATGGGATCTACCTGCGCGACGACGCGCACCTTGCACCCATCCTCGATGAGGCGCGCGTGATGTCGCGCCTGATCGACGATCTGCGCACGCTGGCGCTGGCCGAGGCCGGCGCGCTCAGTCTGCAGCGCGAAGCGATCGATCTATCGCTGCTTGCGCGCGACGTCGCCACGGCTTTTCAGACCCAGGCGGATGCGGCCGGCGTTGCGCTGAGCGTAAACGCGCCAGACTCGCTGAGCGCCGACGTGGACGAGACGCGCATCCGCGCCGTGTTGAACAACCTGGTCGCCAATGCGCTGCGCTACACGCCGGCCGGCGGCGTGGTCACGCTCAGCGTCGCTCGCGATGGAGACAAGGCGCGGGTTGAGGTGCGCGACACCGGCCGGGGCATCGCGCCGGAAATGTTGCCGCACATCTTCGACCGCTTCTATAAGGGGCGCGATTCGAGCGGCAGCGGTTTGGGGCTGGCGATTGCAAAGCAGTTGGTGCAGGCGCACGGCGGCGAGATGCATGCCGAGAGCGACGCCGGCACACGCATCTGGTTCACACTGCCGGCAGACCAAGCCTGAATGACTATCACAGGTAGTCGCGGATGTTGTGCGCGGCAGCGTAGGCGGCAGCTTCGGCGCGGTTGTTCACATGCAGCTTGGCGAAGATGGCGCTGACGTAATTGCGCACCGTGCCCTCTCCCAACACGAGGATGTCGGCTATCTCGCGGTTGGTGCGACCTTCGGCCAGATGCGCCAGCACGCGCAACTCCTGCTCGGTCAACTGCGAGAAGGCGCTCTCCTCGCGCCGGCGCGCCATCTCGCGCATGCGCGCGAACACGCGCGATGTCGTCGTCGGGTCAAGCGACGATTCACCCTTGCCGACATTTTCAATCGAGCGAATCAACTCGTCGCTGCCGATCTGCTTCAGCACATAGCCCGACGCGCCGGCGGCGATGCTCTCGAACAGCGTGTCGTCATCGCCATAGCTCGTCAGCATGATTACCTTGATGTTCGGCGCAGCCTGCACGATTTCGCGGCAGGCTTCGATGCCGCTCATGCCGCTGAGGCGCACATCCATGATCACGATGTCGGGACGATGCATGAGCGCCTTGCGCACGGCTTCCTGCCCGGTCGCGGCCTCATCCACCACTTCAAACTCAGAGTGCCGGCTGAGCAGCGTGCGCAGCCCCACCCGCACCACCTCGTGATCGTCCACCAGAACCAAACGCAACTTCGACATAGTTCAACCAACCCCTAATCACCCCTGACCACCACCTCCACCGCGGTTCCCTCGCCCGCCGCGCCGGCGATTGAAAGCTCAGCTTTCAGCAGCGCAGCGCGCTCGCGCATGTTGTGCAACCCATGCCCGGGTTGCGCCACAGGCTGCGCCATGCCCTTCCCATTATCGCGAATGCGCAGCCGCAACGCGCCGGCCTCGCCGACGCAATCTTCATAGTGCAGCGACACTTCTGCCTGCGTAGCTGCTGCATGGCGTGCGATATTGCTGAGCGCCTCGCGCAGAATCTGGTAGATCTGCTGGCGCTGCTCCGGTGCCAGCTTCATCTTGCCACAGCCCTCGCTCATCTGCCAATTGACCGGCAAACCAGTGCGCAGGCGAAATTCGGCAATGATGTCGAGCAGGCCGCGTGCCAGGTCTTCATCCCCAGCGACTGAGCGGCGCAGGTCATAGATGTAGCTGCGAATCTCCTCGTTGGTATTGTTCAGCACGCGCATCACCGCATCAAGCGTGGTTTGCGCGCGTTGAACCTGCGTGCCGACACCGTTCAAGTGCCGCGCATCCACCTGCGCCAGCGAGTGCTGCGCGTCGTCGATCATCAGGCCGGCGGCATAGATCGACTGAATCGTGCCGTCGTGCAGGTCGCGGCTGATGCGCTCGCGCTCGGCGATGAGCGACTGTTGGTGTTGCAGCGTTTCGGCCAGGCGGCCCGCCTCGATGCGAAAGGCGTCGAGCGAGCGGAACAGGAAATACGCGATCGCTGCGCCGGCGACGCTGCGGTATACGCCGATGGGGATGCCGGTGACTTGAAAAAGCCAGTCGGTGTTGATGCTGCTGGCGGGGAAGAACGGCGCCGCCGGCACAAAGACGCCCTCGAAGAGCGCATAGAAGATGAAACCGAAGCCGGCGATGCGCAGCACGCGGATCAGCCGCTCGCTCTTCAGCGAGCCAACCAGCCGGCCTGATTGCAGTCGCAGCGCATAGGCCACCAGCAGCGCCGCAGGCAGGCACAACACATAGCGCATCAGCGCCTCAATGGCTGCGTTGCTCGCCTCATCCACGCTGCCCGTGAGGGCGCGCACAGTCGACAAAATGGCAGTGAAGACCAGGAAGATCACCAATGGCACATACAGCGCCGCCCACGCCGGCATCGCCGGCTCGCTCAAACGCAGGCCAAAGCCCAGCAGCGTGCAGAACATGAGCAGGTAAACCACCAGCTGCAGAAAGCGCAGGTTTTGAATCTGGTTGGGTGGCAGCAGGCCGGCTTGCACGGGGATGAAGACATTGCCCCACGTCGCGATCGCTTCCAACAGGCCAAACAGCGTCAGCCACGGCAGCGCGCGCGAAAGTTCGAGCCGGCTGCGTTGCCACCACTGCACGCCCATCATCACGCCAAGCAGGAAGAACACCTGCCCATGCACGAAGTGCACGATGACCTCGTTGACGGTGAAGAAAACATGCAGTTGCTCGACCATGATTCTGCTTTCGTATAATGCGCGCGGCTTGTTATCTGCGTCAAACCTCTCACTCGTTGCCGCCGGCATTGTCGCACTTCTGGCTGTATTCGCCTTTCTCAATGCAGTGCTGACGGCGCAGCGCGGACGCACCATCGCATACTACAGCGTTCGCCGCGAAATGCAGCAGCGGGCAAATCGCCGGCTGCTGCTGTCACTGGTCTTGCTGCTGCTCGCCGGCGCACTGTTTGTCAGCTATTACATGCTGCCACGCGAAGCGTTTCCGGTCACCCAGCCGCCATCTGCCACGCCCGCGCACACCGTCGATGCAACCGAGGCCTCACCGCCGGCTGAGTCTGTCGAAGACAACCCGCCTGCGCCGACAGCCACCCTCACCTCGCCCATCCCAACGCCGCCACGCGCCACGCTCATCCCTGAGCCAACGTCATCCCTGGTCAGCCCGTTGCTCTCACCCTTGTCAGAACCATCGGCGACGCTGGCAGTGGTGGAGCCGAACAAGCGGTTGACGCTGCGCGAAATTGCATCGGGCATCGATGAGAATGGCCTGCCGGCGGGCGCCGGCACAGACTTTCAGGCCGGCACGCCGACGATCTACATCTTCTTCGATTATCGCGATGTGCCGCCAAATGCGCTGCTGCGGCAGACGTGGTTTCACGACGGCGGCTCGGTGCACTTCGACTCACAACCGTTCAATCAGGATGGCGCGCAGAACGGCGCCGGCCTCGCCAAGGTGCAGTGGTCACCGCGCGGCGGCTTCAAGGCCGGCCTGTACGAGGTGCGCATACAGTTGGGTGGCGTGCCGCAGTTTGTCGCGAATTTTGAAGTGCGGTGAGAGGGGCAAGAGCCGAAAAAAGGCCATGCCGCTTCTGCGCTTTGCGCCGGCATTCATGCAGCTATGATATTAACCCTTCCCATGACCAACGCACCCAGCTCCATTTACCAGTCTCCATTTTCAGGGCGCTACGGCACGCCGGCGATGCGCGACGTATGGAGCGAGCGCAACAAGCGCGCGCTGTGGCGCAAGCTGTGGGTGGCGCTGGCCGAAGCGCAATGCGAAATGGGCATTGTCCAGCCGGCGCAGGTGGAAGACCTGCGCGCGCATGCCGGCGAAGTGACTGAAGCGAGCATCGCCCGCGCGCTGGAGATCGAGCATGACATTCAACACGATCTGATGGCTGAAGTGCGCGCCTTCGCCGAGCAATGCCCCATCGGCGGCGGCATCATTCATCTGGGCGCAACATCGATGGACATCGAGGACAATGCCGATGCGCTGCGCCTGCGCGATGCGTTGGACCTGACGCTCGCATCGCTGCGGGCGTTGATCAGCGCGCTGGCCAGCCAGGTAGAGCGCCATGCCGGCCTCGCGACGATGGCCTTCACCCACTTGCAGCCGGCGGAGCCAACCACAGTCGGCTATCGTCTCGCGCAAACGCTGCAAGACTTGCTGACGGATCTCGACGAATGCGAAGCGGTGCGCGCCGGCATTCGCGGCAAAGGCTTCAAGGGCGCAGTCGGCACAAGCGCGTCGTATCTGGAACTGCATCGTGAGGTGAAGGAACGGCAGATTGAGGAGAAAGACGCATCCTCTCATCTTTTCGCCAACGCAGCGCCGCCTGACTTCGCCACGCACACCCTCGAACAGCGCATCCTGCAAAAGTTCGGCCTGCCGGTGTTTCCCGCCGCCACGCAAACCTATCCGCGCAAGCAGGATTGGCGCGTAGTAAATGCGCTCGCCGGCGTCGCGCAATCACTCTACAAATTCGCCTTCGATCTGCGCGTGCTGCAATCGCCGCCCATTGGTGAATGGGCTGAACCATTCGGCGCAAAGCAGGTCGGCTCGTCGGCCATGCCGTTCAAGCGCAACCCGATCAACGCCGAGAAGATCGATTCACTGGCGCGCATGGTGGCTGCCCTGCCGCGCGTGATGTGGGACAACGCTGCCCATTCACTGCTGGAGCGCACGCTCGACGACAGCGCCAACCGCCGCGCCGTCATTCCCGAAGCCTTCCTGGCGACCGATGAAATCATCCGCGTGGCGACGCGCATCATCAAGGATTTGCGCGTGAACGAGGTGCAGATTCGCCGCACCATGCAGGCATATGGCCCCTTCGCTGCAACCGAGCGCGTGCTGATGGCCGTTACGAAGGCGGGCGCCAGCCGGCAGGAAATGCACGAGGTGATCCGCGAGCATTCACTCGAGGCGTGGGCAAAGTTGAACGCCGGCGAGCCGAATCCGCTGGCCGAGTCTCTGAGCAACGATGCGCGCATCGCACACTACCTGAGCAGTGAAGAGGTGCACAGCCTGATGAACGCAGATGACTACGTGGGCGATGCGCCGGCGCGCGCGCGGCACCTGGCGCAGTTGGCAATGCAACGGTTGGCACGCTAGCGCACGGGAATGAAAGCGCGCTGCGTCGTAAAATTCAGCGCAGCGATATGCAAGACGATGCGAAGTGGCGGCGGTTCTTTGGCGGCGTGCTGGTCGCCGGCCCGGCTGCCGCGGCGCTCGTCCTGCTGCTCATCAGCGGCCGGCCCGAAGCACTGCTGCTCACAGGTGTCATCTTCATCGCACCCATTCTGCTCGGCCTGTGGCTGCTCGTGCGCAGATAGAACAACCATGCCGCCCAGCACATCTGTGGGTTTGAACGAACATGAATAACACTTCGATTGCAGTATCCGGCCTGGCGAAATCGTTTGGCCAAGCGCAGGCAGTGCGCGATGTCTCGTTTGAGGTGCATCGTGGCGAAATCTTCGGCCTGCTTGGGCCAAATGGCGCCGGCAAGACCACCACCATCCGCATGATCCTCGACATCTACAAGCCCGACAAAGGCGAAATCGATGTGCTGGGCAGCGGGCCGATGAGCGAAGCGAAGAAGGAACGCATTGGCTATTTGCCCGAAGAGCGCGGCCTGTACAAGGACATGAAGGTCGAAGAGGTGGTGCTGTATCTGGCCGAA
>CAZPVX010000014.1:4923-6532 GCA_964590135.1 uncultured Anaerolineae bacterium | reverse complement strand
CGAATTGAAGGGATTGCGCCGCGACGTGGCAAAGCAGCGCGCCGACGAGTACTTCGAGCGCATGGGGCTGGCCGGCGACAAGCGCAAGAAAGTCAGTGAGTTCAGCAAAGGCATGCAGCAGAAGGTGCAGATCATCACCACGCTCATTCACCAACCAGAGCTGATCATCATCGACGAGCCATTCAGCGGCCTCGACCCGGTGAACACACGCATGGTGCAAGACATGTTGCTCGAAGAGCATCGCAAAGGCACGACCATTGTCATGTCCACGCACCAGATGTATCAGGTTGAGGAGATGTGCGACCGCATCGTGTTGATCAACAAGGGTGAGAGCGTGCTGTATGGCGGGGTGGACGACATCCGCCGGCAATATGCCGACAATGCAGTGCGCGTGACGGCGCAGGGTGAGTGGCCGGCGCTCGAGGGCGCAACCGAAAGCAGCCGCAAAGGCAACATGCGCACCTTCACCCTGCCCAAAGCGATGACTTCGCAGGCGTTTCTGGCGACTCTTGCATCTGCGCCCAACCTCACGGTCGAATCGTTTGATCTGGCGTTGCCAACGATGGATGATATTTTTGTGAAGGTGGTCAGCGGGCGCGGGTAGGCGCAGGTTGAAAGCTCAACCCGACGCTGATCTCGTTCTCACCCAGCACGGTTCAAAGATGCGGAAAGTATTTTTCATCGCCTGGACGGAGTTCCGCAAGAACGTCTTCCGCAAGCGATTCCTCGGCATATTGCTGTTGCCGCTGCTCATTCTAGCCATCGCTGTGGTGGTCGGCTTCATCACGGCCAGCGCCATGACGCGCTTCGAGGGCGGCGCCATCGGCGTCGTCGATGCCGGCGGTCAACTGCGCGATGCGCAGAACGCGCCAGATGCAGAATTCAAATTCACCCGCTACGAAAGCGAAGCGGCGGCGAAGGCTGATCTGACCGCCGGCAAGCTGCTCGCCTACCTCACGCTCGCGCCTGAATTTGCAAACAATGGCGAGGTGAACTTGTTTTACCTGCGCGACCAGCCCGACAACAGCGACCTGCGCAAGGCATTCCGCCAATACCGCAACTCACATTTGCTGGCGGGCCAGCCGGCGGATGTGGCTGCGCGCATCATGCAGGGGCCGGCGTTCATCTATGAGACGCCCGACGCCGCGCGCCAGACCAACGACGACAACCTTCCGTCTTTCATCTTGCCAATCGTGTTGACGATCTTTTTCATCATGGCGCTGTTCGGCGGCGCGCAATACCTCATGCAGGCGGTGCTGGATGAAAAAGAGAACCGCACCATGGAAGTGGTAGTCACCTCAGTCACACCGACACAGTTGATGGCTGGCAAGGTGATCGGACTTGGCACGGTCGGCCTGGTGCAAATGGGCATCTGGCTGGCTGGCGCTGCGATCGCATTGGCGTTGCTGCAAACGCGCTTCACCTTTCTGGCCGACGTTCGCATCGAGCCGGCATTTATCGCGATCTCACTCGTGCTATTCGCGCTGCAATATTTCATCCTCGGCGCACTCATGGCGGCCATCGGCTCAATGGTCGTCGATCCCAAGCAGGGTCAGAACTACGCCGCGCCAATCACGATAATCTCGATGCTGCCGATGTTCTTTCTGGT
>CAZPVX010000014.1:0-4913 GCA_964590135.1 uncultured Anaerolineae bacterium | reverse complement strand
TCAGGTGGCGCGCCCCGCGCACGGCGATGTCATTGGCATCGGTGCCGGCGTGGCAGATCATCCTCGCCATCGTGCTGCTCATCGCCACTGCCTATGGCGCCATCTGGCTCGCCGGAAAAATCTTCAGGATCGGCATGTTGCGCTTTGACACCGGCGTGAAGTGGAGCGAAGTCGCGGCGAGCATCAAGTTTTGAATCTGTGATTCCAGATTTTCGATTTTGGATTGCGCTGTGTCACTGTCATTCGCAATCCGCCATCCAGAATCTGAAACCCGAAATCGAAAATGTCCAAAATGTCGATCGTGCTGAAGCACGAATTCAAGAGCATCGCGATGAAGCCGAGCTTCTGGTTCGGCATCCTGGTCATGCCTTTCCTCATCGGCATCATGGTCGTGGTGATTGGCTTGATCAGCGGCGTGGCAACTGCAGCCACCATCGCAGACGCGCAAAACCGTGTCACGACACAGGGCTTCGTCGATCTCGCCGGCATCATCAAACAGCCGGCGAAAGGTTTTCAGCCCTTCGCCGATGAAGCCAGCGCCCGCCAGGCGCTCACTGACGGCAAGATTGAAGCGTTCTATCTCGTGCCGGCGGACTACCTGAAAACCGGCTCCGTGCGCATGGTGGCCGACAACATCGAGGCTGGCCCCAACGCGCCGCGCAGTCGCAGCGATGCATTTGGAGGCATATTGAGCGCCGCCCTCACTGGCGATCCGGCGCTTGTGCAGCAGATCAACCGGCCCATCACCATCGCCGGAGAAACATCCGTCGCCTCTGCCACCGAGCGGCGCGGCGGCCCTACTTTTGGCGGCTTCTCGCCGCTGATCTATGGTATCGCCGTCCTGTTCATGGTCGTGCTGATGACGGCTTCAGCCTATCTGATGCAGTCGGTAACGCAGGAAAAAGAGAATCGCGTGATCGAAGTGCTGATGTCGTCGGTGACGCCACGCGATCTGCTGGCCGGCAAGATCCTCGGCGTGAGTCTGGTGGGTTTGATTCAGATGACGCTGTGGTTCGGTTCGTCCATCTTTGCGCTCACGACACTGCCTTTTATCAGCAATATGGTGGGGCCGATTCCGCCGGCGGCGGTGTTGCTCACGATGCTGTATTTCGTGCTGGGTTACTTCGTGTATGCCAGTCTGCTCGCCGGCATCGGCGCGCTCATGCCCGGTTCGCGCGAGGCTGCCCAGTACACCTTCATCGCATTGATCCCGCTGTTCATCCCGCTATATCTGAATCAAGCGATTGGCGCAGAGCCAAATGGCCTGCTGGCCATTGCGCTCAGCCTGTTTCCCATGACGTCACCCATCGTCATGCCCATGCGACTGTTCTCGGTGAACGTGCCTGCGTGGCAGGTTGCGGCGAGCGTGATCCTGCTCGCCGGCATGGTATATCTCTCAATCACCGGCGCAGCGCGCGTGTTCCGCGCACAATCGCTCCTCAGCGGCGTCAAGCCAACCTTCAAGCAGATGATCGCCGCGTTGCGCGGGTGAGTTATCCTTGCCTCGATGCGCATCGTCATCGGAGCATATCTGCTCAGCGGCACGCCGAATTTTCGCCAGGCCGGCGTGCATCAATATGCGTTGCAGTTGCTCACACACCTGTCAGGTCTCAAGGACCTGACAGGTATTTCACTCACCGCCCTCATCAGCCCCACCGCCCGCGAGCACGGGGTTGCGCTGCGCAGCGAAAGGCTTGAGATTCAAGAAGTTGCGCGGACAACGGAAAATCCCTTCAGCCGCATCGTTGTGGAGCAGATGGAGACGCCGCGCGTGCTGCGCAAAGCGAACGCCGGCTTGTATCACGGGCTGGGCTTCGTTGCGCCACTGCGCTCGCCCTGCCCCACCGTGGTCAGCGTGATGGATCTCAGCTTCATCACGCAGCCGCAGGCGCACAAGCGCTTCAACCGCCTGTATCTGTCATGGCTCACGCGCATCTCCTGCCGGCGCGCCAGGCGCGTGATCGCCATCAGCGAATGGACGAAGCGCGACATCGTGCAACACTTCGGCGTGCCGGCCGAGCGCATCGACGTCACGCCGCTCGGCGTCAATCACGATCACTTCAAGCCGGCGCTGCCGGATGCCATCGCCGCATTCAAGCAGCAACAGAACATCGGCGAGAAGGCCATTTTCTATCTCGGCAGCGTGGAGCCGCGCAAAAACCTCACGCGCTTGATCGAAGCGTTTGCGATGTTGCACATGCAGCAGCCGGCGCTGAATGCGCAGATGTTCATCGGCGGCAATCTGGCGTGGAAGTATGACGAGGTGCTGGCGAGCATCGCACAGCGCGGATTGAGTGAGCGCATCAAGTTGATCGGGCGCGTGCGCGATGACGATCTGCCAAGGTGGTATAGCGCGTGCGCAGTGATGGCATATCCATCCCTGTATGAGGGTTTCGGCCTGCCGCCGCTGGAGGCGATGGCATGCGGCGCGCCGGTGGTGACATCGAATGCGACCTCGCTGCCGGAGGTGGTGGGTGACGCCGGACTGATGGTAAGGCCGACGGATGCGCCGGCACTGGCCGATGCGCTGCAGCGCGTACTATGTGACGCCGGCCTGCGCGCCGACATGTGCCGCAAGTCGCTTCGGCGCGCCGCGCAATTCACCTGGCAGCGCACAGCAGAATTGACGTATGCGTGCTATCACAGGGCAATCGCCGCCTCTGATTGCTGCTGAGCTTTGACAAAATCATGCCCGCTCATCAGTGTTTCCACAGGCATTCCTGCACTCTGCGAGGATGCTCCGACATGATGCGCTGATGTATTCAAGACTCGATATCCCCTTATTTCACACCCCCAACTCATTGCTCAATTCTTCACTGGCGTCGCACTATCGATAAAAGCATGCGCGTATTCAGTGACTAAAGCTGAAGGTCACAAGAGATCGTCAAGACGAATGATTTCAACATTTCAACGCTGTCGCCCGATACGCGAGGGCTGTTAGAATGGTTTGGCTCTGGCGCATGAAGAATAGTTCAAAAAAAACTACAAACCTTTACCCCATCCGAGAAGAAGATGCCGGCTTGAATCGATCTGTTTCCGATAAAGCCAATCAGCTTCTCGCAAATGATCGCCCCATCCATGCGTGGTATCGCTTCGTGCTGTCTTACCCGCCGCATTTGGTGCGGGATTACCTGGCAAAATTCAATCTCGACCGCAATCACACCGTGCTTGATCCCTTCTGCGGCACCGGCACAACGATTGTTGAATGCAAGAAAGCAGGCATTGCAAGCATAGGCATCGAGGCAAACCCGATCGCGCATTTTGCCAGCGCAACAAAGGTCGATTGGCGTCCCAGCCAAGACGGCTTGCGCCGACACGCAACATCCGTCGCCGAGCGCGCGCTAAAAGAGTTTCAGCAACAAGGCATTGAAGACGCATGGTTTATTCCTGCGTTAAATGGCCATCTGCCGGCAAATTTAAGGACACTGCCGCAGAGTCAGATGGAACTGCTTCTGACGGATTCAATCAGCCCTTTACCGCTGCACAAAACACTTGTCTTGCTGGATGCGCTGCAACAGACGCATGATGATCGGTTCAGCAGGCACGAGCATCTTGCATTGGCCACTGCGCTGGTCAATACGATCAGCAACTTGCACTTTGGGCCTGAGGTGGGCGTGGGGCCAGCGAAGCAAGATGCTCCGGTGGTGCCGGCATGGCTGGAGCAGGCGCGTGAGATGTGCAATGATCTTGCGCACTTTGGCGGCAACACGACACCGGCGGTCGCGCTGCTTGGTGATTCACGTCATATCGCTGAAATGGTCGAGCCGCATTCCATTGATGCAGTGATCACCTCGCCGCCATACCCCAATGAAAAAGACTACACGCGGACCACTCGGCTTGAATCAGTGCTGCTGGGGTTGCTGCGTGACAAAGCTGACTTGAAGGCGCTGAAGCGCGGCTTGATTCGCTCCAACACACGCGGTGTAACTGTTGAAGACGATGATGATGAGTGGATTGAAAGTCACCCTGAAATCAAGCGCATCGCTGATGCCATCGAAGCACGCCGCATTGAACTGGGCAAGACATCAGGCTTTGAAAAGCTCTATGCGCGCGTGACGAAGTTGTATTTCGGCGGCATCCTGCGGCATCTCACCGAGTTGCGCACATTGCTCAAACCAGATGCGCAGCTTGCCTATGTCGTCGGCGATCAAGCATCCTATCTGCGCGTCATGATCCGCACTGGCAATCTGCTTGGCCAGATCGCAGAATCACTTGGCTATCAGGTGCAAAGTATTGACCTGTTCCGCACGCGGCTCGCTACGGCCACGCGTGAACAACTGCGTGAAGAAGTCGTCGTATTGAAGTGGTCTGGGCGGAATAAAAAGTCTTTTGGCATCGCACAAGGAAGCAACATGCCTTCAAACAACCGATACAACGCCATCATTGAGCAGATTTTCTTTGACAACTACATTGAAGGCGCGGATGAAGTGTCTTTCACGCGTGAGGAAATCACATCTGCCGCCGGCAAGCTGAATATCAAGCTGCCCAAAAATCTGGGGGACGTGATCTACAGCTTTCGCTATCGCACCACCTTGCCAGACCCCGTGCGCGCAAAGGCGCCTGTAGATCACGATTGGATCATTCGGCCAGCAGGCCAGGCACGCTACAAATTTGTGGCCGTGCCTGCCGGCTCCACCCGTATTTTGCCTGACACGCTGCTGGAGAAAATCAAGGTGCCAGATGCCACGCCTGGGCTGATCACAAAATATGCCTTGAACGATGAGCAGGCACTGCTGGCAAAAGTTCGTTATAACCGGCTGATCGATATATTCACAGGCGTGACATGCTATTCGCTGCAAAATCATCTGCGAACGAATGTGCCTTCACTCGGCCAGGTAGAGACAGATGAGATTTACATTGGCGTAGACAAGCGTGGCGCGCAATACATCTTTCCGGTGCAGGCAAAAGGTGGC
>CAZPVX010000013.1:113889-126194 GCA_964590135.1 uncultured Anaerolineae bacterium | reverse complement strand
CCATCGTCCCTATGTTCACGTGCGGCTTGTTCCGTACAAACTTCTCTTTCGCCATTTCCTATTGCCTCAGTAATTTGTAATTAGTAACGGGTTCTGGGTCATTGGTGCTTCATCTTTTACTAGTTACTAATTACTAGTTACCAATGATCAGACCAAAGCCCACGACCGGGATTGAACCGGTGACCTCACCCTTACCAAGGGTGTGCTCTACCAACTGAGCTACGTGGGCAAAAAGTGGGCCGAGCAGGACTCGAACCTGCGAAGGCTATTGCCAGCGGATTTACAGTCCGCCCCCTTTGCCGCTCGGGACATCGACCCATGACGAACAGCGATGCCGCCATTCTACTAGCCGACGACGGGAGTTGAACCCGTAACCTATCGATTACAAATCGATTGCTCTGCCAATTGAGCTACATCGGCCCGTGTTTCTCCAACGCCTGAAAGCAGGTGATTCTACCGTCTTTGCCGATGGCGCGTCAAGGTCATTGCGCCGACGCTCATACAATGCATCCAACATGACAGATCTGCCTGACACACCTGTCTTGATCGTCATCGTCGGTCCGACCGCCGCCGGCAAGTCGGCGCTGGCGATGGAGATGGCGCCGCGCGTGAGCGGCGAAATCATCTCCGCCGATTCGCGCCACGTCTATCGCGGCATGAATATCGGCACGAACAAGCCCACGCCAGCAGACCAGCGCGCCGTTTCGCATCATCTGATCGATCTGCGCGCGCCGCATGAATCTTTCTCACTCAGCGAGTATGTGCGGCTGGCGCGGACGGCCATCGATGATGTGACGGCGCGAGGCAAGACACCGCTGCTGGTCGGCGGCACCGGCCAATATGTTCGCGCCTTGCTGCAAGGCTGGCAGGTGCCGGAAGCACCGCCGAATGAAGCACTGCGCAAGAAGTGGCTGCGCTTTGGCGAGCAGCACGGCGCCGGCGCATTGTTTGCCGAGTTGGTGCAGCGCGACCCGACTGCCGGCGCAACCATCGATCCGCGCAATGTGCGACGTGTGGTGCGCGCGCTGGAGGTGATGGAACTGACCGGCCGGCGTTGGAGTGACCTGCAGCGCCGGCAGCCCCCGCCCTATCGCACGCAGATGCACTACGTAAATGCGCCGCGTGACGAACTCTACGCGCGAGCCGACGCGCGCTTGGCGCAGATGGTCGAGCAAGGCTGGCTGGAAGAGACGCGAGATTTGCTCACTGGTTTTGCGACGCTCGGCATGGAGGTCGATACGGCGTTGAGGCTGCCGGCGATGTCGGCGCTGGGTTACCGCGAGATGGCCGGCGTTGCGCTTGGCCGCCTGTCGATGAGTGACGCCATTGCCGAGATCAAGCGCGCCACCCGCCGCTTTATCCGCATGCAAGACACATGGTTTCGCAAGGACGCAGTTTGAGTATATAGATCACCAGAAGGGTTGCGCACGATTGTTGCAAATTTCACACACAAACAAAACGATTCGGAGCAAATTCAGGGCGCTGGGGTATAGTCGCTGCACGTTTCTCTTGCGCAAAATAAAGGAGAAGCGCCATGTCGCGATTACGCGACAAAAGGAGGCGTCTTGAGTGTAATCGATATTCGTCACACCCAGGCTGAATGTGCTGAAGCGTGTGCTGCGCTGCAACCGCTATGCTATCCCACGCTGGCCGTCGATGAGCAGTTCTCTGCTGCTCACTTCCTGAAGCACATACAGATCTTCCCCGAAGGCCAATTCATGGCCGTTCACAGAGAGACCGGCGACATCGTCGGCACCACCGCAGGGTTCCTCACCCACTTCGACCGCATCGATCCAGAAAACTTCAAGCATCACACCTTTATCGAGGCCGTCGCCGGCGGCTGGCTGACGCTCCACAATCCTCGCGGAAATTATTACTATGGCGTGGATATGTGCGTGCATCCCGAGTTTCGCGGCATGGGCATTGCCCGCCTGTTCCACGAAGCGCGCAAAGCGCTATGCAGACAGCTCGGGCTGCGCGGCCAGGTGATAGGCGGCATGATTCCCGGTTTTGCCAAGTACAAGCATGTGATGTCGGCGCATGAGTATGCGCGCTATGTGCAAGCCGGCTTGATCTATGACAGCACGCTCAGCACACAGTTGCGCAACGGGTTTGAGTTTCGCGGCATGCTGCAAAACTACCTGCACGACCCGCCCACCGATGGCTGGTCGACGCTGCTGGAGTGGCGCAATCCCGAGCATGTCAGCTTCACCGCTCACGTGCCTATCCTGCCGATCCAGAGGCCGCGAGGCGCTGACGCCGGCACACAGCCAGGTTGAGCGCAACCGTTTCTTTTTGACAATTGAAGACTGCCGCACGCTATGAGGTGTGCGGCTTTTTTTGCGCGTTCATTTGCGCCACGATGACGAAGCCAAGATACGCGCCAATGAGCATGTGCATGTTGGCGACGTAGAGGTTGTCGAAAAGGTGGTGGCCAGCAGCATGGCCAAACGCGCCCAACGCGCCGAGCGCCAATGCGGCGCGCCAACGGCTCAGCTTCATGCGTCGCACGGCATGAAAAGCCACGCTGAACGCCACAAGCCAGAACACAAGATACGCGATAAAACCGATTGCGCCTGTCTCGGCAAAAACATTCAGGTAATAGTTGTGCGCGTGGCCGAGTGCGTTTTCCCACAGTTGCAGGCGATAGTCGGGGTATGCAGAGGCGTAATTGCCAAAACCTACACCGAGCCACGGGTTCGCCTCGATCATGCGAATGGCCGCCTGCCAATGCGCCAGTCGCTCGATGGTCGAGAAGGTGACCGGCGTGATATGCGCATCGCGCACATCGAGTGAGCCATAATCCTCGACCAAAGTGTTGATTGGGTTGCGCACGCCGGCAGGGATCACATCCATGCGGTCAAAGGCGAACAGCAAAAATGCAGCCAGCGCAATGAGCGCCAGCCACAGCGCCGGCTTGCGCACCAGGGACAGCGCCATCACCCCGGCCGCAAATCCTGCCCCGATCAACGCCCCGCGCGATCCGCTTGCCAGCAACGCCCACAAGCACAGCACCGTGATGATGAGCGCAACAACCCCGATCAATAGAGAAGGTAGGTTTACGCTGCCCCTCTTTCTCTTCACCGGCAAAAACGCCCACAGTGCAATCGCGGCAGCAAGCGGCCAGGTCAAGCCCATGTAGCCACCGAAGGGATTGGGTTGCTCGAAGGTGCCATAGGCGCGGAAGCTGGTCTTGCTGCCCAACACTTGAAATTCCTTCGGCCCAAAACCGCGCACATCGGCCTGGATGATGCCGTAGAGCGCCTGGCCGGCGGCAGAAAGCAGAATCGCCCCAACGATCAATGCGCGCTTGCGCTCATCCGGCTCATTCGCCACCAGCAGCGCGATGATCGCCATTTGCAGCCACTTGATGCACTCATTCACCCAGTCCGAGAAGTCGTTCGCAGGGAGAAAGGACAGCAGGCAGATGAAAATGAAAAGCGCGAGCGAAAGGGAGATGGGTGACTTCAGCGTGGCAGCGAGAGATTGGTCATCGCCAACCGGCAACTGGCGCGTGAGCAGCGCGCGAAAGAGATAGGCGAGCAGCGCGATGCCGAGGATGGCTTGACCGCTGTCGAGGGGCAGTTGCAGCGCAATGCGTTCAAGCGGTTGGAACGGGCCGGCCAGCATGACCAGCGCGATGCCCAGCGCCGGCTCGGCAAAGATGCAAAGCAACGCGGCTAGTGCAAGTGAGCCGCCGGCCAGCAGCGCAATCTGCTCCTGCGGCAACAGCGCGACGCCAGCGCCGGCGAGCAACGCGAGAATGACGAAGGCTGCAGCGCGCACCCTGCGTCCACTGCCATTCCCCACCCTCCAGTTAACGCCTGTCATGAATCAAATCGCGCGCATCCCCCGACCACATGCGGCATGAAGGCTCAATCTCCTGCGTCGATCAAGCCGCGCTGCGCCCAGAATGCTTTTTCACTTTGGCCGGTTGCGCACCAGCAGCGACCATGTTCCGCGCTGCACCACGCTGCCATCCTGCTTCTTCACCAGGATCTTCGCGGTAACGCGGCCGTTGTTCAAGCGCGGGAAGGGCTTGATCTCGGTCACCTCCATCTCAGCATGGATGGTGTCACCGATGAAGACGGGGCCGGTGAATTCCCACTCCAACCCGCGAAAAGCATCGACCGTGCCTTTCATGAAGCCCATCTGCACGACCAGGCCGCTAGCAATGCTGAGACCGAGCAAACCATGCGCCACGCGCTGACCAAAGACGCTTTTCTTCGCGGCTTCGGCGTCGGTGTGAATGTCGTTGTAGTCGCCGGAGAGGCCGGCGAAGTTCACGATATCAGCCTCAGTCACCGTGCGCGACGCAGAGATGCCGGCCAAGCCGACTTCGAAATCTTCAAACCACAAACCATGCTGTGTTGCAAGTGCCATGCGCGGATTGTAAATGGTCATTCGCAATTGGCCTGCGCGGACAGTTTCCTGCGCAGCCCGGCTTTCACTTCCTCAACACCACGATCATGCGCTCGCTGTCATCACTGTTGTCAAGCGCCGGCGGCGGCACGGTCATGTTGCCAAACCACCACACCTGCGAGAACGCGCCACTCAGATCGATCAGCGCCCTCAATTCCTGCGCCAGATACCAGCGATGCGGGTGATGTTGCTCGACCACGCGCGTCGGTTGTCCCTCTTCACGAATAGTCAGGCGCGTCGTCACCAGCCATTGCTGCGTGATCCAGTCGTACGGATCGTCGGCGCTGCCAAACAACACATCCACTTCAGCGTATGGCTCATTCTTGAAGAGATCGCTATCGGTCGAGCGTGAATGCCAGATGTTCGGCAGGCTATCGCGCCAGATCGTGTCGGGGTGCGCCATCTCGATGACAAAGATGCCGCCCGGCAGCAGATTGTGCGCCACCGCGCGCAGATGAGCGACGACTTGTTCATTTGTGACGAGGTGCGTCAGACTCTCCATCAAGTTAGCCGCCAGCGCCACCGGCTCGCGCAGAATGAAATCCGTCATGTCACCGGCGACCGCCTCGATCACCACGCCCTCGCGGGCTGCGCCTGCGCGCGCGTAATCCAGCATGTCTTGCGAGAGGTCAAGCGCAACTGCGCGCCAGCCGCGCCGCACAAATTCACGCGCGTGTCGCGCCGGCCCGCTCGCCAGTTCCAAAAAAGATCTGGGTTTGTCAATTGTCGATTGCGGACCATTCCCCGATTCACAATCGGAAATTGGAAATCCAAAATGATCCAGACACCACGCCAGAAAATTGCATTCATCCTCAAAGTCGCGGTCGCCAAAGGCGATGTCATAGGCGCGCGCATTACGATAAAACTCCGGTGAACTCATGAGCGCGGATTCTATGCGGCCCTACAATGGAGGCAAGGTCTTCCCCACCTCAACCCTCTTCACAAGCAGAAGAGAACAAAGAGAAAATGAAAGTCATCACTCTGCAACAACCCGGCCAATTCACGCTCAATCACATGGATGAGCCGAATGCGCCGCAGGCCGGCGAAGCGTTGGTCAAGGTTCATCGCGTCGGCATCTGTGGCACTGATATTCACGCCTATCGCGGCAAGATGCCATTTCTCACCTATCCGCGCATCCTCGGTCATGAGTTGGGTGTGGAGGTCGTTGCAGTCGGCGCAGGCGTGACGAATGTGAGAGCCGGCGACCGCTGCGCCGTGGAGCCGTATCTCAACTGCGGCCAGTGCATTGCCTGCCGCGCCGGCAAGACCAACTGCTGCGTGTCCCTGCAGGTGCTGGGTGTTCATACCGATGGCGGGATGCGCGACTTCATCACCGTGCCAGCGCACAAGCTGCACCCTGCAAACGACCTCTCGTTTGAGCAACTGGCGCTGATCGAAACGCTTGGCATCGGCTGCCACGCAGTCGATCGCGGTCAACTGCAACCCGGCGAGTGGGTGCTGGTGATCGGCTGCGGCCCGATCGGTTTGACCGTGCTGCAATTTGCGCAACTGGCGACGAAGAACATCATCGTGATGGATGTGAATCCGGCGCGGCTCGACTTTGCCAGCGAACATTTCCAGATTGCGCACGCCGTGCGCGCCGACCATGAGCCGCTCAAACGCATCGAGGAGATCACGCGAGGCGATTTGCCAACGGCGGTGTTCGACGCAACCGGCAACGCGCAGTCGATGACGGATGCATTCAAGTATGTGGCGCACGGCGGGCGCATGATTTACGCCGGCCTCATCCAGGCCGACATCACCTTCAGCGACCCCTTCTTCCATCGTCGCGAGATCACGCTGCTGGCTACGCGCAATTCAACGGCGAAAGAATTTCACCGCATCATCGCCGGCGTGCGCAGCGGCGATGTGGACACGCGCGCCTGGGTAACGCACCGCGCGCCGGCCACCGAAATGATCGGCGCATTCGACGGCTGGTTGATACCTGAGGCCGGCGTGGTGAAGGCGATGGTCTCGTTTACGTAATCTGTTGTATCATTCGCGCCGCAATGAGCAAGCGATTTTGTGCAAATAATAATGACGACAATAACGCCGCCGAAGAAGGCGTCGCCTGAGTCATTGCGCAAAACGCGCAGCGAAGTAGACACGGGGTCGCCTGATGACAGGCGGCCTTTTTGTTTGCATTTGGTCGACGTCGATCTAGGCGCAAACCAACACGCAAATGAGTACGACATCGAGGTAGCAATTCATGTTCAAGACAAACACCTGCGGCGAATTACGGAGCGAGCATGTAGGCCGGCAAACGACGCTGGCCGGCTGGGTGCATCGCCGGCGCGACCATGGCGGCGTGATCTTCATCGATCTGCGCGACCGCTTCGGCCTGACACAGATCGTCATCAACCCCGCCAACGTGCCGCCTGAAACATTCGACGCCGCCGAATCGCTGCGCAGCGAATTTGTCGTGCAGGTAAAAGGTGAAGTTTGCGCGCGTCCCGATGGCATGCACAACCCGAAGATGGCAACCGGCGACATCGAAGTGATGGTGAAGGAACTCACCGTGCTGAACCCCGCCAGGACGCCGCCTTTCGTCATCAACGATGACAGCATCGAAACCGACGAGGCGATGCGCCTGAAATATCGCTACCTCGACCTGCGTCGCGAGCGCATGACGCACAACCTGAACACGCGCCATCGCTTCGTCAAGTTCATCCGCGACTATCTCGATGCGCGCGGCTTCCTCGAAGTCGAGACGCCCATCCTGTTCAAAAGCACGCCCGAGGGCGCGCGCGAATATCTGGTGCCAAGCCGCGTGCACCCAGGGGAGTTCTACGCGCTGCCGCAAAGCCCGCAGCAGTTGAAGCAGTTGCTGATGGTCGCCGGCGTCGAGCGCTATTTCCAGATCGCCCGTTGCTTCCGCGATGAAGATCAGCGCGCCGACCGCCAGCCTGAATTCACGCAACTCGACATGGAGATGAGCTTCGTCGACCGCGACGACGTGCTGGCGATCGTGGAAGGGTTGTTGACAGAATTCACCGAGAAATACCAATCGCTACACGGCAAGACGTTGCTGTTCAAGCCATTCAAACGCATGGCGTTTGAAGAGGTGATGGAGCGCTTTGGTCGCGATAAGCCGGATATTCGCTATGGCATGGAGCTGTTCGATGTGAGCGCCGCCATGCAAGGCACCGAGTTCCTGCCCTTCCAGGCTGCGCACGTAAAGGGCATCGTGGTGAGCGGGCAGGCTGCATACACCCGCAAGCAGACAGATGAGCTGACCGAGATTGCGAAGAAGAACGGGGCGAAGGGGTTGATCGTGCTGTGGCACGATTCAGAGGGTTACCGCAACAGCGGCGCCGGCGCAAAGCTGAGCGACGCCGAAAAGACCGCCATCGCGCAGGCCAGCGGCAGCAAACCCGGCGACCTCGTGCTGCTGGCTGCCGATGACAACCGCAACGTCGCAAATGAGGCCCTGGGTGAATTGCGCCACGAACTCGGCCAGCGCCTGAAGTTGGGCAACCCGAACGAGCTGGCGTTCTTGTGGGTCATCGACTTTCCGATGTTCACCTTCGACAAGGAAGAGGGGCGCTGGGTGGCAAATCACCATCTGTTCACTGCGCCGCAGGATCAATACCTGCCCACGCTGATGAGCGATCCAGGCAACGCCAAGAGCAAGCAGTACGACCTGGTGTGTAATGGCTTCGAGGTCGCCGGCGGCTCGATCAGAATCCATCGTCGTGACGTACAGGAGAAGGTGATGGAGTTGCTCGGGTTGAGCATGGAAGAGGCATATCGCAAGTTCGGTCACATGCTCGATGCTTTCGAATACGGCGCACCGCCACACGGCGGCATTGCGCCAGGCATCGATCGGTTGGCGATGCTCTACGCCGGCGCGCCCAACCTGCGCGAGGTGATTGCCTTCCCGAAGAATCAGCAGGCCGCCGACACCATGCTCGGCATCCCTTCACCAGCGGCTGACAAGCAGATCAGAGAGCTGCACATCAAACTGGCTTGAATAAAAAAAGAACAACCCGAAGGAACTTGACACTCTTCTGGTTGTTCTTTGCCTACCCGGATTCTCATCTACACGCGCGGCTCGACAAAACATCATCCAAGCGCGCTGCGAAGGATGCCATCCAGTTCGCTTTCGGTCAGCTTGATTGGATTGGCCTGCATGGAACTGGCAACCGCCGCCTTCTGCACCACCGCCGGCACGTCTGTCTCACCCATGCCATACGCCGCAAACGACGGTATCTTCAACGCGGCGCTCAACTCGCGCAGCCATTGCGCTGCATCGAACGCCGTCGCCTTGCTGTTGCCGACCAGCCATTGCGCCACTTCGTCGTAACGCTTCAGCGCAGCGTTTTTCGGCTCGCGCTCACGCAGCGCCCTCACGTTCGCCTCGATCACCGCCGGCAGTAGGCGCGCGCATACCGCGCCATGCGGTGCAGGGAACATGCCGCCGATGGGCGAAGCAAACCCATGCACCGCGCCAAGGCCGGCGTTTGCCAATGCCAGCCCGCCGAACAGCGCCGCCAGGCTCATGTCCTCACGGGCATCAGCGTCTTCACCCTGCGAATACGCCCGCCACAACGAGCGCGCCACGCGCTGAATCCCTTCGCGGCACAGCGCATCGGTCATCGGGTTGGCGCGAAGTGACACATACGGCTCGATCAACTGCGATAGCGCATCCATGCCTGTGGCGGCGGTGATCGCCGGCGGCAACCCAATCGTGAGTTGCGGATCCACCAGCGCCACTTTTGGCAGCATCATCGGACTGCGCAAGCTCACCTTTACCTTGTGATCCGGCGAGGTCAGCACCGCGTTGCGCGTGGCCTCGGCGCCGGCGCCGGCAGTGGTGGGGATGGCAATGAAGGGCAACAGCGCGTGTTTGATCGGCATTGCCCTGCCAATCACTTCGAGGTAATCGAGGATGTCGCCGGCGTTCGTCGCCAGCGCAGCCACCGCCTTGCCGCAGTCGATGGCGCTGCCACCCCCGATGCCTATCACGAGGTCGCAGCCAGCATCACGCGCCAACTGTGCGCCACGCTGCGCCAACGCCACCGTCGGCTCGCCGCTCACCTGCAACGTCTCAACGGCGACATGGTTGGCTGCGAGTTGCTCGATCAACGCCTGCGCCCGTGCCGGCGACGAACCCATCACCACCAGCGCGCGCCGGCCAAACGATGCGGCGATGCTGCCGGCCTGTGACAGGATGCCAGGGCCGAACACGATGCGCTGCGCGGTGGCAAATTCAAACTTCATGATGCCTGCAGCACGCAGATCAAGCCTCTGGGTAGACGCTGACAACCGTTACAAAGCTGCGCGGCTCGGCCATCATGACAGCCACCGTGTCACGCCACTTCTGGTAGTGCGCAGTGTCGCGATGCTTGACCTGATCTTCTGGCATCTTGTAATGCTCGATCAGGATGAAACGCGTAGGGTCGTCGGCGTGCTGCACCACATCGAAGCGTGTGACGCCCGGCTCTTGCATGCTGCCGCGGGCATTTTCAATCGTGGCAAGTTTGAACGCTTCCACATACTGCTTCTTCACGTGGACGTAAACATGAATGATGTGCATGGTTATATTGTGCAACAAGTATGCGACGCCCATTTGAAATGCGCCGCGCCTCGGCTGTGTTACTTCGACAACGCGTGAAAACTTCCCTTCAAGGTCGGGTAGAGCGAGCGATACATCTGATATGTGTCATCGTAGCGCCGGCGCACTGCGGCATCCAGCGTCGGCGCAGTGCGCGAAGTCACGCGCAACGTGGCGTCGCACGCTTCGCGCACACTGCCCCATACGCCCGTGCCAACGCCGGCCAGCAGCGCCACGCCAAACGCGCCGCCCTCGCTGCTGTTCACCAGCGTAATGTCTGCATCGAAGATGTCTGCCAGCCATTGCCGCCAGATCGAGCTGCGCGCGCCGCCGCCAGCTGCCCGCACCTCACTTACCTTCAGCCCCACCGCGCGCATCAACTCCAGCGAATCGCGCAGGCCGAACGAGATGCCTTCGATCACTGCGCGGGTGAGGTGAGCCGGCGTGTGCCGCACGGTCAACCCGACAAACGCGCCGCGCGCCAGCGAATCGCGATGCGGTGAGCGTTCGCCGGTGAGATAGGGGATGAAGATCAGCCCCTCTGCGCCAGCCGGCACATTCGCCGCCTCGCGCAGCATCGCGTCGTAGGGGTCTTCATTCAACGTCTTGCGCGATGCAATGGCCGGATCGCCATATGCCACGTTGTCGCGGTGCCAGCGCAGACTGCCGCCGGCGCTCAGCATCACGCCCATAAAGTGCCAGGTGTCCGGCACAGCATGACAGAATGTTTCGAGGCCGGCGTTGGGGTCGAGCGCATAGTGATCGACGGAGGCAAAGATGACGCCAGAGGTGCCAAGTGTGACCGAAACGATGCCGCTGCGCACCGAGCCAACGCCGACGCCGGCAGCGGCTTGATCACCGCCACCGCCGGCGATGGGCGTGCCAATCTTCAGGCCGGTCGCCGCGGCTGCGCTCGCGCTCACCTGCGCCGTTGTCACGTATGACTCAGCAACCACCGGCAGCCATGCGCGCGGGATCTCAAGCAGTGCGAGCATGGCATCTGACCAATCGCGCTTGCCCACGTCGAGCAAGCCCGTGCCGGTAGCGTCACTCACTTCGGTGGCATATTCGCCGCTCAGCTTGTAACGGATGAAGTCCTTCGGCAGCAGCACTTGCGCCACGCGCGACCACATCTCCGGCTCATTTTCGCGCACCCACAGCAATTTGGGCGAGGTGTAGCTGGGCGGCGGCACATTGGCGATCATCGCGCGCACTGCATCCGCGCCGCCGGCCCGCTGCACAATCTCGGCGCATTGCTGCGCGGTGCGCTGGTCATTCCACAGGATGGCGCGACGCAGCACAGCGCCGGCGCTATCCAGCAGCGTCATGCCGTGCATCTGCCCGCTCAACCCAATGCCGCGCACCGCTTCGCCTTTCAGTCCGGCTTTTTCCAGCACATCGTGAATGGCTTGGGCTGTCTCGCGCCACCAGTCCTCGGGGTCCTGCTCGCTCCACAGCGGCCTGAGTGTATAGAGGGGATATTCACGGGTGACGCTGGCGAGCAGGTTGCCAGCCTCGTCGATCAGCAGCGCTTTCACACCAGAGGTGCCAAGGTCAATACCCAGGAGTGCCATGATGATTTCTCAATTGATTTCCAAAATTCGTAGATGCACATGGTAGAAGAAAATGCGATTTTCACCGGCGTGCCGGCCCTGGCCTACAGGCGGCAAAGAAAAAGAGCACGAAGTATCGTCCTCGTGCTCCTTGCAATGGAAATGCCCGATTCGGCGCTTACAGCTTCTTCTCGGAGCTGTGGCCAGGAAATGCCTTCGCGCCTGGATGCAGATATTGATAGGCGTAGTTCACCGCGCGGGTGGCGCCGGCAAACCCTTCCACGATCAGGTTGAGCGGCTCTTCACCCGGAATGGCAGCGATGTCGCCGGCGGCGTACACGCCGGGGAGGTTCGTCTCCTGCTTGCCATTCACGCGAATGTAACGCGTGCCTTCCATCTCCAGTCCCCAATTCTTGATCGGGCCAAGTTCGACGAAATAGCCAAGCGTGAGGATGATCGCGTCGACGGGAATGGTCTCCTCCTCTTTGGTTCGGTTATCAAAGATGGTGGCGTTCTCGATCTTGCCATTGCCGCCGGCGGTCTTCAACTCATAGAACAACTTCACTTCAACCGACGAGTTCATCAGGTTGGTCACCGAAGCGCCATGCGCGCGAAACTGGTCGCGGCGATGGATGAGCGTGATGTGCTTGGCGTAGTCCTTCAGGTTCAATGCCCAGTCCACCGCGCTGTCGCCGCCGCCGACGATCAGCACCCTCTTGCCACGGAAGATTGCTTTCTCCTTTACGCTGTAGTACAGGCCTTTGCCCTCATAC
>CAZPVX010000013.1:0-113879 GCA_964590135.1 uncultured Anaerolineae bacterium | reverse complement strand
CAAGCTCAGGGTTGGGCAATTTCTTTGGTTGGAACGCGCCGACGCCGCCGGCAATCACAAGGGCGCGCGTGTAATGCACGCCCTTGTTGGTCGTGAGTTCAAGCGTGCCATCCTCCAGGCGGTTCAGCAATTCCACGCGCTCGCCCAGACAAACAGTCGGTTTGAACATCATCGCTTGCTCGTTCAGTTGCTTCACCAGATCGATCGACAATACTTTCGGGTAGCCTGGCACGTCGTAGATGAACTTCTCCGGATACAACGCTGTCAACTGGCCGCCAACGTCATCGAGCGCGTCAATGATCTTCATCTTCATTTCGCGCAAGCCGCCATAGAAGGCGCCGAACAGACCGGAGGGGCCGGCGCCGATGATCGTGATGTCGTAGACGTCATGTGCGCCATTGCCATTCATTGTCATGATTTTTCTCGCTCCAATCGCCACACATCTCGTGGCGCAACCTTAAAAATGCTTCCGTCGCGCAAGATTGTACATCGCTCATATGCGCGCATGGATAATAGGCTGCGTTCGAGTCTGCCGGGCAGTCGCCCCCGCGCTGTGCGAGGGGAGGAAAGTCCGGACTCCATAGAGCGCGGTGCTGGCTAACGGCCAGGCGGAGTGATCCGACGGAAAGTGCAACAGAAAGACACCGCCTGATTTTGGATCTTCGATGTCAGATTGCCGATTGGGGTGCACTTCAATCAAAAATCTGCAATCAAAAATCTGCAATCAGGCAAGGGTGAAATGGTGCGGTAAGAGCGCACCAGCGTCGCAGCGATGCGGCGGCTCGGCAAACCCCACCGGGAGCAACACCAAAATGTGCAGTTGAGGCGGCTCGCTGATGCGCAGGTAGGTGGCTTGAGGCGCACAGCAATGCGCGTCCCAGAGAGATGATCGCCATCCCGCCCAAGCGGGATACAGAATCCGGCTTATAGGCAGGCTCGAACACACCTTCCCGCACAACCTTACCACCTTCAAGGCGTTGCCGGCGACATGATGTCACTCACACTCGGATGTTTGCCAGTTCGTTGATCAGCACGCCGGCCATCTCGTTGTTGCCAAGCAGCTTGAACAGGTTGGCGGCGCGCGTGAACTCGGCAACGCCAGTGTCGTGCTGGCCCAACGCCAGATGCGCGCGAGCAAGGATACGCAGTGCAATGGCCTGGTCGAAATGCGTGCCTTCCGCCTCAAACACCTGCGCTGCTGACTGTGCCAGTTCCAAAGCGGTCTGCGAATCGCCGGTCGCCAGCAAATAGCGCGCCTGCGCCAGATGCGCGTAGGCCTCCCACTCAGCCAGACCGCTCTCCTGCGTCATGGGGATCAACGCATCAAGCGTGGTCTTGGCCTCATCCAGCCGGCGCAGGTCGATGCGCGAAAATGCCTGCAGCATCATGATCCTGGGGCGGTCCTCGAACAGGCGCACTTGCTGCGCATACTTGTCGGCCACCGCCAATTCGTCCAGCGCATCCTGCGGCTTGAGCGTCAACACTTTGATCAAGCCGGCAGCCAGATGCGCGCTGGCCAGCAGGCTCTCGTTGCTGGTCTCGACGGCAGCGTCCTTCATCATCTCGATGCAATGGCGCGCCTTCTCGTAATCGCCCACCTCCACATATAACTGCACCAGCGTGCTGAGCAGCGCCGCATATGTGGAAATCATGTTCAGATCGTTCAACACCCCCAGCGTCTCTTCAGAAAGTTTGATGGCCTTGCGATACTCGCCATTCTCGTGATACGCCATCGATAATGCAGTGGTGAGACGCGCGCGCGCCGCTTTGTGCCAACTCTGGTCGGACATGGCTTCCAACGCTTGCAAACCGTCCTCGGCGGTGCGTTGTGCATCATCAGCGCGACCCAGCAATGCTTCGACCTTTGCAATCTCTGCCCGCAACTGAAATGCCTCATAGCTATTTGCCTCTTCGGGTTGCGTCGCTTCGAGTGAGGCTTGCAGCGTGAGTAGAATGTTCAGCGTGTCGTTGAAGCGGCCGGCGCGCAGCGACAGCGCCGCCAGCCGCATGCGCAAACTGGCATAGCGCCGCCAACCCAGCAATTCCAGCCCTTGCGCCAGCGCGCGACGGGTGCGAACTTCGCACTTGTCATAGCTGGAATCGACCTCATACAAATAACTGAGCGCTTCGTTGATCTGCTGGCGCTGGCGATCAACCAGCACTTCTTCCTCTGCGTTGTCGATATGCACTTTGCCCAGCGAACGCTCGGCTTCTTCATACAGTTTGATGGCGCGGGCAATGTTGCCGGCCTGACGCGCGTAATAGCCGGCGATGATGTGAAAGCGCGCAGATGCGTCATACACCTTGCCCAGTTCGTATAAGTTGGCCAGCTTGGGCGCCAGGTCCTCGCTATCATCCGGCCACATGCGATCCATGCCCTCTGCCGTCTTTCGATATGCCATGAGGCGCTGCTTGCCGCGCAATTGCGCAAGCAATTCACGCTGGAAAAGGTTGCTGGTGAAGCGGTAGCGCACGGTCACGTCCTCACCCAAATCCACATCGCCCACAAATTCGATGATATGGTGGGTGTGCTCCGCCGGCTCCAACAGCTTCATGATCTCGATCTCGTCTTTGTCCAGCACATAGGCCAGCACCGCCGCATCGAACTGGGTGCCTTCCACCGCTGCCAACGCCAGCACTTCCTGCAAATCCTCAGGCAAGCGCTCCAGTCGCTTGTTGATGATGGCTTCCACGTTTTGTGGCAGGTCGCCCTCATTCAAATCGCGCGTCAGATTCCAGCGCCCATCGGCTGCGTCTTTGGCGATCTCACCGCGCTCCTGCATCAAGCGTAGTGTCTCAACCACAAACAGCGGCGCGCCGCTTGTCGATGCAACCAGGTAGGGCGTAAGCCGATCGATGAATTTGTTGCCCGGATAAAGCTTGTCCACCAGTTGGCGTATGCCCTGCTCGCTCAATGGCATCGTCACGACTTGCGCATCCTTGTCGTAACGCAGGATTTCGCCCACCGCGCCGGTCAACAGATGTCCCTCAACTTCGATATCAGATGGACGATACGCGCCGATCAACAACACGCGCATGCTGCGCACCGTGCGCGCAAGATGCGAGAGCAGCTTGATGGATGCAGCGTCACTCCAGTGCAGGTCGTCGATGAACATCAGCACCGGCGTTTTGTCGGCAGCCTTTTTCAACGCGCCGGCATATTCGCGCAAAAGTTTGTCGGGGTTGGGGCTATCGGTGGTCTTGGTGCGGTTGCGCACAATCTGCGCCGTCTTCAGCGAAGCACCCACCACCTGGCCGGCAACCGGGATCACCTCGGCCCAAGAGGGTGCAAATTCCAGGAAGGCGTCCAGCACATCCTCCGTGACTTTTCTAGTCGGCGCGGCAATGACCTGGCTGAGGGCATCGGCAAACGGCCAGAATGCCTCGTCTTCGCCGGACTGCGCCGAGCAAGCCGCGCGCGCCACCTTAAACAGACGACCCTCACTCTGGAGATTGAGGATGAACTGGTCGGTCAATGCAGTTTTGCCGTGGCCGGCCTCACCGGCAATCAACACCACGCGCCCGGCGCCTTTCTCAGCATCGCACCATAGCTGCTTCAGCTTCTTCAACGCCGCGTCGCGCTCCACCAGCATCACTTCAGGTGCGTTTTTTGGTGCTGTTGCGTTCGCAGGTGAGACAGTTTGCGTCGTCTCCTGCGCTTGTGGCGTTTGCACCGCCGGCTTCAAATCATCAGTTGTCCAGAGTTTGGCGAGGCGCAGCTTAAACATGATTTTCCTGTAAATGTCAGCGAGCTTTGGCCATAATCTTAGCGATGCCGGCACAACCTGACAAAACGCGCCGGCGCGCAAACAAATAGTCGCTCACCGCCCGCACACTCCGCCAGAGGCTTTTTGCGTAGCTCTTTGCGATGCCAGCCTGTCAGGCCGTCGCGTTCGCGGCAAACCACGCCAGTGTGTCGCGCACGGTCTCTTCAAAGGGGCGAGCCGTGTAACCGAGTTCGCGTTGCGCTTTCGCGGCATTCACCGGCGCCCAAAACGCAAACATGCGGATGTGATCGGGCAGATTGGTGCGGGGCAGCGCATCGATGGTGCGAATGATGCCGGCGAGCAGGCTGCGCGGCACTTTCAGGCGCGGCGGGGGTTTGCCGGCGACTTTTGCCACAATGGTGAGGAACTCAAGCAAGGCGAGGTTGTGGCCACCGATGGCGTAACGCTCGCCGGCGTTGCCGCGCTCCAGCGCCGCCATGTGCGCCGCCGCCACATCTCGTCCATCCACCACATTCAGCACAGCATCGAAGTAAACCGGAATGCGGCCACGCGCCGCCTCACGGATGACGATGCCAGTGGTCGGCTTCACATCACCCGGACCGAACACCGCCGTCGGCAACAGCGTCACCACATCAATGTCGCGCGCCTTGAGCGCAACCTGCTCCATGGCAAATTTCGCTTCATAGTAGGCGCTCTGCGCCGAGCCGGGTTGGTAGAAGCAGGTCTCATCGAGCATCTCCGGCGCCTTCACCTCCTGGGATGAGGTCGGGGCAAGGGGCATTCTGCGCTCCATCGTCGTGAGCGTGCTGGTGTAAATCACGCGACGGATGCCGGCCTGGCGCGCAGCATCCAGCACACGCAGCATCTCGGCCTGCGCCTCGGCAATGGCGCGGTCGATGTGGCGATGGTCTTCAGGGTAACTGGCTGCGGCGTGAAAAAGCGCGTCGCAACCTTGCATGGCGCGAATGAGCGAGCCGGCATCGTTCAAGTTGGCGCTCACCCATTCCACCGGCAGGTCGGCGATAGCGCCGGCGCTGTTGGGGTTGCGGCGAACTGCGCGCACGCGGTGGCCGGCAGCCGTCGCTGTGCGCGCAATCTGCCCGCCGATGAATCCCGTCGCCCCCAACACACACACTTGCATGGTGCGCCAATCAAACCACAGATTGGGCCTGCTTCGCCTTCTGCTCATCTATCAGCACGCGCCGCAACACCTTGCCCACCTGCGTCTTTGGCAGTTCCTTGCGGAATTCGATCACGCGCGGCACCTTGTAGGGCGCAAGGCTCTTCCGGCAGAATTCCTTGAGCGCGTCCACATCGACCTGCTGGCCGGCGCGCAACACCACGAATGCCGTCAACGTATCGTCACCGCGTGTGGGGTGCGGCACGCCGATGACCGCCGCCTCTTGCACAGCCGGATGGGTGTACAAGACTTCTTCCACATCGCGCGGCAACACCTTCAGGCCACTGACATTGATCATGTCTTTCTTGCGGTCAACGATGTAGAAATAGCCGTCGGCATCCATGCGCGCCACATCGCCGGTGTGCAGCCAGCCGGCGGCATCGATCGTCCTTGCCGTCTCATCCTCACGCCCCCAGTAGCCCTTCATCACCTGCGGGCCGCGAATGCACAATTCGCCGATGGATTCAGGGTTGCCATCCATCAGCAGATCCTGGCTATTCGAGAGGTCGATCAGTTTGGCCTCAGTGTCTGGGAAAGGCAGACCGATGCTGCCGGCGCGATTCTCGCCCTGCTCTGGGTTGCAGTGCGTCACCGGCGACGCTTCGGTTAAGCCATAGCCTTCAATAAGCCGGCCGCCAGTGAGGGCGTTGAAGCGCTGCTGCACTTCCATCGGCAGCGGCGCAGAGCCGCTGATGCACGCCTTCACGCTGCGCAGATCATGCTGCGCGACATTGGGATGATTGACGATGCCGATATACATCGCCGGCACGCCCGGGTAGATCGTGCAACGCTCATGCGCGATCACGTTCATCACGTTCTCAATGGGGCGCGGGTTCGGCACAATCACCAGTTCTGCGCCCATCGCGATGCCGTACAGCATCGCCACTGTCATACCATAGACGTGAAAGAACGGGATGGCGCACATCACCTTCTCGCTGCCAACCACGCCATCGGTGATCCACGCCTTCACCTGCAGGGTGTTCACGACCAGGTTGCGGTGCGTGAGCATGGCCGCCTTGGGCAAGCCGGTGGTGCCGCCGGTGTACTGAAACAGCGCGACATCGCTGGGATCGATGACGACCGCCGGCGCATTCGGCTCGCCTTTCAACAACTCGCCAAACAGATGCACGCCGGCGCCAGCCTGCACATCCAGCCAATCGCGCTCTTTCTTCTGGCGGCGTCGCACCAGTTGTTTGAAGGGGAACCCCAGCGTGTCATCTACAAAGGCGACAATGGTGTTGCGCACTTTCGTCTGGCCGGCGATCTCCTGCATTCGCCCAAAGAAAAGGTTGAGCAGCACGATCGTCTCCGCGCCGCTATCGTCCAATTGCATCTTCAGCTCGCGCGCTGTGTAGGTGGGATTCGTGTTGACGACGATCGCGCCGATGCGCGCTGCGGCGAAAAAAGCGATGATGAAATGCGGCGAGTTGGGCAGCATGATGGCGATGCGGTCGCCTTTCTTCACGCCGAGCCTGGCCAGCGCCGCGGCAAAACGCTCCACGCGGTCGTTCAACTGGTCGTAAGTCAACGCGCCGCCGGCGGTCAATTTGCCGCCCAGCAAATAGCGCAGCACGAAGCGGGTGGCGATGTGGTCGCGGTGCTGCTTCACTGCCTGCACAAACATCTCGTGCAGGGTGATGTCTGGGTAGCTCAGTGAAGCCGGCACGCTCTTCTCGTAGTGCGCCAGCCATGGTTTCGAAATCGCTTCAGTCTTCATGGACCTTGCTCCTTCAATTGAAAACAGCATCGGCTGCGTTGTGCTGCAATGTTGACCGCCTGTCAGTCAGTATACTGTTTGTGCGTCAAAAGCGCGCAAGAAAACGCATCGCGGTCAAAGTGGTCTTGCGAGTGAAGTCATGAAAATAGACATGGGTTTTGGGGTGGGCAGCGCCGGCGATTTGCATCGCATCATCGACGTGGCAAAGCGCGCAGAGGCTGCCGGCTTCGACGCGCTGTGGTCAAGCGAGACGCAGCACGATCCCTTCCTGCCACTCGCGCTGGCCGCCGAACACACCGAGCGCATCCAGCTTGGCACCGCGATTGCTGTCGTGTTTGCGCGCAGCCCCACCGTGATCGCGCACAACGCCTGGGATTTGCAGAAGCTGAGCGGCGGGCGGTTTGTGCTTGGTCTCGGCACGCAGGTGAAGGCGCATATCGAGCGGCGCTTCGGCATACCGTGGGATCAGCCGGCAGCGCGGTTGCGCGAGTACATCCTGGCAATCCGCGCGCTGTGGCAGTGCTGGCAAAGCGGCGAGAAGCTGAACTTCCGCGGCGAGTTTTTCAAACTCACGCTGATGGCGCCTTTCTTCAATCCGGGGCCGCTTGCGCAGCCGCGCATCCCGATCTTCATCGCCGGCGTCAACGCGCAACTTTGCCAGCTCGCCGGCGAACTGTGCGAGGGCTTCCATGTGCATCCCTTTCACACGCCAAAATATCTTGCCGAGTTCATCCTGCCGAACATCGAGCGGGGGCTACGCAAGGGCGAACGATCGCGCGGTGACCTTCAACTTGCGTCGAGCGTCTTCGTCATTGGAGGTGACACGGAGGAAGAGCGCCGGCGCAATCGCGAGTTGGTGCGGCAGCAGGTTTCGTTCTACGCCAGCACGCCCAGTTATCACCCCGTGTTCGAATTGCATGGCTGGATGCCGATTGCCGCGCAACTGTCGACGCTGGCAGCACGTGGCCGGTGGCAGGAGATGCCGGCGCTCATTACCGATGCGATGCTGGCTGAATTTGCGGTGGAAGGCGAGTGGGCGAAGTTGCCAGCCATGTTGCTGCGCCGCTACGATGGTCTGCTCGACCGCATCGCGTATTACTTTGAATTGCCGGACGATGTGGCAAAGATGACCGTGCAGGAATTTCGCGAGAGATCAATGACATGATGCATCTCTCCGACTATCTTTGCCGCATCCGCTACGCCGGCCCGGCAGAGCCGACGTACGCCGTGCTACGCGACGTGCATCGCGCTCATCTGCTCGCCATCTCCTACGAAAACCTCGACATCCATCTCGGCCGGTCGCTCTCTCTGGAGATTGAGACGATCTACGACAAGATCGTGCACCGCCGGCGCGGCGGCTGGTGCTTCGAGATGAACGGCTTGCTGGCATGGGCCTTGCGCGAAATCGGCTTCGAGGTGCAATTGGTGGGCAGCACGGTCACTCATGGCCGCATGCGTAGTTCGGCGAGGGACGATCATCTCGTGCTGCTGGTCAAGCTCGATCAGATATACGTGGCGGACGTCGGCTTCGGCAACGCCTTCCTCGATCCGCTGCCGCTGGTCGAGGGTGAGCATGTGCAGAACGGGTTTCGCTTTCGACTCGCGCGTGAAGGCGGATGTTGGGTGTTCCACAATCACGCATTCGGCGGGGCCGGCTACGAATTCAGCGTTGCACCACGCCGCATCGACGAGTTCGTCGAGCGATGCGCATGGCTGCAAACGTCGCCAGAGAGCGGCTTTGTGCGCATGACGGTGTGCCATCGCTTCACGCCGGCGGGCTACTTCACCCTGCGTGGCTGCGTGCTGCAAACAGTGTCACCAGGCGCTGTGCAATCGCGCACGATTGAAGACATCCATGACTATCGCGCCGTCTTGCGCGATCAATTCGACCTAGATCTCGGCATCGAGCTTGACCGGCTTTGGCCGCGTGTGCAAGCCGGCCATCAGGCCTGGCTGCGCGCCAACCAAACCTAGCATTGGCGGATGCGGCGAAGGCGCAACAAGCAGCGCGAATATAGAATCTATCCAAGGTGGATGCATCACCGCCCATGAAGGCGGGGCCGGCGAAGACCGCTCACCACCTGGCACGCTGCAAATAAATGAACCGAGCGATTGGGCAACGCGACAGTCGCTCAATGATTCTGTTCTGGAGGAACCATGAAGTTCAAGCAACCTTTCGCGCCAAAGGCAGGCGATGGGCAGGTCGCGCCGGCGTCCGCGCAGCCTGCCCCGCAACCCAAGCCGGCGATCGACAAAGCCCTCGACTACTACGACTTCGACTCGCTCTTGCGGCCAGAGGAGCGCGCCGTGCGCGACAAGGTGCGCGCCTTTGTCGAAGCCGAGGTGCTGCCGGTGATCAACGACTACTGGGAGCGTGATGAGACGCCGATGTTCCTGCTGCAAAAGCTGGCGCAATTGAACATCGCCGGCGGCTCGATTCAAGGCTATGGTTGCCCGGGTTTCTCGCCGCTCGCCACCGGCCTGGTGCAGTTCGAACTCACGCGCGGCGACGGCTCCGTCGGCACGATGTTTGGCGTGACCAGCGGCCTCGGCATGATGAGCATCGCCATGTGCGGCAGCGAGACACAGAAGCAACATTGGCTACCGAAACTGGCAAGGCTTGAGGCGTTCTGCTCATTCGGCCTGACCGAACCGCACATCGGCAGCGACGCCTCGCACATTCAGACCACCGCAAAGCGGGTCGGCGACACCTACGTGCTGAATGGCGCGAAGCGCTGGATCGGCGGCGCGACCTTCGCCGATGTGACGGTGATCTGGGCGCAGGACGATCAGACCGGCCAGGTCGGCGGCTTCCTCGTCGAGAAAGGCACGCCTGGCTTTTCGCCGGCAAAGATCAAGGGCAAGGTTGCATTGCGCGCGCTGCCAAATGCCGATATCAAACTTGAAAACTGCGTGATCCCAGCGGGCAACCGCCTTGAAAAGGCCAACTCGTTCCGCGACACGGCAGCGGTGCTGCGCGCCACGCGGCTTGGGGTGGCGTGGTCGGCCATCGGCCACGCGCAGGCAGCCTATGAGTTTGCACTGAGCTATGCGAAGAGACGCCAGCAGTTTGGCCGGCCCATCGCCGGCTTTCAACTTGTGCAAGACAAGCTCGTGCGCATGCTGGCGGATCTGGAGTGCATGAAGATCACCACCGCGCATCTGAGCCGGCTGAGCGAGAGCGGCAAACTCAGCGACGGCCAGGCTGCGCTGGCCAAATTGAACAATGCGGCCAAAGCGCGCCAGATTGTGGCGCTGGCACGCGAGATTCACGGCGGCAATGGCATTCTGCTGGAGAACAACGTCATGCGCCACTTCGCCGATATGGAGGCTGTGTATTCGTATGAGGGCACGAGCGAGATCAACACGCTCGTCGTTGGGCGCGAGATCACAGGCCTGCAGGCATTCGTTTGAGTGAGGAGGCTTATGAAAATTCAACACGCCGTCGTGATTGGAGCCGGAACGATGGGCGGCGGGATTGCGGCGTTGCTGGCGAGCGCCGGCCTGCCTGTCACCCTGCTCGACCTGCCGAGCCGCGAGGGCAAGGATCGCAACGCGCTGGTCAAGTCGCTCTGGGAGCGGCAACTGAAAGCCAGTCCGGCTGCGCTGTTTCATCCTGACGACGCCAGGCGCGTCACGCTCGGCAATCTCGAAGACAACTTCGACGCGGTGAGCAAGGCCGACTGGATCATCGAAGTGGTCGTCGAGCAATTGCAGCCAAAGCGCGAGTTGATGGCGCGCGTGGACGCTGCGCGGAGAGCCGGCAGCATCGTATCGTCAAACACCAGCGGCATCCCCATCCACGCCATCGCCGAAGACCGCAGCGCTGATTTCAAGCAGCACTTTCTGGGCACGCACTTCTTCAACCCACCGCGCTATCTGAAACTGCTGGAGATCATCCCCACCAGCGACACGCTGCCGGAAGTGGTCGCATTCATGCAGGGTTTTGGCGCAAGGCGCCTCGGCAAGGGCGTGGTCGTGGCGAAGGACACGCCCAACTTCATCGCCAATCGCATCGGCGCATTTGTCGGGCAATGGCGCACCGCAGCTGCCATCGAAAATGGCTACACGATCGAAGAGGTGGATGCGCTGACCGGCCCGATCGTTGGCAACCCGAAGACTGGCACATTCCGGCTGGCCGACCTCGTCGGCCTCGATGTGATGGCGCATGTGGTGAATAACTTGCACGAGCTTGCGCCAGATGACGAAATGCGCCACGTATTCAGCGTGCCGGAGGTGATGCAAAAGCTGATCGCGCAAAAGGCGCTTGGCAACAAGACCGGCGCTGGTTTTTACAAGCGCGTCAAGGCCGCCGACGGCAGCAGCGAGTTTCACGCGCTCAACCTGCAGACGATGCATTACGAGCCGGCCACAAAACCGCGCTTCGACATGATTGGCGAGACCAAAGACCTGCCGCTGGCCGAACGCCTGCGCGCGATCTTTGATCGCTTTGCCGATGAGCGCGGCGGCGCATTCATCATCGAAACGTCGCTGCCGATCTGGGCGTATGCCGCGCGGCGCGTCCCAGAGATCGCCGACCACATCGACGAGATCGACAATGCGATGCGCTGGGGCTTCGGCGCCGAGATGGGGCCGTTTGAGCAGTGGGATGCCATCGGCGTCCGGCGCGGGCGCGAGATGATGCGTGAGCGCGGCATCGAAGTGCCGCAGTGGGTGGATGACATGCTGGCCGCCGGCGCGGAGTCGTTCTACCGCAAAAACGATGGGCGCGTGGTGAGCGTGTATCAACCCTTCACGGATCGCAGCTTTGCCGCATTGCGCCGCCCGCCCTTTCACCTCGTACTGAGCGAGAACGCCGGCACAGCGCGCGAGTTGCGCCGCAATGTCTCAGCCAGCATCCACGACCTCGGCGACGGCGTGCTGGGCCTGGAATTTCACTCGAAGGGCAACACACTCGACAACTACATCGATGACCTCGCCAACGAGGCGCTGGACTTGCTGGAGCGCGACGAGTGGCGCGGCATGGTGGTCGGCAATCAGGGCAAGGATTTCTGTCTCGGCGCGAACATCGGCATGTTCCTGATGGCAGTGGCAACCGGCGATCCGAACAGCATCGACGGCGCAGTGAAGAACTTGCAGGACTTCCTGATGCGCTTTCGCTTTGCCGGCAAGCCGGTGGTGACCGTGCCGCGCCAGCGTGTGCTGGGCGGCGGGGCTGAGGTGGCGATGGCCGGCGCGCGCGCAATCGCCAGCGCTGAAACCTACATCGGCCTGGTCGAGTTCGGCGTAGGCGTCATCCCCGCCGGCGGCGGCTGCAAGGAGTTGTTGCGCCGCGTCATCTCGCCGCACATGACCAGCGAGCGCGTCGATCCGCTCGGCTATCTGCAGCAAGTCTTCGAGACTATTGCCTACGCCAAAGTAAGCGAGAGCGCGGTGATCGCCCGCGAGCGCGGCTTCCTTTCACCATGCGACACAATCGTGATGAACGACGACGCGCTGATCGGCGCGGCAAAGGCCGAGGTGATCCACCTGAGCGAGATGGGCTATATGCCGCCGGATCGCAACGCCGCTCCGGTGTATGCGCTGGGCCGGCGCGGCAAGGCAGCTCTGGAGCTGGCGGTTCAAAGTTTGCGTTGGGGCAAGCACATCAGCGCGCATGATGCCCTGATGGCAAACAAGCTGGCGCATGTGCTGTGCGGCGGCGATTTGTCTGCGCCGCAATGGGTGACCGAGCAGTACATCCTCGACCTTGAGCGCGAGGCATTTTGCTCGCTGCTGGGTGAGACCAAGACGCAGGAACGCATCACCCATATGCTGAAATATGCCAAGCCGCTGAGGAATTAGGAGGGAGCGATGTTTGAAGCTGTGATTGTGAGCGGAGCCAGGACGGCAGTGGGCAAGGCCGGCCGCGGCAGCCTGCGCACCACCCGCACCGATGAGATGGCCGCTGTCGCCTTGCGCGCAGCAATGGCGCGCGCCGGCGACCTCGACCCGAATGAGATCGACGATGTAATCCTGGGCTGCGCCATGCCCGAAGCCGAGCAGGGCTTGAACGTGGCGCGGCTGTCAGCATTGCGCGCAGGCCTGCCAAACACCGTGCCGGCCCAAACCATCAATCGCTTCTGCGCATCTGGTCTGCAGAGCATCGTCATGGCTGCCCACCAGATCATGGCCGGTCAAGGCGAGGTGATCCTCGCCGGCGGCGCAGAGAGCATGAGCCTGGTGCCGATGTCGGGCAATTTCTTCTCGCCCAACCCAGATCTGGTCGATGTGAACCCAGAGGTTTACATGCCGATGGGTCTGACCGCCGAACAGGTGGCGAAACAATACAGCGTCTCGCGGGCAGATCAAGACACCTTCGCGCTGCGCTCACATCAACTGGCGGCAGCAGCTGCCGATGCCGGCAGGCTCGGCGAAGAGATCGCGCCGATGGAAGTGCGTGTGACGCAGTTCGATGGGCAGAAGCCGGCCACAACAACCTTCACCTTTGACAGGGACGAGGGTGTGCGGCGCGACACCTCGTCCGAAGCGTTGGACAAGTTGAAGCCGGTGTTTGCGGCAGGTGGCACAGTGACCGCCGGCAATGCCTCGCAAACGAGTGATGGAGCGGCAGCAGTTGTGGTGATGCAGCGCGAGAAAGCCGCACAACTTGGCCTTCAACCCCTGGCGCGCTTTGTGAGCTACGCAGTGGCGGGCGTGCCGCCCGAGGTGATGGGCATCGGCCCGATCGCAGCGGTGCCGAAGGCGCTTGCGCTCGCCGGCCTGTCGCTCGACCAGATCGACCTGATTGAGTTGAACGAAGCCTTTGCGGCGCAAGCGCTGGCAGTCATTCGCGGCATGGAGATGGATGTGAACAAGGTGAACGTGAACGGCGGTGCAATCGCGCTCGGCCACCCATTGGGATGCAGCGGCGCGCGGCTGACGGTGACGCTGCTGGGCGAGATGCGCCGGCGCAATGCGCGCTATGGCATGGTCACCATGTGCATCGGTGGCGGCATGGGCGCTGCCGGCATCTTCGAAAACCTGAGTTGAACGGCTTTGCGGCTTTGCCGCAAAGAAAGTTGAGAGGAAGAAGTTTCTGAGGCAAGTCTGGCGAGCTTGTCTCTCAAACAGCGCAAGGCGCCGAAAGCAAAAAGAGAAGCGAGCAAGGAGTCAATACTCCTTGCTCGCTTCTTTTGCGCATAAACACAGTGATTTTTGCGCCTGTGCCGTAAATCTTCTACACCGGCAGCATCTCGGAGAGTTTCTCGCGCGCAATCGTCGGCTGCTGGTCGTAGAGATAGCACGTTGCCACACGATCCTCGTTGATTTTGTAGAGCGGCGGCGGCGCCTGCCGGCATTTATCCATCACGAAGGGGCAGCGCGAAGTGAACTTGCAGCCGCGCTCGGCCTGTCCATAGGCCTGCTCGCGCGCGATGATCTCGGTCTGGCCCCACTTGCGGTTGAGGTCGGGCCACGGGATCGAGTCGATGAGCAGGCGCGTATAGGGATGCTGCGGCTCCTTGATCACACGATCCACATTGCCGGCCTCCATCACGCTGCCGCGATACAGCACGATGATGCTGTTTGCGACGTGGAACGCGGTGGTCAGGTCATGCGTGATGTAGATGATCGAGATGCCATAGTCGCGGTTGAGCTTGCGCAGGCTCTCCAGGATGGTTGCGCGGAGCGAGGCATCGACCATCGACACTGGTTCATCGGCCACGATCAACTTGGGCTTGAGCAGCAACGCGCGCGCCACGTTGATGCGCTGGCGCTGGCCACCAGAGAGCTGGTGCGGGAAGCGGCCGAGGATGTCTTCAGGGCGCAGGCCGACGGCGTTCAGCGCCTCTTCCATCTGGTTGCGCGCCTCACCTTTGCTCGTCGCCAATTTGAACTTCTCAATCGGCACACTGAGCAGGTGGTCAACCGTGTAGAACGGGTTGAACACCGCGAAGGGATCCTGGAAGACCGCCTGCACTTCCTTGCGAAAGGTCACGCGCTCTTCATTGGTCATCCTGCTAATGTCCTTGCCCTTGTAGAGGATTGTGCCGGTGCTGGGGGGAATGAAGCCGAGCAGCAGCATGGCCAGCGTGGTCTTGCCACTGCCGCTCTCGCCGGCCACCGTCATGATGGTGGGATGCGCTTCATCCAACTGCAACGACACGTCATCCAGCGCAGTGGTGGCTGTGCGCGAGAGCAAGCCTTTGGTGTACGTCTTGGTGACGTTGCGGAATTCAATGAGTGGAGCCATTTTGAATCAGGGTCACCGTTGTAGCACCGCCTCGCCGGGCTGATGCACGCGATTGCCATTCTTGTCATAGAGGTGGCACGACACCAGCCGGCCGGCCTTCTCTTCGAGCGCCGGCACTTCTGTCCGGCAAATGTCCATGGCGAACGGGCAGCGCGGGTGGAAGGCGCAACCTGGCGGCAGGCGCAGCAACGCCGGCGCAAGCCCGGGGATGCCCTTGAACACACCCTTGTTTTCCAAAGTCGGCAGGCTGTCGATCAGCGCTATCGCATACGGATGCATCGGCGTGGTGAACATCTGCTTCACCGTGCTGATCTCGGTGAGCCGGCCGGCGTACATCACCGCTACCTTGTCCACGAACTGCGCCATCAGCCCCATGTCGTGGCCGATCAGGATGATTGCCGCGCCGAGTTGCTTCTGCACGCGGTCGAGCGTCTCCATCACCTGGCGTTGCGTCACCACGTCCAGCGCGCTGGTCGGCTCGTCTGCGATGATGAGCTTGGGCTTGAGCAAAATGCCGATGGCGATGCACACGCGCTGCTTCATGCCGCCCGATAGCTCATGTGGATACATGCGCGCCACGCTGCGACTGAGGTCGACTGATTCCAGCGCCTCGCCGATGCGCTGTTGCACTTCAGCGCCTGGCATATCCGACACGTGCGCCTTGATCGCATCCTTCATCTGCGCTTCGATGCGCATCACCGGGTTGAGCGAGTTCATCGCGCCCTGCGGGATGTAGCTGATACGGCTCAGGCGCGCCTTGCGCATATCGCTATCACTGAGTTGCGTGAGATCGACATCGTCGACGATGACCTTGCCGCCCTCAATGCGTCCTGGCGGCTTGATCATGCGCATCATCGCCAGCGCCATGGTCGATTTGCCAGAGCCGGATTCACCTACCAAACCCATCTTCTCGACGGGGTTGAGCGTGAAACTGGCGCCGTCCAACGCGCGCACACGGCCCGAATCGGTGTAATACGTCACTTGCAGGTCGATCACCCGCAACACCGGCTGCTGTTGGGTTTGCGTCATTCTGTCCTCCGGACGCGCGGGTTCGCGATCTCATCCATGCCGATGTTGATAAGGGTGAGCGCGCTGAAGATCAGGATCAGCGTGAGCATGGGCCACAGCGGCCACCACCACCAGCCGTTGAAGAAAGCTGATTGCTGCAACGAATAGTAGATGATGTTGCCAATGAGCGGCTCGCGCATGGGGCCGAGACCCAGCACCGAGAGGCCGAACGAGGCGAAGATGGCGCCAAATACTGCCGTGACGAAGCTGGCAGCGATAAACGGCAGCAGGTTGGGCAACAACTCCTTGAAGATGATCTCCAGGTTGGTCATGCCGGAGAGCTTGGCGACATTGACAAACATGCGCTCTTTCATCGAAAGCACCTGCGCGCGGATGACGAGCGTCGGCCCCATCCACGACAGCAGAAAGACGATGAGCGCCATGGTGTAGATGGTGACAGAGCGCTTGTCGATGGAGCCGGCGATGATGACTTGTATCAAGAACGGCGGGATGGGTTGCAACACCTGGCAGATGCCGGTGATGGTTTTGTCAACCGCGCCACCGTAGTAAGCCGAGATGAAGCCCAGCACCACGCCCAGCGCGGTGGCGGCTGCGCCGGCCAGGAAACCGATCACAGCAGTCTGCCACAAACCGCGCACCATGGCAGCCAACAGGTCGCGGCCATACCAATCGGTGCCGAGTGGGAATTGCGCCGAGGGCGGCTGCTTCGTCTTCACCGCCAGCGGATAGGCCTTCTTGGCAGTGTCAATCGTGACGGAGCCGATGATCGTGAAGAGCGTCAGAAAGATCACGATGGCGATGCCGACGCCAAGGCTCTTGTTGCGTCGCAGGTAGCGCGCGACCAACACGCGGCGCGGCGGCTGCTGGAAGGGGGCCGGCACGGCTGGAGCGCCGGCCGCGGGGGAAGTGATGGTGGCACTCATTTCGTTTCGTAGCGAATCCTCGGATCAAGCAGCGGATAGACAAGATCCACAACCAGCATCATCACGGCGACACCGACGACGATGAAGAGCACGATGCCGTAGATGACCATGAAATCGTTCGAGTTGATGGCCGCGCCAAGCACCGAGCCAAGGCCGGGCAGGCCATACAACGTCTCAACAAGGACGCCGGCGGTGATGATGCTGCCAAAGGCCAGCGCAAGGCCGGTCACCTGCGGCAGGAGCGCGTTTCGAACATAGTAGCTGGAGAAAATGGTGTTCTGCTTCAGGCCTTTATGCTCGGCGAAGTTCACATAGTCTTCACCCTGGATGGTGACACCCATGCCGCGCATGGCAAGCGCCCAACCGCCCACCGAAGCGAGGATGAGCGAGAGCGCCGGCAGAATCTGGTGCCTGGCCGCATCCAGCAAGAAGGAAAGCGACAGCTCGGGCTGAATGCCTACGCTGTAGGCGCCAGATAGCGGCAGCAGCTTCAACCGGAAAGCGATGAAGAAGATCATCAGCAGACCAAGCAGGTAGGGATGCACGCCTTGCAACAGGATGAACGGGATGGACAACGTCCTAACCCATTTTGGTGACTTGGGCCAGGCGCTGATTGCGCCGACGATATTGCCGATGATGAAGGACAAGATCGTCGTCGTCACAATGAGCACGATCGTCCAGGGCAGGGCTTCCATGATCAATTCCCACACCGTCTTGGGGAATTTGTTTAACGATACGCCCAGATCACCCCGCAAGATGCCGCCCATGTAGTCGAAGTATTGCTGGACGACGGGTTTGTCCAAGCCAAATTTTGCGTTATAGGCGGCAACGATCTTCTCCATGTCCTGAGGCGAGAAGCCGCCAGTGCGGGCCAGTTCGGCAAAGCGCTCGCGAATGGGATTCTTTGGCGAGATGCGCGGGATGAAGAAGGTGATGGTCGATGCCACCCAGATCACCACCAGCAGAAACAGGATACGACGCGCCAGATACGCAAGTCTCACTTCACTCACCTCGATCAAGTGGGGATGGGCGTCGCCCATTGCACCGCCCATCCCTCAACGATTTGTGCAAACTTCAATCAGACGGCATTAGCTAACAGCCTTCAGGTTGGTGATGACCATCGGCGCTGTGGTGTGCCACTGTGCGCCGTTGAAGCCCAGCGCCGGGTTCGCCTCCGTCGGATAGTTCGTCCAGTAGGTCTGGTTATAGGGGATGCGGTGCAGCCACTGGATGACCGGGATATCGATCACATCCTTCCAGTACCACTCCATCGCCTGCACAGCCAGTTCATGGAACTTTGGATCATCCGCCGGCAGCGGCCCCATCTGCTCGACGATCTTGTCGAACTCGGGGTTGTTGTAGCGGCTGAAGTTGTTCGCGCCGGCGCCGCCACCGATGGGCTTCTTGGTGAACAGGAAGAAAGTGGCGTAGGGGTCCTTCAGGCTGGCGCCATGTCCAAACATATACAGACCCGGCTTGCCATCCGCCATATTCTGGAAGGCATCTGGCCCGAAGTTCACGGCCGCATCGAAGCCGGCCTGCTTGAGTTGCTCGACCAGAATAGGCACGATATCGGTGTGGATGCTCTCGAAGCCATTGATCGTGCAAGGCACGGTCTTGCCATCCTTCTCCCACAGGCCGTCTGCGTTCTTGGCAAAGCCGGCCTCCGTCATCAGCGCGCCGGCGCCATCCAGGTCAAACTTGCGCGGTTGATACTTCTCCTCCAGCGCCTTGACTTCCGGCGATTCCACAAAGGCTTTCAGGCCCGGATACAGCGGGAATGGCACTATCGTCGCAATCTGAGCGCCCTCGTAGACTATCTCGTCCAGTTGGTCGCGATTGATCGACATGCTGATCGCCTGGCGCACTTTGACGTCCTTGAACGGCTCGATCTCGTGGTTCACCCACAGCGAGTTCGGCCACCAGTCCAGATAGCCATGCGGCGGCTTGTTGCCGGTGTGGGTGGTGATCTTTGGGTTTTGCTCCAGCACGCTCTTGATGGCTGCGTTGCGCAGGTCGAGCGTCATGTCGACCTCGTTGTTCACCACGTTCTGCGCCGTGTTCTCGGGGTTCGGGCTTACGCGGTACACAACACGCTTGGCATCCGGGGCCGGCGCAATCCCGGCCTTCACCGCCCACCAGTCCTCACGCAGATCCATGATCTTCTGCTGCACGTTCCAGTTGACGATGGTGTATGGCCCGGTGTGCGGAAAGTCGATGCCGCCCTGGAAGGCGTTGACATCGGCCTGCTTGCTCAACACATGCTCTGGCACCATTGGGATGCCGGTGTCATATTTCTGGCTCAGCACCTCGAACTTGAAGCGCGGCGCCGGCTGGTTGAACGTCACAACGACCGTGTAATCATCGGTTGACTTGACCTCTTTGACGAAGTCTTTGAACTCGGTGTGATAGTTCAGCTTCTCGTTGGTCATCTGCCCATTGAACGTGAACAGCACATCCTTCGCGGTGAACGGCGTGCCGTCACTCCAGGCCGCCTCCTTGCGCAATTTGATCGTCAGTTCGGTAAAGTCTTTGTTGTATTCGCCGCTCTCGGCCAGCCACGGGTATTCCTTGTCACCGAAGATGGCATAGTAGAACAACGGCTCATTCACCAGTGCATTACCTTGCTGGTGGCTGTAGCCGGCCGTCCACGGGTTGGTCAGATTCACCGCGTCCACGCCGTTCATCGTGATGAGCGTGCGGTTGCGCGGCACATCGGCGACGGGGCCGCCGGCAGACGCAGCAGTAGGCTCAGCTGCCGGCGCTTCGGTCGCGGCTGGGGCCTCTGTGGCCGCCGGCGCCTCTGTGGCTGCAGCTGCCGGCGCTTCGGTCGCGGCCGGCGCGGGCGTGGCTGCCGGCGCGGTGCAGGCGGCAATCATCGCACCTGTGCCAGCCAGTGCCGACATGCGCAGCAGTTGCCGGCGGGTGATCTTCGTTTGCTTCATCGTTGATTTCGCTCCTTTGCTTCGATTTTGGGTTGGGGTTTATAGCAAATGGACGCCTGAAGAAGGGAAATTTCTCCAGACGTCCATTCATGCTACCTGACCTTTCTTGGCGAACAGCGCGCGGGCTACGCGTTGGTCGCCTTCAGGTTGGTGATGACGAGCATGCCGGTGTGCGCCCAGAATGCGCCGTTTACGCCTGGCCCAAGATTCGCCTTGGTCGGCCAGTTCGTCCAGTAGGTCTGGTTATACGGGATGCGGTGCAGCCACTGGATGATCGGGATGTCGATCGTGTCCTTCCAGTAGAACTCCATCGCCTGCACAGCCAACTCCTGGAACTTCGGATCCTCTGCCGGCAGCGGCCCCATCTGCTCGACGATCTTGTCGAACTCGGGGTTGTTGTAGCGGCTGAAGTTGTTCGAGCCGGCGGTGGCGCCGGTCGGTTTCTGGGTGAACAGGAAGAACACCGCGTAGGGGTCCTTCAAGCTGGCACCGTGGCCGAACATGTAAAAGCCGGGTTTGCCATCTGCCATGTTCTGGTAGCTGTCTGGCCCGAAGTTGATCGCGGCGTCGATGCCGCCCATCTTCAACTGCTCCACCAGCACCGGCACGATGTCGCCGTGAATGCCTTCGAAGCCGTTGATCGTGCCAGGGATGGTCTTGCCGTCTTTCTCCCACAGGCCGTCTGCGTTCTTCGCAAAGCCGGCTGCCTCAAACAGCTTGGCTGCTTCATCCAGGTCGTACTTGCGCGGCTGATACTTCTCTTCCAGTGCCTTCACGCCGGCGGAATCAGCAAATGCCTGCAAACCCGGGTAGAGCGGGAAGGGATAGATGTTGGCGATCTTTGCCCCTTCATACACCACCTCGTCGATCTGGTCGCGATTGACCGTCATGCTGATGGCGCGGCGAACGTTGGGATCATTGAACGGCTCGATCTCGTGGTTCACCCACAGCGAGTTCGGCCACCAGTCCAGATAGCCGTGCGGCGGTTCGTTGCCAGTGTGCGATGTGACCTTGGGGTTTTGCTCCAACGTGCTCTTGATCAGCGCGTTGCGCATGTCAAGCGAGACGTCCATCTCGTTGTTCACCACGCGCTGCGCCACCGATTCCATGTTGCTGCCGACCTGGCCGCCGATGCCGACAAAGACGAGGCGCTTGGCCTCTGGCACTGGCGAGATGCCGGCCTTGGCTGCCCACCAATCCTCGCGCAGATCGTAGATCTTCTGCGCCGGCGTCCAACTCACGATGCTGTACGGACCGCTGTGCGCCATGTCGATGCCGCCCTTGAAGGCGTAGACATCGGCCTCTTTCTCCAGCACGTGTGCCGGCACGATCGGAACGCCGGTGTCGAACTTCAGGCTGAGCACTTCGAACTTGAAGCGCGGCGCCGGCCTGACGAAGGTGAACACGACCGTCTGATCGTCTGTCGCCTTCACTTCCTTCACAAATTCCTTGAACTGGCTGTGATACTGAAGCCTATCATTCTTCATCTGGCCTTCAGCTGTGAAGACCACGTCCTTCGCCGTGACTGGCGTGCCATCGCTCCACATCGCCTCCTTGCGCAGCTTGACGGTAAGCTCAGTGAAATCCGCGTTGTATTCACCGCTCTCGGCCAGCCAAGGCACTTCCTTGTCGGCAAAAATGGCGAAGTAGAACAGCGGTTCCCACATCATGGCGTTGCCGGCCTGGTGGGTATAGCCCGTGGCCCATGGGTTGGAGACGCCAACGGAGTCCAAGCTCCAGCCCAATACAACCGTCTTGTTGCGGTCCACCTTCGGCAAATCGGTCGTGCCAAGCGACTCAGCAGTGGGTTCTGCGGTCGCAGCTGCCGGCGCCTCTGTCGCGGCGGGGGCTTCGGTTGCAGCTCCTGGCGCTTCAGTTGCAGCCGGCGCTTGCGGAGATGCCGGCGCAGCGCAAGCGGCGATCAACGCGCCAGTGCCGGCAAATGCCGACAAACGCAATAGTTGCCGGCGGGTCATTTTGTTCCGGTTCATTATTAGAACTTCCTCCTAAATCGATCACACTTAGCGAAACTGTACAAATGGGTTGGAGCCGGGGCTGAAAACCACCTTAAACACAATCCTGGATCGGGTCGGCGGTCCCGTTCGATGTGTATGCTCGCACTCCAACTTCAAGTTTTTATCACAGGCGCAAGTAATAAGCAAACCACATGACTCTCGCACCTGCAATCTCCAACAGCTTGCATGCCTGCCCACTCCTCTTCTTCGGCCAGGGCGTCAGGCTTTCTTCAGATTGACTGTGATAACCAGGCCAGTGTGATGCCAGAACGCGCCATTGAAGCCATTGGCTGGATTGGCTTCCGTCGGCCAGTTCGTCCAGTAGGTCTGGTTATACGGGATGCGGTGCAGGAATTGCACCAGCGGGATGTTGATCACATCCTTCCAGTACCACTCCATCGCCTGCACAGCCAACTCGAAGAACTTGGGATTGTCCGCCGGCAACGGCCCCATCTGCTCGACGATCTTGTCATACTCCGGGTTATTGTAGCGGCTGAAGTTGTTCGAGCCGGCGGTGCCGCTGATGGGCTTCTTGGTAAACAGAAACAGCACGGCATACGGATCGATCAGGCTGGCGCCATGTCCAAACATGTACAGGCCGGGCTTGCCGTCGGCCATGTTCTGGTAGGCATCTGGGCCGAAGTTGATCGCAGCGTCGAAGCCGGCCTGTCTCAGTTGCTCGATCACCACCGGCAGCACGTCGCCATGAATGCCCTCGAAGCCATTGATGGTGCAGGGCACAGTCTTGCCATCCTTCTCCCACAAGCCATCGCCATTCTTGGCGAAGCCAGCCTCCGTCATCAGTGCATCCGACTTCTCAATGCTGAACGCCGCCGGCTCGTACTTCTCCTCCAGCGCCTTGATCTCCGGCGTCTCAACAAACTTGACCAACCCGGGATAAAGCGGGAAGGGATAGGCTGTGCCAATCTTTGCGCCGTCATACACCACTTCATCCAGTTGCGGCCGATTTACGGCATAGCTAACAGCGCGGCGCACCCGCACGTCCTTGAACGGCTCAATCTCGTGGTTCAGCCACAGCGCATTCGGCCACCAGTCCAGATAGCCATACGGCGGCTTGTTGCCGCTGTGCGTGGTGATCTTCGGATTTTGCTCCAATGTGCTTTTGATCAGCGCGACGGGGAAACCGAGCGCGTCATCAAAGGAGTTATTCACGGTGCGCTGCGCCACCGACTCCATGTTGCTGCCAACGATGCCGCCGATGCCGACGTAGATCTGGCGCTTGACATCCGGCATGGGCGTGATGCCAGCCTTCACCGCCCACCAGTCCTCGCGCAGGTCATAGATCTTCTGCGCCTGCGTCCAACTCACGATGCTGTACGGACCGCTGTGCGCCATGTCGATGCCGCCCTGAAAGGCGTTGACGTCGGCCTCCTTGCTCAGCACATGCTCCGGCACGATCGGGATGCCGGTGTCATATTTCAGGCTCAGCACCTCGAACTTGAAGCGCGGCGCCGGCTGATTGAACGTGACAACCACCGTGTGGTCGTCGCTCGCTTTCACCTCTTGCACAAATTTGGCGAATTCGGCGTGATAGTTGAGCTTGTCGTTGTTCAACTGGTTGTTGAAAGTAAACAGCACGTCCTTCGCCGTGACCGGCACGCCATCGCTCCACGCGGCCTCCTGGCGGAGCTTGATCGTCAACTCAGTGTAGTCGGCGTTGTATTCACCACTCTCAGCCAGCCAGGGATATTCTTTGCTGCCGAACACGGCATAGTAGAACAGCGGCTCCCATAGCAGGCAGTTGCCAGCCTGATGGGTATACCCCGGCGTCCACGGGTTGGACAAACCCACACTATCGAGCGTCCAGCCATGAATGAGCGTGCTCTCGCGAGCAACTTCAGGCAGGTTGGTCGATCCAAGCGTGGGCGCTTCTGTAGCTGCTGGCGCTTCCGTAGCCGCCGGCGCCTCGGTGGCTACCGGTGCCTCAGTGGCTGCTGGCGCTTCTGTAGCCGCCGGCGCCTCGGTGGCGGCAGCCGGTGCGCTGGTGGCTGCTGGCGCAACCGGGGCTGGCGCGCACGCGGCGATCACAGCGCCGGCGCCGGCCAATGTCGACAGGCGCAACAATTGTCTGCGAGAGATCTTGTTCCGTTTCATGGGTTGGTACCTCAGTGCGTTCAAACCTTATTTGGTTGAATCCATTGTGGCAATCACACAAGCGGACGCGATGAAACTGCGGTGCGACCGGGTTTTTTGATGGCGCGCTTTATCGAGATGGCTGCGCGGTGTCACCTCCTTGTCCAGGCAGACGATGTGTTTGTAGCATAGCCGGCGCGCTCGCGCAAAAGAGAAAAGAGAGGTGAAGGGAGCGATCTGTGTTCCGTGCGCTACGCGCGTGTGTCGAACGCCTCGACCATCTGGCTCAACCACAGGCCGCCGAAGCCGGCGACATACAGCAGCAGCGGCAGCACCGCCGGCCATAGCCCAAACCGCACGATGATGAGCAATGCAATGATGGCGTAGATCGCCAGCCCCAATTCGATCCACATCGTCCAGTCCGTCTTGCGCCTTCTGACGCTCGGCACGCCGGCGACTTTCACCACGCCCTTCGGCGTGGGAATCCATTCACCGCCCTTCTGCCGCGTCACCAGCGCCCGCAGCATTGCCATGCTGTTGGAGAATGACAACCCCACCCCGATCATCAGCGCAATCGGCATGTCGCGCAGGAACGCGCAGAGCGAGCGGCCGCGCGCCTGATGCGCAACAAACATCGAGAGCAGCGGCGCGGCTGTCAGCACGCTGGCTGCATTCACCCACGCCGGCAACGGCTGACTGCCCGGCAGCAACCAGGCGCGCAACAGCAACACCGGCATCGTCAACGTGATGCCCAGAATCAGCGGATGCACGAAGTAGCCGCTCAGGTGCATCCACGCAGCCAGTTTGGTGTGGAGCGGCAGCGGCGAGCGGGCAATCGCCGGCATCAGCTTGCGCACAGTCTGCAAGGTGCCGCGCGCCCAGCGCGCCTGTTGGCGCTTGTAGGCCACGATGTCGTCGGGCAGCTCGCCGGGCGCGCCCTCGTCGCCGAGGTACACCCCGCGCCAACCGCGCAGTTCGGCGCGGTAGCTCAGGTCGAGGTCTTCAGTCATCGTGTCGGCCTCCCAGCCGCCGGCGTCGTCGATGCATGCGCGCCGCCAGATGCCGCCGGAGCCATTGAAGTTCATCAATAGGCCATGGTTGCAGCGCGCCGGCTGCTCGATCACAAAATGCATGTCCAGCGTGATCGCCTGCGCGCGGGTGATGGCGCTGTCATCGCGGTTCAGATAATCCCAGCGCGTCTGCGCAAAGCCGATGCATGGATCATCGAAGGCGCGGCGCTGGCAGATGACGCGGGTGAGAAAATTCGGTGCGGGGATGAAGTCGGCGTCAAAGATGGCGATGAGATCAGCGGCGGTGCGTTGCAGCCCCTCATTCATGGCGCCGGCCTTGAAGCCGGCGCGGTCGGTGCGATGCAGCAGCTCGATGGCGACGCCGGCCTTGCGCGCCGCCTCCACAGCATCGCGCACCACCATCATGGTGTCGTCGGTCGAGTCATCCAGCACCTGAATGCAGAAGCGGTCGCGCGGATAATCCTGCGCGGAGGCGGCAGCGATGACGCGCTCGGCCACGCTGCGCTCATTGAAGATGGGGATTTGAATGGTGATGGCAGGGAGCGGCGCTTCGGCAGGCAATTCGCTGTGCGGCAAGGGGGGTGGGCGCCGGCGGGCAAGAAAGAGGATGAGCAGAATGGCCTGATGCAATGCATAGGCTGCCAGCAGCACCAGACAGATCGCGTGAAACGCAAGTATCCACTCCATGGGCAAAAAACAACACACACCAGGATCGTCGTGCCGAGTTGAGCAGTGTGACAGGGCAGCGCCGGCAACAAAACTGACAGGAATCTCCTGTCAGTGTAGACCCAGCACAGGCGTTGCGCCGGCGGGCAAGGCGCAATACACCTGACAGACAGCCGGATTACGTTTTATCCAGATCATCTGTGTCTAGCGTGCCGAGGAAATCCTTGAACGCGCCCAGCTCGTCATCGGCCACGGTCGCCCCTTCCTCCTCAGGCTCCAGACCGTGTTGCGTCATGATGTCGTCCTCGACGAAGATGGAACAGTTCACGCGCACTGCAATGGCGACGGCGTCGCTGGGGCGCGCGTCAATGCTGACCTCTTTGCCTTCGCGGTTGATGAGGATGATGCGGGCATAGAAAGTATCGTCGCGCAGTTCACTCACCAGCACATAGTGCACAGTCGCACTCAGGTCGCGGATGATATTGACGATCAGATCATGCGTAAGCGGTCTGACCACCCGTGAGCCATTGATCTGAATTGAGATTGCGTCAGCTTCAGCCTGGCCAATCCATATGGGGAGATAGCGATTGGAGTCGAGGTCTTTCAGCACAACCACGCGATGCGAACCCATCAGATTCACTCGAACGGTATCCACCTTCACTTCAACCATCGCGCATGCCTCCTATCGCAATGTCTCATCTTGATCGGAATCGTTCAAGTCGCCCAGATCGAGCGAACTGATGAAATCGTCGAATGCGCCGAGGTCACGCTGTGCGTCATGCTCCTGTGAGGGGGTCACGCCGGCTTCGTCCATCACCGCCTCCTCAACGTAAATCGGGCAGTTCACCCGCACCGCCAGTGCCATCGCATCGCTTGAGCGCGCATCCATCCGCATTTCGACGTTATTGACGTTGTAGACGATGAGCGCAAAAAAGTGTTGCCGGCGCAATTCGTGAATGACGACATGCTTGAGTTGCACGCCGAGTTCGGCCATGATATCGACAGCGAGGTCGTGCGTGAGCGGACGCGGCGCGATGTCCTCGTTCAGCTTGAAGGTGATGGCATCGCCCTCGCTTTTGCCGATGAAGATGGGCAGCCGGCGCTCGCCTTCCACCTCCTTCAGAATCACCACCTGATTCGGGCTCATCAAGCTGACGCGAATGCTCTCGATCTTGACTTCGATCATGCCTGAATCGCCTCCATTCGCGATTGCACACGAAGATTATACTCACCGCACTCATGCACATCACCTTCTGGGGCGCAGCCCGCACCGTCACAGGCTCACAGCATCTTGTCGAAACCGCCGGCGAACAAATCCTGCTCGACTGCGGGCTGTATCAAGGCAAGCGCGCCAACGCTTACGCCATCAACCAAACCCTGCCCTTCGATGCAACCCGCGTCAACGCGATGATCCTCTCGCATGGCCACATCGACCACTCCGGCAACATTCCCAACCTAGTGAAGAGCGGTTACGCCGGCGACATCCACTGCACCGACGCAACGCGCGATCTGTGCGCGGTGATGCTGCGCGATAGCGGCAAGATTCAAGAGGAAGACGCGGCGTTCCTGAACCGCCACCACAAAAACCCGCATCCCGTTGAGCCGATCTACACGATGGATGATGCCGCGCTTGCCATTGGGCAATTCACCAGCCACGAGTATGGCCGACCCATCTCGGTGACGCCAAACGTCCGCGTGACATTCAGCGACGCCGGCCACATGCTCGGCAGCACGCATGAGTTGATCGAGCTGCGTGAAGGCGACAAGCAGGTGCGGCTGTGCTTCAGCGGCGACCTCGGACGCGCCGGCCTGCCCATTTTGCGCGACCCCGCGCCCATGCCTGAGGCGGACTACCTCATCATCGAAAGCACCTACGGCGACCGCCTGCACAAGCCGATTCAGGAGGCCACACCAGATCTGCTCGATGCGATCGGCGCTGCATATAAGCGCGGCGGCAAAGTGGTCATCCCGTCCTTCGCAGTGGGGCGCACGCAGGACATCGTATACCGGCTGAATGGGGCGATGAACGCCGGCGTGCTGCCAGATGTGCCGGTGTTCGTCGACAGCCCGCTGGCGGTGAACGTGACCGAGGCATTTCGCACGCACCCGGAGTGCTATGACGCTGAGACGCGCGAGATCATGCGCGACGACCCGGACGGCAACGCCTTCGGTTTCCGGCGCCTGAAGTACGTTCACAGCGTCGAGGAATCGAAGGCGCTGAATGACTTGCAGGGGCCGGCGGTCATCATCAGCGCCAGCGGCATGGCCGAGAACGGCCGCGTGCTGCATCACCTGCGCCACACCATCGAGGATCCCAAGAACCTGATCCTGTTCGTCAGTTTCCAGGCGCCGGACACGCTGGGCAACCGCATCGTCAACCATCAGCGCTATGTGAAGATCCTGGGCGATGAGTTCACTGTGCGCGCCGAGGTGCGCCAGATCGAATCTTTCAGCTGCCACGCCGACCGCAATGACCTGTTGAACTGGGTGAAGCCGCAGTTGAAGAGCCTGCGCGCCATCTTTCTGGTGCATGGCGAAATCGATTCGATGAAGGCGCTGGCGGATGGATTTCGCGACATGGGTGCGCGACGGGTGGAGATGCCGGCGCGCGGCCAAGCGTTTGAGATAGGATAACGCGACTTGCTGCCTATACCGTCATGCCCACAAAAGTGGGCATCCAGACCTTGACTTAGCCCCAAAAGGGTTGGATTCCTCGCCTTCGCGGGAATGACATTGCCGCTTCCATGCCTGGATAGCAAGTCACGTTAGGATAAAAAAGACCTCGCAAGTCCACAAGGCTTGCGAGGTTTGGCTTGGTCGAGGTGCCGAGATTTGAACTCGGGGCCCCTTGCACCCCATGCAAGTGCGCTACCAGGCTGCGCTACACCTCGTTGCAACGAACACCTTGATTTTATCATGCGATTCGTTATCATTGGCGGCACTGTGACGAACGGCAACTTGAACTTCACCTGCATCTCGATGCGCATGCCCGGCGTGACCCACCGCGCGGGCTGACTCATCATTGCAGCGTTCAATTGCCGTTGAGCCAACCTTGGACTTTCGACCGCCCGCGTGCCGGGCGGTTTTTTTGTTTTCGCAGCAAGGGCAACGAGCACAGTCACAGTTGCGCGCATCGCAACAAGGAGGTTCGCAATGGATTCAATCTTTGCAAAGATTCTGGCGGGTGAGGCAGAGGCATCATTTATTTATCGCGACGAGCTTGTGGCGGCATTCATGGACATCCAACCAGTAAACGCCGGTCACGCGCTGGTTGTGCCAGTGAAGCCGGCGGCATCTCTGACCGAACTGGATGACGCAACTGTCGCGCACATGATGGTGGTGGCAAAGCACATTGCGGCGGCAATGCGCAAATCCGGCTTCCCGTGCGAGGGCGTCAATCTGTTTCTGGCTGATGGGGAAGCCGCCGGCCAGGAAGTGATGCACGCGCACCTGCATGTGTATCCGCGTTTTACACACGACGGCTTCGGCTTCAAACATGACGAACGACATTTTCAGCACATGCAACGGGCTGCGCTGGACGAAACGGCGCAGAGGATCGCCGCACACCTGGATAATTTCGATATCATTCCGGCGCGCGAAAAACGCGCTGAAAGAGAGCAATCATGACACCGGAGAACATTCTTGTCTGTCTCGCCTGGCCATATGCCAACGGCGATCTGCATGTGGGGCACATCGCTGGCTGTTATCTGCCGGCGGACATCTTCGCGCGCTATCAGCGCTTGAAGGGCAATCGCGTCGCCGTCGTCAGCGGCAGCGACAGTCATGGCACGCCCATCGTCGTGCGCGCCGACAAGGAAGGCAAGACGCCGCGCGAAGTGTTCGAGCATTTCCACCAGCGCTTCCTCGACACGCAATTGCAGCTTGGCATCAGCTATGACCTCTTCACCCACACCGACACCGAGAATCACCACGCCATTGCGCAGCAGATGTTCCGCAAGTTGCTGAAGAATGAATATCTGTATCAGGCAAAACAGAAGCAGCTTTACAGCGAGCGCGAGGGCAAATTCCTGCCGGATCGATTGGTGGAAGGCACCTGCCCAGTGTGCGGCTACGACAAGGCGCGCGGCGATCAGTGCGATAACTGCGGCACGCTGCTGGATGGCACACAGCTCATCAACCCACGCAGCCGCAATCATCCCGAAGACACGCTGATCGTGAAGGAGAGCGAGCATTACTTCTTCGATCTGCCGGCGCTGCGCGAGCCGGTATTGAACTATCTCGCAGACAAGGACAGCTACTGGCGCAACACCGTGCTGGAATTCAGCCGCAGCTATGCCCGCGAGATGGAGCCGCGCGCCTTCACCCGCGACCTGACATGGGGCATCCCCATCCCAGTGGAGAACAGTGCGGGCAAGTGCATCTACGTGTGGTACGAGGCGCTGCTCGGCTACCTGAGCGCCACCGTGGAGTGGGCAAAGATCAGCGGCCAACCAGATGCGTGGAAGGATTTCTGGTATGGCGACAATGTCAAGATCTACAACTTCATCGGCAAGGACAACATCCTCTTCCACACCGTGCTGTGGCAGAGCGTCTTGCTCGGCATGGAGGATCTGGGACAGCCGTGGGATGGCGATGGCGCCCTCGCCCCCTCTCCCGATGGGAAAGGAGAGCGGAAATTCAACCTGCCCTACGACGTGCCGGCGAATCAATATCTGAACCTCGGCGGGCAGAAGTTCAGCAAGAGCCTCGGCGTGAGCGTGGACGCGATCGATCTGACTGAGAAGTACGGACCGGATGCGCTGCGCTTCTACCTCAGCACCGTGTTGCCGGAGAACAAAGACGCCGACTGGAACTGGGGCGACTTTGCGCAGCGCAACAACAGCGAGTTGCTGGCGAAGTGGGGCAATTTGATCCAACGCACGCTCTCGCAGATCTGGAAGAATTTCGAGGGCAGAATCCCGCAGCCCGGCGAGCTGACGGAAGCCGACAAGGCGCTGATCGCAAAGGCCGAGGCGGCGTTCGAGACAGTCGGCGACAAGCTGAACGCGGTGAAGCTGCGCGACGCGCTGAACGAGGTGATCGAGCTGGCGTCAACGACAAACCAGTATCTCGACTTTGAAGCGCCGTGGAAGACGATCAAGATCGACAAGGCGCGCGCCGGCACGCAGCTTTTCGTCGCGGCAAAGGTGATTGACTCCTTGACGGTGCTGTTCTCGCCGTTCATCCCGCACTTGTGCGAGAAGGCACGCCGGCAGTTGGGGCACACTGCGCCGCTGTTCGGTGAGCAATACATCGATACGCTGCGCGAGGCGACGCGCGATCATAAGGTGCTGCGCTACGACGACAGCAAAGCGACAGGACGCTGGCAACCGAGCGACCTGCCGGCCGGCCAGCCGCTGGGCGGCGAGCCAAAAGGTCTGGTCAGCAAGATCGAGATCGCGCAGGAGCGGTAATCCAGCAAAAAGGGCGGAGTGCTTGAAGCGTTCCGCCCTTTTTGTAAAAACCGGCTTGTTCAATACGCGTTCTCGCTGCTGCCGCCGATGGCCTGCCATACCGTGAGCAGGATGATCTTGAGGTCGAGCCACACCGACCAGTTCTCGATGTACCACAGATCGTATTTGGTGCGCTCCTCGATCGAGGTGTCGCCGCGCAGGCCATTCACCTGCGCCCAGCCGGTCATGCCGGCCCTTTCGCGGTGACGCTCCATGTAGCGCGGGATGCTCTTGCGAAACTCTTCCACATAGACCGGCCGCTCCGGCCTCGGGCCGACCAGGCTCATGTCGCCCAGCAGCACATTGATCAACTGCGGCAACTCATCAGCGTTGGTGCGGCGCAAAAATCCACCCAGCCGCGTCTTGCGCGGGTCATCCTTCGTCGTCCAGCCCGGCCCGCTCTGCTCGGCATCGATCTTCATCGTGCGAAACTTGATCACGAAGAAGCGCTTGCCATCCAGCCCCATGCGCTCCTGCGAGAACAGCGCCGGCCCGGCTGAATCCAGCTTTACCGCGATGGCGATGAGAAACAGAAATGGCGCGAGCAGCACCAGGCCAATGGCGCTGCCGAACAGATCGACGCCGCGCTTCAACGTCAGCTTCCAGCCGCGCAACGACACGTCGCGCATGTTCAGCAGCGGCAGACCGCTCAACTCGCTCACGCTCATCTGGCCGGCCATGATCTGGAACTGGTCTGGCAGGACTTTGATGTTGATCGTGCTGCGGTCGCACTGTGAGATCACCCGCAGCATATCCACGCTGCTGGCGTTGGGCAGCGCGATGATGACCTCGCCGATGCCCTCGCGATCGATCAGCGCTGAAAGATCATCGACATTGCCCAGCACGCGCGCGTCGTACCACGGACGCTGGCCGTCGAACGGCACAAGTCCGACCACGTCATAGCCGAGGCGGGGCGTCTGTGTCAGGCGTTGCAGCACTGTGGCCGCCGGCTCGCCGGAACCCACCACCACCACGCGCGTGCGCCCCACCCCGCGCGCCTGCAAGCCGCGCTGAATGCGCGCCTGCAGGCCGCGCATCGCCATGTCGATCACGATGGTCAGCACCCAGGCATAGACGATCATCACGCGCGGCGCGTCGGTCACGTTGAAGCGCGGGTCGCGCCAGAAGATGGCAAATGCGAGGCTGGCCAACGTGCCGATGGACACGGCAGAGAAGATGGCGGCCAGATCGTCAGAGCCATAGCGCACGCGCCGGCGGTGATACATCCGTGAAAAGAAGAACGCCGTGATGATGGCGACAACCTGCACTGCCAGCAGCGGCAGGAATTCCGTGAAGTTCGGCACGCCCTGCGCCGGCTCGGGAAAGGGAATCCACAGCCGCAGGCGATAGGCCAGGTAGAAGCTGACAACGATGCTAAAGACGTCCACCGCCAGCAGTGAGATCGTCACGATCTCCTGGTAATGTTGACGCAGGAAAGGGGAGTGCTGTTTGGGCTGCACAAGCGTCTTCTGCATCACGGTCTTCTCAGTTTGCGGGGACATCGATGTTTTTGCTGACCGCATGTGCGACGGCTGCGCGACGAATGGCCGATAAATGCTGGTGGCTGTGATTATATGCGCCGGCAATCAAAGCAGGGCGATGCGCCGCAAGCAAAAAACCAGCGCTGAGAAAAGAAAATATCACTACAATCGTCCTCGTTCATCCACACTCATCCGCATTCAACTGCGGCCAAACAAAGGAGCCACGATGCCAACCATTGTGCTGATCGGCACACTCGACACGAAAGGGGTTGAGTATGACTTCATCCGCAAGCAGATCAAAAAAGCCGGCTGCGAAGTGATCGTGATGGACGCCGGCGTGCTCGGCGCGGCGCAGATCAAGCCCGCCATCACGCGCCAGCAGGTGGCGCAGGCGGCCGGCGCAGACGTGGCCGCGCTGGCGCAAGCCGGCGATCGCGGCAGCGCAGTGATGGCCATGGCGAAAGGCGCGGCGCAGATCACCGCGCAGCTCTTCGCCAAGGGCAGGCTGGACGGCGTGATGGGCATGGGCGGCAGCGGCAACTCGTCCATCGTCGCGGCGGCCATGCAGGCGCTGCCCATCGGCGTGCCCAAGCTCATCGTCAGCACGCTCGCTAGCGGCGACACGCGCCCCTATGTCGGCGCGACCGACGTGACGATGATGTATTCCGTCGTCGACATCGCCGGCATCAACCGCGTGAGCGAACGCATTCTCAGCAACGCGGCAGCTGCCATCGCCGGCATGGCGCACAGCTACGCCGGACGCAGCCGGCGCGCGCGCCACAAGCCGCTCATCGGCGCGACGATGTTCGGCGTGACCACGCCCTGCGTGAACATTGCGCGTGAATGGCTGGAAAAGCAAGGTTACGAGGTGCTGGTCTTCCACGCCACAGGCACCGGCGGGCGCAGCATGGAGGCGCTGGTGAAGGGCGGCTTTCTCGCCGGCGTGCTCGACATCACCACGACCGAGCTGGCGGATGAACTGGTCGGCGGCGTGCTGAGCGCCGGGCCAGATCGGCTGGAGGCGGCCGGCGCGCAGGGCATCCCGCAGGTCGTCTCGCTCGGCGCGCTCGATATGGTGAACTTCGGCCCCATCGACAGCGTGCCAGAAAGATTCAAAGGCCGCAACCTGTATCAGCACAACGCGACCGTGACGCTGATGCGCACCACAGCGCCGGAGAACGCGCAACTTGGCGCAATGATCGCGCGCAAGCTGAACGCAGCGAAGGGGCCGGCCACGGTTTTCATCCCGCGCAAGGGCGTGTCGATGATCGACGTGACGGGCAAGCCGTTTTACGACGCGGAGGCCGACGCGGCGCTATTCGATGCGCTCACAGCGAACCTCGCGCCGAACGTCAAGGTGAAATCCCTCGACACCGACATCAACGATCCGAAGTTTGCGCTGGCGATGGCGAAGGAGATGCGCCGGCTCATCCTGAATGCCGGATCAAACCGTGCCAGCACGCGCTAGCGCCTGGGCCTCGACCTAGCTCAACGAGCAACGCCGGCGCGCACTGACCGATTATCATTCGCCGCATGAACCCGGAAACATTTGACGCCTATCTCAACGAACACCGCGAGCGCCTGCTCGAAGAGTACAAGGACTTCCTGCGCCAGCCCAGCGTGGCGGCCACCGGCGAGGGCATCACCGAGATGGCCGCGCTGACCGCCCGCCGGCTGGCCGCGCTCGGCGCAGACGTCAAGATCGTGCCGACCGAAGGCGACGCCCCGCCGGTGGTGTGGGCGGAATTGGGCGAGGGCGACAAGGAGTTGCTGATCTACAACCACTACGATGTGCAGCCGCCCGAACCGCTGGAACTATGGGAATCGCCACCATATGAGCCGACAGTGCGCAACGGCTTTCTCTATGCGCGTGGCGCAAGCGACGACAAGGGCGAACTCATCACGCGCATCCACGCGATCGAGGCGTGGCAGAAGACGCAGGGCAAGCTGCCGTTCAAGATCAAGTGGCTGATCGAAGGCGAGGAGGAAGTGGGCAGCCCGCACATCCATTCCTGGGTGGAGCGGCATCAGGCGTGGCTGCACAAGCCGGACGGACGCCGGCTCGACGGCTGTCTGTGGGAATTCGGCGGCTTCGACGACAAGGGGCGCTACACGCTGACCATGGGCGTGAAGGGCATTTGCTATGTGGAGCTGCATGCGAAGGGCGTGAGCCACGACCTGCACTCGTCGAATGCCGCCATCGCGCCCAATGCCGCCTGGCGATTGACGTGGGCGCTCAACACGATCAAGGATGAGCACGAGAAGATTTTGATCGAGGGCTATTACGATCATGTGCGCAGCCTGACCGCCGACGAGGAGGCTGTGCTGCGCCAGGTGCCATTCGACGAGGCCGAGATGAAGGCGAAGTGGGGCATCAGCGAGTTCGTCACCGGCGTCACCGGCTTCGACGCCGTAAAGCGGCTGTTCTTCCAGCCAACCGCGACCATCTGCGGGCTGACCAGCGGCTGGCAGGGCGCCGGCACCAAGACGGTGCTGCCGGCGGTCGCGCGCGCCAAGATCGACTTCCGCCTCGTGCCGAACCTCACGCCGGAGATCGTGCTGGATTTGCTGCGCAAGCACCTCGACAAGCGTGGCTTCAGCGATATCGAGATCAAGTTCCTGGGCGGCTATCGCGCCGAGCTGGCCGACATCAATGCGCCGTTCGTGAAGGCAGCCGAGCGCGCGGCGAAGACGATCTACCACCAGGATCCGGTCAAGGTGCTGCTCAGCCCGGGCAGCGGGCCGATGTATTCGCTGTCGTCATTCATCGGCGGGGTGCCGTGCGTGTGCGCCGGCATCGCCCACGCCAACACGCATGTGCATTCGCCCAACGAGAACAGCAGCCTGCAAAATTACTACGACGGCATGCGCTACATCGGCGCGCTGATCGAGGAGTTTGCGAAGGGATGAAGTGATACGCTTTGCGCATCACGCAAATGCCGATCTTGCAAGCGCCGGCAGCACAACAAACTGCCGGCGCTTGCGGCGCAGCGTGCGGCAAGCGATCAAGATGACCGCCGGTCGCCCCTACGCGCGAACCAGATACTCCGTATCCAGCGCTCGCTCAATCGCTTCGCCATTGGGCCCGCGCTGCAAGGCGTAGCCGCGCGCGTTTGGCCGCGAACTGACCACGCGCATCAGTTCCCCATCCACGTAGTGCGCCGCCGCCCCGTCGTCGCAGGCGATGCCCGCCGCGATTTCGCCACGCGCAATCAAGCGCTGGAAGGTGGGCCGGCGCTGCGCCTCGCCGTCGTAGCGCGGGCAGAAGCTGCCCGGCAGGATGCCCAGGCCATCCCCCAGCGCGCTGAGCTGCGGCGCGGCCGAATCGGTGACGCAGTCCTCAAACCAGCAGTTCGCCCCGGCGCTGATGCCGGCCAGCAGCGTGCCTTGCGCATACGCCTCGCGCAGAATCGCATCGACGCTCCACGCACGCCACAGCGCCAGCATGCTCTTGGTATTGCCGCCGCCCACATAGATCACGTCCTGACCCAGCACGAAGTCGCGTATGTCGCCGCGGGGCGGAGTTTGAAACAGCGACAGATGCGACGGCCGCGCGTCGAGCGAGGCCATGGCGGCGTAGAAGTTGGCGAGGTAGCGCGTGTCCTCGCCGGTGGCCTGGCCGAGGAAACACACGCGCGGCCGCGTGATGCCCACAGCGCCGAGGATGTATTGGTCGAGCGCCGGGTTCTCCGGCTCAGCGCTGAACCCGCCGCCGCCCAGGGCGATGATCTGTTTCAAGTTGCTCATTGTAAAAATCTTAACGCAGAGTCACACAGCCCATCCGAGTCAGTCGCAAGCGTCTTGGCATCCATGCGTTTTTGCATTGAGTCGCATCCGCTAGAATTCGCGACGCATGTCTATCCTGGTTGGCGCGAACGTGAGCAAGAGCTTCGGCGCGTTCGATGTATTCAGCGATCTGAACTTCAGCGTGGCGCGCGGAGACAAGATCGCGCTCGTCGGCGTGAATGGCTGCGGCAAGACCACGCTGCTGCGCATCATCGCCGGCGTCGATGACCCCAACATTGGCGGCGAGATCCGCCTCGCGCGCGGCGTCACGCGCGGCTACCTCGCGCAGGCGGCCGAGGAATCCGATGAAAGCACGGTGTGGCAACACGCGCAGGACGCCTTCACGGAGTTGCACGCCATCCAGCAGCGTATGGTGAAACTGGAGCAGGACATGCTCGACCCCGCCAAAGCCGACAAGGCCCTGGAGCAATATGGCGCAGCGCAGCACGACTTTGAGTTGAAGGGCGGCTACGAGATGGACGCAAAGATCAAGCGCGTGCTGGGCGGCCTCGGCTTCAAAGACGACGATGTGCATCAGCCGCTCTCGCACCTGAGCGGCGGGCAGCGCGTGCGCGCGGCGCTGGCGCAATTGCTGCTGCAATCGCCGGATGTGCTGCTGCTCGACGAGCCGACGAATCACCTCGACCGACAGGGTGTGGAGTGGCTGGAGAACTTCCTGCAAGAGTGGGAGGGCACGCTGGTCGTCGTGTCGCACGACCGCTATTTTTTGGACGAGGTGTGCGATCAGGTGTGGGAGATGGGCCGGCGCGTGGACGGCCAGTCGCACATCGAGATGTATCGCGGCGGCTACACCGAATACGCGCAGCAGCGCGGTGAGCGGCGCGAGCGGGCGCTGCTCGAATTTGAGACGCAGCAGGAGTTCATTCAGAAGCAGGAAGAATTCATTCGCCGCAACATGGCCGGCCAGAACACCGCGCAGGCCAAAGGGCGGTTGCGCCGGCTCAATCGCCTTGAGCGCCTGGAAAAACCCGTCGAGCAGCGCGCCATGTCCATCCGCATCAAAGGCGGCGCGCGCAGCGGCAACATCGTGCTGGAAACAAGCCGGCTCAAAGTGGGCTATCGCAATGGCCATGGTGAGGAGAATGGGGCGAAGGAAAGCTGGGGGGATGAGGGAAGGCAATCATCTCCCCAACCCCTCACCCACGCGCTCTTCACCGCGCCCGACCTGCTGCTTTTGCGTCTGGAGCGCGCTGCGCTGATCGGGCCAAACGGCGCCGGCAAGACCACATTCCTCAAGACGATCATGGGTGAGACGCCGGCGCTGGCCGGCGAGGCAAAGCTCGGCGCAAACGTCCGCCTCGGCTATTTCGCGCAGGCGCACGAGGGGCTTGACCCCGAGCGCACTGTGCTGCAGGAGCTGATGAGCGCGCGCGAAGACCTGAAGCTGAGCGAGGCGCGCGACATCCTCGGGCGCTTTCTGTTCAGCGGCGATGACCAGTTCAAGAAAATGAGCATGTTGAGCGGCGGCGAGCGCGGGCGCGTGGCGCTGGCGAAGCTCACGCTGCAGGGCGCGAATTTCCTGCTGCTCGACGAGCCGACCAACCACCTCGACATTCCCTCGCAGGAAGTGCTGACCAATGCGCTCAATCACTTCGATGGCACATTGCTGATGGTGTCGCACGACCGCTACCTGATTGCCGCGCTGGCGACGCAACTGTGGATCCTGGATCGCGACGCGGCGGGCCAAATGTCGCTGACCGTGTTCAAAGGCACCTACGATGCATGGCGCGAATCGCTGGATGAGGCTGCGCGAGCGAAGAACGAGAAGCGCGAGCCGGCCGCAACCAAGCCGGCAGAGCCGCACAGGGCGCCGGCGGCAGCCGCGGCTGCTGCCCCTCAATCTGCCGAATCGAAGAATCGCCAGCAGCAGCGCATCGCGCAGATGGCTGCTGCCGAGAAGCGCATTGAGGATCTCGAGCGCAAACTGCATGAATTGAACTGGCAAATGGAGAGCGCCGGCGCCGATTTTGCCAGAATTCAAACCCTCAGCGCCGAATACGCACAGACCGAGAGCGACCTTGCCGCCGCGTGGCGCGAGTTCGAGCAGATCGTGTGACCCCCTTCAATCACTCGGCGTCGCGCGACTGTTCTCACGGCTGACCACATGGCGGATGCATGACCGCCGGCGCGCCTTACCATGATGCATATCGCAGGCCGGCGCGCCACACACTGCCGCGCTGCGCGCCAGGAGAACGTCATGGGACGACCGATCCACGTCATCGTCGCGGTCAAGCAAGTGCCAGACACCTCAAACGTCAGGATCAACCCTGAGACCGGCACCCTCATTCGCGAGGGTGTGCCGGCAATTCTCAACCCCTACGAGGCGCACGCGCTGGAATTGGCCGTGCAGTTGAAGAGCACATTCGGCGGCCGCATCACGGTGCTGACGATGGGTCCGGCCGGCGCAACCGAGGCGCTGCGAGAATGCATCGAGCAGGGCGCAGACCGCGCAATCCTTGTCAGTGACCGCAAGTTTGCCGCTGCCGACACCCTTGCGACATCCTATGTCATCGCCACAGCGATCGAGGCGATCCAGCGGGAGACGCCGGCGGATCTGCTGCTCTTTGGCAAGCAGGCCATCGACGGCGACACCGCACAGGTTGGCCCGGGCGTGGCGACACGCTTGAACCTGCCGCTCATCACCTGCGCCTGCGCCATTGAATCATTCGACCTTGATGGCCGCACCGCCATCGTCCATCGCAGGGTCGAGCGCGGCATCGAAGTGCTGCAAACATCCCTGCCGGCGCTGTTCACGGTGGAGAAGGAAATCGCGCCCATCTCGCGCGCGCCGCTGCCAAACATCATTCACGCAGCCAGATACACGCCCGAGATCTGGAGCGCCACTGCGCCGGTCACCTTCGACATGGCGCAGATCGGCATCAAGGGTTCGCCCACCATCGTGGGCAATGCGCACACGCCGCCGCTGAAGAAGGCCGGGCCGGCCATCGCGGCCGCCGAGATGGGCGTCGAGCACGCCATTGCCGAGGCCCTGGCGGCCATCGACAAAGCCGGCGTGTTGACAGGGAGAAAGGCATGACCAGCCGCATTTGGACCTACATCGAGCAGGAAGATGGCAATGCGCACCCCGTCTCGTGGGAATTGCTCGGCGCAGCGTTGAAGCTCTCGCGCGATCTGCCCGACAGCGCGGTGGAATGCGTGCTGCTGGGCGAGCAGGTTGAGCCGATCATCGATCAGGCTTTTTCGTTCGGCGCGTCGCGCGTCTACGTGATTGACGACGCGGTGCTGCGGCATTACCGCAACCTGCCCTACAGCGCCGGCATCGCGGCCCTGATCCAACAATATCAACCGGAAATCTTCCTTGTGGGTGCGACCACGCCAGGTCGCGATCTGGCCTCATCCGTCGCCACGCGCGTCAGCACCGGCCTCACCGCCGATTGCACCGAGCTTGCCATCGATCCGAAGAAAATTCTGGCAGCCACGCGCCCGACGTTTGGCGGCAACCTGATGGCGACAATTCTGTGCAAGACCCGCCGGCCGCAGATGGCGACCGTGCGCCCGCGCGTGCTGCCCACGCCGCAGCCACTGGCCGAATGGAAACGCGGCGAGGTCATTCGCGCGCCGCTTGGCGTGTGCGAAGACGATGTGGCAGTAAAGCTGTTGCGCTTCGTTGCCGGCGAGACCGGGGAAGAGATCGAGTATGCCGATGTGGTGGTGGCCGGCGGGCGCGGCGTGGGCGGGGCCAGGGGCTTTGCACTGCTGCGAGAGTTGGCTGATGCGCTGGGCGGTGTGGTCGGCGCGAGCCGGCCGGCGGTGGACGCCGGCTGGATCTCCTACGCCCATCAGATCGGTCAAACCGGCAAGACAATCCGCCCGAAGCTCTACATCGCCGCTGGCATTTCCGGCGCCATCCAGCATCGCGTCGGCGTGGCAGGGTCGGATTTCATCCTCGCCATCAACAGCGACCCCAACGCGCCGATCTTCCACATTGCCGATTTCGGCATCGTCGGCGACCTGAACACGGTCATCCCCGAGTTGACGAAGCAGATTCGAGCGGCAAAGGCGGGGCAAAAACATGACTGAGAAACTGAGCTTCGATGCCATCGTCGTCGGCGCAGGGCCGGCGGGAGTCTCAGCGGCCATCACCATGGCCAGCAAGGGCCTGCATGTCGCGGTGATTGAGCGCGGGCGGTTCGCCGGCTCGAAGAACCTCTTTGGCGGCGTGCTCTACACCAGCGCCATCGGCGACGTGCTGTCCGATTTTGCCAAGCGCAACCCGCCTTTCGAGCGCCCCGTCACCGAGCAGGGCTACTGGCTGATGTCGCCCGACAGTGTGGTGCGGTTGATGCACAAGAGCCAGGCCTACAAAGTCGAGCCGGCGGAAGCCTACACTGCCCTGCGCGCAAAGTTCGATGCATGGTTTGCCGAGCAGGCTGCCTCGTTTGGCGCGCTGCTCATCCCCAAGACCAACGTGATCGACCTGATTCGCGATGCGCAGGGGCGCGTGATCGGCGTGCAAACCGACCGCCCACAAGGTGATGTATACGCGCCGGTTGTGATTCTGTCGGAAGGCGTGAACAACCTGCTCACACAGAAGGCCGGCCTGTCGAAGGTCGATCTGCCGCCGAATCTGGTGGCGCTGTCGGTGAAGGAAGTGATCGCACTGCCGCAGGCGGCCATCGAGCAGCGCTTTGGGCTGGCCGGCGCGAAGGAAGGCGTGGCAATCGACATCTTCGGCGATGCGACGCTCGGGCTGCCCGGCACGGCATTTTTGTATGCCAACAAAACCAGCGTGTCGATCGGCGTTGGCATGCTGCTGGCGGAATTTGTGCAGCACAAGCTGCGCCCACACGAGGTGCTGGCGCGCTTCAAGAATCATCCGGTGATCAAGCCCTATTTGCAGGGCGGCGAGCAGTTGGAATATGGCGCGCACCTGATCCCGGAGTTCGGCTACGACCGCATGCCGAAGCTGTACGCGGATGGGGTGATGGTGGCCGGCGACGCAGCCGGCATGGTGGACGCGCTGCACCGCGAAGGCACCAACCTGGCGATGACGGCAGGCAAATTCGCCGGCCTCACCGCCGTCGAGGCGCACAAGGCGCAAGATTTCTCGGCCAGGTTCTTGCGCATGTATCGGCGCAAGCTCAATCAGAGCTTCGTGATGAAGGACTTGAAGCAATATCGGCGCATGGGCGATTTTCTGGGTGAATCGCCGCACTTCATGAAGACCTACGTGGACTTCGCCAACGACGCCGCGCTGCGCTATTTCAGCGCGCACGGCATGGCGAAGCGTGACATGGAGAAGGAGATCATCAACAGTCTGTGGCAGCGCCGCTCGTTCTTTGGCGTGGCGCGAGACATGATGAAGCTGCTGCGCGGCATGGGCGCGTAAAAGCGCACAGCACCTGAACCTTGCTGCAAGTTGAGCGCCTTTCTTGCGCTTGGGTTCAGCCGGCCGCCTGGTGCGAAATGGGAGTGAATATCAGATGAGTGAAAAATTCCAACCGCTGGATCCGGCGCTGCGGGCGACGTTGCCGGCGGTGAATATGGACGACATGATCTCCGGGGTGAAGTACTACGTCGATGAAGATGAGTCGCACCTGTGGATCAAGGATCACGTCATCTGCGCGCACTGCGATGAGAAGCCCTGCACCTATTTCTGCCCGGTGAACGTCTACACGCTCGATGGCGAGGGCAAGGTGATGGTGGGCTATCAGGCATGTGTGGAATGCGGCAGCTGCCGCGTCGGCTGCCCCTTCCTCAATATCGGCTGGAAGTTGCCGCGCGGCGGCTTCGGCGTGGCCTATAAATTCGGCTAGCTTTTCAACAATTGTGAAAAAAATATGGTGCAGGAATCCATCACGAAGATCGACGAAGCCGCGCTGGCGCTGATGCAGGCGTTGAGCGAATATGGCCCGCAGGTGGAGCCATATCTGGGGCCGGATGAGCGGGCGCGCCTCAATGCCGCGCGCGAAAGTGTGACTGTTTTGCGCCACACCTTGCTCGGCGCGCAGATGGGGCCGCTGTACTGGGATCCGCAGGACGCCGGCGACGAGGCCGCGCCGCCAGAGACCAATCCCACGTAACCCACCAAAGCGCCTGAGCGCAATGCGGCGTGGCTCCGCGGACTGCGATCACAACGAGATGCCGCCCGCAGTCGAAGCGTGCTTCGCGCTGCTATCGCCAGTCTTTCACATCCTCGAAGGGATGCATGGGACGCGGGATGCGCTTGAACGGCAACGAGAGCAGGTTGGGTGTGCAGACGCCGGCGGCGTCGAGGATGCGCACCTCTGCTGCAATCGGCTCATAGTCGGCGCGGAAACCCGCCGGCGATTTCACGATCACGATCTGCGCATCTTCCGGCGCCAGCCCAAGCGACTTGTACACCTCGCGATCCCATTGCAGGCACGCCACCGACATCACCACGATATGCACGTGGCCGCATTGCAGCACCCCGGTGAGGCCGCGATGGAAGACCTGCCCCTTCAACCCCATGCCCTTGTGAACAAAATCGCCGTCGCTGAGCAATTTCACTTTGCCGGTGACGGTGATCGGCGCATAGAGCGTCGCGCCGGAGCACGCGCCCAACTGCACGGTGACCGCGTTGCCCACGCCGGCTTCTGCCATCTTGCGCGCTGCCGCTGGGTCGACGATGTTGGTCAGGCAGTCTTTCTGGGGGTTGGCGCGCAACAGGGCCGACACCGTGATCGGGCTGTCGCCGGGCGCGCCGCTGCTGGGCGCATCGGCAGAGTCAGCCAGCACCCATGGGCCGCGCGCGCTTGCCAGCGCTTCGGCGATGATGCCGTCGGTCTGCGCCAGGTCGACGGTGTGCTCGTTGCGCCGGCGCCACCACGCATCAGCCAACGCATCCGCCACCGCATCAGCTTCAGCGCGCTGATCTGCATCAGCCACCACCACCACCGCGCAGCCAGCTTCGGCCACATCCATCCACGGCTGCATCGGGAAGAACGTGATGTCGCGGATGCCCGGGCGCTGCATCAACGCGTCCGCCTGTCGCCTCAGGTCATGGATCACGCCATGCGTCGTTTGCGCGTTCTCCGCCGGCACGATCATCGGCAGTTTGCGATGCACAGTGCAGAGCGCCACGTTGCGATCCATGGCGTCGAACAAAGACTTCATGGCGCGCTCACCGGTTTCATACAGGTCGATGTGCGGGAAGGTGTGGTAGCCAAACAAGCCATTGGCTGCATCGCACATCTGGCGCGTGATATTGGCGTGCAGGTCGAGCGTGACAATGATCGGCACAGCCGGCCCGACGACTTCACGCGCAAGCCGCAGCACATCGCCGGTGGCATCATCACATTCGGTCGCGCTCATCGCGCCGTGCAGGGCGAAGAACAGCGCGTCGACCTTGCCGCAGGCGCGCAGCCGCGCGATCATCTCATCGCGCAGAAATTCGTGATCCTTCTGCAGAATGGCGTTTGATGAGGCCGCCGGCATCGCGCGCAACAGCGGCAGCAACTCCACGCCGCCGCGCGCTTCGGCCACATCCATCGCAGCGCACATTTCGGAGCGCGTGCCGCGCGCGGTGCTGAGCGTATCGTCGCCGTAGAAAAGCTGGCCGGCTTTGAACAGGTCGAGGCTGCCATAGACCGGCGAGAAGAAATTCGATTCCTGGATATACGAGCCAATGGCGATTTTCATAGGGGAATGTGATGGGCAATTGACGCTGTCGCTGCGCAGCAATTGCCAATGATCAATTACAAATCTGCAAGCGCCCCGTCAATCGCGGTGAGCGCCTTGTCGAGATCGGCTTCAGTGTGCGCCGATGAAAAACCGTGATGCGCCGAGACGTGAAAATACACCCCGCGCTGGATGACGCCACGCACGAATGCGAGCAATTGCGCGCTGTTTTGACGCGCCGCGTCGCGATAGTTTCGCACCGGCTGCTGTGGGTCAATGCCGAAATACAGCCCAAAGCGCGGGCCGACATGCTGCAAGCGCAGCTTCACGCCGCGCTTGTCGATCCGGCGCTGAAACTCACCGTAGAAATATTCGCCCAGCGCGTCGAGCCGCTCGTAGAAGCCGGCCCTGCTGTATTCCTTCAGCGCCGCCTGCGCCGCGAACACCGCCGTGAGGTGCGAAAGATACGTGCCGCTCATCTCGGACTCTCCCGCCGGCCGCAGGTGCATCATCACTTCTCGCTTGCCAGCAATCGCGCTGATCGGCATGCCGGCGCCAAAGGCCTTGCCCAGCACCGCGAGGTCCGGCACGACGCCAAGATATTCCTGCGCGCCGCCCTTCGCCATGCGAAACGCAGTCAGCACTTCGTCGAAGAGCAGCAGCGCGCCATGCTGATCACATAGCGCGCGGCAAAGTTGCGCAAAGCCCGGCGCGGGCGGGATGCAGCCCGAGTCGTAATTCACCGGCTCCATCACCAGCGCAGCCACCTTGTCACCATGCTGCGCAAAGGCTTGCTTCAACGCTGCGGGATCGTTGAATGGCACGACGACAAGCGTTTGCTGCGCGACGGCCGGGATGCCGGCGCTCTCTGGATACGGCGCGGGGTGCTGCGGGTCGCCGGCTTTATCCAGCGGGGGCGCCCAACTGAAATTCAGGAAATCAGAATAACCGTGAAAATGGCCTTCGAACTTGATGATGAGGTCGCGTCCGGTGGCGGCGCGCGCCAGTCGCAGCGCATGCATCATCGTCTCGGTGCCGCTGGTGCTGAAGCGCGACATCTCGGCGCATGGCACCATCTCGCGCATTTGCTTCGCAAGAGCAATCTGGTGTTCGGTCTCGGCTGCGCACAGCACGCCGAGGTCAAGCGCGCGTTGGACGCCGGCTTTGATCGCTGGGTGGTTGTGGCCCAGCAGCGAAGCGCCATGTGACAGGCACAGGTCGATGTGCGGCTTGCCATCGAGGTCGTAGACATACGCGCCGTCGCCGCGCGAGATGTAGAACGGGTGGCCGAGCGCCGCATTGCGGCGGGCGGTGGCGCTTACGCCGCCGGGCAATACCGTTTGCGCGGCCTCAAAGAGGTGTTCTGCTGAAGAGGTCATTGGCAGACATTTGTAATCAGGAACGGGCAATTGGCAAATGGAGAAGATCGCGCCCTAAAAATCAACCGCGTGCAGCGCGGCTGCCAGGGAGAGGCGCCGGCTCAGCAATGCAAACAACATCGCAAGCACCGCGTCCGCCATACGGTAGAGCCGGGTGGCTCCGAATCACTCGCGCACCGAACAGGCGCCTGCCGCCAATCACGCGATGCTGAGCAGCACCTGGCCCTGCTCGACGGTCTGGCGCGGTTGCACCTTGATGCCCGTGATGGTGCCTTCGCGCGGCGCTTTCAACTCATTCTCCATCTTCATGCTTTCCAGCACCGCGACGACTTGACCCTTCTTCACGGTTTGCCCTTCGGCAACTGGGATGGCGACGATGAGGCCGGGCATGGGTGACTTGATGTTGATGTCACCGCTGGTGGGGGTAAACGCGCCGGCGGCTTCGGCCAATCGCTTTGAGCGCTCATCAGCCACCTGCACGTGATACAGCACGCCATTGATCAACACGCGATACACGCCGTCCTCTTCTTCGACAAGCGCCTCGAACGACTTGTTATCGAGCAGCAGCGAGTACAAGCCGGCGTCAATGTTGCGCAGGTCAAGCGCGCGCCGCTCACCATCCAACAACACTTCGCCATCCTGATTGATGTCGATGATGTAGGTGTGTTCGCCGATGTTGGTCAGGTACTTCATGTGTCCGGTAGTATATCGGTCATGACGATTGATGTGTTGATCGCCTCCAACAACGCGCACAAGCTGCAAGAGATGCGCGAGATTTTTGCGCTGGCCGGCGCTGCCGTTCACCTGCACACGCCGGCCGAGCTCGGCCTGACGCTCGACCCAGACGAAACCGCCAGCGACTACATCGGCAATGCACAGATCAAGGCGCGCGCGTTTGCTGCAGCCGTGAAAGGCCGCGCCGGCTTGTGGGTGCTGGCCGACGACTCCGGCCTGGAGGTGGATGCGCTGGGCGGCCGGCCGGGCGTGAAATCGGCGCGCTATCACAAGAGCGCGCCAGACGGCGACGGCTGCGCGGCGCTGCTGGCTGAGATGGCCGGCGTGCCAGATGCGCAGCGCAGCGCGCGCTTTCGCTGCGTGATGGCGCTGATCTCGCCGGCCGGCGAAGAGACGATCATTCAGGGCATCTGTGAAGGGCGCATCGGCCGCGAGAAGCGCGGCGAAAATGGCTTTGGCTTCGATCCGGTATTCGTCACACAATCCGGCGCCGGCATGGCTGAATTGACTTCCACCGAAAAGCACGCCATCAGCCATCGCGGCGCGGCCGCCCGCAAAGTCGCTGCGCAGATTTGGGCTGGACACGATCAGCAAGGCAAACAGGATGAATGACCATGAATGACAATTCACAGAAAACTCGCGATATGCATTTGGCCAATAACATATAGCCAGCTCGCTCATCCTGGAAATCCCGCCAAGCAGAAAATGATTTCGAATCAGGTTTCCCGCATTCGCATGACGGTCTCGCAGGCGCTGGCCGGCGACCGCGCCGTTGTGCTGGCCGTGTCGGGCGGCGCAGATTCGATCTGCCTGGCGGACGCGGCGCTGGCGATGCGCGAGGGCAAACCGGCATTCATCATTGCGCACCTGAATCATCATCTGCGCGCCGGCGAATCAGACGATGACGCGCAATTTGTACAGGGGTTTGCGACACAGCGCGGCGTGCCATGCGAGATTGGCCACGCAGACGTGAGGGCGTTGGCTAAATCCCATAAGGTCTCCATCGAAGTGGCCGCCCGCGATGCGCGCTATGCTTTTCTCGCTGACGCGGCGACGAAGCACGGCGCAACGAGTGTGGCACTGGCGCATCACGCCGGCGACCAGGCCGAGACGGTGTTGTTGCGACTGCTGCGCGGCGCTGGATTGGCCGGCTTGCGTGGCATGAGCGCGCGCAGCCCATTGCCTGGCGCGCCCCATCTCACTGCCGTGCGGCCCATGCTGCGCATCACGCGCGAGGAGATCGAGCAGTATTGCCACGAACGCAAACTGGGCTGGCGGCACGACGCGAGCAACGACGACGTGCTGCATCACACGCGCAATCGCATCCGGCATGAATTGTTGCCGCTGCTGGCGCAATACAATCCCAACATCCGCACCACGCTCGCGCGGCTGGCCGACACGCTCGCTTCGGATTTCGAGATCGTTGAAACGACGACACGCGAAACATTCGACCGCATCGCCACCGAAGAAAGTGGATCCGTGAAGGTGGATCGCTCGGGGTGGCGGGGACTGAGCGCCGGCCTGCAACGCGCGATTCTGCGCGAAGCGGTGCGCCGGCTGAAGGGCGACACAACCAAACTCAGCTACGCTGCGATCGAAGAGGCGCGGGATGTGTTGAATGGTGATGCCAGCGTTGGCGAGATCGCGCTGATGACTGACATACGGATCAATGTGGCGTGGAGAGAGTTCGCCGTGCAATTGTTGAATGTGGATTGATCGTCACTGAACCGCAATCCAAGAATCGATTTTCTGAAATAGCTCATCTCTCATCTCTATAATCGCTTCCCTATGGCGGAGCCAAAAGAGCCGCTCACCGAGCGCGAGTTGGAGGTGGTGCGGTTGGTGGCGACGGGCATCGGCAACAAGGAAATTGCCGCGCAACTGAACGTCAGCCCAAACACTGTCCGTGTGCATCTGCGCAACATTTTCACCAAGTTGGAGGCGCAGTCGCGCACCGAGGTGACGATGATGGCGGTGCGCAATGGCTGGGTGGACGCCGGCATTGCGCCAGCCCCCGACGCTGAGCAAGCGCCGGCTACGGATGCGCAGGCCGCATCGGTTGAGGCGTTCATCGATGCATCCGAAGCGCAACCCACGCAACCTGTGATTGCGCCGGTGCCGGTCGCGCCAAACCCGCAACCCCTGCCGCCGCTGTCACTGGCGCGCAAGGCCGCGATGGTGCTGGCGATGCTCGCATTTGCTGTGCTCGCACTCGGCCTGATGCAGCCCGCAAGCCCCGACGCTGCGCTACAAGCCGGCGACGCGCTGTTGGGCGAGAATCTTCCCAACACCGCCGTGGCTGAATCGCCGGCGACCCCTTCGCGCTGGCACCCGCGCGCTTCGGTGCGGACTGCGCGCTCGCGCATGGCGGCGGTGGCTGTGAACAACCAGATCTATGTGATCGGCGGCGAGGTGGATCGCGCGCCATCCAGCGAAGTGCTGATCTATGACCCACAAGCTGACGCCTGGTCGGAAGCACCGAGCAAGCCGACGCCAGTGATGAACACGGGTGCGGCCATCGTAGACGGCGTGATCTATGTGCCGGGCGGCACAGCTGCCGGCACAATTGCGACGGATCGCTTTGAGGCATTGGAGCTGAAGAGCGGCAAGTGGAAAGTGTTGCCGGCGCTGCCGAAGCCGGTGGCTGGGCATGCAGTAGTGGCGCAGGGCAATCGCGTCTATGTGCTGGGCGGGCGCACGCTGAGCGGATTGAATGTCGAGATGTGGGTGTTTGACATTGCAAGCGGGCGCTGGACACAGTCGCCGGCGCTGCCTACACCGCGCAGCCAGCTTGCTGCCGCCGTGTTGAACAACCGCATCTATGCCGTTGGCGGATTCGACGGCCAGCGTGAATACAACATCTGTGAAGTGTTCGACATAGCTGCAAACGCCTGGGGCGAATGCGCGCCGATGACGATCCCGCGCGGCGGATTGGGGCTGGCTCAGGTGGGTGCGGCGCTGTATGCGATCGGCGGCGGCATCAACGGCTTCGTCGGCTTCAACGAGCAGTATGACCCGAACGCAAACAAGTGGGTGCCGTTTGAATTGCCGCAGCAGCGCCTGGGCGAATGGCGTAACGCCGGCGTTGCATCCACCAGCACGCAGTTCTACGCCATCGGCGGCAGCACGCGCGGCGTGCCACTTTCAGACAACTATGTGTATGAGGTGCTGAACAATCGCACCTTCCTGCCCGCATTCCAGGGCACCGACAAATAGCGCGGAGTGTCGACCGCGTGGCAAGGCGAAGCGCAATTGCCAGATGCGCAGCGACAAATCACCGAATCAGACAAGCATCTCTTTTCGATCCAGGGTTGGCGCGTCACCGAGGTCAAAATACGACCACCATGAGCGGATCGTTTCTTCATCGCTAAAGAACCAGCGCGGCCAGCCCGGAGAATGCGCGATGCCCTCAAGTTCGAGCGTGGCCGCGCCCTCAAGCTGGCTGAGCGACAGCGGCACCACACCATCCCCCCACTGCGATCCCCAATCGCTGATGAAGCGATAGTTGAAATAGGCTTCGCGCTGGCGCGAATCGCCGTTGAGTTTGCCTTCGATGTATTTGCCGCGCACGACCATGTATTGCACGCCCTTGTTGGCAAAAAACGCGCCTGGGTAGGTCTGATCGACCCACGATGCGGCGTGCATCGCGCGCCGCGGCACGTCCCCCACAGCCACAAGCGGACTGCCGATCATGTACAGCCGCGAGACTCGGTCATAGCCATGATAGGCATTGAGATAGGCCTTCACTGTTTTGTCGCCAAGATATGCGCGACCGATCACGCCGCCGGCGCTGTGGCCTACAACGATGACCTTTTGCGCGCCGGTGACTTGCAAAGCATGATTGATGGCGGCGTGAGCGCGATCGACCAGCACGCTGTAGTTGCTGAGGCCGCCCAGCGCCCAGGTGAGGCGGTTGATGCCGGCGATGAACACGCGCCGCTGCGACACATTCGCCAGCCTGCGCGCCGCTGGTCGGTAGTCCGTCCAGTGCGAGCCGAAACCGCCAATCAGCACGATGGGTTCGTTCATGCGAGAAGTGTATCCCCTCTGTTTTAGTGCGAGATAAATTCGCGCGCGCTCTCCCACTCGAAGAAGCCGCGCGCGCCGATGATTCTATCCATCACCACGCCGGCAGATGCGACACGTTCCTGCCATTGGCCTGACGAAAAGCACTGCTGCGCGGCGGCGGCAGCTTTTGGATCGATTGCAGCCAGCTCGGCCAGCAGGTCTTTCTCGCGCGGGATCATCTGGTTGTGCACCACGAAGCAATAGGCGATGGCCGAAGACACCGCCTTGCACAAAAGCATGCTGGCGGCGGCGATGTCGCGGCCGGCCACATCCAGCGCATCCTCGAATTGCGTCGCAGCGGTGTAGCGCGCCATCATCAGTTGAAGGTTGTTGCTGCGCGGCGGCTGCGCCAGCAGGTTCCTCGCGCGCAGGATCAGCACATCGACGATCGGGTCGGCGTTCAGCGCCACGAAGCCGGTGGCGAGCATGTGCGCAGTGATGGGGCGCGCTGCGGCCAACTCCTCATCGAAGTAGTTTTCGATGGCCGCCGGCGGGTTGATGAAGATCTCGCATGGCACGCCGTTGAACCACTTTTGCACGCGCTGGCGCCATGGCTGTTGATGCACCACGTAGAGATCGATGTCGCTGGTGGCATCGGGTTTGCCGCGCAGGATGCTGCCGGCGGCGATGATGCCGGCGGGCTGCGTTTGCGCCAGCGCGAACTGCACCGCTTCACGCAGCGCGCCGGCGTAAGGTTCTCTCAGATCAGGGTAGCGAAGGTTTTGCATGTGTCGAGTTTGATCTGCGCAAGTTCATCGCTTCGTTCAGGATGCTTTGGGATCTACTTCTTTCGAATCACGTCTGTGCCGACGAAGCTGCGCAGGACTTCCGGCACCACCACGCTGCCATCTTGCTGCTGGAAATTCTCCAGCACAGCGATCATCGTGCGGGGCATACCCAGACCACTGCCATTCAGCGTGTGGACAAACTCGGCCTTGCCGCCCTTCTCGCGGCGGAACTTGATGTTGGCGCGGCGAGCCTGGAAATCGCCGACGTTGCTGACCGAGCTGACTTCGAGCCATTCGTCCACGCCGGGTGAATACACTTCCAAGTCGTAAGTGATGCGCGAGCCAAAACCGATGTCTCCGCTGCACAATTGCTTGACGCGATAAGTCAGGCCCAGCCCTTTCAGCGTCGCCTCGGCGTCTTCACGCATCTGCTCCAGTGTCGCGTCGCTGTCTTCCGGCTTGACGAAGGCGTACATCTCAACTTTGTCGAATTGGTGGCCGCGCTTGATGCCGCGCACATCCTTGCCGGCGCTCATCTTCTCACGGCGGAAACACGGTGTATAGGCGGTGTAGCGCCTGGGCAGATCGTCGCCGCTCAAAATCTCGTCGCCATGCAGGTTGGTCAATGGCACCTCTGCCGTCGGCACCATCCAATAATCCTCTTCCGCATCGTGATACAGGTTGTCGCGAAACTTGGGCAATTGCCCCGCGGCAAACAGCGTCTGCTCTTTGACCATGAAGGGCAGATAGCGCTCCTCGTAGCCCTGCTCCATGCGCAGGTTGAGCATCCACGCGATCAACCCACGCTGCAACCGCGCGCCCCAGCCATTCAGCACATAGAAGCGGCTGCCGCTCAACTTCACTCCGCGTTCAAAATCGATGATCCCCAAACCTTCCCCGATCTCCCAATGCGGCCTGGCGGGGAATGTCAGCGCGGGCACAACTCCCTCTTCCACACGCAGGATGACGTTGTGATCTTCGTCCGGGCCAATGGGGGTGCGCGCGTCGAGTGTATTTGGCAACACCGCCGTCAGATTCAGCAATTGCGTCTCGATCTTGTTCAGTTCGGCTTCGAGCGTGCCAATCTCATCGCCCACCTGGCGCATCTCAGCCTTCTTCGCTTCTCGCTCGGCCTCGTCTTTCATGCGGCCAATCGCTTTGCTGACTGCGTTGCGGTTGGCGCGCAATTGCTCCGAGTGTGAGAGGATGTCGCGCCGCTGCACGTCAAGCGCCAGGATTTCATCCACGGACAACGGATCGTTGCCGCGAGCGACGAGCATCTGGCGCACTGCATCGGGTTCTTTGCGAATGAGGTTGATGTCAAGCATGGTTTTTCCTCGCCTTGCCCCCTCTTCTACAGCTTCGTCAAACTCGGAAGAGAGGGAAAAGAGAATCGCCCTTCATCGCTCAGGACGAAGGGCGCTCGTGGTGCCACCTGATTTCTAGCAATTGACAACCTGCAATTGGAAATTTCTCACTTGAGCCATTTGCCACCAGCCGATTGCAAATCACTGCTCTGAAGTTCGTTAACGGGAACACGCCCGTCCCATTCGTCATGGGAAGCTGTGCGAGTGGAAGCGGGCATTTGCGCAATCGCCGGCTTGCACCTGTCGCCGGCTCTCTGAAGATCGCTACAAACGCGCGTCTCGCGTCATCGCTGTTGGCGCGATTTTACCGCAATGCAGTGGTTGCGATAAGATCGTGCAGATGGAAGCGCTGCATTCATGGACACTCGATCCCGCACAGGCGATGCAGCTGCAGGGCGAATTGCGCAAGCAGATTGTGTTGCAGTGGAGCGGCCGGCACATCAGCACCGTCGCCGGCGTCGATATGAGCCTGGCCGGCGAGAAGGCGCACGCCGCCATCGTTGTGCTGCGCTTTCCCGATCTCACTCCCATCGAAGGTGTGACTGCCGATGCGCCGCTGAACTTCCCCTACGTGCCGGGGTTGCTCAGCTTTCGCGAAGGGCCGGCCATCCTGGCGGCGTGGGCGAAACTTCAACATCTCCCCGATCTCGTGATGATCGACGGACAGGGCATCGCGCATCCACGCGGCATCGGCATCGCATCGCACATGGGACTTTGGCTGCGGCGTCCGACGATTGGCGTGGGCAAAAGCAGGCTGTATGGCACGTTCGATGCGCCCGGGCCAGACGCCGGCGATTTCTCGACTCTGTCCGACCCAAAGACGAAGCAGGTGATCGGCGCAGTCCTGCGCAGCAAGGCGCGCGCCAACCCGCTTTTCATTTCTCCCGGCCACCTGATCGACGTGACGCATGCGACAGAGTTTGTGAGGCAATGCTTGCGCGGATATCGTCTGCCAGAGGCGACGCGCTGGGCGCACAACCTTGCCGCCGGCCAGACGCTGCCGCTGGAGCGCGACGACGCCGGCGATCAGTTGCGCCTGCTGTGATCGGCGCGCAAAGACCCGATTGGCGAATGGGTGGGTGATTTGCGCGGAGTGGCGCCTGCCATTTTGCCAACTGCAATGACTTCACGGGTATGATCGGCGCATGTCTGCCGCTGAAGAAGGTCAAAACACCGAAGCCGGCGCCACGTCCATCGAATCCACGCCCGCACCCGGCAGTATGAGGCAACGCGTGTTCGGTCTGGCTTGGCCGGTGATTGCTGAAAACTTTCTCGAAACCATGCTCGGCATCGCCGACACATGGTTGGTGTCGCACCTCGCCATCAGCGCGATTGCGCTCGCCGGCGTCGGTGTGGCCGTGCAGATGATGCAGTTTCTGCTGTCGGCGCTGGCCGCGCTGTCGATTGGGGCCTCAGTGCTGGTGGCGCAAGCCATTGGCGCACAGCAATTCCCGCGCGCATGCAACCTCGCTCGGCAATCGCTGGTGTGGGCAGTGGTCATCTCCATCCCGCTTGCGCTCGCCGGCTTTATCTTCAGCGCGCCCATCGTCCACCTGTTTGATCTGGAGCCGCAGGCTGCCGAGATTGCCACGAGCTACATGCACATCACGATGGGCACTGTCGTCGTGCTGACCGGCTTGTTCATCGGCGGTGGCGTGCTGCGCGGCGCCGGCGATTCGCGCACACCACTCATCATCACCACCATTGCCAACATCATCAACCTGCCGCTGGCGTGGGGGCTGATCTATGGCCAGCTTGGCCTGCCGGCGCTTGGCGCGGTGGGCAGCGCATGGGCCACCTTCATCGGTCGCGCGGTAGCGCTGGTCATTTTGCTGGTGGTGTTGTGGCGCGGTCGCAATGGCATCACCATTCGCGGCAGCGGTGAGTGGAAGCCAAACTTCGGCTTGGCGCAGCAGGTGCTGGGCATCGGCGTGCCGGCAGCGCTAGAACAGATCTTGAGCGCTGGCGCATTCTTCGCGCTGACCATGATCGTGGGCCGGCTTGGCACGGATATGTTGGCTGCCAACCGCATTGCAGTGAACGCGCTCTCGCTCGCCTTCCTGCCCGGCTTCGGCTTCGCGGTTGCCGCCACTGCGCTGGTTGGCCAAAGCGTCGGCGCGCGACGCATCGACGATGGATCGGCTGTCACGCGCATTGCCACGCAGGGCGCGCTGATCTGGATGACCGGCTTCTCGGTCATTCTGGTCATCTTCGCGCTGCAAATCATGCGATTGTTCACCGGAGATGCCGGCGTGATTGACGCCGGCGCGGCCGCCTTGCGCGTGATGGCGTTCAGCATGCCACCACTGGCGATCTTGTTCGTGTATGCCGGCGGATTGCGCGGGGCCGGCAACACCCGCGCGCCGCTCGTCATCTTCGGCGGCGGCCTGTGGATCATCGTGCTGATCGCTGCGCTGCTGGTGAATATCATCAGCGGCGGACTGGTCGTGGTGTGGGCGGTGTTTGTTGCGCTCACGCCGGTGATGGCCTGGCTGATGTGGCGCCAGTTCCGCGGCGCGGTGAGCGACTTCCAGTATCGAGGGGTATGAGGCCGGACGCGCGGGGCGCGCAATGCCCGGCCTCATCAAGAGAAACCTTTCGCGGCGCTCAAGGGACAATTACTCAGGGGAGCAATGAATAGGCAGCCTATTCTGTTTCACCCAATATGTTTAACACCGCCATTCTGAGCGAAGCGAAGAGCCCCTGCCAAAATCGACAGCTGCGTAACAGCATCGCAGAGTTCCTTCGCTGCACTCAGGATGACAAGGCTTTGTCAATCAATCTGAGTTAAACAGAATGGTGGGCGCTGCTCGTCGCCTATTTGCGCCAGTAGTTATTGGCAGCGGCGATGGTTTGAAAATTAATGGCGATAACCTGTGAGGCTGCCGTAAGCGCTTCTGCGTCTTCCGCATATTCAGGGCGAAGCCGCTTGAGCACTGCGGTGTCCGGCTGCGTATATTTCACCCCGCGCCGGCTGAGCGTGATTGCAAGCTCGAAGCCGGCCTGGGGGGTGTCAGTAATCAGCGTAGTAAGCCATGTGTCTGTCATTGAGAAACTCCCATCGTGATGAATGCTGGTGACTGGCGCTTGTTGCTCGTGCGCAACGCTTGGCCACCGCCACCAAAGTATACGCGCCGACAAGTCTCGTGGCTGCGGGGTGCTCAAAGGCAAGGGTATGGCAACCGCGATCGTTCCTGAGCCTGCCGCGCACGGCGCGGATGCTCACGCGGGCGCTCATCAGATGCCAGCCAGCACAATAACGACGCTGCAAAGCATGCGCGCGCGCCGAATGCTCGTACACTCTGCCCTCATGACTCAGTCCAAGCGATTCGCGCTGCTGGCCGAGCGCGACATCAACAAGGAAACCTTTGTCGAGGAGTGGCCCGACGCCGGGCTGGTCGTCGCCGACGGGCCGAACGACCCGCAGCCGTCACTCACCCTGCCCCCTTTTCCTGTGGAAGAGGGTCGAGGCGCAGGCGTGAAGGTCGCCGAAATGGACGGCAAGCCGCGCGAGCAGTTCGACATGCTCGATACGTTCATCGCCGATCACTACCTCGACCTCAGCGTGGCCGGCGAGGCGATGGTCGTGCCTTCGTTGCAGATTGCGCGCATGCTGGTTGACATCAATGTGCCGGCGCAAGACATCCGCCGGCTGGCGCTGGGCTGCACGCCGGCCAAGCTGTGCGACATCGTGCGGCATATGAGCGTGCTGGAGATGATGATGGGGCTGGCGAAGATGCGCGTGCGGCGCACGCCGGCGAACCAGGCGCATGTGACCAACAAGCGCGAAAACCCTGCACTGCTAGCTGCCGACGCTGCCGAGGCTGCGCTGCGCGGCTTTGCCGAGGCCGAGACCACTGTCGGCATCGCGCGCATAGCGCCGCTGAATGCGCTCGCCATCCTGATTGGCACGCAGACCGGGCGCGCCGGCGTGCTCACACAATGCGCCATCGAAGAGAGCATGGGCTTGCGCGTGGCGATGAAGGGGCTGACCAGCTACGCCGAGACACTCAGCGTATATGGCACTGAGCGCAGCTTTGTGGATGGCGACGACACGCCATGGAGCAAGGCCTTTCTCGCCAGCGCATACGCCTCGCGTGGAGTGAAGATCCGCTTCACCAGCGGCACCGGCAGCGAAGCCTTGATGGGCAGCAGCGAAGGCAAAAGCATGCTGTATCTCGAAGCGCGCTGCCTGTGCGTGACGCGCGGTGCCGGCAGCCAGGGCGTGCAGAATGGCTCAATCTCATGCATCGCCCTGCCGGAGAGCCTGCCCGGCGGCGTGCGCGCGGTGCTGGCCGAAAATCTGATCGCGGCCATGCTCGGCCTCGAAGTCGCCAGCGGCAATGATGCGCTTGCTTCGCATAGCGCCATCCGCAAGAGCGCCAAACTGATGCTGCAATTCATCCCCGGCACAGATTTCATCTTCAGCGGCTACAGCGCCGTGCCTCGCCGCGACAACATGTTTGGCGGCGGCAACTTTGACGCCGAGGACTTCGACGACTACAACGTCCTGCAGCGCGACATGCAAGTGGATGGCGGGTTGCGCCCGGTGACGGAAGACGAAGTGCTGGCGATCCGGCGCAAGGGCGCACAGACGATTCAAGCGGCTTATGCCGGCATGGGCTTCCCTGCCATCCACGATGACGAAGTGGAGGCGGCGGTGGCCGCGCATGGCAGCGATGACATGCCAGCGCGCGACGTGGTGGCCGACCTGGCTGCGGCGGATAGGTTTCTTGCCGGCGACAAGACCATCGTCGATGTCATTCACGTGCTGCGCGAGCGCGGCTTTGCGCAGACTGCCGGCGCGCTCGATGAGATGCTGCGCCAGCGCGCGCTGGGCGACTATTTGCAGCCGGCGGCGATCTTCCTTTCCAATCTCCATGCGAACGAGAGTGAAGGCGCGAGCTTGCGCGTGCTATCCGCGATCACCGACCCCAATGACTACACCGGCCCTGGCACAGGCTATCGCGTGGGCGGCCAGCGCTGGCATGAGATGCAGCGCCTGCCACAGCAACATTCACCGCGGGATTTCATTGCCGACCGCATCGGCCAGCCGCTGGTGAATCTGCATGAGGTAGGCGAGGCAAGGCAGGGCCGCTTCAACGAAGTCATTGTTGCAGTGGGGCCGGCGTTTGGCGTCTCACTCGTCAAGACGATCAACGGGTTGGATCACGACGCCGTGCTGCAAGCGATCTTCACCGGTGTGGCAAAGGAAGGCATGACCGCGCGGCTGATCAAGGTGTATCGCACCAGCGACTGCGCGCAACTCGGCTTCATCGCGTCCAGCTACAGCGGCAGCGGCATTGGCGTTGGCCTGCAAAGCCGCGGCACCGCCGTCATTCACCGGCGCGGCATGCCACGCTTGCACAACCTGGAGTTGTTCTCGTTCTCGCCCAGTATGACGTTGGAGTTGTACGAGGCGTTGGGGCGCAACGCAGCCAAATATGCCAGGGGCGAGGTGGTGAAACCCGCGCCGGTGATTGTGGACAATTGGGCGCGGCTGCGCTTGATCGTGAAGACAGCGCTGTTGCACCGGCATGAGACCGATGCGATTCGCGACAAGCCGGCGCAGGAATTGTTCTTCGATTGGGAACCTGACGTTTGAATATCAGATCTTGAAATGCGGGCTGTCGATTGACTGTCGCAATTGCAAACCCACAACCCAAAATGACTTTTCAGATTTCACCCGACACGTTGCGTCGCCAGGCCGCAGTGGCGCAGGGCGCCGGCTACACTCAACTGGCGGAGAATCTGCGCCGCGCCGCCGAGTTGACTGCCGTGCCAAATGAGACGCTGCTCAAGATGTACGAGTTGTTGCGGCCGGGTCGCTCGACGCAGGCAGAATTGCTGGCCATGGCCGATGCGCTGGAGCGCGATTACGGCGCCATTGAAACGGCAACCTTCGTGCGCGAGGCTGCCGCGGTCTACGCCGAGCGTAGTCTATTCAAGCGAGAGTGAAATTCAAGAGATTGAGCACCCTTCCCCACGCCGTGCCCCTTTTTCGCCATCCCCGCGTATCATCTCGACCTGAGGGAAGGAGCCCATTGCACATGAAGACAAACTGGCGCATCATCGTTGTCCCGCTCGCCATCGCCGCGTTCATCCTGAGCGCGTGCGGCCCGCAACCTGCGCCAACGTCAACACCCACGCCGGCCAACGACGACCTCTCGCGCGTGCGCGCCGCCGGCGTGTTGAAGGTCGGCACCTCAGGCGATTACGCGCCTTTCGCGTTCTACACTGCGCAGTTTCAACTCGATGGTCTCGACATCGCCTTGATGCGCGAATTGGGACGACGCATCGGGGTGCAGGTGCAGTTTGAAGACTTTGCCTTCGATGGTGTGCTGGATGCGCTGCGCCTGGGGCAGGTTGATGCCGCCGCTGCCGCCATTTCGGTGACCGATGCGCGCCGGCAGATTGTGGACTTCACCAATTACTACTACATCAGCGATGACGGCGTGATCGCGCGCAGCAATTCCCCCGTCACCACCATTCGCTCAGCGCAGGATTTCATCGGCAAACGGGTGGGAGTGCAACGCGGCAGCGTGTATGAAACATGGTTGCGCGACACGCTGATCGATACGCGTCAGATGCCGGAGAACAATCTATTTTTGTACACCAACGCTGATGATGCGGTGCGCAGCCTGCGCGACCAGCGCATCGATGTAGTCGTGAGCGACCTTGTGCCGCTCCAGCGCGTTGTCACCCAAGACAACACCTTCAGGCTGGTGGGACAGCGTTTGAACTCACAGCGCCTTGCAGTGGCAGTGCGTCGGGGCAGCACCTTGCGTATGGCACTCGATCAATCCCTGACAGCCATGCAGGCCGATGGCACGTTGAACCGGCTGATTGTGCAATACCTGGGTGTCTCAGGCGGCGATATACCGCCCATGCCGACCAACACGCCAAATCCGTTTCCAGTGGTCGATCCCACACCGACAGGCTGTATCGACGGCATGGCCTATATTGCCGATCTGAATCTGGATGATCACAACATGCGCACCCCGCCGCATATGTCGCCCGGGCAGCCATTTACTAAAGGCTGGCGAGTGCGCAACAGCGGCACCTGCACGTGGACGACGGCGTATCGCTTTGACTACGCCGGCGGCAACAACGACTTTGCACGCATGAGCGGGCAACCGCAGGCAATGGGGCGCAATATTCTGCCCGGCGAGGTGGTTGATTTTCACGTGCCGATGATCGCACCAACAGCGCCTGGCACGTATCAGGGTTTCTGGCAGATGCGCAACGCGCAGGGGCGCAGCTTCGGCACGCGCGTATGGGTGGGCATTCGGGTGGTTGGGCCGGCCACCGCCACGCCGCCGCCCACTGGCGAGATCTTTTTCACCGCCGACCGCGCGCAGGTGTCGCCAGGTGAGCGCGTCGTGTTCACGTGGCAGGTGCAGAATGCGCGCGCAGTGTATTTCTATGCCAACGGCGAGGATCCCACTTCGCGCTCGGTGGCATTCGGCGGACAGGCACAGGTGTTCCCGCAATCCACTACCACCTACAACCTGCGCGTGGACAAGTTCAACAACACCACCGAGATTCGGCAGATCGTGATCACGGTGACGTCCGGCGGAGGCGGCACAGCGCCGGCGATCCAAAGCTTCAACATATCGCCGGAGGGGCAGATTCAGCTTGGCCAATGCGTGATGCTGGCGTGGCAGGTGACTGGTCAGGTGAATCGCGTGCGGGTACTGCGCAACAACAGCGTGCTGTGGGACAACGCGCCTTTCACCGGCAGCACACAGGATTGTCCCCAGGTGCTGGGCGTGAATACCTACACGCTGGAAGCCTATAGCGCAACCAGTTCGACGCGCGCGCAGCGCTCGGTCACAGTGACATCATCCGGCGGTGGCGGCAATGTGCCAGTCATCTCAGCTTTTTCGGTCGTGCCAGACAGCATCCCCGTCGGTGCGTGCGTGACAGTAAGCTGGACGACAACCAACGCTGTGTCGGTGCGCGTCACGCGCAATGGCTCAGCGCGGCTGGACAACGGACAATTGAGCGGCACAGTGGTGGATTGCCTGCAGAGTACCGGCTTCTACGGATACCGCATCGAAGCCTTCAGCAACACCGGCCAGAGCGTGGTGCGCGAGCGCGCGGTGACGGTGTTTTCGAATCGCGGCAGCGCGCCGTAAAGAAATAGGGCCATTGCGTCGTTGAATCAACGACGCAATGGCCTAATCGCACAAGGGCTCAGCCTCAAATCAATAGCCGGCGCTCCTGGCTGCCTCACCTTGCATGATGCTGACGCCGGCACTGGTGCCGATGCGGGTTGCGCCGGCAGCGATCATCGCCAGCGCCTGCTCGCGCATGCGCACGCCACCAGATGCCTTTACGCCCATCGCCGGCCCCACCGCCTCGCGCATCAGCCGGATATCCTCAACAGTCGCGCCGCAGCCGTTGAAGCCGGTGCTGGTCTTCACGAAGTCTGCGCCGGCTTCCTGCGACAGCCGGCACGCCAGCCGCTTCTCATCGTCGGTGAGCAGCGCAGTTTCCAGAATGACTTTGAGCAGCGCAAAGGGCTGTGAGCGCCGGCAAGCCTGCAACACGCCGGCGATGTCCTCGCGCACGAAGTCGAGCAGGCCGCTCTTCAGCGCGCCAACATTCATCACCATGTCGATCTCACGTGCGCCGGCGGCAATGGCCTGATCGGCCTCGAAGATTTTCACCAGCGTAGTCGTGGCGCCAAGCGGAAAGCCAACTGGCACGCACACCTTCACGTCGGTCTTGCGCAAAAGATCAACACATAGCTTGGTCCAGCTTGCATTCACGCACACCGCCGCGAAGTCGTACTGCGCAGCCTCGGCGCACAGACGTTCGATCTGCGCGCGCGTGGCATCGGGCTTCAGCGCAGTATGGTCGATATATTTGTTCAGGGGAAGCGAGATGCTCATGCGTCAATTGTACGGCGAACAAAAACCTCACACCGTAGTGTGAGGTTTTTTATTCCAAATGAAATCCCGGAAGGCGTTGCTGCCTGCAATCCGAACGACCAGGATGGGTGCTTTTAGTATTTCAGCATCTTGGGCAGCGCTTTGGCCTGATTCACCCAATCGGTGACTTCAGCCATAGTCGGCGCGCGCTTGGCGAATTGCTTTTCAGCGTTCACTTCGGCCAGCTTGGCGTGCAGGTTGGCCGGGTTGCGCTGCGCCAGTTCCTTCACAGTGTCCACGCCGGCATTCTCCAGCAAATCACTGAAGACCTTGCCGATACCCTTCACGCGCGCCAAATCAGCGCGGTTGGCCAGTTCCAGCACTTCCTGCTCGCTCATGCCGGCGGCTGTCGCCAGCGTCGCGCGCGCCTTCGGGGTGGTGGCTGCGTTGAGCAATAGTTCGCTGTTCTTGATCTTCTGCGCGATAAGCTTGGCGGCCTGCGCCTCCTGAATTCCTCGAATACTGCGAACACCTATTGTCATGATGAAACTCCTTGTTTTGACGCTGTCGTCGATGAATGGATCTGTGCGCTCGAGCGCCATTGTATAACTTATCAAAGACAATTGGCAATCTCATCGGCGCGACCAAGCAATGGCAGAAGCGTCCGGCGCGTATGCGCATCTCGATCAACCCAGCTTCTACATCGCCGGCACAGGTATCTCTTTCGCATTCCGGTGTGGCTCACGCGTTGGATTCACCGCTGGAGCATGGTCTACGGTCGAAGCATGATTCGTTGCTGGCTGGCTCTGCGTTGGAACATCTCTTTCGAGGACGCTGGAGGGCCGGAATTTGTAGCCGTACACCAACATGCCGCGCTCGCCATCCTCGCGCAGCACCCGTGTGACCATCTCCACCGGCATCCCGATCTTCACCTCGTCCTCGTCCACGTCGGTCAACTGCGCAGTGACCAGCGGCCCCTCAGCCAGCCGCACCAGCGCCACTGTGTACGGCGCAAATTTCTCAAAACCCGCCGGCGCGGCGTGAATGGTGCTGAATGAATACACCTCGCCCCTGCCGCTGAACATGAACGGCACCTTCGCTTCCTGCTCGCATGCCGGACAAACATCGCGCGGCGGGAAGATCTTGTTGTTGCAATGTGGGCAAATCTCGCCCACCAGTTGATAGCGCTGCCCTGTCGTGCGCCAATATCGTGCCACTTCCATTGCCTTATCTCTCCGTTGAATGATCGGGGAATTGCGCCATTGGGTGATCGTCGAAATGACTCAATGACGCGATCGCCCAATCGCTAGATTCTTTCCAGGATGGTGGTGACAACGGTCGCGCCGCTGCCGCCAATGTTTTGCGCCATACCCAGCCGCGCATCTTCGATCTGATTCGCGCCGGCCTGCCCGCGCAACTGCGTTGCCACTTCCACGATCTGATACATGCCGGTTGCGCCGACAGGATGCCCACGCGCCTTCAACCCGCCCATCGTGGTGATCGGCACGCGCCCCTTCAGTCCAATCTCGCCATCCAACGCCAGCGCCACGCCCTTGCCGCGCGGCGCAAAGCCGGCGGCCTCCAGCGAAAGCGCGCTCATAATGGTGAAGGCGTCATGCACCTCGAACAGATCCATGTCGCTGGGACCGACGCCGGCCATGGCATAGGCCTTTTGCGCGCTGATCGCCCCGCCTTCCAGATACAGCGGATCGCGCCGGTCATGCACCGCCACCGTGTCAGTGGCAATGGCAGTGGCGCGCACGCGAATCGGATGATCGGTGAATTCATGCGCGATCGCTGTTGGCGCGAGGATGACACACGCCGCGCCGTCGGCAATCGGCGATGAGTCGAGCAGGTTGATCGGCTCAGCAATCGGCTTGGCCTCGGCAAACGCCTTCGCGCTGATCGGCGCGCGGAACATGGCATTCGGGTTGTTCACGGCATTGGCGTGCGCGTTGATGGCGAAGTTGGCAAAATCTTCCTTCTTGTAGCCATGCTCGTGCATGTAGCGCCGCATCAGCAGCGCGTTGATGCTGACGAAGCTCAGGCCATGCAGCGCCTCGTAGTCACTATCGGCGGCCATCGCCAGCGCGCTGGTCACGGTGGCGCCTTGCTGATCAGTCATCTTTTCAACGCCGATGCAGGCAACGATGTCGTGCAGACCGCCGGCGACCGCCGTGTAGCCCATGCGCAACGCAGCCGCGCCACTGCCGCAGGCTGCCTCCACCTTTACGGCTTCGATGCCGCGCAGGCCGGCAAAGTCCGCAATCAACGCGCCCAGGTGCTCCTGATGTGTCAGTTCACCCGACAGCATGTTGCCAACATACAGCGCGTCGATCCGCTCGATTTTGGCATCCCGCATGCTGCCGTTCAGCGCTTGAAAACCCAGCTCGCGCAGACCCAGATCCCAGTGTTCACCCACGGGCGTCTGCCCGATCCCGATGATTGAAACGTCCCTCATGATTTCGGATTTTGGATTTCTGATTGCGGATTGACATTGCGCTCAATCTGCAAGCGGAAATCGTCAATTCAATTTGTAGTTGCCCTTCAGCCGCGTGTATTCCGCATAGCTCACTTGCTTGCGGCGTTTGACGTAGTCTTGTGTGGATGGCGCAGTTGTCTTAGGCGCGCCGGCCTTCACCTGCAGACAGAACGCGTCACTGCCGGCGCCGCTGCCAAACGACGCCACCAGAATCCGGTCGCCCGGCCTTGCGATGTCCAGAATGGCAGTCAGGCCGATAACGGATGAGCCGGCGTAAGTGTTGCCGATGTCGTTCACCAGCAGCCCGGGCTTCAACTGTTCACGCCGGAAACCCAACTCCTCGCCGACCTTCATTGGAAATTTGGCGTTCGGCTGGTGAAACACAGCGAATGCAAAATCATCTGCCGTGAGTTGCATCTCGTGCATGAGTTGCGTCGTCGAGGATGTGATGTGGTGGAAGTAGGCCGGCTCGCCGGTGAAGCGGCCCGCGTGCTCTGGATACTTCTCATACTGCCGGCGCCAGAAGTCCGGCGTGTCGGTGACGTAAGAGAGCGAGCCTTCGATCTCGGCAATGGCGTATTGCGCCGGACCAACGATGAAAGCTGCGCCGCCTGCGCCGGCGGTGTATTCCAGCGCGTCACCAGGCCGGCCCTGCGCCGCGTCCATGCCGATCGCCAGCGCGTACTCGGCCATGCCGCTGCCGGCAAAGCCAATCGCAGCTTGCAAGGCCTCCGTGCCGGCCTTGCATGCGAATTGCCAGTCAGCAGCCTGCGTGTAGGGCGTCGCGCCAATCGCCTCGGCAACCATCGTGCTTGTCGGCTTTACGGCATAAGGGTGCGACTCACTACCAACCCAAACTGCGCCCAACTTACTGGGGTCAAAGTGCGGGCTGATGGCTGATGCACGAGCAAGCGCATTGCGCGCCGCCTCCATGCTCATCGTCGCCACATCTTCGTCCAACCCCGGCACCGCCTTCTCACGCACAGGTGAGATAGCGTTACCCTCCGTCCATAAATCCGACACGTCTTGCGACACCAGTCGATAGCGCGGCACATATGCGCCATAACCAACAAGACCGACTGGTCTAAGGGGTTTCATGTATCCCATTGTTTTCCCAAGTATTTCCCAAATCGTTCTGGGTTAACTTATGTATAAAACCTTGCATCATGCAAGACACAAGGTTTTTTGTCACCAGAACAGTGTTGATTCTAGAAAGAGGAAGCTATCAAATGCGCGCAACTGCGGCTGCGCCGCGTGGTGAGATAGCTTTTGGTGGTGAAGTTGAGGCGAATGTGAGGCAGAACTATTAGCCGGCAGAAGTGACACGCCGGCGCTTTGCTTCCAACGGCTGGCAGTCGGGGCAAAAATGGGTGCTGCGCTGGCCGACGAGAATGCGCTGAATGGGTTGGCCACAGTTGGCGCAGGGCCTGCCGGTCATTCCATACACCTTGAAATTGTGTTGAAAATTACCGCCCGGATAGACCCAATCGAAGCTCGCTCCGTTCGCAGCAATGCCCTCTTGCAGCACCTGTTGGATGGCAGCATAAAGCGCAACCGCTTCGGTTCCAGTCAGCGTGTTGGCTGGCCGTTTGGGGTGCAGGTGCGCGAGGTGCAGCGCTTCGTCGGCATAAATATTGCCTACGCCGGCGATGAAAGTCTGGTCAAGCAGCACCGGTTTGAGCGCGCCGCGCTTACTCCGAATCGCTGCCACAAACTCGTCACGTGTGACGTCCAACGCGTCGGGCCCAAGCTTGCCAGTTATCTCGCGCGGGTTGCCGGCCAACCATACGCGGCCAAATTTGCGAGCGTCGTCGAAACGCAGTGCGAGGTCGCCATCCAGCAGCCATACCACGCGCGCGTGCCTGGTGAACGCCTCGTTTTGCGGCACCACGTCCAGCCGCCCGCTCATGCGCAGATGAATGAGCATCGTCAGGATTGGGCGGGTTTGGGCGGTGAGATCAAAGATGAGATATTTGCCGTGCCGACGGATGGCTTCCACACGCAGGCCGGCAACTTCATGCTCGAAGCGCTGCGCATCCATGTTGCTCACTTCGCGCGGCCAAAGCACACGCGCGCTGTGAATGGTGCGACCGATCAGCGCCGGCGCACCCAGTCCCTCGCGCAGTCGGCGCGCCACGGATTCCACTTCTGGCAACTCAGGCATAGCGCTTAAATCTACACGACAAAAATTTGATCGCTATTGGCAAGGCAACTGGCGGTGCCGGCAGCGTCACAGGCTGAGCCGCATGTGAACGAGGGTGCGGACAAGGTGGAAACGCTCGCCGAACAGCGCAGCATGCACTGCTTCATGCGGATGCGATTGCGTCGCGTAAATCGGCTTGGCGGCGTATTCATCAAACCGCGCGAGCGCGTGCCGCAGCAGCGCCTGCCCGTCACTAACGGCAGTGTCATCACTCAACAGCAATTCCACGAAGTGATTGTTGCCATCCAGGTTCACACGGGTGCGGACAGCGCCGGCGAGGACTTGCGCATTCGCTGGCCCCATCACCAGCCACTGTTCGGGATTGCCGTTCAACGCATTCATGAATGACCAGCGCAGGCCAAGCCGATATGCGCTTGTATCATGCGGTTCCGCGTACGTCAGCGCATCAGGCGTGTTGCGCAGGGCCAACGCCCACACCGCCGAGCGGTCCTGCCAGCGCGCATTGCGAATGGCCGAATTGGGTGACGCGTTGGCTGCCGGCTGCGCGCGCACCGAGGGGCGCATATAGTGCGAGACCTCACCTTCTCGCTCGAAGCCGACCTTTTGGTAGAGGTGCAGCGCCGGCGCGTTCGTCGCATCAGCCTGCAAGGCGACAAAGCGCGCGCCACGATTCATCGCATAGCGAATGCACGCCTCGACCACCGCGCGACCAATGCCGCGATTGCGCTGTTCTGGCGCAGTGGCGACGTTGCCGATCACCCAGGTGTCACGGCGCATGAAATTCTTTTGCACCGAAGCGTTGCCGACGACCTGGCCGTTTTCCACCCACACAAAGCCGGCGCCAAGACCGAACGAAAGCGCATCGAACATGCCGTAGTTGCGCAAGGCCTGAATGAGGCGCTGACCGGTGTCGTCGATGATCTCTTCGTGGAACGCGCTTTCGAGCAGGTTGGCGACTGCGCGACCATCGCGCCACGGGTCGATCTGCCTCACGTGGGGATCAGTGGCGAGCGCGGTCGCGTTCCCGATGCCGGCAACCATTTGCAAAGATTGTACTCAGGCGGTCAAGCTGCCTTAAATCAGCTGCGCAATTTTCAACTGGTTCGCGTCGTTTGATTGCGCCGCACGCGGTAGACGGTGAATGCGCCGGCCAACGCAGTGACGCCGGCCAGCACAAACACCAACGACTGCGACATGCCCATCGCCAGCAATCCCACGCCGATGAACGGCGCGAGAACGCCGCGCGTGCCAATGACGATGGATTGTGTGACGGCATACTCTTGCGTCTTGCCTTCTTCGGCCAGCTCCAGCATGCTGTTGGTCAGTCCCAGGTCGGCGCCGGCAGACACCAGCCCCAGCCCGATGAACGCCGGCAGCAACATCCAGCCGGTGGTGGCAAAGGCGTATGTGAACGGGGCTATGGCCTGCAGGCCAAATGTGAGCATCGTGCAGAACAGCGCGCCGCGCTGGTCGATGATGCGGCCAAACAGCACGTAGCCGGCCAGCCAGCTGATGGACTGCGCCAACCCCAGCAAACCGATGTCGGTGTAACTCAAGCCAAGCCGGTTGATCTGCACACTTGGGAAGAGCGGGTTGACCGAGAGGCCGGCGAGGCCAAACAGCACCACGCCGAGTTGAAAAATCATGAAGTGCCTGTTGCGCAGCACCGTGCGCAACGCATGCGCAGTCGATTGGCGTTGCGCGGTGGCTGCCGGCGCCGGCTCACTGTCCATGCGAACGGCGCGAAAAACCAGCGCTGATGCAACGCCGAAGAGGGCTGCGATGGGAAAGACGACGTGATACGTCAGATGATCGAGCGCCCAGCCTGCCAGCGGCGTGAAGATCAACAGCGTGAGCGCCATGCCAAAGCGCACCAGCGACAAGATCCTGCCGCGGTTGCGGATGGGGTAGATCGACTGCACGATGCGCGCATAAATGGGATTCGGGATGAATTCCAGCAGCCACATGATCGTGCCAAGCGCCACCAGCATGAGCGAACTGGTGGCAAGGCCGGCCAGCACGAAGCTGAGCCGGCCAATCACCCACGCTGCCACCGTGAAGTTAAGCGGTCGAATGCGCTGCACGAAGGCGAGGCTGAGCGGGCTGGAGATATGGCCGAGATAGCTGAGCGAGAGATACAACGAGATCATTGCCGGCGACGCGCCCATGCGGGTCAGCACTGCCGGCAAAAACAACAGCGCAGCGTAGAACAAGCCGTACAGCACAGCGCTGGCGATCTCGATGCGCATATTGCGCCGGACGCCCTGCTCGATCACGCCGGCAAGTTGCGTTTCGAAGCGGCGATAGGCCGATTTTTTTTGCGCTGCAGGCGTCGGAGTCATGCAGGGCGGTTTTACAATGCTCTCCACACAAGGGCAAACCTGATGAGCGAACCGATTGAGCGCAGTGCGTGCGCAAAGGTGATTTTGTGCGGCGAACACAGCGCGGTGTATGGCCGGCCTGCCATTGCGCTGCCACTGCCGGCGTTGCGGGTGCGCGCGCGCATCGTTGCCACCTCGCGCCCATTCATCATCCGCGCGTCGGATGTAAACGAGATCATCGCCGCCGGCGACCTCTCCGGCGAGACGCATAACCCGCTGGCGCGCATTGCGCAACTGACACTCTCACATCTGAAGCAGATGCCGCCGCAGGCCGAGATCAGCATCACATCCGACATTCCCATTGGCGCAAATCTGGGCAGCGGTGCGGCAGTGTCCATCGCGGTGGCCCGCGCCATCGCAGCGTTCTTCGGTTTTGAATTGAGCGCGCGCGAGGCAAGCGCGCTGGCGCACGAGGTTGAGAAGATCCACCACGGCACACCCAGCGGCATCGATGACACAGTGGTGTCCTACGAGCAGCCGGTATGGTTTGTGAAGGGCAGCGCGCCTCGCATGCTGAACGTGCGCAACATGCTGCCGCTCGTCATCGGAGACACTGGCGCCTGCACGCCGACGCGCATCCCGGTGGGTGATGTGCGCGCGCTGTGGGAGCGTGAACCCAAGCGCATGGAAGATCTGTTCAACGCGATCGCCTCGCTGGTTTGCATTGCGCGTGAGGCGCTGGAGAGTGGCGAGATGGCGATGCTGGGGCATGCCCTGAATGTGAACCACGTGCTACTGCAGCAGATTGGTGTGAGTTGCGAGTCGCTGGATGTGCTGTGCGATGCGGCGCGTGAGGCCGGCGCGCTGGGTGCAAAGATGAGTGGCGGCGGGCGCGGCGGCAATATGATCGCGCTGGCACGCGATGCGCAGCAAGCTGATGAGATTCGCGCGGCGCTGCTGCACGCCGGCGCAAGACGAGTGCTATAGCTGTTGCATGGCGCATCCTGAAGGTTAAACAACCGAGACGCAAGCGCCATTCAAAACCCAAAATTCATCGCCCAAAATCAGCCATGCTATCGGCCGAGTTGATCCGTGAGCGCGCCACCGAGTTGGGCTTCGACCTGATCGGGTTTGCGCCGGCCGGCCCCGCACCCGGCGCGCAGCGCTTCGTCAATTGGCTGGCCGCCGGCCACCACGCCGAGATGGGTTACCTCGCGCGCGAAGATGCCGTTGCCAAGCGTCTCGATCCCTCGCTGATCCTGCCGAATGCGCGCACAGTGATCATGGTCGGTGTGAGCTACGAAACGCTGGCCGTGCCGGCGGATGTGCTGCGTGACCCCTCGCGCGGACGCATCGCGCGCTATGCGTGGGGCGCGGATTACCACGACATCATCACGCCGGTGTTGCGCGCATTCGGCGAATGGATCGCCAGGGAGTCGCGCGCCTATGTAGACACCGGACCGGTGCTGGAACGCTCGTGGGCCGAGCGCTGCGGCCTGGGCTTCATTGGCAAGAACACCTGCCTCATCAACCGTCAACGAGGAAGCCTGCTGTTTTTGGGCGCAGTGCTGGTTGGCGAAGAAATTGTGGATTCCAGATCACAGCTTGCGAAGACACATCCAAAACCAGAAATCGGCTGCGGCTCCTGCACACGCTGCCTCAACGCCTGCCCAACCGGCGCTTTCCCTCAGGCCGGCGTGCTGGACGCGCGGCGCTGCATCTCATATCTCACCATCGAGCTAAAGGGCGAGATCCCCATCGACCTGCGCCGGCGCATGGGCAACTGGATTTTTGGCTGCGACATCTGCCAGGACGTCTGCCCATATGTGCGGCGCTTTTCGCAGCCATCGCACTCAGCTTTCAGCAAGGCGTTTTATCCGGTCAATCCCGACCGCGCCGCGCCGAAGCTCAACGAAGTGCTGTCACTCGACCGCCCTGGCTTCAACGCGCGCTTCAAGGGCACGCCGATCGTGCGCGCCAAACGCCGCGGGTTGCTGCGCAATGCCTGCGTGGCTGCGGCCAACTGGGGCGATGCAGGGCTGTTGCCGGCGCTGCGCAAGCTTGCAGATGACGAAGAGCCGCTGATTCGAAGCCACGCTCTCTGGGCGATTTCGCAGATAAAGCATTGCTGAGTCGCAGGGCAGGCCGGCCCGCGGCTGAATAGAATAGCCCGCGTGTCCGCTGCCCTGAGCCTATCCCAGGGCGGCAGATTTGCAGGATTGCGGCTGCTCACATCACTGATTCATCGAGGCCGTTTTTTTGACTGTTTGCATCGATGAGGCTATGAAAAAAGTCGCTGTCCTTTCTGTAATCGCATCGCTGCTGGTGGCGCTGACTCAGCCGGCGCTTGCCCAATCGCCCCTGCCCGATGACACCAAGCCGCTGCCGCCGGCGGAGAAAAGTGCCGCAACCACTGATGGCATTATCGTGAAGCTCCGCGCGCTCACACAAAATCCATCTCCCGGAACAGCACAGGTGATGGGCACGGCTGTGATGGACGCACTGAGCGCGGCTGCCGGCACGGCGCTGACCTATGAGCGGCCAATGTCGGGCGAGGCGCACGTGTTGCGGCTGCCACATGCTGTTTCACAGGCCGATGCCCAGACGATGGCCGACAACATCGCACAGTTGCCGGAGGTGGAATATGCCTCGCCCGTGTTGCACATGCAGGCGATGCAGGTGGGACCTGAGGGCGAAACGGCGACGCCAAACGATACGCTCTACAGCGCGCAGTGGCATTACTTTGCGCCGGCGGCCAGCAGTTACGGCATCAATCTTCCGCCGGCGTGGAGCATCACCACCGGCGCAACGAGCATAGTCGTGGCAGTGCTGGATACCGGCATTCGCTTTGATCATCCCGACTTCGCCGGCCGCGCGCTGGCTGGCTATGACTTCATCTCCGACCCATCCTACATCAACGATGGTGACGGACGCGACGCTGATGCCAGCGACCCGGGCGATGTCTGCCTCCCATCAGCACGATCATCCTGGCATGGCACGCATGTGGCCGGCACCATCGGCGCGGCCAGCAACAACGGTATTGGCGTGGCCGGCGTGAACTGGAGTTCGAAGATTTTGCCAGTGCGCGTGCTGGGCAAATGCGGCAACGAGGATCCAGACATCATCGATGCGGTGCGCTGGGCGGCCGGCATTTCAGTGAGCGGCGTGCCGAACAACCCGACGCCGGCGAAGGTGATCAACCTCAGTCTGGGTGGCTCAGGCGGCTGCACAACAGCGTGGCAGAGCGCCATCAACGATGTGCTTGCAAGAGGTGTGGCAGTGGTGGTGGCCGCCGGCAACAGCAATGCAAATGCAGCAAACGCCACGCCGGCCAACTGTGTCGGCGTGATTGCCGTCGGCGCGACGCTGCGCAATGGCAAGCGCGCTTCCTACAGCAACTATGGCCCCACCGTGAAGATTAGTGCGCCGGGCGGAACGTGCGCGGCGATTCCTTGCACCATATCGGACACCGATGGTGTCTTGTCGACCTACAACGCCGGCGCCACCACGCCAGGCGCGAGCACCTACAACTATCTGGATGGCACGAGCATGGCGACACCGCATGTGGCCGGCGTGGCCTCACTCATGCTCTCGGTAAATCCATCGCTGTCGCCAGCGCAGGTACTGGACATCCTGCGAAACACGGCCACACCGTTCCCCAATGGCGCATGTGATGCCAATGCGACAAAGACCTGCGGCGCGGGCATCGTCAACGCCGGCGCCGCAGTCGCGCTTGCCAAAGGCTTGCTGAATACAACACGGCGCGCTTTTGTGCCGGCGGTTAGCCAGAATGCGAGCGCAAATGCAATCGCCAATGGCGATTTTGAAGCCGGCGAGGTGGATTGGCTTGCATCGTCAACTGCAAACCCCAATGACCCGCTGATTTATCAGAAAGGCGGGTCACCCAATCTGCCTTTGAATCTCACCCCGCACAGCGGCGTGTGGGTGGCATGGATGGGTGGTTATGCCGCCGGCGTGGCCGAAGATGCGAACTTGAGCCAGATTGTGACAGTGCCGGCAAACCAGCCCCATCTAGTGTTCTACCAGGTCGTCTACGGCGGCGAGACCAATTGCGCAAATGATTACGTGCGTGTGCTGGTGAACGGCGCTGAGGTGGCCGGCAGCAAGGTCGGTGTGTGCAACGCCACGAACTACAGCCCTTGGGTGAAGCGCAGCTTGGACCTGAGCGCGCATGCCGGCAAACAGATCACGCTTGCCTTCGTCGTTCATGTCGATGGCTCGACGCATTCCCCTTCGAGCAGCGTTTTCATCGACGATGTCAGTTTCTCGGCGACGCCATGAAAATCAAAAACCCGATTCCCATCCTGAATATGTCGAAGGAGAATTGGGTTTTTGATTTGGCGCGTTACAGCCCTACCCTGCCTGCAATTGCTTTTCGGCGCGCACAAGCCGCTCAAGCGCGGTCTCACGACCCAGAATGGCGAGCGTGGCAAAAAGTGGCGGCGTCACGCTCTTGCCCGTCACCGCGTTGCGGATGATGCTGAACAGTTGATTTGGTTTGAGTTGCAGCTCGTCGCATAGATCGCGCAGGCTTTTCTCCAGCGTGGCGTCGTCGAAGGGCACCACCTTCTCAATCAGCGCGATGCTGGTGCGCAGCGCATGCAGCGAGAGGTGCTTCTCCATCTTCGGGCCGATCAGCATATCCGCCGGCGGCGTTGCGATGTCGGCAAAGAAGAAATCAACCAGCGGCGCAGCCTCGGTCAGCTTCTTGATGCGCTCGCTGATGTGCGGCACGATCTTCACCAGCATCTCGCGCCTGGCGTCGCTGTCGACGGCAATGCCCTCCTTCTCCAGAAATGGAATCAGCCGATTCGCGAGGTCATGCACATCGAGCCGGCGCAGATGCACACCATTCAGCCAGTCGAGCTTGTTGTAGTCGAACACTGCCGGCGATGAGCCAACGCCGGCCATGCTGAACTTGGCGAACAGTTCTTCGCGCGTGAACACGTTCTGCTCATCGCCGCCACCCGGCGCCCAGCCCAGCAGGGCGAGAAAGTTGATCAGCGCCTCAGGAATGTATCCCTGATCGCGGAACTCGAACACGCTCTGCGCGCCATGCCGCTTGCTCAGCTTCTTGCCATCGGTGCCAAGCACGTTTGGCACATGCGCCCACGCCGGCTGCGGCCAGCCGAAGTATCGATATAGCAGCACGTGCTTCGGCGCGCTCGGCAGCCAGTCGTCACCGCGCAGCACGTGCGTCACACCCTGCAGATGGTCATCCACGACGACGGCGAGGTGATAGGTCGGGAAACCGTCCATCTTCAACAGCACCTGATCGTCGACGTTAGCATTCTCGAAGCCGACATGCCCCTTCACCAGATCGTCGAACTCCACGCGGCCATCGCGCGGCAGCACGCGCATGCGAATGACGTGCGGCTCATCCGGCTGGATGTCGGTGCGGATGCGCATCTCTTCGCGGAAGACGAAGGTCTGCTTCTGCTTCTGCGCCACCTCACGCATGCGCTGCAACTCTTCCGGCGTCTCATTGGCGCGATAGGCAAAGCCATGCTCCACCAACCACTCCGCCCATTGCTTGTAGATCGGCAGGCGATGGCTCTGCACAAATGGCCCGGGCACGCCTTTTGCCTCGCCGTCGGCCAGCGCGCCGGCATAATCCTCATCGGTCTTCATCGTCGCCAACTCAGCATGATCCGGCCCGCCATCCAGGTCGATGCCGAGCCAGTCGAAAGACTGCATGATGCGGCGGGCTGCGCCGGCCACATAGCGCTCCTGGTCGGTGTCTTCGAGGCGAACGTAGAACTCGCCGGCGGTGCTGCGCGCAAGCAGCCAGCTGAAGATGGCGGTGCGAATGCCGCCGATGTGCAAATCGCCGGTGGGAGACGGCGCGAAGCGGGTGCGGGCCTTATTCATTCTTTCAGCCAAACGTCGCCGGCGCGTTGATACGCAATCAGCTCTTCCGGCTTGAAGTACAGCTTGATCTCGCGCTCGGCAGTCTCGGCCTTGTCGCTGCCATGAACGAGGTTGCGCGAGATGTCGAGACCAAAATCAGCGCGGATGCTGCCAGTGGCAGCCTCGTTCGGCTTGGTCGCGCCCATAGTTTGGCGCGCGGCAGCGATGGCATTTGGGCCTTCCAGCACCATCACCACCACCGGCGCTGAGGTCATGAATTGAACTGTGCCTTCGAAGAAGCCTTTGCCTTTGTGTTCAGCATAGTGCTCTTCAGCGAGCGAGCGCGAGATTTGGATGAGCTTGAGGCCGGCGAGGCGCAGGCCGCGCCGCTCAAAGCGCGAAATCACTTCACCGACCAGCGCGCGTTGCACGCCGTCAGGCTTGACGATAATCAATGTGCGTTCCATTGTGCTCCTGATTTCCTTGAAATTTGCGGAGCCAATGATAACTGAGCTTCAGTCGGCTTCTGCCAGTTCCAGCGCCTTGCGATACGCGCTGATTGCAGCGGGGATGTCGCCGCTGCGGTTGTAGGCCTGCCCCAGCAGCTCGAAGATGATCTTGTTGTCCGGGTCGCGCTCAGCCGCCTGATTCAATTCCCTGATCAACTTGGGCAGGTCTTCGCGCTTGGCTGTCGCGACCGCGCGCTCGTAAGTCTTGCGCACCTTTTCGGTTTGCGTCTCCAGTGTGGCCGGCTTGCTCACCGACTTCTTTGCCGGCTTTTGCTTGACCGCTTTGCCGGCGGACTCCTGCCTGGCTTTACCCTTCGCCCGGGTTGGCTCAACTACCGCTGGCTCGGCCACAGTATGCGCCGCTGCAGGCGGCTCAACCGCCAGCGTCACAGGTGCGACAGCTTTCTTTGCACGCCGCTTCGCCGTCGTGCCGATGGCGGTGGCAGCCACAGCCGCCTTGAAGACGGATGCTTCTTGCGCATCGCCGGCTTGCTCACTCGCAGACTGCTCGGCTACTGCGTCCTTTGCGGTGTGCGCCGGCGCTGTCTGTGCAATCGCGGCGGCAGAAGCTTCGCTTGCAGAAGCAGGCGTTTCTTGCGCCGGTTCGGGTTGCGGCATTGCCTGCTGCGCCTCTGCCTGCAATACCTGCCCGGCTTGCACTTCAATGTGATCCTGCTGCAGCGCGCTGTCGGGCGGCTGGGTCGGCGCGACATCTGATGCTTGTTCGGCAGGCGCCGGCGGCGACGCGACTCGCCCCTCAAAGGCAGTGGTCGTTGGCTCAGTTACCGTGCCGGCGTCATGGGCCGGAGGCGTCGTGTCTGACGCAGCATCGCTCGGCGTCAGCTCCGTCGAAACGGCAGCGTTATCGCCCTCAGTTCGAGCATCCTGATGCGGCACGCTCTCTTCACCCGCGCTTTCCCATTCCAGCGCGGGCAATTCGGCTGGCACGCCATCGTTTGGGTCGGGCTGGGCAACGCGCGGGCGCGCCGGCGAAAATGTCTCCTTCGCACTGCCATCGATCCACGACACCCCGAAATCATCCTGCACCGGCGCTTCCGAAAAATCATCGGCAGCCGACCACTCCAACGGCAGCAACGAGGAGATATATTCAGCCGGCGCATCGGTCTCAGCCTCAGCATGCACGGAATCGTCTTCGACTGTTGCATTGGCTGTGTCAGTTGTGCCATCTGCAGCGGCGCTGTGCCGTTCAAGCGGTTTGGGCAGCGCGCTCGATTCCGCCATCAGGCTATCCACCCAGGCCTCGCGCGCCAAAGGATCTTCATCGGCAGTTGCCGGCTCGACGGGTTGTGTTGGCTGCGCCGGCACATCCTTCACCGGCAGCGGCGATTGTGCGCCGAGCATGGCATGCGTGGCGCGGTGATCTGGGTCAACCTGCTCGATGGCTTGCAGGTGAACCCGCTCCATGTCGCTTGCGCCGGCGTCGCGCCATAACTCCAGCATCAGCAGGTGCGCATTCAGGCAAAAGGGGTATTCGTCCAACACCGCCTGCGCCTGCTCTGCCGCGGCAATGCGCGCAGCCTTGCGCCACAGCGCCTGCATCAATGCGATTTTCACATCGGTGCGCTCGGGCCATTTGGCGATGACGCTGCGCAATCCGGAAGCAGCGCGATCGTTCAAGCCAGCCTGCGCATGAACGCGCGCTCTGAACAGATGCATCGAAGTTTGCCCGGGCTGGAACGGCAAGCCCTCGCTGGCAGCGATGCGCTGCAGCGCTTCATCGCTGGGGAAATAGTCAAGCGCCTGTCGCGCGGCCTCGCGGGCTTCGGCATGTTGGCCGGCGACGTGCAGCGCGTGCGCCAGGCCGGCCATCGCCTCGCCATCTGCCGGCAGAATCTCCAGCACGCGGCGATGCGCTTCTGCGGCTTGCAGCGAGCGGCCGGCAGCGGTCAACGCGCGCGCGCGCTGGCGCAGCACAGTCACAGCGTTGGGGTAGGCCAGCAACAACTCGGAAGCAAGGCCGGCGGCTCGCTCATTGTCGGATGCTGCCAGCGCAGCGTCAACTTCCGATAGCGCATCGCTGAGGGTGGCCTCGCTGTTCATCGTTGAAATTGTAATCGCGATTGCGCAATGCAAAAAAGTGCGGCGCACTGTTAAAGGTGCGCCGCACTTGATCCAAGCGGATTACGGAGGGCTAGAACTCGTCCTCACCGTGGTTATCGCGCCGGCGATCACGATCGCGGTTGCCGCCGCTGCGATCACCGCCGCGACCACCACCCCCGCGACTGCCGCCGCTACCACCGCGGCTGCCACCGCCGTAGCTGCCACCGCCGCTGCTGTTAAAGCCCCCGCGCGGTCGATCCCCGTATCCACCGCCGCCACCGCCAGTGCGCGGCCGATCTTCCTTCGGCTTTGCAAAGTCGATGCGAATGGGACGTGAATCAAGCATCTTGCCGTTCAGTGTGTTGATGGCTTCCTGCGCGCCATCCTCACTCGCCATTTCCACGAAGCCAAAGCCCTTGGACCGACCGCTGCTGCGCTCGATCACCACTTCAGCGGTTTTCACTTCGCCGGCTGCCGAAAAAAATTCGCGCAACCCCTCGTCTGTCGTGGAATAGGCCAGGTTGCCCACGTACAGTCTGCTAGACATAGTTACTGTCGATTCTCCCTGTGTTAAAAAGCGATTCTGACATTTGATCGTTCGGTTGCTCCCTGTGGAGCGTGCAAAAATGGGAAATGGGGATGAGAGTGTCGGGCTTCTTCTGACTGGGCTTACTCCTGAACAGCGCCCAAAAAGCGCAGACTAGGGTGTGCATAGAAAGAACAACTTCAACTCGTTCAGCGGATTTCTCGAACACTGAGGAATGGGGGGATGAGGTTGTACGCGGACAGGGCGAAAGGATCAGCGGAATGTGAATGATCCCCGGTTTGAACGCGTTTTTTCGATGCTAGCACCTTGACTTAACCTCGCCGGCTTGCGCTTGCCAACCGGAACAGCGAGAAATATAGCATGCTGTGTGCAGGATGCAAATGCCAAAAATACCGTCTCGCCGCCTGCGCTCAAGCACCTTTGCTTGCCGCAAAGGGGTGAAGCAGCGCCGAGGCAAAATCGAAAATGCGCGATGAGCAAACCTGCACAGGTGAAATGGCGCTGTGGTAATCTCAACCTGAAATGGCTTCTTTGCGAGACACCCTGGCGCGCACGCGCAACAACATTTTCGGCAAGGTGCAAACGTTGCTCGGCCAGGCCGACATCACCCCAGACACATGGGACGAACTGGAGGTGCTGATGTTGCAGGCCGATGTCGGCGCGACAACAACGGACGCGCTGCTGGAGACGTTGAAGCAGCGCGCGAGCGATGAGGCCATCGTGAAGGCGGACCGGTTGCGCGAGGCGCTGAAGCAGGAGTTGGTGAAGTTGCTGACGCCAGAAAATGCGCCGCCGGCCTACACTTACGACAAAAACCGCCTGCTCGAAATTCTGCTGGTCGTGGGCGTGAATGGCAGCGGCAAGACCACCAGCATCGCAAAGTTGAGCAAACTGTATGCTGCGCGCGGCCGGCATGTGCTGTTGGCGGCATGTGACACCTTCCGCGCAGCGGCCATCGACCAGTTGCAGGTGTGGGGCGAACGCGCTGGCATTCCAGTGATCGCCGGCCTGCCCAATAGCGACCCAGGCGCGGTGGCTTTCGACGCCATTCAGGCAGCCTACGCGCGCAAGAGCGATCTGCTGATCGTGGACACCGCCGGCCGGCTGCACACCAAACACAACCTGATGCAGGAACTCATCAAAGTACGCAACGTGTTGCAACGCTCGGTGCACCAGGCGCCGCACCAGACGCTGCTGGTGATCGACGCCGCGAACGGCCAGAACGCCATCAACCAAGCCAAGGGCTTCACGCAGGCGGTGGGCGTGACCGGCGTGATCTTGACCAAGCTGGATGGCACACCGAAGGGTGGCGTCGCCTTCGCCATCACCAGTGAACTCGGCATTCCGATTCGCTTCATCGGCACCGGTGAGAAGATGGACGACATCGAGGAGTTCGATCCGAAGGCATTTGTCGATGGGCTGTTTGAGTGACGGCAAATCCTGTTATCATCCACCCGCAATGCTCGATCTCCTTACCTCACTGAAAGACAGGCTCGCCAGCGCCGTTGGGCGCATCGCCGGCCTGCAGGAGCGACTTTGACCTCGCCAACAAGTCAAAGCGCATCCTCGAAATCGAATCCCTTTCATCGGCACCCGACTTTTGGAATGACAGCCAGCGCGCCCAAACGCTGATGCGCGAGATGGCCGCGCTCAAGCAGAGCGTGGATGCCGGCAACGCGCTGTCGTCGCGCGCCAGCGATGCGCAAGTGATGCTGGAATTGGCCGAGGAAGCTGGCGATGCAAGCACGGCTAACGACGCCGCCGACGAGATCGATGCGCTCGAAACTGCGCTGAGCGCCGCCGAGCTGGAATTGATGTTCTCTGGCAGGCACGACCACAGCGACGCGATTTTATCGATTCAGCCAGGTGCCGGCGGCGTGGACGCGCAGGACTGGGCCGAGATGATGTATCGCATGTATGTGCGCTGGGCTGAGCGGCATGGCTTCAAGGTCAGCGAGATCGATTACTCGCCGGCGGAAGTGGCCGGCATCAAGAATGCCACGCTTGAGATTCAAGGTGAGCGCGCCTATGGCTATCTGCGCGGCGAACGCGGTGTGCATCGCCTGGTGCGCATGTCGCCCTTCAACGCCGGCAACACCCGCGAGACGTCGTTCGCCCGCGTCGATGTGTACCCCAACATCCAGGATAGCGACATCGACATCGAGATCAACCCGAGCGATTTGGAGATCGACACATACCGCTCGCAGGGCGCCGGCGGGCAGAACGTGCAGAAAAACGAAAGCGCCGTGCGCATCCGCCATGTTCCCAGCGGCATCATCGTCACCTGTCAGGACCAGCGCAGTCAAACCCAGAACCGCGAGCGCGCCATGCATATCCTGAAGGTGCGGCTGCAGGAGATTGAGGAGCGCAAGCGCGAAGCCGAATTGAAGCAATTGCGCGGTGAATATGTCGACGCACAGTTTGGCAATCAGATTCGAAACTATGTGCTGCACCCGTATCAACTGGTGAAGGATGCGCGCACCGGCTACGAGACCAGTCAGTCCACCACAGTGCTGGATGGTGACCTGGACGGGTTCATGGAAGCGTATCTCAAGAGCGGTGAATCTTGAATCCAATGCTTCTAAACGACGGCTTGTAAATTCTGCGCAGCGCCGGCACATCATTCAACATTCAAGGTTCAAAGTTCAAAACAGCGATGAAGCTGCTTGCGGTCAGCGATGAAGAGGTGGCCTGGATCAACAGCCCGCGCTTGTCTGAGCGCTGCGCCGATGTGGATCTGATCATCAGTTGCGGCGATCTGCCGAACGATTATCTGGAATACGTCGCCACAACGCTGAACAAGCCGTGCTACTACGTGCATGGCAACCACGACACACCGCCGGCGCAGCCCGATATTGTCACCGGCAAAGTACGCAAAACCGATCCCGAAGGCTGGCTGAATCTGGACCTTCAACGCGCGCGGCTGAACGATTTGCGCCTCGCCGGCCTCGAAGGTTGCCATCGTTACAAGCCCAACGCACCGTACCAGTATTCGCAGAGCGACCAGTGGTTGCGCGCGTTCTGGCTGGCGCGCAAGTTGGCGCAGGGCATGGCGCGCTGGGGACGCGGCATGGACATCATGGTGACACATGCGCCGTTGCGCGACATCCATGACGGGAGCGATGTCGCGCATCACGGCTTCGATGCATTCAACTGGCTGGCAAAAAGCTTCAAGCCGCGCCTGTGGCTGCACGGCCATCAACATCGCAATTACAATCCGCTGCAGGGAGGCGACACGCGCCTCGGTGAAACGCGCATCGTCAACGTGCATCCGTATCGCATTCTCGAGTTTTAAGGTGATATGCCAGATGCGCTTCACACACGGAGAAGTGATGACTTACGAAGGCCGGCTGTATCACCAATTGATCAACAGCTACTCACAGAATGAGTTTGAGGTGCTGTGTCTCGGCCTGGGCGTGAAGTATGACCACCTGCGCGGCAACGATTACCTTGCGAAGGCGCTCGATTTCATTGGCATGTTGCAACAGCGCGGGCTGTTGAGTGAGTTCATCACTCAAGCCGCGAAAGATTGGCCCAATGCCGACTGGCAGCAACACACCGGCGACCCGCAACACGAAATCACATCCTTGCAGCCGCCGGCCTCAGGCAAGGGCGTGCTGCTCGACATCAGCCATCGCCAGGCCGAATGGCCGCGCAGTCGGCGCAACACGATCTTCAGCCGGCTGCGCAGCATGGCTGGCGCGCTCGGCATTGACGCCGGCTTCATCACTGAGCCGACGCAACTGTGCGAGGGACGCTTGAGCGCATGGCAGGGACTGCTGATGCCCATGCCATGGCATCAGCGCGATATGCGCGACGATGTGATCGAGGCCATTGTGCGCTGGGTGCGCGACGGCGGCCGCATCGCCCTGCTCGGCTTTGAGTTGGGGCCGCGCCACCACGAGTCGGGCATCAACCTGCTGGCCGAACGCTTTGGCCTGCGCTTCAACACCGACATCGTGGTGCCAGACGACTATGCCACGCGCCTGCAGAAAGGCGTGGCGAACTGGCTGGACGCCGGCGAGGCATTGCCGCATGCCACCTGGTCTGCCGGCAACAAGCCCTACAACAATCCGGTCGATTATGAGGTGAGTGAGGGAACGCACGCAGTGCTGGCTGGCGTGCAGCGAGTGTGCTGGACGTCTGCCTGCACGATTGCTGCCGAGCCAGGCGCACGCGCGCTGGTATCGCTGGGCAGAAACTGGCTGGGGCGCATGATGGAGACGAGCGCGCAATACGATTTGCAGACCGAGGTGCTGAATACAGGCAGCGATCGGTTCTACTTCATCCCCAATCTGCCATGGTGGCCGGTGGCTGCAAGCGCGCCGAGTGACCTCGTGAACAATCGCGGTGACGCCATTGCGATCGGCACATGGGACTTGCTCACACACGCCTCGGCCAAAAATCACAATGAGCAGTTCGTGAATAACCTGTTGCGCTGGCTCGCCGGCGAATGAGGCTGCATGACGCAAACCATTCACACCTTCTCCAGGCGCATCGCGCGGCGATGGACACTGGATTACCTGCTGCACCTGCCGCCGGCGTATTCGCAACGCAAGAAACATCCGCTCATCCTCTTCCTGCACGGCTCTGGCGAGCGCGGCAGCGATGTGAATGCGGTCAGACAGCACGGCATCCCAAAGATCGTCGAGCAGCAACCCGAATTCCCTTTCGTTGCGCTCTCACCACAATGTCCGCGCGATAGCACATGGCTCATGCAGCGCGATGCGTTGCTCATGCTGCTCGACTTCGTGATCACAAAGCACGCGGTCGATGTGAAAAGGGTGTATCTCACCGGCCTCAGCATGGGCGGCTACGGCGCATGGTATCTGGGCAGCGAGCACCCTGAGCGCTTTGCGGCCGTCGTGCCAATCTGCGGCGGCTATGACGACATGCTTGGATATCCTGAGCGCGTCGCCGGCCTGCGCCATACGCCGGTGTGGGCGTTTCATGGCGCGAAAGACAGACAGGTGCCTCTGAGTGAGACCACAACACTGGTGCGCGCGCTGCGCAAGGCCGGTGGCAAAGTCAAGCTGACCGTATATCCTGACGCCGGCCATGACGCGTGGACGCGCACCTATGCCGATCCGCGCCTGTACCGCTGGCTGTTGCAGCAGCACAAGTGAATCACTTCATATGAACAGTTTCAGGGCTTGATTGCTGACGAAATGGCCCTTTTCAGTCAAACGAATGCAATCTGACGTCACCTCAAGCAAGCCTTTGCTCATGGCTTCGTCCAACTCGCGCGCGTAAAAGTGCGCCGGTGGCGCGCCATATCGCTCAGCAAAGCGCTCCACATCCACGCCTTCGTTCAGCAGACGCAGCCCCAACATCATCGTCTCGCCGCGGCTGGTGCGCGCGTCAATATCTTCATGATTCAGCTCGACGGATTCACCGCGTTCGATGCGGCTCACATACTCCGCCGGCCGCTTCACGTTCCAGCGCCGGCGCGCAATGGTGGAGCCATGCGCGCCGGCGCCCAGGCCGTAGTAGGGTTCATTGCGCCAATAGATCAGATTGTGCGCACACGTGCGACCAGGCTTGCACCAGTTCGAAATTTCGTAGTGGCTGAAGCCGGCGCCGCCCAGCACATCCTCGGCATGGTCGTACATGTCGGCAGCCAGATCAGGATCGGGGAAGGGCACTTCACCCCGCCGCGTCCAGTCATACATGGGCGTGCCAGCCTCGATCGTCAGCGCATACAGCGAGATGTGATCGGGCGCAAGCAATAGCGCAGCCTGCACAGTGCGCTTCCAGGCATCCAGCGACTGCCACGGCAGCCCAAAGATCAGGTCGAAGTTGAGATTGTCGAAGCCGGCGGCGCGCGCGTTTTGGATGGCTGCTTCCACCTGCGACCAGTCATGCTCACGGCCCAGCAACTTCAGTTCATCGGGTTGCGCGCTCTGCGCGCCGAAGCTCAGGCGGTTGACGCCGCATTCGCGCAATTCGCGCAAATATTCGCGCGTCACCGTGCCAGGGTTGCATTCGACTGTGATCTCAGCATCCGCCGGCAGATCGAATGTTTCGCGGCAGGCATGGATGAGCCGGCCCAACTGCGCCGGCGCTAGCAGCGATGGCGTGCCGCCGCCAAAGAAGAGCGTATACGCCTTTTGTAGAGGGGATGAGGCATTCGCACTTTCTGCCTCTCGCACTCGCTCGCTTGCCTTTGTAGAAAGTCGAATCTCCTGCTCCAGCGCGCGCGTATATGGCTCGAATAGATCGTCAAGGCCGACGTAGGTATTGAAGTCGCAGTAGCTGCACCGCGCGCGGCAGAAGGGAATATGCAGATAGATGCCGGTGTTCATGAAGTGCAAAGTGCTGAATGCAAGACGCCGAGTCGCGGTTTTGCGGAACTCAGCACTTCTGGAGTGACCACGCTACCACGTCAAGCTGATGGGCAAATAAAAGATGTGGCGGCTGGTCGGGTAACGCGAGGCCAACCTGCTCAGTCATGGTGTTGCGCGCGATCTCGCACTTTGCCGGCTGCAGCGGCCATGGCGCATGGTCGATTTCACCGCGATAGAGGTTGCCGCGTGGATCGGCAGAATACAGGCAATAGCGCGCGGTAAGGAAATCTTCGAGCGAGCCGGGTGCAGCAGCGAAGGCTGGCCCGCATGGCTGGTAGCGCACTGCCAGTTCCGCCGGCGGCGCGCCCTTGCGCGTGCGATGTGAATCGTATTTGACTTCCTCTTCCGAAAAGAGGGAGTTGGGTTGAGGGAGCAGCTCGCACCGCATCTCCGCATCCATGTAGGGCAGATGAAAAAGCCGACGCGCCACGCGCACGGCGAGCTTGCTCTCTGCATCCAGTGAGAAAAACCACACGCCTGGTCTGCAATCCAGCGTCACATACGTCCGCACATTCAACTCGACGAACGCCGACAGCTTTGGCACATTCACGGGTGCAAGCAAAGGATGCACGCGGCGCATGTGGAATGGCACAACGGCAATCCAGGCGCTGCCATCGAAGGTGTCAAGGCTCAATCGCGCAGGGATGCGCCGGCGCAGCGCGTCGGCCGGCACGCGCCAGTGCATGAACAGCAGCAAATGCCATGCCATGTGCAACGCCGGCGGGGACGCCGGCGGCGGGTAGGGGCGATGGCTCAAAGATGTTTCTCCATCACCAACCCATCTTCACCGTCATGGTAATAGCGGCGATAGGTGTTCACCCACACGTAACCGCAGCGCTCGTAGAGATGAATTGCGCGCTGGTTGCTGCGACGCACTGTCAGCTTCACACTGCTCGCGTTCATACTGCGCTCTGTCGCCAGCAGCAACGCTGTGCCGATGCCGTGACCAGCGTAACGCGGGTGCACGCCGATCGTGATGATCCAGCCGCAGCCTTCACGCTTGATGATCTCGCCGGCGGCGTAGCCAACGATGCGACCGTCCGACACCACTTTCAAGCGCGTCAGCCCCGGCATGACCGACATGTTGAACAGCGTCAACAAATCGTACGCATCTCTCGGAAAACACGCGCGGTTCAGCCGCCATACCTGCAACAGATCGGTCAGGCCAGACCGTGTGATGGCGAAGCTCTCCGCAGTGGCGACGATATTCATGCTGCCAAAAAGTCGATTACATCCATCATCGTGATTACGCCATTCACGCGCTGTTGGGCATCCACCAGCACGGTGGTTTTCGCCTTTTGCAGCACATCGCTCAGCGTATTCAGCGGGGTGCTTTCATCCACCGTTGCGGCGCCGTGGATCAGCGGTTCGATGGTGACCTCGCCGAAGGATGCATGCGAGTTATCGAGCATGTAGTTCAGGATGTCGCTCTCGCTCACCATGCCCTTCAGCCGGCCTTCGCCATTCGTCACCGGCAACTGCGAAAAGTCGTGCTGCTTCATGCGCTTGATGACCACGCTGAGCGTTTCATCGGGGTGCGCCACGACGACAGGACGCAGGCGGTGCGCCTGGATGAAATCGCCGACGGTGCCTTGCGACCAATCGGTGTTGAGGAAGCCGTTATCACGCATCCAGTTGTCATCGAAGAATTTGCTCAGATAGCGCGAGCCGCTATCGGGCAGCAGCACCACAACAGTGTGTTCACTGGTGAGATTCAACTGCGGGATGGCGCGCAGCGCGCCGGCGACAGCTGCGCCACACGACCCGCCAACGAAGATGCCCTCTTCGCGCACGATGCGCCGCGCCATCAAGAACGATTCGCGATCATTCACCTGCACCACCAGATCGCACACGCCCAAATCGAGCGTGCTGGGAACAAAATCCTCGCCGATGCCTTCAAGCTTGTAGGTCTTGAGGATAGGATCATCCGGCATCTTGCCGCTCCTCCAGGTCTCCATCAACAGCGAGCCGGCAACATCCACGCCGACAACCTTGATGTGCGGGTTCTTCTCCTTCAGGTAGCGCGTCGCGCCGGTGATGGTGCCGCCAGTGCCCATGCCGCACACGAAAACGTCGATCTTGCCGCCGGTTTGCGCCCAGATTTCGGGGCCGGTGGTGGCGTAATGCGCTGCCGGGTTAGCCGGATTGTGATATTGGTTGCCGAGAATCGCGTTGGGTGTCTCGCGCACCATTCGCTCGGCCACTTTGTAGTAGCTGCGCGGGTCATCCTTGTCGACTGCCGTGGGCGTGATGACGACCTTTGCGCCATATGCGCGCAGCGTGCGGATCTTCTCGTCGCTCATCTTGTCGGGCATGACGAAGATGGTCTTGTAGCCTTTGACCGCAGCGGCAATGGCAAGGCCGACGCCGGTGTTGCCGCTGGTCGCCTCGACGATGGTTCCGCCCGGCTTCAAAGTGCCGCTTCGCTCCGCATCCTCGATGATTGAAATGCCGATGCGATCCTTCACGCTGCCACCCGGGTTGAAGTATTCGATCTTAGCCAGCACATCCGGCGCAATGCCGCGCGTCACCTTGTGCAGCCGCACCAGCGGGGTGTTGCCAATCGTGTCCACGATCGAATCGCGCACATCGGGATAGGTCTTCATGGGCGTATTGTAGTGAGTGTTTCTTGAAAAACGCTTAATCCGCCCAACGAAGCGAAAAAACGTGGGTGAAAATCGGCCTATGTCGGCATGATGGCATGGCAGGAGAACACAAGAATGATGACGCGTCTGGTTTCTGGCGCGATTGTGCTCGCCGGCGTGACTTTCCGTTGGCATGCAGCAATTCCCGCGCACTAAAAACGCATCACGCATTGCGTCGACAAAGTTGGGAAGCCCTCACCCTGCCCTTTCCCATCAAACGCAAGAGGGTTGATGGCAGCACAAATGCGCATTCCGCCTATCATTTGGCCATGGCTACGACTATCACCCACCCGCGCTTGAGCGATGCGCAAGTGCAGACCTATAAACGCGACGGCTATCTCGTTGTCACCGAGCCGATCTTCCCCCAATCCAAGTTTGACAAGCTGAAGGCCTACTTTGAAGATTTGCTGAACAACCTCGAGGCCGGCCAGCGCCCTGAGGCGATGGATGTGCCGCACTTCACCCATACTGAATTGTTTGAATGGCTATTTGCCGATGAGGTGCTTGACCTGGTTGAGCCGATCGTCGGGCCGGACATCGCGCTGTGGAGCAGCCACTTCATCTGCAAGCCCAAAGGCGATGGCCGGCGCGTGCCCTGGCACGAGGACAGCGCCTACTGGAAGGGGCAGCTCGACCCCATGGAGGTTTGCACCGTGTGGCTCGCCATCGATCCCTCCACTACGCAGAACGGCTGCATGGTGGTGATCCCCGGCTCACACGACAACGGCTTCAGCGATTATGATCCAGTCGACCCGAACAAGAACGTTTTCAGCACCGAGATCAAGCCATCGCAGCGCAAGGATCAACTGGCGGTGCCGATTGAACTGCAGCCGAACCAGGCCAGCTTGCACGACAGCAAGCTGCAGCACGCCAGCGCAGCCAACACCAGCGAAATTCGACGTTGCGGCTACACCATGCGCTATATGCCGGCCAGCGTGCGCTTCGCCAGCGGCGTGGTCAACCACAAGGGCGTGCTGCATCAGATCTATCTCGCGCGCGGCAATGATCGTGCCGGCAACCACTACGCTGACCCAACCAGGGCGTACCCCGAACTGGCGCGCTTCCGCGAGCAGAGCGGCCGCAAGTTCCACTGAGAGGCCAGCGCAGAGGCGCGGAGAAGCGGGGGTATTCAGCTTGATTTGCACCTCTGCGCTGAGGCTTCCACAAAGTTGTTCAGCCCTCTTGTTTGCGTGATTGGCAGCGCGCAGTTGATCGCCGGCCGGCGCAGTTGAAATACGATGCCAACTTCAAGCCGACAGCGGCAATCGCGACTCAGCCTCGATCTCCAGCAGGCGATTGTATTTTGCCAGCCGCTCGCTCTGCGTGATCGAGCCGATCTTGATGAAGTCGCCGGCCCAGCCCACTGCCAGGTCAGCCAGCCAGTTGTCCTCAGTCTCGCCGCTGCGCGCGCTGACGACGATCTTCCAGCCGGCAGCCCTGGCCTGCTTCAACGCCTGCAACGCCTCGCTCAATGTGCCAATCTGGTTGACTTTCAACAACAGCGCATCGGCAGCCTGCGCATCGATGGCGCGTTGGATGCGCTGTGGATTCGTGCAAAGGAAATCATCGCCCAGCGCAATGGCCCGCCCTCGTAAAGCACGGCACAACGCCGGCCAGTGCGCCCAGTCATCCTCGCTCAAACCATCTTCCACGCTGACGATGGGAAAGCGCGCGACCCATGCCGCGATCTGCGCGATCATGCCGGCGCTGTCGAGCCGCGCATCGCCGAGTTGATACACCTCATCGCGAAAAAAATGCGAGGACGCCACATCGATCGCCAGCGCCACATCGATGCCCGGGCGCAGGCCGGCAGCCTCAATCGCTGCAATCGCATCTTCGAGCATCGCATCAGGATATGCGAATGGCGGCGCAAGCCCACCCTCATCGGCGCGCAGGGTGCGCATGCCATATTTCTGCAAGATCAACTCGGCAGCAGCGTAATACACAGCGAAGGCCTTCGCCAACGAATCATGGATGGTGCTCGCCAGCGGCACGAGCAGGATGTCTTGCATAGGCGCTTGACCGCCGGCGTGCTTGCCGCCGCTGAACAGGTTGATTGTCAGGCGCGGCAGCGTTTGCACAGGCAGGCCGGCTATCGTCGCGAAGTGCCGATACAGCGGCACGTTTTGTTGCGCAGCGCATGCGCGCGCAAAGGCAAGGCTGACCGAGAGGATGGCATTTGCGCCCAATCTGGCCTTGTCTGGTGTGCCATCCAGCGCCAGCATCTTTGTGTCCAGTTCTGCCTGTGATGCAAATGCCCTGCCCTTCAGCGCCTCGCCGATCGTCGTGTTGACATGATGCACCGCATTGCGACAGCCCAAACCGCGATAGCGCTTCGGGTCGCCGTCGCGCACTTCCAACGCTTCCGCCTTACCGGTGGATGCGCCACTCGGCACCGACGCTTTGGCGCGCGCGCCATCGCTCAATATGCAGGTTGTCTGCACCGTGGGCCGGCCACGACTATCCAGAATTTCAAGGGCGTGCAAGGATTGGATGATCGGTGTCATGGTGAGTCCAAGTGATGATGGGTTTTGCCGGCGCAGATCAACCTGATCAGCGCGAAAATCCGTCGGGCTCCAAATTTGCAACAAACGCATCGATCAGCGCCGGCATCGACGCCGGCAGACCGGCCAGCAGCGCCAACACCACCTCGCGCTGGCGCCGGCGCTCGCTCTCGCTCAAGTATTCCAGCGGCGAGCGGCCATCCACCCGCGCCAGCAGGCAGCCAAGCGTGCAATGGATGCTGCGCAATTCAAGGTCACCAAACATGCCGGCGACATGCGCAAAATACGTTCGCCAATACAGTTGTGCCGCCCGCGCAAATGCGGCGCGTTGCGTTGCAGCCTGGCCTGCGCTTGCCGAGAGGTGATGCGCCTTGCTCAACAGATGCGCCATGCTGAAGCCAACGTCAAATGCCGGATCGCCCCAGTGCATCACTTCAAAATCGAGCAGCTTGAGTCTGTCGCCATGCACCAGCACATTCTTTGGGCTGTAGTCACCATGCACCAGCGTATGGCGGTTGGCGCGCGTGCGATCGATCAGCGCGCGCATGAATGCAACGGCGCGCGGCACTTGCGCGGCAGTGTAGGCGAAGTACGGCTCCAGCCGCAACGACTCGAAGAAGGTTTGATCTTCAAAGCGTGTAGAGAGCGCATCACTTTGTGCGAGTGCGCCGCGTTGCATGCCGGCAAGCATGGTTGCAAACTGCATCACATGCTCATCCCGCAGGTCACCACGCAACAGCATGGCCTTCCAGTTGTCGTGCGGTTGCGGCACGGCCTGCATGGCCAGGATGTGATTCGCTTCATCTTCGAAGATCAGCGCCGGCGCTGCGCCTGGCAGCAACTTCTCCATCCACCGCAAGCCGAGCGCTTCACGATGGATGCGGGCAGGATCGCTGAACCAGTCGGCCTTCACACGCAGCTTCGCCAGCGCCTGCTTCATCACCCATGCATCGCCATTCGGCCACTGCACCAGCACGGTGCGGTTCGACACACCGCCGGCCAGCACGCAGGTGGCAGATGGCTCGCCTTCACCGCGCGCATGCAGATACGCAACCAACTCTGCTGCCTGCTCGATATCCAACTCCTTTTTGCTCCTCAAGGCCGCAGCCAGATCTTGGCGACAGCCGAGCCGCGCAACAGCTCCTCAAAGCACGCCGCGCCATTTGCCAGCGGCTCAACGCGCGTCCAGGCGGGGTTGAAGTGCAGCCGGCCATCCGCCAGCGCTGCCAGCGCGTTGCGGAAGTTCTGCGCGGTGTAGGCAAACACGCCCTGCGTGGTGATCTCGTTGCGAATCATCGTGTTGATGGGCAGCGTCGTCTCAGCCTCGTGCAGGCCGACGAACAGCACCCGCCCAGCCGGCCGCACCGCGTTCACGCACGCCTGTCGCGTGACATGCGCGCCGACGGCATCGATCGCAACATGCACGCCCTTCGGCAAGGCGTCTGGCGGCGCGACCACTGCGCCGCTTGCCTCAGCCATCGCCAAACGATCCTTGTTGGTATCGACGCAGTAAATCCTGCGCGGGTTGTATTGCTTCAGCGCCTGCACGATGAGCAGGCCGATGGGGCCGGCGCCAATGACCAGTGCGGTCTCGTCGGGCGTGATGCGCGCCAGCACAGCCGTGTTCACCGCACAGGCTGCCGGCTCGGTCAATGATCCCACCTCCATCGTCATGCCGTCTGGCAGCGCCAGCACCGCATCGGCGCGCACGGCGATGAAGCGCGCATTGCTGCCGGGCAGGCTGGCGCTATGCAGCTTGCGCGATGGGCAAAGCTGCTGATGGCCGCTCTGGCAATATTCACACTGACCGCACGGGATGATCGGATTTGCCGTCACGCGCGAGCCGATCTTCAGGTCGGGGCACAGCATCTCGGCGCGCGCGCCCATTTGCACGATCGTGCCGCTGAATTCATGGCCCATGATGAGCGGCGGCTTGCGCAATGAGTTTTGACCAAGAAAACCGCTGAGTTCCGAACCGCAGATGCCAGAGAATACGACTTCGATCAACACCTCGTCGGCTTGCAGCGCCGGCACTGCTACTTCGCGCAGGGGCATGAGGCCTGGGCCCTCATAAACCAGCGCGGGCATGGTGGCAGAATTTGTCATGACGCCTGCAAGATAGCGCATTGCCTGCAAACGCGCCAACAGACCGACCTGAAAACAGGATGACTTGATGGCGCTGTGACCTGAGCGCCGTGCTAGACTGACGAATTGCAAGCAACAACAAAAGAGTGAGGGTCTCATGCGACAAATTTCATCTAAAAGATCGGTCACATTTGCTGCACTGACAGCGACAGTTGCGCTCTTGGCAGCATGTGGCGCGCCGGCAGCCACACAGGCGCCATCACCCACCGCAGCGCCGGCCGAGACACAGGCGCCGGCGGCAACCGAGATTCCGGCAGCGACTGCGACGCTGGCGCAGCAGGCCACCGAGTTTGTGACGTGGTATCAGTATGACGAGAAGAACGAAGATCCGAAGAACGACGAGGCAGTTGGCAACGCCTACCTGCGCGAATCGATGCCAAAGTTCAACGCGGCCTTCAAGGATCAGTTTGTATGGGTAAACCAGCCGCAGCAGTGGCAGAAGATGATCACTTCACTGGTGACGGCGGTGCAGGCCGGCGGTGAGGTGCCAGATCTGATGCACACCGGCGCCAGTGCGTTGCCCGTCTTCCTGAAGCAGGGCACCGTGCAGGACCTCACCGAGTGGGTCAAGGCGCAACCGTGGTTTGCAGACCTCGATCCCAGCGCGGTGCAGGCGTGCACTGGCCCGGATGGCAAAATCTACTGTGTGCCGCTGGCCGAGCAGCCCAACGTCGTCTTTTACTGGAAGGATTACTTCCCGAATGGCTTCCCCAAGACCGCCGACGAATTCCTGAAGCGCGCAGCGGAGTTGAAGCAGGAGAACGTCTACGCCATCACCTATTTCGGTTCCACCGGATTTGAGGGCGATGCGGCGACGCGCTATTTCTATTCAGTGATTGCATCATTCGGCGGGCGCTACGACGACGGCCAGGGCAACATGAAGTTGAACACGCCGGAGAACATCAAGGCCATCGAGTTCATGCGCGAGATCGTGCAAAAAGGCTACTCCTCAGACAACGTCTTCCTCGGCGACTTCAAAGAGGAGAATGACTTGAAGGGCATCGATCCAAATGCGCCGCGCGCTGCGTCGTTTCCCACCGGCAGCTTCGGCTATCGCTACATCCAGCCGGTAAAAGCGCCGAATGGCACGCAATACGGCAACGACTTTGACCCCACCGGCGGCCCGATGCTGGAGGCAATTGCCGCCGGCGACATGGCCATCTCGGCAATGTTTACCGGTGGCGATGCTGCGCAACCCGGCTGCCATATCGGTCTCAGTAGTTTCGTCATCCCCGCCGGCGCGCGAAACCCCGATGGCGCAAAAGCCTACATCAACTGGTTGATGGACCCGGCAAACGGCGTGGAATGGGTGCAAAAGCCGGGGGGTGGCCTGCCGGTGAACCAGAAACTACTACAGGAAAAGGTGTTTGACACGCCCTTCTACAAGCAGGCAGCCGCAGCCAGCGCCGGCTTGTGCAAACCCTGGTATGGCTCGTTGTCGCGTCTGCCGGAGGCAAAGCAGATCATCGCCGCGACCATCTTCGATTTGATCAAGGCCAACCCCACGGCCGACATTGCCGCAGCGCTGCAAAGAGCTGACGACGAATACAACCGCGGCAACCAGTAAACCGCCGGCTGCACCTCTCTTGCAAAGACGCAAAGCGTTTCCTGGCAGCTTTGCGGGAGAGGTGCAACCTCCGTCGCGCCAGAACAAGCCCCTTCCAAATTCATGCTGCGCACACGATCTCGTCACGGCGGCTTCTTTGCCCGCACCCTGCCATTCTGGCTGCTGTTCGTGCCGATGCTTTTCATCATCTGCGTGCAGTTGTATCCGGGTTTCTACACCTTTGGCCTCAGCTTGAATAACATGGTCGCCGGCGCGCGCAAGTTCGTCGGTCTGCAAAACTACAGCCGCTTCTTTGGCAGCAGCGCCTTCCAAGAGAGCCTCGTTCACACAGCTGTTTTTCTCGCCGGCTACGTCTCGCTCACATTGCTGGTCAGCCTGGCCGTTGTGCTGGTGCTGAACCGCAAGATGAAGTTCTCGCCGCTCTACATCACGCTGATCTTCATCCCGTGGGTGCTGAGCGACGTGATCGTCGGCTATGTATGGAAACTGTTCGTCGACCCCGGCGCGGGGCTGCTGACGCCGCTGTTCAGCCTGCCGATCTTCGGGCTGAATGGGCAGCCGCTGTTGATCGCATCGCCGCCGGCGCAGCTTTCGCCCAATGTGCCGTTTCCGCCGGCGCCGGCGATGCTCTACCTGATCGCCGCAGCATCCTGGAAGGCGCTGCCCTTCACCTCGTTGCTGCTGCTGGCCGCCCTTCAAACTGTGCCGAAGGAACTGGTTGAAAGTGCGCGCATCGACGGGGCAAGTTCGTGGAGCGCCTTTCGCCTGATCACACTGCCGCTCATCCTGCCGATGATCCTCGTCGCGCTGTTCAACCTGACGCTGAGCGGCATGAACGGCGTCGGCATGGTGTTCAGCCTGACTGGCGGCGGCCCTGGCACAGCCACCACGGTGTTGAGCTACCTGCTGTATACCATCGGCTTCACGCAGATCGATTTCGGCCAGGCTGCGGCGCTTTCGGTGTTCATCTTTGTCATCAACCTCATCCTCATCGTGGTGTCGCTGCGCATCTCGCGTTCGCGCGCAGAGTTGATTTGAATGATGTCGACACATCGAGCCTTTGCCGCACGCAAGCCGGCGGTGCGCATCGCTGCGAACATCGCCGCAATCATGGTGTGCTTCATCATGATCTTTCCGGTGTTCAGCACGCTCGTGCTGTCGTTCAAGCAGCAGGCCGACGTCATTCGCACGCCGCCGCAACTTTTCCCTTGTGACACGCCGAGCGAGCCATTCAACATCGCTGCGTGCCGCTTCTTCATCGAGGGTTACCAGCGCATCATCGACTTGCAGCCAAACCCGCAGGCGCTGCTGGGCATGGAAGCGCGCGGCCGCATCATCAACACGTATCTGCCAAACACGATCTTCTATTCACTCACCGGCGCGCTGATGGTGACCGTGCTTGCCGGCAGCGCCGGCTATGCTTTCTCGCGCTATGAATTTCGTGGCAAACGGGTGCTGTTGATCGGCATCCTTGCCATCACTGGCATCCCGCTGCTCACCAATCTGCTCGCGCTGTACCAGATCGTGGTCGATCTGCGCAAGGCGACCGGCCCGCTGTTCGACCAGCTGGTGGCAAATGGCGCGCTCACCCGCGATGCCGCGCGCCTCTTGCGCGACTGGCAGGATCGCATCACGCTGGTGTGCATCTACGCCGGCTTCTTCCTGCCGCTCAGCATCTGGATTGTGAAGGGCTTCTTCGACACGATTCCACACGAGTTGGAAGAGGCGGCATTCATCGACGGCGCATCGCCGGCGCAGGCGCTGACACGTGTGATCGTGCCACTGGCCATGCCAAGTCTTCTGGCAGCCTTTTTGCTCACCTTCGTCGGCATCTGGAATGAGTTCATCGCAAATTATCTGATCGTCGGCACGTCGCGCCAGAACTTGCGCAGCGTGATCGTCGGCGTGTACGATTTGACCGGCAGCAACCTGATCAACTACCAGGTGTTGGCGGCGGCGTGCGTGCTGGTCATGCTGCCGGTGATCGTGGTGTTCCTCGCCGCGCGTCACACCTTCTTCCAGGCGATGTTGGAAGGCGCAGTGAAGGGATAGCCAGATCGATCAGGTCGACCTGATATAACTTCCTCCATGACCCGAGTGATCTTTATGGGAACGCCGGCGTTTGCAGTGCCATCGCTGGCCGCGCTGGTGGATGCCGGCTATGACATCGCAGCCGTTGTGACGCAGCCCGATGCGCCGGCTGGCCGCGGCAAGGCGCTCAAGCCCTCTGCCGTCAAGGAATTCGCGCTGCAACACCAGCTCAACATCCTGCAACCTGCAACACTCAAACCGACAGAAGAGGTGGAGCGGTTGCGTGAACTGGCACCGGACGTGATCGTCGTGGCAGCCTTTGGGCAGATCCTGCGCCAAAACGTGCTGGATATCCCGCACCACAACTGCCTCAACGTGCATGCCTCGCTGCTGCCACGCTGGCGCGGCGCATCGCCCATCAGCGCAGCCATCGCCGCCGGCGACGCAGCCACCGGCATCACCATCATGATCATGGAAGCCGGCCTCGACAGCGGCCCCATCCTCACGCAACGCGAAGAGGCCATCCGCTATGACGACACCACCGATACGCTGACCAGCCGGCTGGCACAGACTGGCGCAGCGCTGTTGCAGGAAACACTGCCCAAATGGCTGACGCATGAGATTGCGCCGCGCAGACAAGATGCGGCGCATGTGACGCTTGCGCCGCGCTTGCAGAAGGAAGCCGGCAAGATCGATTGGTCGCTGCACGCGCCGGCCATTGAGCGACACGTGCGCGCCATGTCGTCGTGGCCTTCGGCATTCACCACCTTGCAGGGCAAGCAACTGAAGGTGCTGCGCGCTGAGATTGGCATGACCGACCACAGAGACAAGCTGCAAAACGGCGCGGTGCTGATCGATCGCAACCATGTGTATGTGCAGTGCGGCGATGGCCTGCTGCGACTGGTGCAAGTGCAATTGGAAGGCAAGCGCGTGATGGATGCAGCCGATTTTGCGCGCGGCCACCCTGCGCTCGCCGGCGCGGTGTTGGGCGGGTGATTGCCTGCAGGCCGGCCCTGCAGCATTGGGCAACCCACGCGCATCCCTGCTCTTTTTCGCTTGCGCCGGCACGCGGAATTGCGATACAATGATGCGCTTTTTACAGGCGAGAATCTCGCATGCCGGCGCATCGCGCACTGCGGCTGCGTACAAATTTGAAGGAGTTTGATTGACATGGGTCCACTACCAAAGCGCAAGTTTTCCTGGGGCCGCACACACCGCCGCCGCGCGCATGACGCGATCACCCCGATTCAACTGGTTTCGTGCGACAACTGCGGCGAAAAGAAGCCGGCGCACATCGTTTGCCCGTCCTGCGGCTACTACAAGGGTCGCATGGTTGTGAACATCGGCGGCGATGACACAAAGACGAACAAGAAATAAGCAGCCGACAGCGTAAAAAGGTGAAGTGGTGAAATTGTGAGATGGCCTCACGCACCTCTTCACCTTTTCACTTTTTCACCTTTTCATCAGGCATGACAACGGCCTACGTTTTCCCCGGACAGGGTTCGCAATTCGTCGGCATGGGCGCAGAATTAGCCGCGCTGCGGCCCGTGGTCAAGGGTTTTTTCCTACGCGCAGATGCCGCGCTGGGCTTTGCGCTCTCGCAGGTGTGCTGGGTCGGCCCCGACGCCGAACTGGGTGACACGATGAATACGCAGCCGGCAATCTTCACCCACAGCATCGCAGCTTATGAGATGGTGAAGATGTCGGGTGAGATTGAAGCGCCGGCGATGATGGCCGGCCACAGTCTGGGTGAATTGAGCGCGCTGTGCGCCGCCGGCGCAATCACCTTCGAGGACGGCGTGAGATTGGCGCGCCGGCGCGGCGAGTTGATGAAGCTGGCTGGCGAGCGCAATCCGGGCAGCATGGCCGCGATCATCGGCATGGATGCAGCGACGCTGCAAGCCGCATGCGATGAGGCCAGCGCACAGGCCGGCGCGCCAGTCGTGCTGGCCAACGACAACAGCCCTGGCCAGATCGTGATCTCTGGAGACAAGGCCGCCGTGGCCGCCGCGTGCGCCATCGCCAAAAACAAGGGCGCCAAGCGCGCGCTGCCGCTCAACGTCAGCATCGCTTCGCACTCTCCGCTGATGGCAGGCATTCGGGACGAGTTTGCCGGCGTGGTAGCTGGCACGCCGATCAGCGAGGCTGTCATCCCTGTCATCGCCAACACCAGCGCCCAGCCCGTCACCCAACCCGACGCCATCCGCGCCGAATTGACAGCGCAACTCACCTCGCAGGTGCGCTGGACCGACAGCGTGCGCCACATGGCAGCGCAAGGCGTGACGCATTTTGTGGAGCTTGGACCAAAGGACGTGCTATGTGGCCTGATCAAGCGCACGGTGGATGGCGCCGACACGAGAGCAATTGGATGATTTTTTAATGACGAACGTTGCGGTTTGATCAAATCCAGCATTCAATATTTTGGCTTCAAAATTGATGAACATGACTCAACTTCAAGGCAAATCAGCGATCGTCACGGGCGCATCGCGCGGCATCGGTCGCGCCATCGCCACCGAGTTGGCAAAGCGCGGCGCAGCGGTGGTGGTGAACTACAACAGCAGCGAGGCGGCGGCGCTGGAAGTAGTCAAAGCCATCAGCGACGCCGGCGGCAAGGCCATCGCCTTCAAGGCCGACGTGAGCCAGGCCAGTGAAGCCGGCGCGCTGGTCAAGGCTTGCACCGACGCCTTTGGCAAACTCGACATTCTGGTGAACAACGCCGGCACCACCCGCGACACGCTGCTCATGATGATGAGCGAAGCCGACTGGGACATCGTGATCGACGCTGACCTGAAGAGCGTGTTCAACTGCTGCAAGGCTGCCGTGAAGCCGATGATCCGCGCGCGCGGCGGGCGCATCATCAACATCAGTTCGGTGGTGGGGCTGGCCGGCCAGGGCGGGCAAACCAACTACGCCGCTGCGAAGGCCGGTGTGATCGCCTTCAGCAAATCGCTGGCCAAGGAAGTTGGCTCGCGCAACATCACTGTGAACTGCGTTGCGCCCGGCTTCATCCCCACTGCGCTGACCGACGTGCTGACCGACGAGCAGAAGCAATTGGCCATCAAGGCCACACCACTGGGGCGCTTTGGCACACCGGAAGAGGTGGCGTATGCTGTATCATTCCTCGCGAGCGATGAGGCTGCCTTCATCACCGGCGCCGTGCTGACTGTGGATGGCGGACTGGTGATGCAATAGGTTGCGATCGATAAGAGTGATTTGTTATTGGTTTTTAGTGATAGGCGATTGCTATCGGTTTCATTTTTCAGGTTGCCAGATCGGGTTGCGGCATCGGCGCGATCACGAGCGCATCACAACGCGCTGCGAGATGCTCCGAACGCCGGCCTGTCAATTCTCTGGCAACCAACGGTCATGTCCCAATCCAACGTCACCATCTCACCCGATGTCATTCGCATGATCGTGCGAAACACCGTGCTGGCGCTGCCAAGCGTGCGCGCGCTGGTCGATCACTCCGGCTCGCTGCGCACGCGGGACAACTTCCGCGGCGTGGAAGTGAGCATGGCGGACGGTGAAGTGCGCGCGCGGCTGCACGTGGTTGCGGCTGCGGATGTGACGCTGACGGATCTGGGCCGGCAGATACAAACAGAAGTTGCTCAATCGGTAGAGGAAATAGTGGGGCTGCGCGTTGCCGCAGTCGATGTGTATTTTGAAGATGTCACGGCATGAGGCGCGCGTGCTTGCGCTGCAAGTGTTGTATGAAGCCGACACAGCCCAGCGCGACGCCGGCGTCATCCTCAGCCGCCATTTTCAAGACGGGTCGCTGGCCGACGGGCTGCGCAGCTACGCTTCACAATTGGTGAGCGGCGTGACCGTCGAACAGGCCGGCCTGGACAAGCTGATCAGCGATCTGGCGCCGGATTTTCCGGTCGCGCAGCTGGCAGCGATTGATCGCAACATCCTCCGCATCGCGCTGTGGGAAATGCGCTTTGGTGATGTGCCGGTAAAAGCTGCGATCAATGAAGCGGTCGATCTAGCAAAAGATTTTGGCAGCGACACCAGCGCACGATTCATCAACGGCGTGCTGGGCGCGGCAGCATCCCTATGAACGGAACGATATTTGGCATCGGCCCGCTGGAGGTCATCGTCATCCTTGTGCTGACGCTCTTGATCTTCGGGCCGGAGCGCCTGCCCGAACTGACGCGCGGGATGGGCAATGCCCTGCGCAAATTGCGGCTCACCTACATCGCCTTCACCAAGGAATTTCAAACCGAATTGCAGCCCATCGCCGAGGACATCGACCAGGTGACGCGCGAGATTCGACAGGAGGTGGACGCCATTCGCGAAGCGGCGGACATCCGGTCGTTGCTCAAACCCTATGCCGACGATGTGAACAAGGCGATTGCCCTGCAGCCGATTGCGCCGGAGCCCCCATCGCAGCAGCCTTTTGCAGCGGCAACGACGCCTGCCGCTGTTGTTGCAGCCAGCAACGGCGCGAACAGCATCGCCCCGCCGGCGATCACCAAGCCGGCAACCAATGGCACAGGCAAGGCCTATGTGGCGCACAAGGCCATGTCACCATCTGCTCCCAGCCCGATCTATCTGGCCGACGACAACCCGTGGGCGAGTGTGGGCGCGGCAGTGCGCGCAGACAAGCTGGACGATGACAGTCCGTGGCGCGGCTGACCTCCGATCTCAAATCACCCATCCCTGCTTGTGCATCCCATCTCTTTGCCGTCAGATTGGGAGCAGGTTGTTTTCATCTTTCAATCATCGTTCTGATGTATAACACGGCGGACTAAAGACCATGGCCCAAGACCTTACCCCGGAAGAGCTTGAAGAGGGTATGACCCTGCTTGACCACCTGCGCGAGTTGCGGGATCGCCTTTTCAAAGCCGTCATTGCGCTGGTGCTTGGCGCGGCGGTTGGCCTTTTTTTTGCGGAGCGCATCATCCACATCCTGCTCGGGCCGTATGGCGCGCGGCCATTGCTGGTCACCAGCCCAACATCATCGTTGACCAATGTCTTCACGATATCGCTCACCGTCGGCATGGTGCTGGCATTGCCGTTCATCCTGTATCAGATTCTGGCGTTCATCTTCCCCGGCCTGATGCCGAACGAGAAGAAATGGATTTTGATCGGCCTGCCGTTCGGCTTCCTGCTGTTCATGCTCGGCGCGACGTTTGCGTTCTTCGTCATGCTGCCAGCGGCGGTCGGCTTCCTCACCGGCATCTTCCCATCGGTCTTCAAGTATGACCTGACCCCGGATGAATACATCCCGTTTGTCGCCGGCGTCATGTTCTGGATGGGTGTCGCATTCGAGATGCCGCTGATCATCTTCATTCTGGCGAAGGCCAATGTCATCAACGCGCGCGTGCTGCAGAAGCAGTGGCGCTGGGCCATCGTCATCATTGCAGTCATCGCCGCGCTGATCACGCCCACGCCTGACCCAATCAACATGAGCATCGTGATGGTGCCGCTGCTGCTGCTATATGTGTTCAGCATTTTCATGGCGAAGCTGGCGCGCCGCAACGCTATGACGCCGGCCATGCTCGACCCTGAAGAGCAGGTCAAGGATGTCGAATAGCATCCACGTGTGATCTTGTGTGCTTGTGTGAAGGTGAATCATGGCAACGATTTTGCATTTGATCAGCAAGGTAGACTACGAGGCATGGCAGGCGCAGCCGGCGGCGGAACCGCTGAAACCAGCGAGTCTGGCGCGCGAGGGGTTCATCCACTGCACTGCCGGCGACGACCTGATGCTGATCGTCGCCAACCTGTTCTATAAAGATCAAGCCGGCGATTTTCTGGTGCTGGAGATCGATGAGAGCAAAGTGACCGCGCCAGTGAAGTGGGAAGCGCCGGCTTCACCCGCGCCGGCTGCAACGGACAGCGCAGTGAACGCCATGCCGCCCGAAGCGCAGGTCGAATTTGACAGCCCGCCGGCAACTTCCGAGCCAGATGAGGCGCTCCTCGCAAATGAGCCGGCGTTGACCTTCCCTCACATCTACGGCCCGCTCAACCGCGATGCGGTGACGGGCACGCGCGAGCTGACGCGCGCAACAGATGGCGCATTCACCGGCTTCGCGCTGGCGCAACTACCCGAATCTGCCCGCGACCCAAACAACCCGCTCAACATCAAGACGCCCTCGCAGATGGCGCAGGAATTGCTTGACGCAACTGATGAATTCTCCGAGTCGCTCAAGCGCTTCAAGGATAGCGTGGAAGGCCGCATGGCCGAGATCGACGAGAAAATCAAGAAGCTGTAAACACCTGTGCGGCTGGGTGGATTAACGTTAGAATCCAGATCGGCGATGCAGTGCATGGCATCGTTCGTCTGGGGTTCTCTCGATACCACCTGTATTCCGCCTTGCGCTTTAAGACGCAAGTCGCGCTGCCTGCAACGACAAACAGCCGCCTCGCTGAGCAAACACAACTCTCGCTATCGGCCGGCGGCGCGCTCGCCCGAGATGATCGACACGGCCACCCTGCCAGATTGGATTTCGCTGCATCAATCGCGTAGAATGGGCTTTTGTTTCATCGCAATCGCAGCGCGGCTGCGCAGGTCATCGGGTTTCTACGGGTGGCGGCGCTGGCCTGGGCTGCCCACATTCAATAAACATGACAAGAAAAAACCTGACCACGTTACTGCTGGGAATCTCATTGGCTGCTGCACTCACCGCGTGTGCATTGCCGCCGGCGCCACCGCCGAAGGCTGACAACAAGGACATGCCCGCACAAACCGACTCATCCGCCAGCGCGCCGGCCGGCCCGTTGGCTGGCACACACTGGGTGCTGGAGACCCTGGGCGGCAACCCGCCAATACAAGGCTCACAGGCAACGCTGAACATCGGCGAAGATGGCCGAGGCAGCGGCAGCGATGGCTGCAACCGCTTCATGACCACCGTTTCGGTGGATGGCTCTGCAATCGCCTTTGGGCCGCTCGCAGGCACCATGATGGCCTGCCCCGAGCCGATCATGAAGCAGGCCGGCGCATTCGGCCAGGCGCTTGCCGCCGCAAAGACGCACGCTGTGATGAATGGGCAACTGTCACTCATGGACGAGAAGGGTGCAACACTCATCACCTTCACTGCGCTCAGCAACGATCTGGCCGGCACCAAGTGGGACGTGACCAGTATCAACAACGGCAAGCAGGCCGTCGTCAGTTTGATCGATGGCACGACGCTGACGGTGGCATTTGGCAATGACGGCACATTGAGTGGCAGCGCCGGCTGCAATAACTTCACCGGCAGCTACACGCAGAAGGACGACACAATCGCCATCGGCCCGCTGGCCAGCACGATGAAGATGTGCGCCGATCCCGCCGGCGTGATGGAGCAGGAAGCGCAGTTCCTCAAGGCGCTCGAATCCGCGGCGACCATCCAGCTCGATGGGGACATGCTCACCCTCCGCACCAAGGACGACGCGATGGCAGTCGTGTTGCGCCGCGCACAGTAGTTTATTCAACACAAGGAAACAACCGGGAAAAAGATATGGCAACGTTGACCGTTCTGAAGTTCGATGTATCGGATGGCGCCGAGAAGGCGCTGGCGCTCATGCAAAGCCTGCAGAAGCAAAACCTGATCCAACTGCAAGATGCCGCCATCGTGAGCTGGCCGCAGGGCGCAAAGAAGCCCAAGACCAGGCAGGCAGTGAATCTGGCCGGCGCCGGCGCGCTGAATGGCGCGTTCTGGGGCATGCTGTTCGGCCTGCTCTTCTTCGTGCCTTTCTTTGGCCTAGCCGTCGGCGCGCTGATGGGCGGCCTGTCGGGCAAATTTGCCGATTACGGCATCGATGACAAGTTCATCAAGGAAACCCGCGAGAAGGTGACCGAAGGCACATCTGCGCTGTTCCTGCTTAGCAGCAATGCCGTAGTCGATCGCGTGCTGGACGAGATGAAGGCGAATCTGCCCAAGGCGGAGCTGATCGCCAGCAACCTGTCGAAGGAACAGGAAGACAAGCTGAAGGCAGAGTTCGGCGACGAGTAGGCTCGCCGGGCAACTGTGTTTGTTGACACGGTCGGTTGCTGGTTCACTGGCAACCGACCGTGTTTTGGTTTAATCTAACGTCACTTGCCACCTATACCGTCATGCCTACGAAAGTGGGCATCCAGACCTGGACTTAGCCCAAAAGGGCCGGATTCCCGCCTTCGCGGGAGTGACATCGGCTTCCATGCCTGGGTAGCAAGTCACGTTAACCTATGCCCCTGCCCCAGATAGGAATGCCCAAACATGACATTGCCCACGAATGACACTCTGCCAGACGCCGGCGCAAGCTATGTGTCCACTGGCCACCTGCCGCCGGCCAATGAGGTGCAGGCGCTGGTGGATGAAGCGTATCGTCGCTACCGCACAAATACTGACGGCCAGAACAGTGATGTCTATCCATCGCTGGCCGAGATGCCACCTGACATGTTCGGTGTGTGCCTGGCCAAAGTCAACGGCACCATGCACGTCGCCGGCGACACAGATTCGCCATTCACGATCATGTCAGTGTCCAAGCCGTTGGTGTTTGCGCTGATCTGCGAGGCGATTGGGCCGGCGACAGCACATGCAAAGATCGGCGCCAATGCCACCGGCCAGGCATTCAACGCGCTGACGGCCATCTCGTTGCGCCCCGACGGACTGACAAACCCGATGGTCAATCCGGGCGCCATCGCCACCACCAGCCTGGCCCCCGGCGCAACCGCCGATGAGAAATGGCGCTTCATCCACGAGGGACTGTCGCGCTTCGCCGGCCACACCCTGACAGTGGATGAGTATGTCTACGCATGCGCATCGGAGAGCAACCACCGCAACCGTGACATCGCGCGCGCGCTGCAAGCAGTTGGCGCACTATATGATGAGCCGGCGCAGACGGTCGATCTTTACACGCGCCAATGCTCGTTGCAGGTGACTGCCAGGGACCTTGCAGTGATGGCTGCGACGCTGGCAAACGGCGGCGTGAATCCCGTGACAGGCATGCGCGTGGTCGATGCAACCGTGTGTGAGCCGGCGCTCGCAGTGATGACCACCGCCGGCATGTATGAGACATCGGGAGACTGGTTGTACAACATCGGTCTGCCAGGCAAGAGCGGCATTGGCGGTGGCATTCTGACGGTGTCGCCAGGCAAGGGCGGACTTGGCACCTTTGGGCCGCGGCTCGACGCCGCCGGCAATAGTGTGAAGGGGCAACTTGCGGCAAAATATCTCTCGCGCCACCTCGGCATGAGCCTCTTTGCTTCAGCTTGCGCGGTGCGTGCTGGCATCCGCCCATCATGAATTCAGCTGCATCCAGTCAAACTGACGCCACGCAGATCAGGGCGCCGCTGGGCGGCCAGTTGCAGGCATTTTTCAGCCAGGATCGCGGCACGCTGCGCTTGTTGCTTGCCTGTGTCATCGCGGCGATCGCTTCGGCCATTGACCCGCCGTTCTTCTCGCTCACCTCGAACGAGGTGCAATCGTTCCTGCGCGAGAGTGACAGCAGTGCGCCGCTGGTCGTCGCAGTCGAATATCTGCTTATCGCCGTGATGACACTGGCCGGCGGGACGTTTGGCGATCTGTTTGGCCGGCGGCGCGTGCTGCTCATCGGGCTTGGCACGATGCTGGTGATGAACCTGCTGGGTGCATTCACGCTTGGCACGCCGGCCTATCTGACGCTGCATCGCCTCAACATCGTCGCCAGCGCATTTACGCTCTCGATGTGCGTCGCCATCGTCACATTGAGCTTCGATCAAGCCATCCGGCCATTTGCCTTTGGCATGTTGTTTGGCTTTCGCAGCGTCGCCATGCTGCTGTCATCTGTCTTCACCTACTTCTTCGAGCGCGTACATCTGGAGTGGCTGTCGTTCATGCCGGTGGTGGCATTGAGCGCGGTGGCGATGGCGCTGGTATTGCGACATGCGCCAGAGAGCCGCGCCGTGGTCGGCGGACGATCGGTCGCTCTCGTGAATCTGCTGCTGCTCGGCATCATCTTTGCAATCGCCTTCCTTATCTTCGGCGCGGTGTCGCTGCTGACAAATCTGCTCCTGGTGCTGCTGGTGGCAATTTCACTGTTACTGATTGGCGCAATCGTGCGCTGGTGGGCGCAGCGCCGCCGGCTGTATGGCAGCAATGACATCTTCAGCAGCGGCGATGTGGCAATTGCCGTCCTGGCCGGCATGTTGATGAGCGGCATCCAGGGCGCGTTCCTGTTTGAATTCTGGACGTTCAATTCCGAAGTGCTGGGCATCAACTGGTTCATCAACAGCCTGCGCATTGCGCCCTACGTGATCGGCTTGCTGCTGGGGTCGTTCCTGGTGCTGCGCATCGCGCAGCGATTGGGAGTGCGCAATACCCTGGCCGGCGGCATGGGGTTGATGGCGTTGAGCATGTTGCTCATGGCGCTCATGCGCGGCGACACGCCCTACCTCTGGATGCTGCCGCCGATCTTTTTGATGGGCGCCGGCTTCGGTCTGGCCACGCCAGTGCGCGCGCAGGTGGTGCTGTCTGCGCCGCCGGCGAATTTGACCGGCGCAGCAGCGGCGGTGAACAATGCCACCGGCCAGATGGGCTATGCGCTCGGCATCGCAGTCTCTAGCGGCTTCGTCATGCGGCTGGCCGATGCGTCGATGATCGGCACGTTGCAGGAAGCCGGCATCAACCCGGCGACCATCGATATGGTGGTGGCAGCGCTGCCCAACTACACCACCCGCGCCGCGCAGGCAGCTTATGCCGCCTTGCCGCAGGCAGCCCAGATCGTGCCGATCGATTACGCCAGCGCGTGGATGGCCGGCTTGAGCAACATGTATCTCGCCTTCGGCATCGCCATGGCGATCGGCGCGGTGTTCGTGTTGCTCGCCAAGTCGAATATGACATTGCCGGCGCAGCAACCATCCGCAACCGATTCATAGAGGCGAGGCAGCGGGCTGATTCGAAACGCAGCGCCCATGCAAGCCCGCAGTTTTGCCGCCGCGCGCGATCGGCTCAGCCCATCAACCCTGTGATGCCCTTGAACAGGAACCACACGCTGAAGATCAGCGACGCGCCGACGGTAATAGGACGGTTGTAGCGCTCCAGAAAACCCATCGTCTTTTCCAGCGCTTGCGCAGCCGGCTTGGGCGCAATGGCCGAGAGAATAACCGGCAGCAACACCAGCGCCATCGACCCCAGCACGAAGAACACAAACGCCAGCAGCGTTTCGCCAGCGGGCAATTTCGCCTCTTCGACGATGGCGATAGCCGTCAGGGTGAACACCCACTGCTTCACCGCGACCAGCATGAACAGCGCGCCAAAGCCAAACGCCTTGGGTGTTGTCATGCTGCCCAGCGTCTCCATCCACTTCGGCGGCGGCCCATCCGGGTCTTCTTCCTTGCGCCATTTTTTGTAGGCAGCAATGAGCAGCACACCGCCGACGAGCATGAGCAACGCAGATGAGATAAGGCCGGCACTTTCTGCATCTTCCCGATCTGCCGCCGAGGCGAACACAAAATGCAAGAGGAAGATGATGAGCGAGCGGACGAGGATGGCACCGGCGGCGAACAGGCCGGCCTTCATCACACCGCCCTGCCCGCGCAGCAACAGCAACGTGATGATGATCCATGCCGGCAGCATCATCGAAGCCAGGACGATGGGTAAAAGCTCTACGATCATGGGTGACAATTCCTATGAAAAGCGACATAGACGAACGAGCGATTCAGCCGCCCAGCGGGATGGCGATCAGCACCATGGCTGCGCCGGCGAGCATGAGCGTGAGCCCGGTCAACCACGGATTGGAATGGGTGCGCCGGCCCCAGCGCCAGCCGCTGATGAACAACACGACGAACGACACCACGTTCGATGCGCGCAAAGCCAGAAAGGGGCTGCCGGAGATCAGCACAAACGGCGCCAGTGGCGGAATGGCTGCCACGATGGCCACCAGCAAAGTGCCGACCCCGCCCAGCAAATCCTCGCGCTTCAGCCCGATGTGCTGCGGCCGGCTCTCGCGCAGATACTCCAGCACATCGCCATACAACGCCTGGCGCTTGCCCTCCGTGGTAATCGGCTCCAGCGTGAAATCCAGTTCGTTGGCAATGGCTGCAATCGCCTCAGCGTCACCCGGCGCAGATTGCACCGTTCGCAGCATCCGCTGCTTTTCGCTGCGCTCAAACACAGAAGTCAGCACATACATCAACCCGTCGATGATGCCCCACGCCATCGCCGCGCCGAAGGCGGCCAACAACAACTCGCGCACCTGCTCGCTTTCCAGATGCACGCCGGCGCCGCTTTGCAGCTTGAAGATACGAAATGCCAGCGTGAAGGTGAGCAGGATCAAGATGCTGTAGATCACCTGCGACAACTCATCAATGGGATCGAGCATGCGCTCGATGAGATTCTGCGGCTGCGCCGGCGCGCGGCGCGCTGGTCGTGGCCGGTGACGGGCGTGTTGTCTGGCCGACATGATGCAGTGCGAGAACAACCGCCCAAGATATTTGTGACATCTTGGGCGGTTGTTCAAAAAACCTACGGGATCGGCGTTGGCAAGCCCGGCCCACCCACATAGATCGTCTGCGTGGCGCGCGTCACCGAGTTGTCCGGCGCGAACGCCTGCAGCGTGTAGTTGACCAGACCGTTGCCGGGCGTGCAGTCACTATAGTTGCCAGTGACCGGCGCGCCATCCCAGATGATCTGATCGCCGCGCATCAGCGACACGCGCGTGACATGTCCGTTGATCGACCACATCAGCAACACGCAACCGTTGCCTTCCGACTGCGACGTGAATGCGCCGATGGAGATGTCGTTGGCCTGCGCCGGCGCGACGCTGATCGAGATGTTCTGCGTCTTCACCGTGCCATCATTGAGTTGCACGCGCAGCACAAAGGTCGTTGTCTGCTGCGGGCATTGCATCTGCGAGCTTTGACCCGGCACGCCGTAATTCTGGTACGGCCGATCCACCGGGTGGAACCACACACCGCTCACACCCTGCACGTTCCAGCGGAAGGTCACGCATTCACCCTGCGTGATGCTGAAACGATCGGCGGTGAAGGTGATGCCTGGCACCGGCGTAGACGTGGGCAGCGGCGTCGGCGTCAGCAGACTCGGCACAATGATGCCGACCCACACGCGCTCGCCAAATGGGTTGCCATTGGCGTCATTCATCTGCCAGAAGCCCTGGTAGGTGCCAGGCTGGTTCGGCGCGATGAGGTTGACGTTGATGTCAATGGTCTGCCCGGGGGCAACGATGCGGCCCACCGGCGTGGGTTGGCCGCCCATCTGCGCGCCGGATACATTGCCAAACACGAAGCCGAGGAAGAAGCTGGCCGCCCAGTTGCAATTGCCGCTGTTACGGAAGCGCCAACCCTTCGTGAAGCGCTGGCCCGGCTGCATCGCCGGCGGCGCGGTCATGTTGTGATCGTCCAGATTCAGATCGGCCACGAAGGCGGCGCCGTTCACGCAGGCCGGCGGCGCAGTGGTAGCAGCGGGGGCCGGCGTATTCGTGGCAGCCGGCGCCTGTGTCGGCGGAACAGCCGTCGGCACCGGCTCGATATCATCGGGATTCACGTTCAGATACTGTTGGATCAAGGCCGACACCGTGCCGTCGCTTTGCGCCCGCAGCAAGGCATCGTTCAATGCAGCGCGCAGATTCGAGCCTTTGCGCACCGCAATGGCAAATTGCTGCGGATGGAAACCCTCGCCAACCACCTTCAGCCCTTCAGCTCGCGCAATCTTGCGCGCGGCGGTGCGGTCAATCACGACGTAATCCAACCGCTGCGATTTCAGATCGCGCACGGCGTCATCAACGTTGGTATAGAGAAAGATGTCGGATGGTCGCGAGAGGCCAGGCTCGACCAGGTTTTGTTGGAGATAGGTGTCGTAAACCGAGCCGCGTTGCGCGCCGACGCGCTTGCCGGCCAGTGCCTGCGTGCCGCTGATCGGCTGGGCATTGGCCTGGCCCAGCACGCCGTCGGCCCCGATGTAATAGTGGTTGGTGAAGTCGACCAGCGCCTCGCGCTCCGGTGTCACAGACACAGCGGCAATCACCGCATCCACCTGTCCCAATTGCAATGCCGAGAGCAGGCCCTCGAAGGCGAAATCGTTGAGATCGACCTTTGCGCCGATCTTGCCAGCCAGATGCTCGATGAGTGCCGGTTCGAAACCGTCGATCTCGAAATCGCTGTTGTAAAAGGAGAAGGGCGGGTAGTCGGCAGACACACCAACCGTCAACACGCCAGAGGCAAGAATCCTCGACAGATCGTCGCTGGTCGTCTGTGGCAGCGTTGCCGGCGTCTCTGCTGGCGCTGCTGTCGGCGCCACTGTCGACGTGGCTGCCGGCGGGGTTGCCGGCGCAGGCCGGCAGGCAGCAATCAGCAGCGTTGCTGCGCACACCGTCAACGCGGTGCTGGAAAGTCTTCTAGTCATCGTGATTTTTTCTCCTTCTCATTCGATTACCGGCCCAGCTGCCGCCACAACGGCGATTCGGTGACCGGCACTGTGCGCCAGTTGAAACGGATGGTAATGGTGCGGGCGACGAAGAATGTCACCACCGTAATCCAGCCGGCTGTGTCGGGCGGCAGCAGCAACAAAAATTCCAACGCAAGAAAAAGGATGCACGCCATCAGCACGAACAGCGTGCTGAACTGGCCAGGCTGCAAGACCGCCGGCACGCGTGCTGTCATCAGATCGCGCAGGATGCCGCCGCCCACCCCGCTGATCACACCCAACAGTAGCACGCCGGTGATCGGATAACCATAGCTCAACGCCAACTGCACCCCGACGATACAAAACGCCGGCGTGCCGACAGCGTCGATCAATTCGATGATCTTTCCAAGATAGGGCAGGCGGATGATGAAGCGACCCAGCACCAGCATGAGCAGCACCGCCGCCGCGATGATGATCAGATAACTCTGGTTGGTGCCAACGACGGGCGGGCGCTGCAGGAACAGGCCGTCGCGGATGATGCCGCCGCCAAACGACGACACAACAGCGATGACGAACACGCCGACTTCGTCGAATTCGCGCTTGACGCCAACAAGCGCGCCGCTGAGCGCCCAGGAGAAAGTCGCCACCCACTCCAGATAGAGCGGGACCTCAAAATTTTCAGGCATGAAAATCATGGCGCGAACGCCACATCGCTACTTCAAGACAAACGACAGCAGCGCATAGATCGACATGCCGCCGACGAAGAAGACGCCGGCGAAGCTCGGCTCACCCTCCTTGTTTGCCTCAGGGATCATGCTCTGCGTCACCGTGGTGATAAGGAAACCGGATGCCAGCGCAATCAGCAACATGCGCGTGGCCGCCGGCATGTCGCGCAAAACCAGATAGCCCAGCAGCGCGCCGGCCATCACGCATACGAAGAACAGGATCGACAGCACCTGGCGCTTGCTCTTGGCAACGCCCTGCTTTTTGGCAGTCGAGATGGTGACGAATGCCAGCGGCAGGGTGCTGACCGCCATGCCGAGCGCGAGCGCGATGCCCGTGCCGAGGGTCAGCGTTGCGCCGATGCCGATCACGATGCCGTCCACCACCAGGTCGACGAGGATGCCGATGTAGAGACCCAATGAGATGGGGTTGGCACCTTCCTGCGCCGGTTTTGCGGCTTGCCGGCGCGCTGAGAAGTATTCAAAAAATACAAAGATGGCGCCGCCGACGAAGAACGCCAGCGCCACGCCGAACAGATCGCCATGCCGCACCACCGGCGGCATGAGGGTGATGAACACGAGCGCAGCGATGACGCCGGCTGCGAACTGCAGCGCGCCGCTCACAACTCTGTGCGGCACCTCAAACAGTTCGGCCAGCGGCGCGCCGAGGTAGGTAAGAAACGCTGAAAGCGCGGCAATGAAGACGACAATCCAAAAATCACTCATACAGCGATGCAGTATATGCATTAAAAACGCCGGCGCTCGACGGCAGCAGTGCCACCGTCGAGCGCCGGCGCAATCAAACGGAGCTTATGGCGTGGGCAACTGCGGGAGATAGCCCGGCCCCAGCGGAATGTTCAACACGAACCACACGATCAACAGCACGATCCACGCGATGGTGAGGATGAGGGTGTATGGCAGCATCAGCGAGATGATGGTGCCGATGCCGGCCTTCTTGTCGTAGCGTTGCGCCACGGTCAGGATGAACGGCAGATACACCATCAGCGGCGTGATCGGGTTCACCGGCGAGTCGCCGATGCGATAGGCAGCCAGCACTGACTCCGGTGCGACGTTCAAGCGCATGAACAGCGGCACGAAGATCGGCGCGAAGATCGCCCACTTCGGCACCGAGCCAGGCATGATGAAGTCGAGCAGGATGATCACGATCGTCATCAAGATAAGAAGCGGCAGTGCGCCGATATTGGCTGTTTCCAGCACGCCGGCCAGCGTAACGGCGATCACGCGCGGCAGGTTGCTGTAGTTGAACAGCGCGATGAACTGGCTGATCATCAACAGCATGAACACCAGGCCGGCCAGGCCGGCGAAGGTCTTCGTCACCGCCTTGATCACATCGCCGCTGGTCTTGATCGTGCCGACGGTCTTGCCGAAGGCGATGCCGGCGATCAAGAAGAACAGCGTGATGACGAAGAGCAGGCTGTCCATGAGCGGCGAGTTGCCGGTGGCGCCTTCGGGCAGGCGCAACGGCGCACCGGGCGGCAGCGTGAGCAGCAACACCAGCGCCAGCACTCCGAGGAAGCCATACAGCGCCGAGCGCAGACCGCGCGATTCCGTGGCCTCGTCAAACGCCGGCTTGTCACCATCCGATGCAACGGTGGCGGGGCCGGTGTATTCACCCAGGCGCGGCGCGATGATGCGGTTGGTGACAATGGTCGCCACGATCGCCATCACGATGGCCGAACCGATGCCCCAGAACAGGTTCGCGCCGATGGTGAGCGGCTGACCGTTGGCGAGCGCGATCGATTCATTGGTGATTTCCGTCAACATCGCATCGATGGGGCCCGGCACGACGTTCACAGTGAAGATGGCAGCGACGCCGGCGTAGGCCGCAGCCAGGCCAACCAGCGGGTGTTTCTTCACGCTGGCGAAGGCTGCCGCCGCCAGCGGAATGAGGATCAGATAGCCGGCGTCTGAGGCAATGCTCGACAGCACGCCGACGAACACGATGATGAAGGTGAGCGCATTCACTGGCGCGACCTTCACCAGCTTGCGGATCAGCGCGCCCATCAGGCCGGCTTCTTCGGCCACACCCGCGCCCAACAGCGCAATGAACGTCACACCGATGACGGCGAAGCCAGAGAAGTTCGGCACGAACGAGGTGAAGATGAAGCGGATGCCTTCGATGCTCAGCAGGCTGCGAATGGGGATATTCACCTTCTCGATCTTGAAATGCTCCTCATACGGACCGGCTTCCACAGTATATCCATGCACTGCGGTATCTTCATAATATTGACCTTCTGCCGGCAGCGGCAGCGGCACGGCAATTTCCTCCGTGACGCTGACGCCGAGCAGTGACAGGACCGCTGAAAGGACGATGACGGCAATGATGAGATACAAGAACATCATCACCGGGTGGGGCACTTTGTTGCCCACTCGTTCAACCAGGCCCAGAAAGCCCGATTGTTCTTTGGGTGCTTCGGTTGCGGCTGACATGGACTCTTTTCCTCCTATAACTAATGTGACTTGCTCAGGTATGGAAGCCAATGTTATTCCCGCGAAGGCGGGCATGACCGTGTAGGCAGCAAGTCACGTTAACTAACGGCAACTAAAACGATGCAATGCGCCGAGTCGATGACCCGGCCGGCCTCAATCACGACTTCATAGACTGAATGGGTTCGTACTGTCTCAGCAAATCGACCAGCAGCCGAACCCCAACGCCGGTGGCGCCTGGCGCATGGTAGGGCTTGGCCGGCCGCTCAGCGAAGGCGGTGCCGGCAATATCGAGATGTGCAAAGGGAACATCGCCAGTGAAGGCGGCCAGGAATGCGCCGGCAGTGATGGAGCCGGCGGGTCGCCCGCCGATGTTCTTGAGATCGGCCACCTCACTCTTGAGCATCTGCTTGTATTCGTCCCACAGCGGGAACGGCCACACCCGCTCGCCGGTGGCCTCGCCGGCTTTGCGCAACTGCTCCACCAGCGCCTCGTTCGTGCCCATCACGCCGGTGGCATGCGCGCCCAGCGCAATCACCATCGCGCCAGTCAGCGTGGACAGCTCGATGATGGCATCCGGCTTGTAATGCAGGGCATAGTGCAGCGCATCTGCCAGGACGATGCGCCCCTCGGCGTCGGTGTTAAGGACTTCGATCGTTTTGCCGCTCAAGCTGGTGACCACGTCATCGGGGCGCAGCGCGTTGGCGCCCGGCATGTTCTCTGCCGCCGGCACCAAACCCACCACATGCAGCGGCAAGTCGAGCGCTGTCACCACATGCATCGCCCCTAGCACCGCCGCGCCGCCGCCCATGTCGGATTTCATGGTGGTCATGAATTCAGCCGGCTTGAGCGACAGGCCGCCTGAATCGAAGGTGAGACCCTTGCCCACCAGACATACCGTCGGCACGCCGGCCTTCGCCTCGCCATGCTCGATGATGATGAAGCGGGGATCATTCACCGAACCCTGCCCCACCGCGAGGATGCCACCATAGCCGCCCTCGATCAGTTGAGGCTTGTCCAGCACGGTGACCTTCAGCGCAGTGCGCTCACCCAGTGCTTTGGCCTCATCTGCGAGAACCGCCGGCGTCAGCGCATAACCCGGCGTGTTCACCAGGTCGCGCGCATAGTTTGCGCCCTGCGCAATTGCCCGCCCCACATCGACGCCGGCGCGGGCTGCTGCTGCGTCTGCATCACCTGTCAACAGCGCAACATGCGACACCTCATGGGTTTGCTCGCGCGTCAAGTCGGTGCGATAGCGCAGGAAGCGATACTGGCCCAGAATCACACCCTCTGCGATTGCCTGAGCAGCAATGGCGGCGCTTATCGGCCATTCACCCTGCATGCCGATGGCGACCAAAGCAGCCTGCAGAGTGCGCCCCTGTTGTATCGCCGTCGCAGCAGCCTGCCGCAGCCCTTCAACTGTCAAAGCTGCGCGCCGACCCAGACCCAGCAACAACACCCGCGTCGGCAACGCATCGCCGCGCGAGTAGAGCAGAACATTTTGTCCCGCCTTGCCGCTGAAATCACCCGGTGCGATCCAACCTGCAACGATCTCTGGCAACGCTTCATCCTCGAACAAACCCAACGCAGCCAGATCTGCCGGCTCGGTCAGCACATCGCCTGTCTTTATTGATATTTCCATGATTACCCCCTGGCCTTAACCCACCCAATCCGACGTTGCCTCACCGACGCGTGTTTTGCCGCCTTGCGCAGCCGCCTTGTCGGAAGCCGGTGCCTTTGCCGCACGGCCCCACAACTGGGCCAACTGCACGCATACTTCGGTCGCGCGCGCCATGTCCTGCACGCTCACCCATTCCAGCGGTCCGTGAATCTCCTGCATGCCGGTGAAGACATTCGGCGTCGGCACGCCCATCTCGGTCAGACGCGAGCCATCGGTGCCACCGCGCGTGGGCAGGTTGTACGGCTCGACGCCGACATCGCGGCAGGCCTGCATGGCGAGGTCAACCGGGCGCATGTCGTCCTCCAGCCAGTAGCGCATGTTGCGGTATTGCGCGGTGATTTTGCAAGTGATGTGGGCGCGCGGCTCGCCGGCCTGCACCGCTGCGCACACCTTCTGCAACAGTTCGCCGATGGCTGCCAGGCCCTCGCGCTCGAAGTCGCGCAGAATGATGTTCATCGTCACCTCGGCGGATGAGCCATTCATTGAGACGACGTGCCAGAAGCCCTG
>CAZPVX010000012.1:126706-127361 GCA_964590135.1 uncultured Anaerolineae bacterium | reverse complement strand
ATGTGGACTTTTTAACTCGGCAACTTTCTGACTTTTACCACCGGCCCTGACAGCAAGTCGCCTCGGAAATTGCAGGCCAGTTCGCCGACGGCGTGTGCTGGGTGGAGCTGGCCCGCCTGGCCGACCCGGCCCTGGTAGCGCAAACCGTCGCAAAGGCGCTCAACGTCGTCGAGCAGCCAGACATGCCGGCGATGGACGCGCTGCTGGAAGGGATGCGCACAAAAGATCTGTTGCTCGTGCTCGACAACTGCGAGCACGTGCTGGCGGCGTGCGCCCAACTGGTCGAATCATTGCTGCGCCATGCCAGCGTAAAGATTCTGACGACGAGCCGCGAGCCGCTCGGCGTCGAGGGCGAGATGCTGTATCGTGTGCCGTCCCTGACACTGCTGGCGGAACTTCGAGCGGTCGCCGAGGCGAGCCAGTATGACGCCGTGCGTTTGTTCTTCGCGCGCGCGGAGCACGCGCCCAGATTTTGGTCTCACGCCGGAGAACGCAAGCGCCATCGTTGACATTTTCCGCAAGCTGGACGGCATGCCGCTCGCCATTGAACTCGCCAGCGCCCGCGTGGGTGTGTTGAGCGTGATGCAGATTGCGGAGCGCCTCGACAGCCGGCTCGATCTGCTCGTCTCGGCGGCGCGCGACGATTGACTGGAGT